>NZ_CP060635.1:2316250-3042500 GCF_014337215.1 Wansuia hejianensis | reverse complement strand
CCTGTCTTGCGGACGTTTTCATAATCCGTAATCGGGGTTTTCTTCACAAGGCCTTTTTTAGTAGCCATGAAAAGATAATGATCCTTCTTATACTGGTCAATTGGGATGACGGCTGTGATCTTTTCGCCCGGCTGCAGCTGCAGCAGGTTAATAATCGCAGTTCCCCTGGCGGTACGGCTTGCTTCTGGTATTTCATACGCCTTCATCCTATATACTTTGCCTGTACTGGTGAAAAACATCAGGTAATGATGAGTGGTGGTCATCAACAGCTCTTCGATATAATCATCGTCAATGGTCTGCATTCCCTTGATTCCCTTACCGCCTCTGTTCTGGCTCCGGAAGTTATCTACCGTCATCCGCTTGATATATCCCAGCTTAGTCATGGTAATCACCATATTCTCTCTGGGAATCAGGTCCTCCATGGAAATATCATAAGCATCAAAACCAATAGAGGTTCTTCTGTCGTCGCCATACTTCTCAGAAATTGCCAGAATTTCTGTCCGTATCACCCTGAGAAGCAGCTTCCGGTCAGATAAGATTGCTTTATATTCCCGGATTTTAATTTCAAGCTCCTGGAACTCATTTTCCAGCTTCGCACGTTCCAGACCTGTCAGAGCCCGCAGACGCATATCTACAATGGCCTGGGCCTGTACTTCTGAAAAATCAAATTCCCGGATTAAATTATCCTTTGCTTCCTGGGCATTGGCAGACGCACGGATGATCTTAATAATCTGATCAATGTAATCTAAAGCTTTCAGCAGTCCGCTTAAGATATGTGCCCGTTCTTCCGCTTTGTTCAGATCATATTTCGTCCTTCTGGTTACTACATCCTCCTGATGAGTCAGGTAAAATTTCAGCATATCCAGAAGATTCAAAACCTTCGGTTCATTATTGACCAAAGCCAGCATGATAACGCCGAACGTATCCTGAAGCTGCGTATGCTTATAGAGGCGGTTTAAAACCACGTTGGCATTGGCATCCCTGCGAAGTTCAATACAGATTCTCATTCCCTCTCTGTTGGAATGATCGCTGATAGCCGTAATTCCATCAATTTTCTTCTCTCTCACCAGCTCCGCCATCTTTTCAATGAGCCTGGCCTTGTTCACGAGATAAGGAAGCTCTGTCACAATAATCTGGCTTTTTCCGTTGGCAAGAGTCTCTATATTGGTGACCGCCCGGACACGTATCTTTCCCCGGCCTGTGCGGTAAGCTTCTTCAATGCCCCGTGTTCCTAGAATTTCTGCTCCTGTGGGAAAATCAGGCCCTTTTACTATTTTCAGAACCTCTTCCATGGTGGTTTCACTGTCAAAATCTATGATATTATCAATGATTTTAACCACCGCCCCAATTACTTCCTTCAGATTGTGGGGAGGAATATTGGTAGCCATGCCCACGGCGATACCTGAAGTCCCATTTACCAGAAGGTTCGGATATCTGGCAGGAAGAACAGTAGGTTCTTTTTCCGTATCATCAAAGTTTGGTATAAAATCTACTGTGTCTTTATTGATATCAGCCAGCATTTCCATGGAAATCTTACTTAGACGCGCTTCTGTATACCTCATAGCGGCAGCACCGTCCCCATCCACTGAACCGAAATTGCCGTGTCCATCCACCAGCGGATAACGGGTAGACCAATCCTGGGCCATATTAACCAAAGCCCCATAGATTGAACTGTCTCCATGGGGATGATATTTACCCATCGTATCACCGACAATACGCGCACATTTTCTGTGGGGCTTGTCGGGACCGTTATTTAGTTCAATCATTGAGAAGAGGATTCTCCTCTGCACCGGCTTCAGGCCATCCCGGATATCAGGCAGGGCGCGGGAAGCGATTACACTCATGGCATAGTCAATATAAGAATCTTCCATCTTCTTCTTTAGGTCTACATCCTGAATTTTGTCAAAAATATTATCTTCCATTTTTGTTTTCACCTTTCATCTCGAATTAGATGTCCAGATTCTTCACATCTTTTGCACGGGCTTCTATAAATTCTCTTCTCGGTTCAACCTTATCTCCCATCAGAGTCGTAAAGGTCAGATCCACCTCTGAAGAAGCTTCTTCATCCATCATGACACGAAGCAATATCCTTCTGGCAGGGTCCATTGTGGTTTCCCACAGCTGCTCTGCGTCCATCTCTCCCAGACCTTTATAACGCTGTATTTTATTGCTGCCGTCGCGGCCTATTTCCGCCAGGATTTTATCCAACTCATCATCATTGTAGGCATACCATATTTTTTTGTTCTTTTCTACCTTGAAGAGAGGCGGCTTTGCCAGGTATACATGCCCTTGCTTGATCAGTTCCGGCATAAACCTATAGAGGAACGTGAGCATTAATGTTGCGATATGCGCTCCATCCACGTCGGCATCCGTCATTATAATAATTTTATCATAGCGGAGCTTACTGATATCAAAATCATCATGAATACCTGTACCAAATGCGGTAATCATAGCCTTTATCTCTGCATTTCCATAGATTCTGTCCAGCCTGGCTTTTTCAACGTTTAAGATTTTACCTCTCAGAGGAAGGATTGCCTGAGTCGCCCGGCTCCTGGCAGATTTTGCCGAACCGCCGGCGGAATCTCCCTCAACTATATAAATTTCACAATTTTTTGGGTCTTTATCTGTACAATCTGCCAGTTTTCCAGGCAGAGACATCCCATCTAATGCAGATTTCCTTCTGGTCAGATCTCTGGCCTTCCTGGCCGCTTCCCTGGCACGCTGAGACAAAACAGATTTTTCAATAATTATTTTTGCCACAGACGGATTCTGTTCCAAAAATATCTCCAGCTGGCTGCTCAGTATATTGTCCACAGCGCCTCTGGCTTCACTGTTGCCCAGTTTCTGTTTTGTCTGTCCCTCAAACTGGGGATCTTCAATTTTTACACTGACAATAGCAGTCAGTCCTTCCCGGATATCTTCACCGCTCAGGTTAGGCTCACTGTCTTTTAAGATCTTATTCTTTCTTCCATAGTCATTAAATGTCTTTGTTATAGCATTCCGGAATCCCACAATATGAGTGCCGCCTTCCGGGGTATTGATATTGTTCACGAATCCATAAGTATTCTCCGTAAACGAATCATTGTGCTGGATAGCTACTTCTACCAGCACACCGTTCTGCTCTCCTTCACAATAAATGATATCAGGATACAGAGGCGTCTTGCTTCTGTTCAGGTATTCCACGAATTCCTTGATTCCTCCCTCATAATGATATACCTTTTCAATCTTTTCCTCGCCTCTTAAATCTTTCAGAACGATCCTCAGCCCTTTAGTCAGAAAAGCTGTCTCTCTGATCCTGGTCTGAAGAATATCAAAATCAAAGACTGTTTCTTCAAATATTGTATCATCCGGCAAAAATGTGACCATTGTCCCTGTCTTATCGGGATCGCACGTGCCGATCACCTTTAACTTATAGATCGTTTTTCCCCGTTCATATCTCTGCCGGTAAACCTTACCTTCATGATAAATCGTAACCTCCAGCCAGCTGGAAAGGGCATTTACGACAGAAGCCCCCACTCCATGAAGGCCGCCGGAAACTTTATATCCTCCGCCGCCAAATTTACCTCCCGCATGAAGTATCGTAAATACGACTTCAACCGCAGGTATGCCTGCCTTATGGTTAATTCCCACTGGAATTCCACGCCCATCATCAATAACAGTAATTGAATTATCCGGATTAATGGAAACATCCACATTATTACAGTGTCCCGCCAGCGCTTCATCCACCGCGTTGTCCACAATCTCATATACAAGATGATGAAGACCGCGGCTTGAGGTGCTTCCGATATACATACCGGGACGTTTCCTCACAGCTTCCAGACCTTCTAATATCTGGATCTGGTCGGCTCCATATTCCTGATTTGTTTCAGTTCCTTCTGTATTCATAAATTTCCTCCTGATTTTCGGACAGTATGTTACTGATTCTGAACTGTTCCATTTACTATTTCAAAAACTTTATTAACTGTAAATTGATTATGTATAAATTCATCCATACCTGTACAGGTTATAAATGTCTGAATACGGTCAATGCTCTTCAAAAGATAATTCTGACGGCTGCTGTCTAATTCTGATAACACATCGTCCAGAAGAAGCACCGGCTTATCCTTGATAATATTTTTAACAAGATAAATTTCCGACAGCTTCAATGACAGGGCAGCACTTCTCTGTTGTCCCTGAGACCCGAACCTGCGGATATCTATTCCATTCACTCTGATACAAAAATCATCCCTGTGGGGCCCTACAGAAGAAAGCTTGAACTTAAGATCTCTGTCCCTGCCCTGAAAAAGCTGTTTTTTTAAATCCTCTTTTTTCACATTTGGTTCGTAAATCAACTGAATTTCTTCTTTACCGCCTGTCAGGTTCAAATGTATTTCCCTTAGTATGTTGTTAATTTGAAGTATAAATTTTTCTCGCTCTTCGATCAGGCTTGTACCGTAAAAAACCATCTGGTCATCCCAGATGTCCAGAGTATCCTTCAAGGAACCGGTAAATGGAAGATCCTTTAACAATTTATTTCTCTGAATGACAACTTTATTGTAATTCATCAGCTGCAGCAGATAAAATTTATTCAACTGACACAATTCACTGTCCATGAATTTCCGCCGTTCCATAGGACCATTTTTTATAATATTCAGATCCTCAGGAGAAAAAAACACCAGATTTACAATGCCGAAAAGTTCGGAAGCTTTTCTGATCGGCAAACCGTCGATCGCCACACCCTTAGCCTTATTTTTTTTCAGATGCATGTCTATCTTGTGCCTGACATTGTTTTTATTTAGAATCATACGGATATGGGATTCGTCTTCCTGAAACTGTATAATTTCTCTGTCTTTACTCCCTTTATGGGACTTTGTGGTTCCACAGAGATATATGGCTTCCAGAATATTCGTCTTGCCCTGAGCGTTGTCACCGTAGAAAATATTTGTTCCCTCGTCAAAAGAAAGGCTCAGAGAGCTGTAATTCCTGAAATTTTTTAATTCCAAAGACTCTATAAACATAGCTTCACTTAACGATTTTTACGTCTTTTCCATCAAAGGAAAAAATATCTCCCTCATAGAGTTTCCTGCCCCGTCTGGCGTCCGTCTCCCCGTTCACCTTCACAAGGCCGTCCTGTATCAGAGATTTCGCTTCTGCCCCTTCATCTGCCAGGCCGGCCAGCTTCATCGCCTGGCCCAGCTTAATAAAATCGTCTTTTATTTTAATTATTTCCATATTCTGGTCTCCTAAACTTCATAGTGGAACAATCGTAACAGTGAATAAACCTCTCAGGCATCAGCGGGACGTGTTAATATTAACAGGCAGAATCAGATAAATATAATTCTCATTATCATCCTTGATAAAACACGGCGCCTTCGGATTCACCAGATAGATGGAAACCTCTTCGTCGTCAATAACCTTCAAAGCATCAATCAGGAATTTGGGATTAAAGCCTATCATGATATCCTTGCCGGACTTTTCTATGTCGATATCTTCTTTCATCGAACCCATCGCAGAATCAATCCTCAATCCCATAATGCCGTCTTCGATGTTGATGATAATCGGTTTTTTGTCTCCTTCTTTTACGAGAAGAGTCGCGCGGTCAATACAATTCAGAAATTCTTTTTTATTTATTTTCACCTTTGTCTCGTAATCGCTGGAAAGCATCTGATCGATCCGGAAATATTCTCCATCGATCAAACGTGAAACGACGACTGTCTGGTCAAATTCAAAAATGATATGGTTTTCTGAAAAGAATATAGATACCTGGTCATCCACCTCCCCGGACAAAATTTTGCTGATCTCATTCAGAGTTTTGCCCGGGACTACAACTTTCCGGTCCGGATAATTCCCGGCAAGCTCTATCTTACGGATCGCGATCCGGTGCCCATCCAGTGACACCACCTTTAATATATTATTCTTAATCTCAAACAATTCGCCTGTCATCAGCTTATTATTCTCATTAGCCGCAATGGAAAAGATCGTCTGACGGATAATCTCCTTCAGAGTAAACTGAGAAAGGGTGATACAGTCATTTCTTTCAACCATGGGAAGGTAAGCAAAGTCCTCGCCTGATTTTCCCGGAATGTTGAACTTAGCTTTTTCACAGGTGATAGTCGCCACCAGATTACTGTCTGTCTCAATGGTGACGTCATTGTCCGGAAGCCTTCGTACAATCTCAGAAAAGATTTTTGCATCCAGCGCTATAACGCCCTTTTCCAATACGGTGCCTTCGGCAATCGTCTCGATACCCAGTTCCATATCGTTTGATGTAAATTTAATTTCATTGGTTGATGCATCAATCAGTATGCATTCCAGAATTGGCATAGTGGTTCTGGAAGGGACAGCTTTCATCACAATGCTGACACTTTTTAAAAGATTGGATTTTGAGAAAACCAGTTTCATTGTGTATAACTCCTTTCTGGGGACACGTGCTTTAAATAAATAAAAGAATAATAAATCCGTAGTAGTAGTCTTCATAGGTGTGAATATGTGTATAACCGCTAAAGACTTGATAAATTCAAGTAAAAAATGGTTTAACAAGTCTGTGGAAAACGGTCTTAAAGGATGTTTATAAAATGTAGATAACTTCAGGTTAAAAAATATCCACATTAAGTCCACACGTTTTTCACATCCACTTTGTGGAAAATCAGGTGGAAGGATTGATCTTTTTCTTCAATAGGTTGACAGTATTTTTAGCGTTGTCTGAGGATTCAAGTTCTGCTTCAATCCTCTTAATTCCGTACATGATTGTGGTATGGTCTTTGCCGCCCATGCACTTCCCGATGGCCTGCAGGTTATGATTAGTCATTTCCCGGCAGAGATACATGGCAATCTGCCTTGGATAGGCGATTTTACTGCTCCTTTTTGTTCCTTTGATGTCGTCTGATGTGATATCAAAGTGTTCTGCCACCACATTGATGATGTAATCAGGAGTGATGACCTTCTTCTCATTGGGAGAGATGATGTCGATCAGGGCTTTTTCTGCCAGCTCCAGGTTAATTTCACGTTTTTCAAGGTTAGCAAGGGCGATTACTTTATTTAAAGAGCCCTCCAGCTCACGGATATTTGATTTTACGTTCTGTGCGATGTATTCAATCACGTCGTTGCCCACATCGTAACCATCCATCTCCTGTTTTTTGCGTAAAATGGCCATTCTGGTTTCAAAGTCAGGACTTTGGATATCAGCCATTAAGCCCCATTCAAACCGGGAACGGATTCGTTCTTCCAAAATATCCATGTCTTTTGGAGGACGGTCGGAGGAAAGAATGATCTGTTTTCTGGCTGAATGAAGCGTGTTGAATGTATGGAAAAATTCTTCCTGTGTAGATTCCTTTCCTATAATAAACTGAACATCGTCGATGAGAAGTACGTCGATGTTCCGGTATTTGTCTCTGAATTTGGTCAGAGCGGAATTATTTCCATTACGGATCGCTTCGATTACTTCATTTGTAAATTCTTCACTGGTCACATAGAGAATCTTCATGCCAGGCTTACGCTCGATGATAAAATGGGCGATGGAATGCATGAGATGAGTTTTTCCAAGGCCCACGCCCCCATACAGAAACAGAGGGTTATAAATCTCTCCCGGTGATTCTGCTACAGCGAGTGAAGCGGCATGCGCAAATTTGTTATTACTTCCTACGACGAAGGTGCTGAATGTATATTTAGGGTTCAGACCGGCTATGGCCGAGACGGAGGAAGTGTTTTCCGTATTTTTCATGCGTTCTGCGTCTTCAGGGAGAATGAATTCAATATCGCAGTCTTGTCCTGTTATTTCAGCAATCGCTACTTTAATAGGAAGAGTATACTTTTTACTGACGTATTCCAGACCGACTCTCTCAGAAGGAACCAGGATGGTTACTATATTGTCTTCTATATTATGTACGGTCAAAGGTTTGATCCATGTTTTATAAGAAACTTCTCCTAATTCATGCTCTTCCTTGACCCGTTCCAGAATTTCGTTCCATTTTTCTTTTATAATGTCCATTTTAAACCTCGACCGTCTATATTTGTAGGTTTGAAACCTAATTATCCTTTTATATCTTATAATAAAAAGGGGGATTAATCAATAGAATTTAAAAAATTGGAATAGACTTCAAGGTAAAAGAGGGTACCATAAAATAACCGTTATTGTAAAGATTGTGTATAAGTTTTTATTTTATTCACATTATCCCATCCCATAAAATCAATAAAAAATTTGTCAAATTATAAGATATGCACATGCTAATAACAAGTTATCCACAAGTTATTCACAAAATGTGGATAATCTTACGTAAACTGACGAACAGACAAAAAAAGAAAAAACCCCAGAATTTGCTTGACTTGCCTGTATTTTATGAATATAATTGAAATGATGTTTTCTCAGCATACATAGAATAAAAAGTTACCATAATAAATATGGTATGTGAATAAAAGGAGGTGCCTTATCTATGAAAATGACATTTCAGCCGAAAAAGAGATCCAGAGCGAAAGTTCATGGATTCAGAGCGAGAATGAGTACAAAGGGTGGAAGAAAAGTTTTAGCTGCCAGAAGATTAAAAGGAAGAAAAGAATTATCAGCATAAAACTGAGTAAACCAAAGGCCGCAGTCACTGTGGTCTTTTCTTCTCTTAAAAGGAAATTTTATGAAATATTCGGAAAGTTTGAAAAAAAACAAAGACTTTCAGCTGGTTTATAAGCAGGGAACATCGTATGCGAACAAATATCTGGTTATGTATGTGAAGGAAAACCATCTGGAAAAGAATAGAATCGGAATATCCGTCAGCAAAAAAGTCGGAAACAGTGTGGTTCGCCATCATCTGGCGAGGTTGATCAGAGAAGGATACCGTCTGCAGGAAGAATTATTTCATATTGGCTATGATGTGGTGATTATCGTGAGGGTAAATGGTAAGGACTGTACGTACTATGAGATCGAACGTGCAATTTATCATCTGGGAAAGCTGCATCAGATTGTGGAGAAAAAGAATAGAGATGAAAACAGTATTAATTAAAATGATTCGTTTTTATCAAAAGTATCTGTCACCGTTGAAGAACGTCAAGTGTCCTTATATACCGACTTGTTCTCAGTATGGCCTGGAGGCCATTGAAAAATACGGTGCCCTTAAGGGAGGTTTATTGGCAGCCTGGAGAATTCTGCGATGTAACCCGTTTTCCAAAGGAGGTTACGACCCAGTGCCGTAAACAATTATTGTTTGTCCGAGGAGGAAAATAATTTGGAAATTCTACTTAGTAAATCAACCATGCCGATCATCGGCTGGATCGCGCAGCTCTTGGGCTGGATTATGAACGGAATATATATTGTTCTGGACGCTATCGGCATACCAAATATCGGCCTTGCGATCATTTTTTATACAATTATTGTATATATGCTGATGACTCCGCTTCAGGTGAAGCAGCAGAAGATGTCCAAGATGATGAGCGTCGTACAGCCTGAAATGCAGAAGGTACAGAAGAAGTACCAGGGTAAAAGGGATCAGGCGTCTCAGATGAAAATGCAGGAAGAGACTATGGCGATCTATCAGAAATACGGAGTATCTCCTACGGGAAGCTGCCTGCCTCTTCTGATACAGATGCCTCTTCTGTTTGCCTTGTATCAGGTTATTTACCATATTCCCGGATATGTAACGAAGGTCGGGGAAATGTTCAGCGGATTAGCGGTTAAGCTTTCACAGGCGAATTTTCTGGAAAGCCTGACTCAATTCGCGACAGATAATAAGATCGCCGCACAGCTTTCCGGTACCGGAGAAGCCTTGCAGAAGGGAATTACAGATTTTCTCTATCTGCTGAAACCGGCCCAGTGGGAAAAACTGGCAGACATTAACGGTTTTTCCAGCCTGAAAACCACAATTGAACAGACGGCGGCGCAAAGCCGGCAGGTAAATATGTTTGCCGGAATCAATATTTCTGAGTCTCCATGGGATGTTATTAAGAACGGTATAGAGGCAGGAACATGGATTCTGGTAATTGTTGCCGTATTGGTGCCTGTGCTGGCATGGTTTACTCAGTGGTTAAATTATAAGCTGATGCCTCAGCAGACTACAGGCAATCCCCAGCAGGACAGCATGCAGGGTTCCATGAAGATGATGAATACTATCATGCCCATTTTTTCAGCTTTCATGTGCGTGACGTTTTCCATGGGTATTGGTATATACTGGATCGCCGGAGCTGTAATCCGATGTATCCAGCAGGTTGTGATTAACCGGAAAATAGCCGGAATGGATGCGGAAGAACTGGTAAAGAAGAGCCAGGAGAAGCAGGCCAAGAAACGGGCGAAGAAGGGCCTTCCGGAGAAGAAAATCACACAGCAGGCCCGGGTGAATGTTAGAAATATTCAGGAGCCTAACAGGGGTTCCAGGAATAATACGAATGATTCAACAGAGTATTATAAGAATGCCACCAATGCCAGACCTGACAGTATTACCGCAAAAGCAAATATGGTACGGCAGTTCGATGAGAAAAATAATAAGAAAAAGAAATAGGGGGGCATGTATATGGATTTCATAGAAGTATCTGCAAAAACAGTGGATGAGGCGATTACAAAAGCCTGTATCGAGCTGGAAATCTCCAGTGACAGACTGGACATCCAGGTAATCAGTGAAGGCAGCTCTGGCTTTTTGGGATTCGGAAGCAAGCCTGCCGTTATAAAGGTTCGTAAGAAAGAAGAAGCGGTTGAAGTAAAGATTGATGAACCGGTGAAAGAGCCGGTAAAAGAAACCGTGAAGGAACCTGCGGGAGATCCGGAAATTAAGGAAAAAGCTAAACCAGTTAAAAAGGAAGCTCCCAAGAAGGATTTTGTAAAAAAAGAAAATGTAAAAAAAGAAGTTCCTAAAAAAGAGACCTCCAGGAGAGATCCGGTTTCTGTAAAGGAAGAGGTAATTCCAGAAAAGACAGCGGAAGAGATTGTTACGATGAAAGCTTCCGCATCCAAATTTCTGGATGGTGTATTTAAAGCCATGGAACTTCCGGTGGATATCACTATGGAATATCATAGGGAGACAGGAAGCCTGGATATTGATTTTTCCGGAGCTGATATGGGGATTTTGATAGGAAAAAGGGGACAAACCCTGGATTCTCTTCAGTATCTTGTGAGCCTGGTGGTAAATAAAGACCAGAAGGAATATGTCCGTGTCAAGCTGGACACGGAAGACTACAGGAAGAGAAGAAAAGAGACATTAGAGAATCTGGCGAAGAATATTGCCTATAAGGTCCGGAGAACGAGAAAGCCGGTTTCACTGGAACCGATGAATCCCTATGAGAGAAGAATTATACATTCGGCGCTTCAGGGGAACAAATATGTAGAGACCTACAGCGAAGGGAATGAACCTTATCGCCATGTGGTAATCGCATTAAAAAGATGATAAAAAGCCAGAAGGGAGGGGGCAGCGCTCTCTTCTGGCTTTTTGATTGCGAGATCATAAAAGGAGATTGTATGGCTGATTTTTATGAGGATACAATTGCCGCTGCAGCCACGGCGATGACGCCTTCCGGAATCGGTATTGTCCGTATCAGTGGAAAGGATGCTTTTTCAGTGGCTGACAGGGTTTACAGAGGTAAAGCAGACAAGAAGCTGGCAGATCAGAAGGCCAATACGATTCATTATGGTTTTATAATGGATCAGGGTCAGCTTGTGGATGAAGTTCTGGTAATGCTGATGAAGGCTCCTCACTCTTATACAGGGGAGGACACAGTGGAAATAGACTGCCATGGGGGCGTTCTGGCCATGAGAAAAGTGTTGGAGGCTGTTCTCAGGAGCGGGGCGCGTCCGGCAGAACCAGGAGAATTTACAAAGCGGGCATTTTTAAACGGGCGGCTGGATTTATCTCAGGCAGAAGCTGTGATGGATGTTATTTCAGCTAAGAATGATTATGCTTTGAAAAGCTCTCTGAGCCAGCTGAAGGGTTCGGTCACCGGAATGATCCGGGAGATTCGGGAAAAGCTGATTTATGAAATCGCTCATATAGAATCTGCCCTGGATGATCCGGAGCATATCAGCCTGGAAGGATATGCAGATTCACTGAACCGGGTAGTCGGGGAACAGAAGAAAAAAATTGAAAAGCTTCTTTCCACCTTTGACCAGGGGAAGATGATCCGGGAGGGGATTAAGACAGTGATACTGGGAAAACCTAATGCGGGTAAATCTTCACTTTTGAATCTGCTGGCAGGTGAAGAAAAGGCGATTGTGACTGAGATAGCGGGTACAACCAGAGATGTACTGGAAGAGAACGTAAATATTCAGGGAATTACTCTTCGGATTCTGGATACAGCGGGGATCAGGGAAGCTTCTAATAAAGTGGAACAGATTGGAATTGAGCGTGCAAAAGAACATGCTTCGGATGCAGACCTGATTTTATATGTGGTGGATAGTTCGATACCGTTGGATGAAAATGACAGCCAGATCCTGGATTTAATCCGGAATAAAAAATCAATTGTTCTTTTAAATAAGAACGATCTGGAGCCGGCAGTAACAGCCGAAATGCTGGAAAAGGTGACACAGTTTCCTGTTATATCCATATCTGCCAGGGAAAATGAAGGAATAGACAGGCTGGAGGAATTGATAAAAAATCTTTTTTTTCAGGGAGATATTTCTTTTAATGATGAAATTTATATCACAAATATCCGTCATAAGAAGGCGTTGGAAACTGCTTTAGAAAGTTTGACATTTGTGGAGAACAGCATTGCGGACCAGATGCCGGAGGATTTTTATTCAATTGATCTGATGGGGGCGTATGAAGCTCTGGGAAGTATTCTGGGAGAATCTCTCGGCGAGAATCTGGTAAATGAAATATTTTCAAAGTTTTGTACTGGAAAGTAGGAGAATGATATGCCAGTGATTGAAGAATATTATGATATTGCAGTGATAGGGGCGGGCCACGCCGGATGTGAGGCTGCTTTGGCGGCAGCCAGGCTGGGGCTTTCTACAATTGTATTTACAGTTAGCGTGGATAGTATTGCGCTGATGCCCTGCAATCCTAATATCGGAGGAACCTCAAAAGGGCATCTGGTCAGAGAAATTGATGCTCTGGGAGGAGAGATGGGAAAAAATATTGACCGGACATTTATTCAGTCAAAGATGCTGAATAAATCAAAAGGCCCGGCAGTCCATTCTCTCAGAGCACAGGCGGATAAAAGTGAATATAGCCGCAGCATGAGAAGAATTCTCGAGAATACAGAACACCTGACGGTAAAACAGGCGGAAGTGACAGAGCTGATAGTGGAAAACGGAGTCTGCAAGGGCGTTAAAACCCTGTCAGGTGCTTCCTATAACTGTAAGGCTGTGGTACTCTGTACGGGCGTATATCTGAATGCCCGCTGTATTTTTGGCGAGGTCAGCAATCATACAGGGCCAAATGGGCTTCAGGCGGCCACCCATCTGACGGATTCTCTGAAAGCGAACGGTATAGAGATGTTTCGTTTTAAGACGGGAACTCCTGCCAGAGTGGATAAGAGGACGATTGATTTCGGTAAAATGGAAGAACAGAAGGGTGATGAAAGAGTGATTCCCTTTTCATTTTCTACAGATCCGGAGGAAGTACAGATTGATCAGGTATCCTGCTGGCTCACCTATACGAATGAGAAAACCCATGAGATCATCCGGGAAAACCTGGACCGTTCACCTCTCTATTCAGGAATAATTCATGGGACAGGTCCCAGGTATTGTCCGTCCATTGAAGATAAAGTGGTGAAATTCTCCGATAAAAAAAGACATCAGGTATTTTTAGAGCCGGAGGGACTTTATACCAATGAGATGTATGTGGGAGGAATGTCCAGCTCTATGCCCGAGGACGTTCAGGATGCCATGTATCACACGGTGGAGGGGCTGGAGAACGTAAAAATTGTCAGGAACGCCTATGCCATTGAATATGACTGTATCAATCCGGTCCAGCTATCCGCCACACTGGAATTCAAGAAGATTAAAGGTCTGTTTTCCGGCGGACAGTTTAACGGAAGCTCCGGCTATGAAGAGGCTGCCGCCCAGGGGCTGATTGCGGGTATCAATGCTTCCATGGAGGTATTGGGAAGAGATTTTTTGGTTTTAGACCGTTCAGAAGCATATATTGGAGTGCTGATCGATGATCTGGTCACAAAGGAAACCCATGAACCTTACCGCATGATGACAAGCCGGGCGGAATACCGCCTGCTGCTGCGGCAGGACAATGCGGACATGAGGCTGAGAAAGTATGGCTATCAGGTGGGGCTGGTCAGTGAAGAACAGTATCAGGCTGTGCTTTTAAAGGAAAAGCTGATCCGGGAAGAAATAGACCGGGTGGAGCACACCTATGTGGGAATGTCGGAAGATGTGCAGAAGCTTCTGCAGGAAAAGAATTCTACGCTTTTAAACAGCGGAAGTTCACTGGCTGAGCTGATCAGACGGCCGGAGCTGGACTATCAGAGTCTGTCGGCTGTTGATCCCGGCCGCCCTGATCTGCCGCGGGATGTTCAGGAGCAGGTCAGCATTAATATCAAGTACGACGGATATATCAAAAGACAGTTGAAGCAGGTGGATCAGTTCAAGAAAATGGAAGCGAAGAAAATACCGGAGCATATTGATTACGATCAGGTAGGAAGCCTGAGGATTGAGGCGAAGCAAAAGCTGAATACCTACCGCCCGATGAACATCGGACAGGCGTCCCGGATCTCCGGCGTTTCTCCGGCAGACATTTCCGTGCTTCTTGTCTATCTTGGAGGGAGGTAAATACTTTTATGACAGAAACATATGATTTAACCTCTTTAAAAAAAGGATTGGATGAGCTGGAGATTCATCTGACTGAAGAACAGACCGGACAGTTTTTAACATATTATGAATTGCTGACAGAGTGGAATTCTTTTATGAATCTTACGGCGATTACAGAATTCCAGGAAGTGGTTACAAAGCATTTTCTGGACAGCTTGTCGATCGTGAAAGCCCAGGACATGAAGAAAGTAAAGACCCTTTTGGATGTGGGGACGGGAGCGGGATTTCCCGGAATACCGCTGAAAATTGCTTTTCCATGGATAGAAGTCACGCTTCTGGACTCACTCAATAAAAGAGTAAAATTTCTAAATGAAGTCATTCAGTCCCTGAAGCTGGGAGGAATACGCGCTCTTCATGGAAGGGCGGAGGATTATGGAAAACAGCCGGAATATAGAGAACAATTTGAATTATGTGTATCCCGGGCGGTTGCGAATCTCTCTTCCCTTTCGGAATATTGCCTGCCATTTGTTAAGGGCGGAGGCAAATTCATATCTTACAAATCAGGGAAAATAGAAGAAGAATTGGTTCAGGCTAAGAAAGCAGTATACCTTCTGGGAGGGAGCTGCGAGAAAACTGTCTGTTTCCGTCTGCCGGATACAGATGCAGAACGCTCCTTTGCAATTCTGACAAAGGAGCGCCCCACACCGAAAAAATATCCCAGGAAGGCCGGGCTTCCTACGAAGGAGCCTCTTTCATGAAATAATAGTTCCATCTTGATCTGCAGTTACAGTTTCTGAAAAATCTATACCTATCCGGTATTTTGAAGGCAATCTCATTACCGCATCGTATAATTCACTATGTAAAGGCGTATTGAATGAAATAGGTTTCTCATGCCCGTGAAGTCCCGTGACAAAGCGGCGCTAGGATGAACGGGAATAACAATAGATTCTTCTATCATATGCTGAACATCTGGGATCTGACTCATAAATAACCTCCTTTGTAAAGCTTTTCATTTATAAAACGAATCTGAGGCAGAAAATATCACAGGAAATAAAAAAAATGGGACGTTTTGTGCCCAATAAGGCATAATCACGTCCCATATATAATATATTATTAACTTAGAGGTTATATTGGTCCATTTTTTTAGGTCTGAAAGTCAAGACATCCCGGAACCAGATATTTAAAATAGCTTATGAAAAATAACAGCATATACAAGACGAGTATCACGGCAAAGAGAATCGTTCTTCTGTTCCGGAGTGCTGTTTTTGCATGGGCGGCCGTCGGCAGAGCCGTTCCATACCCGTCGGTAATCAGGATCATCAGGGGTATCAATGCGGGCATGAGATAACGACCCTGTGCCTGGTAATCGGAATAGTACGTGTTGAACATGACAAGAACCAACGTAATTAATATACTGAGTGTTAATGTAAGGAACAGCAGACGGCGTATCTTATCCTTCCACCAGCTTCTGCGAAGGGCCAGGAAGAAAAATAACAGAAAGCCAATGGCAAAAAGAGCCACATACAGGCCATAAAGCAGATAGCTTAAGCGCACTGTCATATAGGAAAAAGAGCCGATAAAGCTGCACACAGTGGAAAAAATCCAGTTCGCCTGATGTCCCGGATAAACATGGATAAAAGTGTCAGCAAAGGAGAGTCCCTGGCTTGCAGGCGTTTGTTTTAATGAAGGCTTGAAGTCTTCCTGGGCATGTTCTTCTGCTGATTCTTGTATGGTCCGCATTCCCAGAAAATCGCCGTCATGAAGAACTGCATTGCGGATGAAAAACCAGCCTCCGACCAGAAAAGCCGCCGCAAATACCAGAAGTGCTTTTTTTAAAATCTTTGCCAGCTTTTCTTTATAGATAAGCAGGCTCATAAAAAATAGTAATATCGTAGTGAGTAAAAATACATAGGCATTATAATATGATAATGCGCAGAGGCCACAGCTGATCCCCAGCCCGATACATGTGGACAGGCGCCACCGGTTTTTCAGCCCCTTCAACCAGAAATAAATGATCAGAGCGACTGTGAATACAGCAAATGAATCATTATTCTGGTAACTGCTGAGAAAGAGAAACTGAGGCAAAAATCCGCAGAAAGTAGCCAGCATGACGACAGATTTCTTATTATCAAAAAGCAATTCCCCTATTTTAAAGAACAGAAAAAGAGAAGCGGTTCCGGAAAGGACGCTGACCAGTCTGGCCGCTAACAACAAAGACGCCGTGCCGCCTGAAAAAAAGGAAGCGATCTGCATGAAAAAAGCGCTGATTATAGAAGTCAGATAAGGATAAACAGCATATGAAAACCCCCATGCAGGGTGAATCAACTCCGGTTCCAGACCTGTGGGAAGATGATGATATTTTTCAATAAATTGAGGAATTACATATCGCATGGCCTCATCCGGCGCATGCTCAACCTTCAGGGTTGCCGCCGTGACAAAACAGATACAAAAAAAGAGCAGGACTTCAGCCGTCCTGATCAGACGGTACGTATGATCTTTCATAAAAACCCCCTGTAAAAATACTCCTGATGTCATTATATAAGAGAAACTAAAGAAAAACAAGCTTCACATTTTTTTCACATAATTTCCAGTTAAAGATCACATTTCCATAATAAAATAGTTAAATCAATGGGCTGTTTTTCAGCTCCGCCGAGGAAGATTTTAATAAAAGGAGGTAGAAAGATTTGATAGAAGTGAAAAACCTCGTAAAGCGCTATGGGGATCACGTAGCGGTCGATCACCTGAGCTTTACCGTGGAGGAAGGGCAGATATACGGATTTCTGGGGCCTAACGGTGCGGGAAAATCTACGACTATGAATATTATTACCGGATATCTTGGATTTAATGAGGGAGAAGTCCTGATTGACGGCCATGATATTGTGGAGGAGCCGGAGGAAGCTAAACAGTGTATTGGATATTTGCCGGAGATGCCTCCTCTTTATTTTGATATGACGGTGAGGGAATATCTGGCTTTTGCGGCTGAACTGAAGAAAATTCCAAAGGATCAGAAGAATGAGCAAATTGACAAGATTATGGAAATGGTAAAAATTACCGATATGGAAAACCGTCTGATTAAGAATCTTTCCAAAGGCTATCGTCAGCGCGTGGGACTGGCGCAGGCTGTGCTGGGAGATCCCGAAATTATTATTTTGGACGAACCAACTGTGGGGCTGGACCCAAAACAGATTATTGAAATTCGGGAGATGATCCGGAATCTGGGGGAAAAGCATACGGTGATTCTCAGTTCACATATCCTTTCGGAGGTGAGCGCGGTCTGCGACTATGTGATGATTATTAATCATGGAAAGCTTGTTGCCAGTGATACCCCGGATAATCTGAGCAGAATTGCGGTTGGATCTAATACTCTTGAATTAACGGTAAAGGGTCAAATGGGAACTGTAGTTTCAGCGGTTGGGATGATTCCTGGCATTGAAGATGTGAAGTATAAGAATTCTGACGAGAAGGATTGTGTGGATATCATCATAAAAACCTGTACAGAGGTTGATATCAGGGAGAAAATATTCTATAAAATGGCGGATATCCAGTGTCCGATATTGAAGATGCAGTCTACCTCACTCTCATTGGAAGATGTATTCCTGGAGTTGACTGAGGATGATCACCAGGCTG
This sequence comes from Wansuia hejianensis, assembly GCF_014337215.1. Classification (NCBI taxonomy): domain Bacteria; kingdom Bacillati; phylum Bacillota; class Clostridia; order Lachnospirales; family Lachnospiraceae; genus Wansuia; species Wansuia hejianensis. The sequence goes on along the minus strand of NZ_CP060635.1, from coordinate 3,024,223 downwards.
TAGAATCAGAAATTTCTGCTGCATCAGATGAAGGAGGGGAGGACAGAGATGAAAGCAATTTATAAAAAGGAGGTAAAAGGATATCTGACGTCAATGATCGGATATGTTTTTATCTTTTTCATACTGCTGGTCTATGGAATTTATTTCTCGTATGTGAATATCGACAGTGCTTATCCTGAAATCGGTTATACGATGCAGTACGTTTTGTTCGTCATGCTCATAGGGGTACCGATTTTGACCATGAGAGTAATTGCAGAAGAACGGCGTCAGAAAACGGATCAGCTACTTTTAACCTCCCCGCTTAAAATCCATCAGATGGTAGGGGGAAAATATCTGGCGCTGGAATCCATTTTCCTGATTCCCCTGGCAGTTATGTGTGTCTGCCCTCTCCTTATGTCACGGTTTGGAACAGTTTCCATGCCGATGGCCTATACGGCGATCCTGGGATTTTTTTTACTTGGAAGCGCGCAGATTGCCATTGGAGTTTTCGCGTCTTCTCTGACGGAAAATCAGATCATTGCGGCGGTGGTCTGCTTTGTGATACTTTTCCTCAGTAATGTAATTGAGGGAGTTTCGGGATTTTTTTCTCAGACGGCGTCTGCCTCTTTTATCGTCATGCTCCTGGTTGTCCTGGCGCTGTGCCTGTGGGTTCACACGCTGATCAGAAACAGCCTGGTGACTGCTATTATAGCTGTCCTGGCAGAGGGCGCTGTAATCATCGTCTATCTGGTGAAATCCAGCCTGTTTGAAGGTCTGGTGCAGAGTATTCTCAGTATTTTTGATTTGACGGGACATATGGATAATTTTGTAAATGGTATTTTAGATGTGAACGGAATCATTTATTTCCTGTCTGTCATCGGAATCTGCCTGTATCTCACTGTGCAGTCTGTGCAGAAGAGACGTTGGAATTAGGAGGTGGAGCAGGTGAAGAATATATTTAAAAATATTAACTTAAAAGACAAAATCAAAAATTCCATGACAGGTGAAGAAAACAAAAAGAATCTGAAGCATGGCTCTTATGCCTCTGCCATGACGGTGATTATCATAGCTCTCGTGATTGTCCTGAATCTGGTATTCGGACAGCTGCCCACCAGCGCGACGCAGATTGATGTCAGCTCGCAGAAGCTTTTCAGCATAGGAGATGATACAAAGAATCTGGTGAAGAACCTGAACCAGGATGTGACGCTGTATTATATTGTCAGAAATGGGAGCGAAAATGAATATGTGAGTAAAATGCTGGAGCGGTACCAGGATTTATCCTCTCATTTAAAGGTAGAAAAAATTGATCCTGACCTTCACCCCACATTTACTTCACAGTACACAGATGAGACGGTGGAAGAAAACAGCATCATTGTGGCCAGCGGGGAGAAAAGCCGCGTGGTGGGGATTTCTGATATGCTGGAACAGGAGCTGAACTATTATACTTATAGCTACCAGACAACCGGCTTTGACGGGGAAGGCCAGGTAACAAGCGCGATCGCCTATGTGGTCAGCGACAGCCTGCCGGTGTTGTATCGGTTGACGGGACATAATGAACAATCGCTGGGGAGTAATCTGACGGATGCTATTCAGAAGAACAATATAGAGCTGAAGGATTTAAGCCTTCTGACAGAGGAAAGCGTGCCTGAGGACGCGGCCGCTCTTCTGATTTGTTCTCCTGCTAAGGATCTGTCGGCAGAAGAAGCGGAAAGGATCTTGACTTACATGGAGGGTGGAGGAAAGGTACTGCTTCTTACTGACTATACTGAAGAAAAAATGCCAAATCTGGAATCTATACTGACTAATTATGGACTTCAGAGGAATGACGGGATTGTGATGGAAGGAAACAGCAATTACTACTATCCCCAGAGGCCTGATGTTATGCTTCCGGAAGTGGGCACGGGTTCTGCCGTCCTTTCAGGGCTGGCGGACGATACTTATGCGCTGATTCAGGATGCACAGCCAATCGGGACTCTGGAGGAGTACCGTGACAGCCTGACGGTTGAAAGTCTTCTTACTACCACCGGAAGCGGATATGTGAAGCAGATTAACGATGGAAAGATATCTTTTCAGAAAGAGTCCGGGGATGAAGAGGGAGTGTTTGACGTAGGAGTCTCTGTGACGGAAGATGTGGACGACGAAAATGAGACACAACTGGTGTATTTCTCATCTTCAAGCATCGTCAGCGACGAGCTGGATCAGTATGTCTCTGGCGGAAATACGGATATCCTGACCAGTATTTTGACAAAACTATGTGTAATGGATGAAAATACTTCTTTTTCAATACCGAGTAAGAGCTTTTCGGTCAGTTATTTGAGTTATACGGACCGTATGGCAAGCGTATGGAAAGTGGTAATGATTGGGGTGATACCTGCCGCGTTTCTGTTAATTGGTTTTGGAATCTGGATGAAGAGGAGAAAACAGTGATGAAGAAAAAGAAATGGATCGCACCGGCATCTTGCCTGGTGATTCTCGCTCTCCTTCTTGCGCTGTATTTCATTCTAAAAAATCAGAATATGGAGAAGGAGGAAGAGACAGAAACGGCGGAATCGGTGATAGGAATTGGAGAAGAGAAAGCTACCGGGATACAGTTCACTGTCGAAGGACAGCAATATTCCTTTATAAAGGAAGGAGATACCTGGAAAAAGGAGGATGAAGTAGATTTTCCTGTGGATCAGGAGAAAATGAGCACACTGATTACCACATTTACCGGGCTTACTGCAGACAGGACATTGACGGATATCAGCAGCCTGGAAGAATACGGACTGGATGATCCAGTGAACAGTGTAACTCTCACAGGTTCTGATGAGAATCAGGTGACACTTCATATCGGAGATAAGAACAAGGATACGAGCGACACCTATCTTTATATGAATGAGGATAAATCTACAGTCTATGTGACAGGAACAGACTGTGAGGAGGCTCTTCCTGATACGCTGATGGATCTGGCTCAGAGCGAAAGCTTCCCGTCGGTGACTTCAACGAATATCACGGAGGTGGAAGTAAATAATGGCGGGAACATCTATACTCTCACAAAGGATGATTCAAGTAACTGGCAGGTTTCAGATAATACCGGTAAGGGGTATTCTGCGGAATATCAGACGGTCAGTACCTTGAATTCCACAATAGCAGGGATGACATTTGCCGGCCTGGCAGATATTCAAACGGAAGATCTGGGACGGTATGGCCTGGAGTATCCGGCGGCTGTCATACATGTCACTTATACGGAGGAGGTTGAAGCTGAAAAAACGGAAGAAAGTGAGTCCACGGACAGCTCCGGCGGAGAAAGTGATGAAGAAGCGCAGAATGAGACAGTGATTAAAGAGCTGGACATTTATGTGGGCGCGCAGGATGAAGAGGGCAATTACTATGTGCGTGTCGGCCAGTCCAGCCAGATCCATCTGATGTCAGAATCCAGCTTTACCGGAATACTTGATGTAAAGGCGGAGGATTTCTGGAGCAAAAGCCTTGGATATACTTCCGTGAGCCAGGTCAATAAAATGGAAATAACGTATCAGGGTGAGACAAGGGAAATTTTCAGAAAAACTGAAGAAACAGCTGCCACTTATACCAGCGGGGAGGAAGAACTGAATGCGGATAAGGTGAATTCCTTTTTCAGCGCCTTCAGCAATATGGCGGCACAGAGTAAGGATCTGTCACTGACTGCGGAAGGGAGTCCTGAGCTGACAATCGAAGTGTATACGGACGGCGGGAATCATAAAGTTATATTCACTCCCTATAATGAGAACTTCTATCTGTCTGTGGACACAGAAGGCCGTCCGGGACTGGTAAATAAGAATACAGTAAAGAATCTAATAGAGAGCTATCTCGCAATTTTTGAGTAATTGAATGTAAAAAGGGGCCGTCTCAAGTCATGCTTCAGAGTAAGCATATGAGGCGGCCCTGATATGTTTTAACGTATAGTCTGTCATTCTTTTAATATATCCCATTAGTTATTTTACAGGTAAATCCTCAACTGTTCCAGGAATGCCCCTGGGTCTTCCATCTGGGGCAGATGCCGGGTATTAGGGATAATCACTGATTCAATTGCCGGATTTATGGCTTTATAAGCCGCCGCTGTTTCAGCGATTCCTTCCTGGGACTCTCCGCCTATTATGATGATATCGTTATCAATAGATTTCAGGGCATGGCCGATGTTGAAATATACGTAATTGCCAATGATGCTGGATAAGAGATATTTACCGCGGCTGCAGGCACGGTGGGCGCTTTCATGATAGATATCTATGTTGGTCGCTGTCGCTTGGAAGGGATCGGCAAACAGCCGTTCTGTAAACTCGCGTTCCACACGGCTGCGGGACACAATCATATGATACAGGAGTGTTCCGACTAAAGGGAGCTCCAGCAATGCCTTTGCAGCCTTACTTTTCCTGGTCGGGATCTGGCTCAGAGTCCTTAGATCAGAAGGATTGACCAGAATTAATTTTCGGAAAAGCTGTGGATCATAATTGCAGGAGGTGACTGCCAGAGAGGCTGAAAGTCCGGTAGCCAGTACACTTACAGGAGATCCAATCACTGATTTAGCAAATTCTGTAATTAATTGTACATAGTAAAAATTGGTATAAGTGATATTCTGCTTATCGGATAAACCGCAGCCGGGCAAATCCAGGCTGTAGACAGTATACTTTTCGGATAAAGTATTTACAATTCGGTGCCATTCGTGAGAGTTACTGCAGGGGGTCAGCTCGTGGATCAATAGGACCGGAGAGCCAGAACCGTTTTTAGTATAATATACATCTCCAAAACGCCATTGGAATGTGGAGTTTTTTCCTTTGTTCATCAGATTTTTAGCTATGGCAGTTTTTTCTATAAAACGGTTTAATGCGTGTATTGCGGCAGTTGTGGATATAGTCAGTGCGGCTATGGCAACAAGTTTCTTTCTATGGTCTTTCATAGAGCACTCATCTCCTTTATTCGTTTGTATCTATTATAATCGAAATGTCTGTTACTTACAATAAATTTTTAGGACGGCGAAGCTTATTGCTTTCTTGAAATTTGGGCATTATAATAGAAAGATAACACAAATTAATAGATGATCGGCGGTAAATGATGGGCAAATATCCAATCCATGAGGATTTTAAAAAATATGCAAATATGCAGTTCAATATCAATAGGTTTCTTCTCCCTATTTCAAATTTTTATCTGGAGCTGGTATTCAGAAGTATCCGGTCGGATTCACTTGTAAATATATCAGTGGAGAAAATTCCGGATGACAGAGGAAGAAAAATAAGGCTTATGCTTTATGAACCGGTGGGGCATACAGAAAAATTGCCCTGCCTGATTTATTTTCACGGCGGCGGATTTATACTGAAGTCTGCAAAGTATAGATATGATATTGCACATTCTTATTGCTTATTTACTCCTTGTAAGTTGTTGTTTGTGGATTACGGGACGACGCCGGAAAATCCATTTCCTGTCGCTGCAGAAGAAGGTTATACAGTGCTAAAATGGGCAATGGAAATTTCTGAATATTTGAGGATAGATGCGGATAATATAGCAGTCGCAGGTGACAGCGCCGGAGGGAATCTGGCGGCATCTGTCGCAATGATGGCCAGAGACAGGATTGGAAAACGTCTGTCTTTTCAAATGCTAATATACCCTGCACTTGACCGTAGGATGAAAACGGAGTCAATGAGAAAATATACGGATACTCCGGTCTGGAACAGTGAATTGACGAGAAAAATGTGGGATTTATATTTAGCAGATAAGAGTATAACGGATTACAGATATGCCTCTCCGATGGAAGCAGAATCCCTTATAAACCTGCCGGATACGTATATTGAAACAGCAGAATTTGATTGCCTTCACGATGAAGCACTGGAATATGCAGAAAGACTCAAGGGTGATGGTGTATCGGTTGAATTGAATGAGACAAGGGGAACGATGCATGGATATGATATAGTTCCGGATAGTGAGATAGTCAGGCAAAGTATTAATATGCGAATCGATTTTATGCGAAAAACATTTAATAAAAACAGCAAATATAAATGTAATGATTATGATTCAACGCTTACAAAATAATATTTATTTGGATAAAGTAAATTATTTCATTGCCTTCTGATATTTCATTGTCTTCTGATAAATATTTGATTTGAGAGTGACTAAAAATTTTATTTGATTTAATTAATAAAGTATAGGGACTTTCTGATAACGTAATTCAGTGACAGCCTTAAAAAAGTATTATTAATAAGTCCGCCTTCTGGCGGGCTTATTCAGTTGTCTATATTGAAAGAAGAAAAAAATATTTTGGCTGAATGATTATATTTACCCCTGATTTTTCTAATAAGCGAAGATTTATTGTAGTATATAGTCAAATCAGATAATAGTTAGGTATGTAAACAAATAGAGAATAGCAAAATGTATTACAAAAAGACTAAAGTATATACTTAAATTAAAACAAAATAGCAGCTATAATATTTTATAAGATTTTGATGTTTCACGTGAAACATCAAATTTAATTTTTGTGTTCAGTTGGTATAATACTGCTTTCCACATATATCTAATTGGACTAAATTTGTAGGTGAATACTAGTAAAAGTTTTAGCAATGCTTATCTATGTTTTCTTAAGTTTAAAACCACATAATATGATTTATAAACACGATAATTTTATATAATATGTAGAAAATGTTTCACGTGAAACATTTCCAGTAGCTATTCCAGTTAAGGAATGATATAATAATCGATAGTAAGACTACATATATGGAGAGCCGTTGTGCCCTCCTGCTCTGACGTACAGGATAATTATTTTTTATCCGCGTAGGGTAAGAAAGGAGTAGTATTTTGGGCAGAACAATTGCTATTGCAAATCAAAAGGGTGGTGTGGGAAAATCTACCACAGCGATTAATCTATCGGCTTGTCTGGCCGAATATGGAAAGAAGATACTGACAATTGACATAGATCCTCAGGGCAATACGACAAGTGGATTGGGCGTTGAAAAAAATGAGCTTGAGTATACGGTATATGAGCTGCTGCTAGGAGAATGTTCTCTGGAGCAATGTATCCTTCATTTGGATTTTGATAATCATGATCTTCTTCCCTCCAATGTTAATTTGGCAGGTGCTGAAATTGAACTTATCGGCGTTGACAATAAGGAGTACATATTAAAGGAACAGATTGATATGATACGGGATCATTATGATTTTATTATCATTGACTGTCCTCCTTCCCTGAATATGCTGACAGTTAACGCAATGACAACTGCAGATACCGTTTTGGTTCCGATTCAGTGTGAATATTATGCGCTGGAGGGACTTGCCCAGCTTATGCATACAATTGAACTGGTTCAGGAACGGCTTAATCCAGATCTGGAGATGGAGGGGGTCGTATTTACCATGTATGACGCCCGCACAAATTTATCTCTTCAGGTAGTGGAGAATGTTAAGGATAATTTGAATCAGAAGATTTATAAGACAATTATTCCAAGGAATGTGAGGTTAGCCGAGGCGCCCAGTTATGGGCTTCCTATTAATAAATATGATAGCAGATCAGCCGGGGCCGAAAGCTACCGCTTATTGGCTGATGAGGTGATGAACAGGGAGGATGAGGAATAATGGCAGTTAGAAAGGGAGGACTCAATAAAGGAAAGGGACTGGAGACGTTAATTCCCCAGAAGATGCCCCGCAGTACAACAGATCATGCGTCAGTGAATCCAGAGCCGGAAATAAAGGTTGTTGAAAAAATTGTGGAAAAGGTTGTAGAAAAGCCCGCTGACATTTTCCTTAAATTATCTGAGATCGTACCGAACAGTGAGCAGCCTAGAAAAGATTTCGATGAAGACGCGCTCATGGAGCTTTCTGAATCCATTAAGCAGTTCGGTGTACTGCAGCCTCTACTGGTTCAGAAAAAAGGAAAATACTACGAAATAATTGCCGGTGAACGCCGCTGGCGGGCAGCCAAGCTGGCCGGAATTAAAAAAGTGCCGGCCATCATTAAAGAATTTTCGCCTCAGGAAGTGGTTGAGATCTCTTTGATTGAAAATATACAGAGAGAAAATCTTAATGCAATTGAAGAGGCTCACGCATTTAAACGTTTGATAGAAGAATTTAATCTCAAACAGGATGAAGTGGCGGAACGTGTATCTAAGAGCCGTACGGCTGTGACGAATTCCATGCGTCTTCTGAAATTAGACGAACGGGTGCAGAAAATGCTGGTAGATGAGATGATTTCCACCGGACATGCCCGGGCCATATTGGGATTGGAAGATCCAGAAATGCAGTATATGGCTGCCCAGAAGATCTTTGACGAAAAGCTCAGCGTCCGTGAGACGGAAAAACTTGTGAAACAGCTTCTGAACCCCAAAAGGGTAACAGAAACAAACATGGATACTCAGACAGAGGCTATATACCAGACGTTAGAGGAAAAATTAAAAGGAATCGTGGGCACAAAGGTGTCCATTCAGAGAAATAAAAATAATAAGGGGAAAATAGAAATCGAATATTATTCACAGGATGAACTCGAACGAATCATTGAATTGTTTGAAACAATAAAATAAAGGGGAGAATTACAAATGAGCGCACTGTTTGAAAAGATGGGTGTGGATATGGGACTGATTGTCCTTCTGCTGATTATTCTGGTCATTGTATTGACAGTGATCACAGTGAGTATGTCCATTCGCCTGAGCCGGTTGAGCAGAAAATATCATAGCTTCATGAAGGGAAAAGACGGACAGTCCATGGAACGGGCATTTTCCCAAAAGTTCAAAGAAATTGACAAATTGGGGAGCCAAAGCGATAATCATCAGTATGATATCCATAATCTGAAAAAGCAGTATAAAAAGACATTAAACAAATACGGGATAGTGAAATATGATGCGTTTGATGACGTGGGAGGTAAATTAAGCTTTGCGCTGGCCATGCTGGACAGTGACAACACTGGTTTTATCGTAGATGCAATACACAGCCGGGATAATTGTTTTCTTTATTTAAAAGAAATTGTCAAAGGTGAATCCTATATTATGTTAAGCGATGAAGAGGTTGAAGCATTAAAAAATGCAGTTAACGACATTGATGAGGATATTATGTAAACTCTGCGAAAAATTATTTTAGAAATAAGATTCTGTACTTGAAAAACAGAAGACACTATTATATGATAAAAAGTAACGCCGGAATGGGAAACGCAGAATGCGGAAAGGGACTGTATCCGGCAGCAGGAGGAAATTATGTTAGACATTAAATTTTTAAGAGAAAACCCGGATATTGTAAAGCAGAATATCAGGAATAAATTCCAGGATGAGAAGCTTTCCATGGTGGATGAGGTAATCGCACTGGATAAGGAAAACCGCGAAATCAAGCAGGAGGTAGAAGCCCTCCGTGCGGAGAGGAACAAAGCCTCCAAAGAAATCGGAAAATTAATGGGGCAGGGGAAGAAGGAAGAAGCGGAGGCAGTGAAGAAGAACATAGCAGCTTCCGGCGACCGCATAGAAGCTCTGACAGTCCGTGAACGGGAAGTGGAGGAAGAGATCAGAAAGCGGATGATGTTCATTCCGCAGATCATTGACCCATCTGTACCGATCGGCAAGGATGACAGTGAGAATGTGGAGATCCAGAAATACGGAGATCCGGCGGTTCCTGATTTTGAAATTCCCTATCATACTGATATCATGGAGTCTTTCAATGGAATTGATCTGGACAGCGCCCGCCGCGTGGCCGGCAACGGCTTTTATTATTTAATGGGAGACATCGCCAGGCTCCATTCGGCAGTGATCTCTTATGCCAGAGATTTCATGATTGACCGTGGTTTTACCTACTGTGTGCCGCCTTTTATGATCCGCAGTGATGTTGTGACAGGCGTCATGAGCTTCTCTGAGATGGAAGCCATGATGTATAAAATAGAAGGAGAGGACCTGTATCTGATTGGGACAAGCGAACATTCTATGATCGGAAAATTCATTGACCAGATCATACAGGAGGATCAGCTTCCGTTGACTCTCACCAGCTATTCCCCCTGCTTCCGTAAGGAAAAAGGTGCGCATGGACTGGAGGAAAAGGGTGTATACAGAATTCACCAGTTTGAAAAGCAGGAAATGATAGTGGTGTGCAGGCCGGAAGAAAGCATGCAGTGGTATGACAAGCTGTGGCAGAATACTGTCGACCTGTTCCGCTCTCTGGACGTACCGGTGCGTACGCTTGAATGCTGTTCCGGGGATCTTGCCGATCTGAAGGTAAAATCCTGTGACGTGGAGGCATGGTCTCCCCGGCAGAAGAAGTATTTTGAAGTGGGAAGCTGTTCTAACCTGGGCGACGCCCAGGCAAGAAGATTAAAAATCCGTGTCCAGGGGGAAAGCGGAAAGTATCTCGCGCATACACTAAACAATACAGTAGTTGCCCCGCCCCGTATGCTGATCGCATTCCTGGAGAACAATCTGTGTGCCGACGGGACAGTCAGCATTCCAAAAGTCCTTCAGCCCTACATGGGAGGAAAAGAAAAGCTGGTGCCGGGCAAATAAAAGGCGAATGATGAAAAAAATAACAGAAAGGGGGTGCCAATATGCATAAATATTTAAAATCTATTGGTTTTACAAACCTGGATCAAAAAAGCGAGCTGGATAAATTACTGGCGGATGTGAGAGATCATTATGACAGGAAGAAAATTGTTGAGAACGAAGATCATCACCTATTTGCTGAGATTTCCAAGGAATATGGGTATGACTGCGGAATCACTGTCTGTGGAGAATATGATGAAGATGAGAATTTTCAGATGGAGTATTATTTCCCCTATTTTTCAGGTTCTCAGATCACGTCCTATGAGGAAATTGTTGTAGAACGCCATGCGGGAAAAGAATCCTATGCCGGCGCCTGTGATGATATGCGGGTTGGCATCTCACTGATTTTCTATCTGCTGAATGCAGGAGATTATATGAATGTGCGGCAGAACGGGATGCTGAGAGAACTGCAGACCTCATTGACACTGTCGGGGCTGGCCGCATCGGGTACGATCCTTCTTCCTGTATCGAAGAATGTAGAACAGAAAGAGGCGGATAAGAAGCTGTCCCAGCAGAGAAATTCACTGATCGCTGCAGCCCGGAACGGGGATGAAGACGCGATGGAGAGCCTGACCATGGAAGACATCGATATGTATACGATGATATCCCGGAGAATCCAGCATGAGGATGTATATACAATAGTAGATTCCTATTTTATGCCTTATGGGATTGAATGTGACCAGTATAATCTTATGGGTGAAATAACCGACTGTAATACGACTGTCAATTCACAGACAGGAGAGAAGCTGTACCAGCTGGGGCTCATGAGCAATGATATTCCATTGGATATCTGTATTAACGAAAAGGATCTGCTGGGCAGCCCGGAAGTGGGGCGTAGGTTCAAAGGAGTGATTTGGCTTCAGGGAATGATAAATTTCTGATAGATTTCCCATTGAAAAAAAGAACGATTTATAGTATGATAGTTATCGGGCATTAAAAATGCCCGATAACTGATAAGTTTCTGTAGCTCAGCAGGATAGAGCGTCCGCCTCCTAAGGAGGAACCAAGGTTATCACTTCTGGAAAAAACTTTCGAGTTCGAATCCAGTTAAGAAGGGTAAAAATTGACACAAAGGTGTTACCCTAAAAGGGGAGTGCTTTGATGTCACCAACATGAAAAATAATAGTAATTAACAGCTTGAAAAAAGCTGATAATTAAATAAAGGTTGCCATTACCAAAAAGCTGGAAAACCGCGTGTTTTCAAGGAAAAATGGCATTTTGTCTCGTTAGTTAAATGGATATAACATGGTCCTCCTAAGACTAAATTATAGGTTCGATTCCTATACGAGACGGCCAGTCAAAAGCGTTCGATTATTAGCAGAAATGCAAATAATGGGGCGCTTTTTTGATAAGAAAAATGCATGATTTTATTGCTTTGAGGATGATTTTCAGCTAATACAATGAAATAATTGTTAGCTGGCAGCTAATAAAAAATAGCGTTTTGCAAACAGACTGTATCAGAGATATTGCTAACATTTGGGGAAGTATCTGTTGTCACCAGTGATTTAGGGATGTAAAATACAGTAAATAAAAGGAAAAATCCTTTGCAGAATATAATTTGCAAACATATATTGGCTGAAACAATAGAGAAATATATTAGCTGTAGCTAATAGAAAACGAGATGCTCGTTTGGAACTGATTTCAAGAATAATCGGATCCAGACGAGCATTTTTTAGTCTGACCGAAGAAGGAGGAAATGATGACGGAAGTAACGAAAGAATTTATCCAGAAGAATGAAGATGAGAAGATCATTGAAATTGAGATTGAAAGACTCCGTTCTTTTAAAAATCATCCTTTTCAAGTGAAAGATGATAATGAGATGCATTTATTAAAAGAAAGTATTGAGAAGTACGGAATTTTCACTCCATTGATTGTCAGACCTGTACCAGATGGAGTTTACGAGATTATAGCGGGACACCGGAGAAGACATGCTGCTGAGTTACTGGGGTATCGAAAAGTACCGGTAATAATTCGTGTAATGAATGAAGATGAAGCTATTTTGAATATGGTAGATTCCAATCTGCACAGAGAAAAAATCAGTTTTAGTGAAAAGGCTTTTGCTTACAAAATGAAAAATGATGTACTGAAAAGAAAATCAGGCAGGAAAAAAGGCCAAATAGACCACAAAACGAAAAAGAAGAGAACAGTGGAGATTATCAGTGAAGAATGTGGTGATAGTCCGAAACAGGTACAACGGTATATTTCATTAACGAAACTAATACCGGAGTTTTTACAAAAATTGGATGATGAATTGATATCTTTTAATCCGGCAGTTGAAATTTCAGTGTTGAAGGAAGAAGAGCAAAAACAATTGTTGGAAGCTATGGATTATGCTCAGGCTGTTCCGTCTTTATCACAGGCACAACGGATTAAAAAGTTAAGTAAAGAAAACCAACTTACATTAGAGAAGATGCAGGAAATTATGAGTGAGATAAAAAAAGGTGAGATCACGAGAGTTGCTTTTACAAATGAGCAGCTTCACAAATATTTTCCAAGCAGATATACACCCGCCATGATGAAACGAGAAATTATAGCATTGTTGAAAATCTGGCAGAATGAAAATTGGGAGAAATAAATGGAGGAAAACAGTATGTGTAGAGTAATTTCAGTAGCAAACCAGAAAGGCGGAGTTGCAAAAAGTACAACGACTTTAAATCTTGGGGTAGGATTGGCAAGACAAGGAAAAAAAGTGTTATTGATCGATGCGGATCCACAGGGAAGTTTAACTGCAAGTCTTGGATATGTAGAACCGGATGATATTGGAACTACACTTGCAACTATTATGATGAATATTATCAATGACGAGGAAATTGCTGAGGAAGAAGGCGTTTTACATCATGAGGAACAAGTGGATCTCCTACCGGCCAATATTGAGTTATCTGCTTTGGAAGTAACCATGAGTAATGTAATGAGCAGAGAACTGATCATGAAGGAATATATTGATACGATGCGATCACGATACGATTATATTTTGATTGATTGTATGCCGAGTTTAGGCATGATGACTATCAATGCTTTAGTAGCTTCTGATACGGTTCTGATACCTGTACAAGCTGCATATCTGCCGGTTAAAGGACTTCAACAGTTGATCAGGACTATTTCTATGGTAAAGAAGAGATTGAACCGGAAGCTGACGATACAGGGAATTCTTTTGACAATGGTGGATTTTCGCACTAATTACGCCAAAGATATTGCTTCCAGAGTGAGAGAAACTTATGGATCTAAGATTTCTATCTTTGAAAATGTCATTCCACTATCAGTTAAGGTAGCTGAAGCAAGTGCGGAAGGAAAAAGTATTTATTGTCATTGTCCAAATGGAAAAGTATCTATGGCTTATGAAAATCTGACGCAGGAGGTTTTGGAAAATGAAAGGTAGAAGTGGAGAAAAAATCAAATTGACAAGCATTGATGAATTGCTGGGAGTAGTCAATGAAGAATCGGCAATGGAAATAGAAATCAACAGAATACATGCGTTTAAAGATCATCCTTTCAAAGTATTGGATGATGAAAAGATGGCAGATTTAGTAGAGAGTGTAAAGACCTACGGGGTATTGACACCAGTTTTATTAAGATCTGATGGTGAAAATGGATATGAGATGATCTCAGGTCATCGAAGAATGCACGCGGCTGTTAGAGCTGGATTGGAAACAATTCCTGCAATCGTGAGAGAACTATCGGATGATGATGCGGTCATTGCTATGGTAGATGCCAATATTCAACGAGAAGAATTACTTCCGAGTGAAAAAGCATTTGCTTATAAGATGAAACTGGATGCGATGAAGAGACAAGCTGGAAGACCGTCTCAGAAGAATTCTGGTCAAAATGACCAGAATTTTGGGAAGGTATCGCGTGATGTTTTAGCGGAAGAAGTTGGAGAAAGTTCAAAACAAATTCAGCGCTATATTCGCCTTACAGAATTGATTCCAGAATTATTAGATATGGTAGATGCAAAAAAATTGAATTTTACCATTGCCGTTGATATTTCCTATATTGATAAGGAGATGCAGAAATGGATCTACGAGTATATCCGGGATACAGGATTTATCAAACCAAAGCAGATTACAGCTTTGAGAAAACAGTTGGAAGAAGGAACTGTGAATCAGGGATTTATGATTTCGATTTTTAATAGCTGTATAGCAGTAAAAGCACCTGAACGAAAAGTGGTGTTATCAGGAAAGAAGCTCACAAAGTATTTTCCGGAAGATTATTCGGAAACGGATATGGAAAAGGTGATTGAGGCATTACTGGAACAATGGAAAAGAGAACAGGAATAAGGGGTGTCAAAATAAGACAACCCGAAGAAAGAAGAGATACAGAAGTTTAAAAAAAGGACTTCTATGAGAGAAAGGAAGGGAGGAAGATATATGGACAAAAAAATGAATTTTAAATATTTTTATGGAACAGAAGCAGACCAGTTTAGTTTTTACAGAATACCCAAAGCGTTATTGACCAATGACTGTTTTAAGGATCTTTCCAGTGATGCGAAAATCTTATACGGTTTGATGTTGGACAGAATGTCTTTATCCATTAAGAATCAGTGGTTTGATGAAGAAAATCGGGCATATATCTATTTTTCCATTGAAGATATCATGGAATTATTGAATTGTGGCAGAAATAAAGCGGTGAAATCTCTTCAGGAGCTGGATGATGAAAAAGGGATAGGTTTGATTGAAAAGCGTAGGCAGGGATTTGGAAAGGTTACAATCATCTATGTAAAATCATTTATTCAGGAGGAATGTGAGGAAGAGAAAAAAGAAAAATCAAAGATGGTGAAGTTTACAAATCAAACTTCTGTAGAGGAAGAAGAGACAGAAGAAATTTACATTTCAAACTTCAAGAAGTCCCAAAAACAAACTTCAAGAAGTCCCGAAAATAAACTTCAAGAAGTTTACATTTCAAACTCTAATAATACTAATATTAACAATACTAATCTTAGTGAGAATAAATCTAATCATATCGTATCTGCAGATGGGATAGGATCCGAAGAGGATGAGATGGAAACGTTACATGCGTATCAATCTCTGATCAAAGACAATCTGGATTATGATTCTTTGTTAGTGAGTCATCCTCATGACAAAAATCAGATTGATGAAATTGTGGATCTGATCGTAGAGACTGTCATGTGCAAGAGTGATAAAGTATTGATTGCAAGTAACTGGTATTCGGGAGCTTTAGTAAGAGGAAAATTCATGAAGCTGGATTATTCCCATGTAGAGTATGTGCTGCATTGTCTGGAAGGAAATACGAGTAAAATCAAGAATATCAAGAAATATTTACTTGCGGCATTGTTCAATGCCCCTTCAACGATAAACGGATATTACAGAGCAGAGGTAAATCATGATATGCCGTGGCTGGTAAGATAGGAGGATGGATATGGTTATTTTAAAATTGGCAGGAAGAGTGTTATTGGTTCCATTGTGGTTCATCATTTCAATCATAGGTGCCGGAGTGAAGCTGCTGGTACATATGGTGGCAATCGCAAAAAAGATATTGGGATTCGGAATTATGGCGTTGCTCATAGGAACAGTGATCTGTTACCAAGACTGGCTCCAGGCAGCTTTTCTGGCTTGTATGGGAGGTGTTCTGATTTCTATTTTATTTGCTGGAGAATTTATAGATACTGTAATCGACTTGCTTAGAGAAAAAATATGTGCATTGATTTTAGGTTAAAAAAGATGATGATAGTTGAAAGAGTCTTAGTGATTTCAGATGAAAATAGGGCCTCTCCACTTTAGGGAAACACATAGATTTAGCGGCAAATTATGGATGGCATCAGGTATTTTATGTATGCTTTGTGGACTTTTGGGGGAAAGCATGGCTGCATTGGTTGTGTATATTATAAGCATTATGGCAGCTGCAATCATTAGCATTCTCTACTCCTACTTTTTTTATAAGAAAAAGCTGGCAACCGGAGAAGGCTTAAAAATTCAGTATAATACAAAAAAAGTGTGATATATCTGATCATCGCAATTTCCGCTATTGTGTTTACTATATGGACTTTGTTTTGGGGAAGCATTCAGATTCGTTGTAATGATCGTGATTTTAACATTGAAGCAAAAGGATGGAATGATTATACAGGGAGTATTCGCAAATTGATAGTATTTCTTATGAAGAAAATGTATTGCAGAACGATAATGATTACAGAACTAATGGTTTTGGAAACCTGAAGTATGCTATGGGTAACTTCAAAAACGATATCTTCGGAGATTATATCCGCTATACTCATGCCTCCTGCCATTCATATGTTGTCGTGAACATAGATGGAAAAATATTAGTTGTAAATGGGGAAAATGACGCAGAGATAAAGGAAATCTATCAGAGAATAAGTGAGAAGGTGTCAAAGGAAAGAAAATAGTTGTCGGAAACGCTGAGAAGAAATTATTCTCAGTCAAATAACAAATTATTCTATTTTTCTCATTTAGCAAATCTGTTTTAATAGCGTTGACAAATGTGTAAAATGGAACGCTACATTGAATGCTGTGCAAAAGTCACCTCGAAAATCGTTCCCCCAGTCTTGCCTGATTTGATACAAATACTGCCATCATGTACTCTAACGATTTCACGGACAAAAGCAAGACCTAGCCCTACGCCACCCAGCTCCCGGCTTCTGGATTTATCCACACGGAAGAATGGCTCGAACACTCTCTCCCTAAGCTCCTTTGGTATTCCGCTTCCCGTATCTTCTACAGACAGATAAACATGCTTGTTTCTCTGATATGCGGTTACTGTAACCTGTCCGAGCGGATGATTATATTTGATGGCATTCTCAACCAGATTGTATACAAGCCTGTAAATAAGGATATCACTGCCTATCATAGTGGCATCCTCACATTTTCCAATCAGCTTTATATTCTTTTCCACGGCAAGAGGCTCAAGGTCTGCCAAAACCTCTTCAACAATAGCATCCAATATAATTTTATCATCCCTTCCCACCGTCTGAAGCTCACTCATGTCAAGAAGAGTCTTTACCATCCTGTTTAATTTATCATTTTGTTCCGTAACCATTTTTATGGTCTGCAAAGTGTCTGCATCATTTCCCGGGTGAGAGGCAGAATTATATAAATCAAGCTGTACCTGCATTAACGCTAATGGAGTACGCAGCTCATGTGCTGCATTTGCAGTAAACTGTCTCTGTATCTCAAATGCTTCCGACAGACGCTCAAGCATCTTATTATAAGAAATACCCAGCTGGTTCAGTTCCTTAACATTGTTTTCCTCTATTCTTGAATCAGACAGATTCCGAGCCTGTACCTCTTCAATTTTATCTGAAAACTCCCTGATTGGTCTGAGTGCATGCCCGCTTATAAAATAAGTGACGACACCTCCCAAAAGCGCCAGCAAAACCGTGATTATCAGACTGTTTCTTTTATAGTCGGCCTTATTATTGTACACCTGAAACGAAAATTCATCCGCAAACTCATCCCACTTATCGTCTGGTATGCTGATATATATTTCATCTGATTTGTTTCCTTTTTCATCCCACTGTGACTCTACCGCATCCTGCAGAGAATCGATGTAATGCACACCATTTTTATAGACAAACATAGTCAGGCAGCCACATATAATAGCAATACACAATGTAGTAATGCACGTAAGTCTCCACTGTAGCGACATTCTTTTCATCTGTCAGACTCCTCCCGTATTTTATAGCCTTCACCTACCTTGTTCTGAATGGGATCATATCCCAGCTTCGCCTTAAGCTTTTTTCTAAGTGAAGACATATGTACCCTGATTGCTCCGCTAAAGCTGTCTGCCGTGGCATCCCACACATGCTCTATCAGCTCCTCCTGACTCACCGGTCTGCCTATATTGATAAGTAAATATTCCAAAATACCATTCTCTTTTCTTGTCAGTGGAACCGGCTCTTCCTTTGCATATGCCTCGCGTTTAATCGTATCAAACTTTATTTCTCCGCATTTAAGACATATATCATTCTGTACAAATTTCCTTCTTGTCAGGCTTCTGATACGTGCCTCAAGCTCCTGCAGATGGAATGGTTTTTCCATGTAATCATTTGCTCCTGCATCCAGTCCCTCTACCTTATCAGCAATCTGACCTCTTGCAGATAATATCAAAACCTTAGTTTCATCATTGTATTTTCTAAGCTCCTTAAGAAGCTCCATGCCATCCATCCCCGGCAGATTCAAATCCAAAACTATCAGATCATAATTCTCCGACAGTATACATTCAAGAGCCTCTTTCCCATCATAACAGGTATCCACCTCATAACCGGCAGCATACAGACTCTTTGCAACCATATCACATATTTGTTTCTCATCCTCAACAATTAATAATCTCAAAATGTTCTCCTGCTTCTTAACAATAATTTTACAACCTATATTGTATAATACCAAAGTCAGCTGGTCAACAATACAACAAAAAGGAGCAACATTATGTTGAAATACCAAAAAACATGTCAAATCATTCTGCTTATCCTTGGTGTATCCATGATAAGCTATGGTGCAGTCAGAGGTGAGGCGGCTACAGTGCTTGGTAAAGCAATAAAACTATGTTTGGAGTGTGTCGGAATTGGATAAGGAAAAGAAATTACTATCAAGAAAACTGGCAAAAATACGTGGCTGGATACAGGCCGCAGCAACGCTGCTGACCAATATTCATATTCCAAATTTATTTAAGGGTAAAATATATCAGGGCAATGCAAAAACAGTATGCGTACCCGGATTAAACTGCTACTCCTGCCCTGCCGCGACAGGAGCCTGTCCAATAGGGGCATTTCAGGCAGTTGTCGGATCATCAAAATTTAAGTTTTCATACTACATAACCGGATTTTTTATTTTACTCGGTGTAACTCTCGGCAGATTTATATGTGGTTTTTTGTGCCCATTTGGATGGTTTCAGGATTTACTTCATAAAATCCCCGGAAAGAAATTATCCACAGCCAAACTAAAGCCTCTTAGGTACCTAAAATATGTCATTCTTATTGTTTTCGTTATACTTCTTCCGATGCTTGTAACGAACTCTATAGGAATGGGAGACCCGTTCTTCTGCAAATATATCTGTCCTCAGGGTGTTTTAGAGGGTGCTATACCGTTATCTATTGGAAATGCTGCTATCCGTTCTGCGCTGGGAAAGCTTTTTTCTTTCAAGTGTATGATTTTAATTGCAGTGATTGTACTAAGTATCTTATTTTACAGGCCCTTCTGTAAATGGATTTGTCCGCTTGGAGCAATCTACTCATTATTTAATAAGGTCAGCCTGCTCAAAATCACCGTTGATAGCAGCAAATGTGTCGGATGCGGTCAATGCTCAAAGGCATGTAAGATGGATGTGGATGTGTGTAAGACACCGGATCACCCCGAGTGCATACGCTGCGGTGCCTGCATAAAGGCCTGTCCGAAGGACGCCATCTGCTACCGGTTTATGGGAAAATCATGTCAAAAAAATGACAACAGATAGCTATTAAACATTTTACTATTATTTTAAAGGAGAAATTACTCATGAAAAACAAATTATCATTTATTTCTATTTTTACACTCTGCATAGCATTATCACTTACAGCATGTGGCGTAAAGCAAGCTTCCACAACAGATTCTAAGAACACTCAGACTGAAGCCGGCTCAGAAGCATCCGGCAAATCAGATTCCAGGCTTGATGATTTATATCAGCAGGAAAATCAGCTTTTTGCAGATCACGCTGATGTGTGGAACAAGGCATTTGGCATGATGAACAAAAGTGACGCCGATCCAAACGGAAATTATGCTGATTATCTTGCCGGTACCGTAGAATCAAACAAGAATTCATTCACAGACGATGAGCTTAAAACACTTAATGAGGATATTGAAACCATACGAAAAATCGAGGAACAGATAGCAGAGCTTGAAAACAAAAATACATCATCAGACGATAACAAGAAGGACAGCTCTAATGCCTCATCTGTATTCAGTGATTTTTCCGGTGAGGATTTTGATGGCAATAAGGTTGATGACAGCCTGTTTTCCGGTAATGCAGTAACAGTCGTCAATTTCTGGTTTACCGGCTGCAAACCATGTGTCGCTGAATTATCCAAGCTTAACGAATTAAATGATGCTATCAAATCAATGGGCGGAGAAGTTGTTGGCATCAACACTGAGACCTTCGATGGCAATAAAACAGCTATCAAAGAGGCTACCCCTGTTCTTGAAAGCCAGGGTGTCAAATATCGTAATCTGTCAATTGACTCCTCTAGTGCTGCCGGTAAATATGCCTCAGAAATCATGGCCTTTCCAACAACTATACTTGTTGACAGAAATGGCAATATTGTAGGCGAACCAATGCTCGGCGGAATTGATAACAAGGACAACTATGATGCCCTTATGAAGCAGATTCAGTCTGTAATTGATGCAGACAGCACAAATAAATAGAGGTCTACATATAAAAAGCTCCTGTGCATTGCACAGAGAGCTTTTTTTGAACATTACTATAATGTCAAGGAATCTTCTGCATCTACCCACATCTGTAAATTCCCATCAAGATACAGTCTCGCATATTCTAGTGGTTCATCAATGGCAAGTGTGTTTAATGCACAATCTGATCCGGGTGTGGTTCTCAAATTCTTTTCTGCTTCCCAGCAGTCAATGCGAAGCATATAGTCTGCACTGGTATAAACATCAATGCTGTTTCGTCCGGGATTATATTCTGCAAATATTGTTCTCATCGTATCTTATCTCCTTATCGTTCAATCAATTATTTGCTACAAGCCTTGCTGCGAATACCATGTTCTGAGCTGCTTCCTGAATGGTATAACTATTTAAAATCTTTGTCTCAATGTGATCCATAGGCTTGTTCCTCCTTAATCAATGCTTTCAGCAGAATGAGATAGTTGATGCAGTCTGTGATCTTCTCATCCCATTGTTCTAAGTCAAACTGGAGCAGAGAAGAGTAACACATGTCATAGAGAGATACGACATGCTTCGACATCATTCCAGCCAGAGCAGCCTTAGGTGTGCATCCCTGTAATGAGGCAGCGATTTTAAATGCACTCAGGCGGTCAATGCGGTCTCCTGTGTATTCTTTCTTCTTATGTGCCAGCACATCGGCACATTTTCGATATTGTTGTTCAAGGACAACATTAAATTCATTTTGTGTCATATTGTAATTCCTCCTTCGTAAAATGATTTATAATTCTGGTTCCTGTATCTTTTGTTTTTTTGGAACCTGGTTGTGGAGAATAGCTTCCACATTCTTGTCTACGGTTCTTAAATCTTGTGTCAGATCCTTTAGAGATCGGATGGATGATTTTTGCTGATCGATCTGATTCTGTAAGCTGGTTTTTTGCTCCTTCAATGTCTTGATGGAAAGCATCTTGCCATCTGGATAAAAAGATTTCAGCCAGTCACGTGCTTCTTCATATGCCTGAATTTCAGCGGTGTGTTCCTTTCGGAATCTGCCTTTGTTTTTTGCTTTTAAAAATTCGGTATAGATTGCTTTCTGTGCAAAATATTGTCCGGTGTAATGAATCTGACGGTTGATGCTTTTCAAATCTGTATTCATTTCCATAAGCCGATCTGTTGCCTGATCTAACTGTTTTTGAGATTTGGAAAAGGCATCTTTTAATTCGGTTTGGGTATTGTATCCATGTTCTTGCACGTAGATAATGGTATTTGCCATTTCCTGAAGATTGGATATTTTTACCCGATGAGCATATCCGGGACTTTGCATTGCTTTCACATTTTTCTGAAGATCCATCACCAACCGTAAATGCGATCTGACATAAAGAATGGTTATCGGATCTTTTCGTAAGAAGAGCTGTTCCAAATGTTCTTTGCCGTATTGAGTTCCCAAAGCCTTCTCTGTAATCCGTTTGTCCCGATCCGGATGGAGATACCGATATCTTCCTCTTTCTTCAATGACGGAAATCTGATATTTTTCAAAAAGCAGAGATTGGAATTCCTGAAAGCTTTTAGAATGCGAGCTGCATTCTTTGATGGCATTCCTAAGTTCCTGCTTCTGTGTCTGAAACATTGTGGCAGTTGGTTTCAACCCATCTGCAATGATTTTTTTGTTTGTCTCTTCTAATTTTTTCTGCCCGGATTTTTGAGCCATATATTCAGCCTGTGTGATTTTTGTTTCAGCCGGAGAGAGAAGATCAATCTGATGAAGTCCCTCCTGGATGCACATATCCATAATTTCCTTTTTGAAATAATTCAGGAATTTATTTGTGGATCGGTGTTTGTATCCGGCAATTTCTTCATGGGGCTTATCCATGTAACTCTGCCTTCTGACAGCTTCCTTACGGACGCTGTTGATTACAATGTGCGTATGGATATTGCCGGAACCATTGTGACCATCGGTATGTGTCACAATAAGAGCCTGATATCCGGGAAAAATTTTCTTTGCAAGTTCTAAAGATAGAGCCTGTGCTTTTTCTCCGGTCAGCCCACATTCTGATTTGTCATCTGGATCAAAACTGATGATATAGTGATGACTTTTGATTTCAGATCTGCTTCGGTTCTTTTTAAAATGTTCATTACATTCATAGCATTCAACATCAAAAGTATCGGGATTACAGTTGAGACCATCCACATATAATTCATCTCTTCGCAGTGGCCGATTAAATTCATCGAGAATCATTTTTCCGGTTGATTCATCATGCTGGAAGATGAGATAATTCAGAGCATCTGAATAGTTTGCATTCCGACTTTTAATATGTTTCACTATTGCCACGATAATCACCTATCATTTTTAGCAGGTCCTTTTTTAACCTATAGAGGTCGTAAAGACATTGCTGGATTTCGTTTGTTACAGATTTAGAGTACGCTCCTCCTGTATTGAAATATTTTGCGATCTGATTAAGATTAGAGCCGATTTTTCCATACTCTGCTAAGAGCATTTTTATTGTTTGGCTATCAATGACAACTTCATAGTGTATAGCCATTTTGTGATCTAAAATCAGGTTTCTCAGATAATCAGAACGGGATAATTTCGCCTGAGAAGCGGCATGATTGACTAACTCTAATTCAATGTCACTTAATCTTAAACAAATGATATTAGAGTGTTTCATTTCATTTCTTTTTTTCTTTGGTGCCATGTTCCTCCTCCCTTAATTGAGTGCTTCCAACTTTATGGCACTCCACTAGAAATATCAGCTGTCCCTTCTGATACTTCTGGTGCTGCGCACACATTTTATGTGGAAGCCAATCTGACATTTTGTGAATGTCAGTAACGAGGGTATGGGGAGCGTAATCCACATCAAGATAAAACTCAGAGTAATCGGAAAGCCAAAATGGCGATACCGTATTACTGGGTGGATCTTGCTCTTGAAAGATTAACCCTCTCATATAACGAAAGGCTCAGAGGGCAAAATACAGGGCGAGATAGAAAAAAAGTGAAAAAACTGCTATACTACCATTCAGGAACAATCAAAAAAGCGACTTTTAGAATAGAGGTATGAAGAAAATGGTAAAACCAATTATGAAAGATATATTTTTCCTGGGACAAAAATCTGAGCCGGCAACAAAAGCGGATCTCCAAGTAGGAAGAGATTTAATGGATACGTTAGCTGCGAACCGTGAGGGATGTGTTGGGATGGCGGCGAATATGATCGGTGTGAAGAAACGTGTCATTATTGTAAATATGGGATTTGTGGATGTGGTAATGTTTAATCCTGTATTGCTGAAAAAAGAAGCGCCTTATGAAACAGAAGAGAGTTGCTTATCTCTTCCGGGAGTACGCAAGACAACAAGATATCAGACGATAGAAGTTGAATATTTAGATATGAATTGGAAGAAACAGAATTTGAAACTTGAAGGTTGGACTGCACAGATTTGTCAGCATGAGCTGGATCATTTGGAAGGCATATTGATTTAAGTAGCGAGAATTTTACAGGAGTGATAACTTATGGGATCCGAAAGAACAGATGAATTATATAAGGTTTTACTCGGCAGAGGATATCCGAAAGAACTTTGTACAGAAATAGCCTATAAGAATTTGAATACAGATTATACAGCGACCAGGATGTTGGGATACTTGTATCGTTACACAGAGCCCAGACTGGAAGATGTGATAGATGAAATGATTGCAATCCTAAGTGACCGGGAAGAAATCATAAAGAAAAAAGAAATGGAACAGGCGCAGGCTGTTATAAATGAGATTTATAGAAATGGATTATAAATTTTTTTATTAGCTACCCTGTAAAAACTCTCTTTTTCCTTTCGTTATATAGAAGGATTTTTTTCCTTCCTATATGAAAGAAGAAAGAGGGTTTTTTATATGTCAGAAAAAAGATGTTATACCGTAAAAGAAATTCAGGAAATTTTAGATGTAAGCCGTCCGACGGTCTATGCAATATTAAAGAAAAAAGAATTCCGATGGATCCAGTTGGATGGAGGGAAGTACAGAATTTCAAAAAAGAGTTTTGATGACTGGCTTGATAATCAGCCGGAGTAAAAAATCTGGGATGTTGGTTGAGAGAAAAAGTCGCAATCGACATCCTAATTTTTTATTTGAAAATGATGTATGATGCAGAAAAGAAAGGAGTCGATCAGATGAATCAAGTTGTTGTAGAAGAAACTTCGTTTGAAGAAGTGCTTTCAGAAATAGAGGAAAACAGTAAATACAAGCGGCTTCCTCCGAAGGAAAAAACATGGATGACAGTTCCAGAGATGGGAATTCTTTTGGGATTAAAGAAGACAGGCAGATACTGGCTGGTTCAGAAAAATTATTTTGAATGCAGAGAAATCGCAGGACAGATGAGAGTGAATATTGCGAGCTTTGAAAAATGGTACGCGAACCAGGTGAAGTATCATAAAGTGAACGGAGAAGAACCGGGGAAAAACCTGAAAAAATGGTCTTATTCCATATCAGAAGTTGCCAAGATGTTGGGAATTAGTGGAACTACGGTTTATGATCTGATTAAACGTGACGGTATAAAAACAGTTACTGTTGATTACTGGATCAGGATTCCGAAAAAATCTTTTCAGGAATGGTATGAGAAGCAATCGAAATATCGCACACAGAAAGACAGGGAAAAGGACAAGGAGCTGGAGGGTACAACGATTACCATGCCGGAAATGGCAAGGCTTTTGGGAATTACAAGAGGTCAGATATATGAGATTTTGAAAAATTCCAAGTACAGTCATTTTTTTGAAACGGTTGTAATCGCAGAGAAGAAAAGGATTACAAAAGAGAGCTTTCAGAAATTTTTAGAAGGACAGGATCATTATAAATTGGATCCGGCCAACGATTATGAAGAACTGTCAATGGAACAAAATTTTAGTCTGGCAAATTACAGGCGAAAGAAATTAGCCAAAACCGGAGATCGTAGTAAGAATGGAAATCTGAGTTATCTGACATTTGATGAGGCAGCGTTTCTTGCAAAGGTCAGTAGAGGGATGATTTACAAATGGATGGATGATGGGAAATTTTCAGCAGTGAAGATTGGAAACATATCCAGAGTAAAAAGAGATGAATTTGAAGCTTGGTTGGAAGAAAGGAAAGGGAATTAGCATGGCATCGATCAGAGAACGAAACGGAAAATTTAATGTGATCTATAACTATAAGGATGATTCCGGTAAACGGAGACAGAAGTGGGAAACATATGATACAAAAGCAGAAGCAAAGAAGCGAAAAAGAGAAATCGAATATAAACAGGAAATGGGCGCACTTGTTGTGAGAAAGTGCAATACATTGTCGGATCTGCTCACGGAATACGTTTCTTTGTATGGAAAAGAAAAATGGGCATTATCCACTTATGAAGGGAATGTAGGGCTGATCAGAAATTATATTGAGCCTATGATTGGCTCTGTAAAACTTTCGGAGATCAACACTCGTTTTATGGAAAGATATTATCAGGGGTTGCTGCAGACAAAAGCAGTCAGAAATCCGGTGAAAGGGAATAAGAAAAATGAATTTGTTTCTGCGAGTACCGTCAGAGAAATTCATAAGCTGCTTCGCAATTGTTTTGAGCAGGCAATCAAATGGGAGATGATAGAAAAAAATCCTTGTACTTATGCAACGGTGCCGAAACATAAATCACAGAAACGGGAAATCTGGACAGCAGAAACCTTGATGTATGCAATGGATGTCTGTGAAGACGAACGGTTGAAGCTGGCAATCAATCTGTCATTTTCCTGTTCCCTACGATTAGGGGAATTGCTTGGTTTGACCTGGGACTGTGTAGATATTTCTCCGGAAGCAATCGAAGAAAATCGTGCATACGTTTATATCAATAAAGAAACACAACGGGTAACAAAGGAAACTCTGAAAAATCTTGAAGGGAAAGATGTGTTGCTGGTATTTCCTTCGCAACATAAGACCAACAAAACTGTTCAGATTTTAAAAACACCAAAAACAGAGAGCAGTATCCGTAAGGTATTTCTTCCAAAGAGTGTTGCAAATATGTTGGTTAAATGGAAAGCGGAACAGGACGAAGTAAAAGAAGTCTTAGGCGAGGAATATATAGATTATAACCTGGTGATGGCAACAACTTTTGGAAATCCCATTGGTACCGGAGCAATCAGGGGGCAATTAAATAAACTGATCGAAGAACATAATCTTCCGCCGGTTGTCTTTCACAGTTTGAGGCATAGCAGCGTGACATATAAATTAAAACTAAATGGTGGAGATATCAAAGCGGTTCAAGGGGATTCCGGGCATTCACAAGTGGATATGGTAACAGATGTGTATTCCCATATTATTGATGAGGATCGAAGACGAAACGCAGAATTATTTGAGGAAGCCTTCTATGAAAAGAAAAATTTGGATCCAAAGATGCGAGATGAAACAGCAACTCAGACAGTAGATGTACCAGAAGATGTAGATGCAGAGCTTCTTGCAAAAGTATTGGCAAATCCGGAAATGAAAGCATTGCTGGCATCGTTGGCAAAGACGATGAAATAATGAAAAATAGTGAAAAAATAGTGAAATATTAGTGGAAAAATAATTCACAAAACGATATAATATATATTGATTGAATGGAGGTGGATACTGTGATAAAGGTCACGTTAACGAATGAAATTTTAAAAAGAATCTCGGAAATTGATGAAAATCGTTTTTCTCTCAGTACGATAGAAATGCCACCTATTACAAAAAATAGACTTAGAAAAAACTCCAAGAAAAAAAGTTCCTATGCTTCTAATAAGATTGAGGGGAATCCGTTGACTGAAAAACAGGCAAATGAAGCCATTGATAGTGATCCTCACAAACATTTTTTAAAACCAGAACAAGAAGTTCGTAATTACTTTCTGGCCTTAAATCTTTTGGAAGAAAAGTTGAAAAAGAAAGAAATTTTTTCAAAAGAAATGATTCTTGAAGTGCAGGCAATAGTTGAAAAAGGTGCTTCAAAAGAAAAGATAGGATTAAGAGGTCCTATGCCCCCAGGTGTATTGTTTGCAGTATATGATTCCGAAACGGGAGTACCTGAATATATTCCACCAGAGTATATAGATATTCCAGTATTATTAGAGGAACTTGTCGAATATGTAAATACCACAGATGATCATCCGCTGATCATTGCTGCTGTAGTCCATTATCAACTGGTTACTATTCATCCTTTTGAAGACGGAAATGGAAGAACTGCCAGACTGATGTCAGGATATATTCTTGATTATTATGGATACGGTTTTAATGGAATTGGTTCTCTGGAGGAATATTTCGCCTATGATCCAGATGAGTATTATGCATCGCTGCAAATGGGATTACCTGCATTGTATTATTCAGGAAGAGAAAATCCTCCTCATCCGGAAATTTGGATTAATTATTTTTTGAAAATGATGGAATTGTATTCTAAAAAGGTATATGAATTATCGAAAGTATCAGGGAACGATGAGTTAGAGGGGAGCCTGTCCTATTTGAATGCAAAAGAAAAAGAATTCTTAGCATTCTTGTTAAAAAAGCGATTATATGAATTTACACCAATTGAAGTAAGTAAAATACTTGGTGTAACAAACAAAACGGTTATTAATAGATGTGCGAAACTTTCAAATAATGGATTCCTGATTCCGATTATTGTCAAGACAAGAGTTCGCTCTTATCGGTTAAGTGATTTTTCAAGAATAAATGAAAAAAGGATTTTGAAGAAATTGATATAGTTGAAGTATAAATAATATTTCAATAGTAGTCAAAACACCGTAGACAACCAGTCTAAAGTACGGTATTATATGTGTAGAAATCAATTCAATTTCATATTGTTTATCATTCTCGAATGCTTGAAGGATGGTAGCCATATTTTTCATATTGATGGTGACACGAAGGTATCCCCCAAGTGTTAGCTGATGCAAATAATCTGCTAATAAACAGACCTTATCTAAGGCATCTATGTGGGGTACAGAGATTGACTTGATTTGACTCGGAAGTAGAAAAAAGCCTTGACTTTCAAGGGCTTATAATGATAGTTCTTGTCCGGAATTGACAGCACCTATTCGCTCTCCTAAGCGGAAGGCCAGCGGTTCGAATCCGCTCAGGAACGTTAGAAAGAAGATGCCGGAAGTTTTGTGGTTACAGAACTTCCGGCATCTTCTTTCTGCTGCTTTGTTCGGGGAATCACCGCTGATCCCTGTAATCCCCTTTCGTCCGTCTCAGGAGCCATGCACCGCCGGCCATCAGCGCAGCTATAGCGATAGCCACGGGAGTGATAGTAGTTTTACCTTCTTCTGAATTTGTGCCCTCTTCCACGGGTTTAGCGGACTGTCCTGTTACAGATGAGCCTGACTCTGGCCCGGAAGTGCTGACGGCGGAGGAAGGCTCCGGAGATGAAGCATATGCGGGTTGTCCGGTCAGGGTAAAGCAGATGGAGGCTGCAGCCGCCAGCAGAGAAAGCCTTCGGATGAAAGGCCTGTGCTTTTCTTTTATCATTTTATAACCTCCTTTGTTCTGCTAACTGCCTGCTCCGGTCGTTTTCGATCCATTCATCCAATGTGAGGGGGATGTAATCGGAATACATACAGAAACAGTTAATCAACTGAAAAGGGATGACTATTTCTTCCCCTCCCCGCACGGTCCGTGTTACATTGCGGATGGAATCCCGGTATTTCTCTATCAGCCGCTGATCGAAGGTGTCGTGGACATGGCCGTAAAGCATGTAAGTGCAGGGCTTTTCTGCCTTGTCAAATCGGTATTGCCCGTTATAACAGAGAAGCGGGTAGTGCGACAGTATGACCTTACGTTTCTGGTCGTGAAGCTCTTCATAGGGCTTTATCCATTCAAAAAGCTCCTGGCGGAACCGGCGTCTGCGGACGACGCTGTCGTGGTTCCCCAATATCAGGTATTTTCGCCCGTTTAACTGTTCTAGAAGGAAATTGGTCTGCTCTGCGGTCCCCAGAGAAAAATCTCCGAGAACCACCACCTCATCTTTAGTGCCGACCTTTCTGTTCCAACGCTGAACCATCAATTGGTTCATAGAATCCACATCTTTAAACCCCCTGCAATCCATGGAGGTGTTCATACTTTCGTGAAAAAAGTGACAGTCAGAGATATAATAGCGCATTAAGCAAGCTTCCTTTTCAGCATATCAGGATTCGACGCGTACATGAGAGCAGTATCTTTAGAAATGGTGCCGCGCCTATAGTAATCGGCCAGACAGGTGTCCATGGAATACATGGTGCTGCTTCCAGATGCGGAATATAGCATACCGTCTATCTGCGGTACCTTGTTGTCCCGGATCATATTCCGGACAGCAGGATTGACCGTCAGGAATTCAAAGGCGGGCATGCTGTGGCCTTCAGTATCCGGAACAAACTGCTGTGAGATAACGGCTTGCAGCGTCATGGAGAGCTGTACGGCGATCTGTTGCTGCTGGTTGGCAGGAAAAACGTCGATAATCCGGTCAATCGTGTTGGCTGCGCCGATCGTGTGGAGCGTGGAGAATACCAGATGTCCTGTTTCCGCGGCAGTCATGGCGATCTGCATAGTCTCATAGTCTCTCATTTCTCCAAGCAGAATGACGTCCGGACTCTGGCGCAGGGCGGCACGTAGGGCCGCCACATAGCTTTCTGTGTCGGTGTTGATTTCACGCTGGCTCACAATGCTCTTGTCATGGCGGTGAAAGTATTCCAGAGGGTCTTCCAGCGTGATGATGTGTTTTTCTGCCGTGTGGTTGATATGGTCAATGATGCAGGCCAAAGTTGTGGATTTACCGCTTCCGGCGGGTCCGGTGACCAGAACAAGCCCTTTGTTCAGCTGGCCCAGGCTGATGATGCTGGAAGGAATATGCATTTCTTCCGGCGTGGGGAGTGAAAAATTAATAATCCTGATTACGGCGGCCAAGGATCCCCGCTGCTTATAGGCATTCACCCGGAAACGGCAGATGCCGGGCAACGCAAAGGAAAAATCATCATCTCCGGTCGTATGCAGACGATCCATGTCCCGTTCTTCAGCCAGGTGATAAATATCCTGAATCATCTGTGAAGTGTCTTCCGGAAGGAGGCGCTGCCCATCCTCTGTCAGAAGCTGTTCATCCTTCCGGTAAGAGAGAGGGCGCCCCGCGATGATAAATAAATCAGAGGCATGAAGCTCTGCCGCATGCTGCAGTATATTTTTAGTGTCCATAATATTAATGTTCCTCCTGGTCTGGTCTTCACTCCTGGAGAACCGGAAGATGTTCGTCGCCCTCCCAGTCTTCTGAGGAAATCTCTTTAAATTCAGTTATCTGGCAGTAAGCTCCTTCGGCCTCATCCGGTCTGCAGGGAGTGAGGACAACTCTGAGCAGCTTTTGTTCATCGACAGGGACAGATATGGTATAAGTCTCCGGCAGCTCTGCATAAGTTCCATTTTCCCACTTTAGCTTCAGCTGCTCTGTGATTCCGGCAATCTGCCGGTTGGCTTCACTAGAGGCGGCGTAGTAAGCTGTGGTCCTGTCAGCGATCTGACGGGTAAAGGCTGCGTCCTTGTTGGTGCTGATAAAGGAAAGGGTCGCAAATGTTACCATACACAGAACGATGAAAATCGTCAGTATGGATACGGTTCCCATATTCATCACCGGGTATCTGGTCTTTTTCATCAGTCATCCCCCTTGTAATGTTCTGCCTGCAGTGTGTAGATAACTTCATCTGCGCTGGTTACGGTAATAGCGGCGGTAATCATTCCCCGGTCAGATGAAAGCAGCACTTCCATCTGAAATGAGGATAAAGAAGATGGGCAGGGATTCCAGGACTGATCGTAATAGACGCGGAGCGTCCGCCCGTATGCCTCGCCGCCTGGAAAGCAGCTTATCAGTGATTCCGGCGTACCGTCGCTCACCTCCAGTGCTTCCGCCGCGCTGGAAGCTGCCAGAACAGCCTGGTTCAGGGCGGCAGTGTTGTCGCTCTGCAGTTTGGCCTTAGCGAATAGCTGGATGCAGACAGCACTTGCAATTGAAAAAAACAGGATAGAAATAATAATTTCCATCAGAAAAATATTGGATCTCCGTTGGATTCTGCGCTTCATGAAGCCCCTCCTTCCCCGGTGCTTGAAGGATGAACCAGAACGGAGGAGGCAGTCCCTCCGCCGTCAGTTACGGTTATCCGGAACAGGGAACCGCCCAGATCCTCAAAGGAGAGAGTGGCGTCCTGAATTAGGCTGGTGCCGTCCCGGGCGTCAGCGGAGCTTCCGTCCCGGATAAACAACTCCTTCATCTCACCTCCGCTGGAATAGATATAGGTCGTATAAGAGATGTCCTGATAGTCAGAAGCAATCAGAAGGGCAGGGGTACCGTCGTTCAATTCCCCGATGGAGATGCCCCCGTTTACATCACCCTGGCGTATTTTCTCCATGATGTAGGAAAGGGAGGTCCGCATTCCGTAGTTGGCATCTGAAGCTTTTTGGGTATTCCGGTAAACATTGGCGCCAATAACGATTACAAATACAGCAGAGATTAAAAAAACGCAGAACAGGGCAACTGTGAATAAAAGCTCTGTAACATGTTTTTTTTCTTTTGCTTTCATAAGCTGCCTCCTATTGTTTGCGAATAACGGTAATGTCGGGCATCATATTCTGCCCCTCTGTCTGATAATCGATGAAAAAACGGGATTCATCATAAACGATGTTGTAACGGGACAAAAGCTGTTCCAGATTCTCCGGATAAGAGCCCTCCACCGCATAACAATGTACGGCGCCCTGTGTCAGCGCCTGCTCCAGGTTTTTCTGCTGTTCTTCCAGAGATCCGCTGGACAGAGAGTGTATGGCGGAAAGGAAAAGAAAGATGAGCAGAAGGAATATAATCACGGACAGGTAAATATTCCTGCCTCCAGATGTTTTCTTTGCACCAAATCTTGCCATGCAGAACCTCCTACATACCTGAAAGTATTCCCATCAGCGGCAGCATGACGGACAGCAGAATGACTCCTGTAATTACCGACAGAACGGCAACCAGGGTCGGCTCGAGCACCGCCATGGTGGCGGCCAGACGTCCGTCCAGTTCTTCCTCATACCTGACTGCAATATTCTGCATGACTTCATCCAAGGTACCGGTTTTCTGAGCTACAAGAACCATCCGTCCATAAATGCCAGTGAAAATGCCGGATTGAATGAGGGCGTCGGACAAGGCCTCACCTGTTTCCAGCTTTTCCAGACAGTCCTGGAGTTTCTTCTGGAAACGTGTTCCCTCGGAAAGCCTGCCTGCCATAGAAATACTTTCCTCCGGTGAGAAACCGCTGGAAAGCAGGAGGGACATACCTCCTGCAAACCGGCAGGAAGCAGTCAGGTCTGCAAACTTCCTGGAAAATGGGAGGTGGCCGCTGACTGAAGCGAGCCGGGCCTGTCCGCTCTGGGTTCTGGTCAGGTACAGCGCCAGCACTGCCAGGATGAGGATCACGAGGATTAACACAATCCCGTAACGGTTCAATACATTGCCAAATTCCATCAGGCTCCGGGATGCCCAGTTCATCTCTGCGCCCAGCTGAGTAAAGACTTGCTGGAATACAGGCAGCACCTTAGAGAGCAGGACTGCAACCACTACCAGCATCATGATCAGCATGACCATAGGATAGGTCACGGCACTGCGCACCGATTCGGCAATTCCGGCTTCCCGCTCATAGAAGGCGGAAAGAGAAGTCATGACCTTATCCAACTGGCCGGACTGCTCTCCGATACGGCACATCTGCAGAAAATATGCGGGAAACACGCCGGTAGCTTCAAGGGCGGCTGCCAGCTGCCCTGTCTCAGCCAGCGAGTCATAGATGGCCGTAAGGATCTTCTGGTCTTCCGCAGACGTGGCTTCTTCTTTCATAATGGCAATCCCCTCAAGGGAAGATATCCCGGCCCGGAGAATCATTGCCATCTGGCTGCAGAAGGAAGCGATTTCCGAATGGGAAAGACTTTTAGGATTTTGTTTGTGTGTCATAAAGGCTCCTTTCCATCTCTGTCAGCGGGAGTATTTTACAGTATAGTTGGTTCCGTCTCCGATGTAATCACGCAAATCTGACGCATCATTCGAGGCGCCCAGGGTCGGATCCATCAGAGACCAGCTTTTCCCGTCGAACTGAATAATGTTGTCTATCCATCCGGTTTCGTTGATATAAGTGCTGATCCAGGCATGGTAGATATCTCCCGAATAACCGATTTCCAGCTTGGTGGGGATGCCCTGGGAACGGAGCATCGCTGTCATCAGAGCGGCGTAATCAAAGCAGATCCCC
This sequence comes from Wansuia hejianensis, assembly GCF_014337215.1. Lineage (NCBI taxonomy): Bacteria > Bacillati > Bacillota > Clostridia > Lachnospirales > Lachnospiraceae > Wansuia > Wansuia hejianensis. The sequence continues at coordinate 2,990,202 of NZ_CP060635.1, read as the reverse complement.
TTACCGGTATCCAGAGTCTCATCTACATCAGGCAGATAGCCGCTCTGTACGGTACGGGCTTTCTCTTCATCATAGGTAACATGCGTGATCACGTAATTATAGACAGCTGTGATGACATCCAGGCCGTCGGACGCTCCGCCAGCCAGTTCAGATGCTTTTATAACTGCTTTGGTGGAGGCAGTGAACCAGGTGTACTGGTTCGGGTAAAGGAAGGGCTGGAATTCGTCCTTCAGTTTTACGTCTATTGTCTGCTTAAAAAGGTTGGAATAGAGCTTATCCTGCACATGTTCTCTCACATCCAGTGTGTAGGTACCGTCTCCTCCAGTCAGCGGAAGTGCCATATAATCTTCAGAAACCGGAAGGTCGTAGGTGTAGCGCACGTCATCAGGGGTGACGACAAAGAATTTGACCTTGTCAGAGGGACCGCTGTACCTCACCATGATGTAACCATTTTCAGTATGGGAAGCATCTATTTCAAGCCCTCCTTCCTGGAAGGCTGCCTTACCGCCGGCTGCAGGGATCAGCACTTTTGGCGTATTGTCCCATTTGCCGGCGGCGGGGGCCTCAGAAGCTGCGGGCTTAGTAACAGCAGGGGAAGATACCGGGGTTTTTCCTGGCCTGTTCTGGCCGGTTAAAGGGGTATCCTTCTGGTTGCCGCAGCTGCAAAAAAGCAATATAACCGAAAGCAGACAGGTCAGTAACAGACCATTCAGGTGCCTGCGCATTACCGTTCTCCTTTCTTCGTGTATATTTCCATATCAGATTAAGAACTATTTTATCATACCACAACAGGGCGGGGAGGCACAAGATTTTAGAGGCTTTTCATAAAAGAGTTGTAATGGTTTTTAGATTATTATAAAATGGGAGCAGTTAATGATGTTTAATGGCGTCCGGGTAAAAGACAGGAGGAAACAGCATATGATCTATGCTCAGTTTTTTGCACAATTTCAGATGGCAGAAGAAAACGTGCCTCTGAGTCAGGATCAGATACGATCCGATATGGTAACAAAATTACTTTCTTATATGATTTATCACCGTGGGAAAAACACCAGTGTCCAGGAGCTGGCAGAGGTATTGTGGCCGGATGACAGGAGCGATAACCCTGCGGGTGCGTTAAAGAATCTGATGTACCGCCTCCGCAATATACTGAAGAAAACCTGGGGAGACAGGAACTTTGTCATTACGGGCAAAGGCAGTTATCAGTGGAACCCTGAACTGCCTGTCGGCGTGGATGCTGAAGAATTTGAAAAGCTATGTACGGAGGCTAGGGAAGAGTCCGATCCGGAGCAGAAGATTCTGAAAGAAAAAAAGGCGGTGGCCCTTTATAAAGGAAGATTTTTGCCGGAATTTTCAGATGAGTATTGGATCATGTCCCTATCGGTCTATTATCACAGCCTGTTTTTATCTGTGGTAAAAGAGCTGGCGACGCTTCTTGAGGCGGAAAACCAGTTTGAAGAGATGGAGAGAATCTGCAGGAAGGCAATTGAGATGGATTCACTGGATGAGGAGCTGCACTGCTGCCTGCTCAGGGCGTATATCGGCGGTAATAAACAGAGCCTGGCGGCGGAGCATTACCGGGAGACAGTGGAACTGCTCTATGACAATCTGGGGGTCAGGCCTTCAGAAGATCTGCAAGAGATTTATGATGAGATGATGAAACAGCTTCACGACCAGGAAGCTGATTTGAACGTGATACAGGAAGAATTGCGGGAGGCGAAGGAGAAAAGAGGGGCCTTTTACTGTGAGTACGGTGTATTTAAGAAGACTTATGAACTGGAAGTGCGGCGTGCGGGCAGGATCGGGATGTCTATCTATCTTTCCATAATCACGCTCCATACGGAAGCAAAGCTGGAGAAAGGCAGTGTGGAATACCTGTCTGTCATGAGCGGAGGAATGGACCAGATGCAGGCGGTCCTTCTGAACTCGCTGCGTTCGGGAGATGTGGTAACGAGATACAGTACAAGCCAGTTTCTGGTCATGCTTCCGGGCTGTCAGTATGAGAACGCACGGATGGTGCTGGACCGGATAAACTATAACTTTTATTCTATTAAAAAACATGCGAAGGTGCGAATTCAATATAGTTTAGATGAATTGAACCTGGATTAGAGGAGGGTCAGCCATGGATGGTAAAAATATGGAATTTCAGCCGACATTTCTCCGGGTCTGTATAGACCAGATGGATCTGGAAAAGGGGGAGGTTTCTGGCTATATAGGAGGGGTTGGCCTGCGGGATATTCATTCTTTCGGAGATACTCCCGGGCTGTTGCTCCTGATTGACCAGCTGCTGGATCAGATCGGGAAGCCTCAGGCCACCCGGAGATCCCGGAGCTTTCGGGAGAACTCCGGCACAACTGCCGGCGGCTTTTGCCTGAATCCCCCCAGATATCACACATCTGAAGAAATCAGGGAGCTGAAGGGAGAGTGTAAGACCGTGGATATCCAGATCATCACCAGGCTGCACAGCAGCTGGCAGGGATTTGTATATAACAGTGAGGGTGAGGTATCCGGTAAGTTTTCCAGTGATTTACAGCTCCTGGGCTTAATATTAAAGGAAAAATTGAAATAATCCTCCGTCTGTATGACCACTGCGTGACTGAGATGCAGTATACTGAAGACAAATTATGAATCGTGGAGCAGTTTGCATAAGGTTCCGGATTTCTTTTGTATACTCTGGAGTATAGAAAGGTAAGGTGTATAAGAATGGCAGATTTCAAGAACAAAGCCGCGAAAATGGGCGGACAGTCCTTTGTCGTAGATATTAAATGTAAGCAGAATCACACCTGGCAGGGCAACGTGACCTGGGTGGAGCAGAAAAAGACCCTTCCTTTCCGCAGCGCCCTGGAGCTGCTGAAGCTGATGGACTCAGCGATGGAGGCGATGGCGCCTGAAGAGGAGAAACCAGAAGACTGGCAGTGACCTGTATCTATACAGTTGTCGTTTTGAAGGGCATTCAGATTGGTAAAAATAGGAGGAAGAGGCATGAAGAGTAAAATGAAACGGACAATAGCTGTTTTTTTGACAATGCTGATGCTGCTGACTTCCAACTCCAGCGTGCTGTCGGTTATGGCAGATGCTGCTGGAAGCGGAACGGAGACATCGGCTTCGTCATCGGCAGCGGAGGATACAACAGATAACGGTGCGGCGACGCCAACGGTGAGTCCCTCTGACGGGCCGGTGACAGACCCTGTAACTTCGCCGGAACCCACGGTCACGCAAGAGCCTGCGGCTACACAGGAACCGGCGGTTACTCCTGCACAGGAAGCTGCCTCTGAGACACAATCTTCCCGGCCGGCAGCTGTGAACAGCCTGAAAAGCTACGCGGCGCCAGCGGCGGAGGAGAATAAGAACTTTGAATTTGAGGCATCCATCAATACAAGCGGAAACCGGACAGCGGATGTACAGTCAGGTGATACCTTCGACTATATACTGGGATATACGGTTCTGCCCCTGACGGGCGGAGCCAATTATACCGCGGTTACGATTCAGATCCCTCTGGATGGGACATTTGCTAACCGCTTATCTGTAGTGGGCGATGAAGCAGGAATCGGCGGATTGTCGGTAACCGGTGAGGATGTCCAGTCGGCCTATGTGAGGAGGAATACACTTTATATAGGTCTTAAGACGACTCTGACCACAGGAACTGGCCGCCGGATTACGATTAAGTTCCAGACTTCTAATTTTGAGTGGGAGGAAGGTTCCGAGATCCAGCTGAATCCTACGCTGACAGGAAGCGTCAGTGACGGCACGCTGGTGACCGGCTCTCTGGTCAGCGGCAAGGAAGCGAAGGTGACAGTCAGAGCCAGTGACGGATGGGACATCACCAAATCTGTAGGAACTGTGACCTCTGACGATGATTATTATTATGTTCCCTATACGCTAAACCTTCAGAATACAGACAGTTCCGGGAAGGTCAGTGATACCGACCGCATGGGACGCCTGAAGCTGGCGTCCGGCATTGTGATCCAGGATGTGCTTCCCGGGGCGGATTCCGGGCAGATGAATGATGATGGAGAGCATATCGGCTATCCCCAGGGCGGCGCGGCGGCAGAGATTACAGATGTATCCATGAGCAGCGGTGACGGAACCACGGTGACACTCCAGCAGGGGACGGATTATACTTATACTCCCGGAGATACAAGTATCACATTGAACCGCACGGCAACAGCATCTGAGGACGGAGCGTATATAGGGGCGGGAACCCCGGTGAACACCACTTATACATATACGGTGAAGTATCCGAAGATGCCGTACCTGAGTCCATCTAATGTGCCGGCGGCGGAGGAATACTGGCTGCAGAACGCGGCAAATCTCAAATATACGCTGCTAGGACAGCCGGAAAAGACCGACAGTGATACCGCCGAGATTGTCCTGGGTGAGAAATCAGATCAGGCCGGCTTCCAGAACCTGACGGTCCGGAAGCATGTACAAATTGGCTCAGAAGAATATGAATACAGCGAAGGCCGTTATGGAACCGTAGCCTTTGCTCTTTATACAGATGAAGAGTGCAACAATATTGCCTATAATTATACAGGTACCTCTCTGGCGGGTGCGGAGCAGAAGGTAGGTTCCGGAGGAAGCGTGTCCTTTTATCAACTCAGCCCGGGCACCTATTACCTGAAAGAGACAGTCAAGGGCAACGGGCTGGAAAACGCTGACGACGTGGTGAAAATAACGCTTGCGGAGGATGGTACAGTTACTGTCGGCGCGGATGAGACGACGGCAGAAGTGCACAATAACCAGGTTGTGGTGACCAACACAGCGGATACCTATGGCAATGTAGAATTTTATAAATACGGCAAGGATTCTGAAGGTGCAACCAAATCCCTGAAAGGAACGGCCTTCGTCCTCACGGATCAGAAGGATACTTCAAAGGTGTATGAGGCAGTTTCGGATAAAAATGGAAGAGTATTCTTTGAAGGAATTCCGGAGGGAACCTATACACTCCAGGAGACGAAGGTAACTGACAGTGATTACCTGGTCAATGACCAGAAGATCACTGTGACAGTAAAAGGCGGACAGATCAACTATCCGGTGGGGCTTCCGAATGCGGATGGACTCTCGAATGTTGGCGGGGCCCCTGTCTTTGAAAATATTTCAGGCAAGGGTAAGTTTCGGTTCTTAAAAGTAGACAGCCAGGAGACAGATGTCAATCTGGAAGGAGCGAAGTTTGAGCTGTACGGCCCTTATGACAGCCAGCTGACGGAGATTCCAGAGGGAAGCGATCCGGTGCAGATGAATGGTTCTGACTATATACTTGTCAGCGGGTCAAAAGCGGTCACTTCCAGAGCGCTCGAGGCAGGATATTATATACTGAAAGAGATTGAGGCGCCCACGAACTACGCGATCATCGGGGATGGACTGACCTCTGTGCTTGTGACAGCGAACACAGTAAATGAAAATACCTACATCATTAAAAATGATGAAAAAGTAAAGCTGGTAATTAATAAGGTGGGGACGATTCAGTCCAGCAGCGGCCAGACAGTGACAACGGAACAGCTTGCCGGCGCAATTTTTGAGATTTATGACGATCCGGACAGCGATACGCCGATAGCCACAGTAGAGACATATCTGGACGGGACGAAAAATTCTGTCAGCGGAATCAGGCAGCCGGACGGAAGTTTTACAGATCTGTATCTGGCTCCCGGCGCCTATTATTATAAAGAAATAACAGCCCCGGATGGCTATGAGGTGAATGACACCTCAAAGCATAAGGTTCAGCTTTCAGACGGCAACAATATATTTAAAGTGACAAATAAAGCCATATACGGCCAGATTATTCTTACTAAGACGGACAGGGTTAATCCGGATGCGAAGCTGAGAGGGGCCAGGTTCCAGGTATTCCAGGATGAAACGTGCCAGACTCCCCTGACGGACAGCAGCGGTGCGGAAGTATTTATGGTTACGGATACTGAAGGCAGGGCGACAACCACAGTCCCTGCGGCAGAGACTGGCAAGACGGTTTATTACCTGAAGGAGGTTAGCGCTCCGGATGGCTATGTACTCTCAGACGAGATAATAAAGGTAGAGGTGGAAGCGAACCATCAGACGGAAGTGACTGCCGAGAATGACCAGTCACGCTCCATTGAAGTCACTAAAAAGGATTCTGTGACAGCGGGAGTTCTGGGCGGAGCATCCTTCGAGCTTTATGGGCCTTATGACGGGGATACATTGACCGCTGAAGAAAAAGCGGACCTGAACAAAAGTTCGGACACTTATATAGGAAAGAAAACAACGAATACCAGCAAGGGCCAGTGTACCTTCTCAGGGCTGGAGCCTGGAAAATGGTATTATTTGAAGGAAGTCGGCGTACCGTCTGGCTATAAGCTGAGCGCTGAAGTCAAATCAATTAAGACGACAGAGGCCTCCAGCGCCAATATGCGCGTGTCGGTCGATTTCAGGAACGACCGCCTCGGAAAGATTATCGTCCAAAAGACTACTAATATGGATGCGGGAAGCCAGGGCACGCTGCCGATGGCAGGCGTTACCTTTACGCTCTACAGGGCGAAATTCGAGGACGGTCAATGGCAGGCGGACGGGGGCCAGATTGCTTCCGGTATAACTGCACTGAGCGGCGGAGCAGCTTCCGTTGTCTTCGACAATCTGGAGCCAGGTGATTATCTGCTTCAGGAAACTGTTCCTGAAGGCTATGAGCCTGTGGCGGATATTCACGTTCAGGTGACGCCCGGCTACAACCAGACCGGCTATAACAACGACCATACGACAGTTGTCAACAATGTGACGACAAAGGGTAAACTGGAACTGGATAAGGTTTCCAGCACCAACAGCAATACCCATATAACTGCCACCTTCGCAATCTATAGGAATGACGGCAGCGGCCAGCCGGAGGGAGAAGCTCTGGGTACCATAACCACAACAGGTAAGAGCGGCCAGTATGCTGCAACCGGTTGGTTGGAGGCGGGAGATTATGTATTGGTGGAGACAGAGGTCAACGGAAACTATACGCTGGATGCGGTTCCTGTTCCGTTCTCTATCGAAGCCGGTAAGACTACCAGCCTGACGGGAGACAGTGCGCTTACCAATGCTCCCAAGGGACAGGTGAGATTCCACAAATATGCGTCCTTTGGCCTGACAGGCCAGGAAGGCCAGACTGTGGAGTATGATCTGACCGGAGCGGTCATCCGCCTATACAAAAAAACGGGTGAGAATCCTGCTGCAGATATCACCTCAGAGAATTATGAATCTCCGGCAGATGTGATCAATCTCACTTCATCAGCTACGGGCGTTTCCAGGCTTTTGGATGCAGGGGATTACTGGATCGTAGAAGCTTCCTTCCCGGAGGATTACCATGCCGGTACAGATGCCGTATCTTTGACGATCGGCGGAGAGACCGTATGGGTGGTCGGGTCCTGTGAGATCACGCCGGGCCAGACCGCGGGGAATGACAATGAAATACCTGTTAAGAATTATACGGATAAAGGAAAGCTTCGCATTAATAAGAGGGATTATAACAATCAGAACCGTCTGCTGGACGGCGCCCAGTTTGAAGTTTATAAGACCTGTGATGAGGGCACTGTAGGCGCGGTACAGGCTCCGGACGGAGCGTGGGTAGTGAAGGTTCAGGTAACTGCTTCCACAGACGACAGAGGCTATATTATGGAATCGGGCACACACGGAACCGGTTCGGCTCTGTCCATTGATATTGAGGCGGGAACCTACTATATTAAGGAAGTTGACCTGACGAAGGTAAATCAGCAATACGGCGGCACATGGTATCCGTATGGCGGAGAATGGAGCGGACCGATTACGGTTACTGAGGGGAAAGAGACGGGCACGGATTTCCTGAACTATCAGATGACAGGTCCGGGAACGAAGGTTTCCGATACCGGCGCCACCCTGAAAGGGGCTGTATTTGCTGCGTTTGAGGACAGCACTTCTGCCGGAAGCTTTATTTCTTACCTTAAGAGTCTGAACCTGGCTGTAAATGTAGATAACAGGATGCAGCTGGCAAAGGATCTGAAGGCGGAAGCGTTCCTGCAGCAGCATGGAATAGCAGAGGTATCCAGTGTGTCCGGCTCTAACGGCCAGTTCGAGTTCGAGTCCCTTCAGCCGGGAAATACCTATTATATTGTTGAAGCGGTCGCGCCGGAAGGTTATGCCTTGGGTTATACGGCTTATACGGTTGTCGTCAAGGATGACGGCAGCGGATTTACATCGGCGCTTCAGGTGGTGGACTACAAGCTGGGAAGGCTTACCGTGAAAAAGGTGACAGAGCTTAACGGTGAGACGTATACCGTGGCCGGTATGGGCTTCAAGGTATATCAGGCGGTTGAGGATGCCGGCGGAAGCTATGAGTCTTCCGATGGAACAAAGTACACCAAGGCATCTGAGACGCCCCTCGCTTCGGGAACTACAGGAAGCGACGGAATCTATACGTCGGTGCTTCTTGAGGCCGGGTTCTATATTGTAGAAGAGACAGAAGCTGACCTGCCGGCAGACAGTCCGGTTAGCATGCCGTCTGATGTGAAAGATACCTATCGGGTGATAGAGGTTGAAGCCGGGAAAACGGCGTCGGAGGCAGTATTTAATAATCCGGCGGTCTATGGAAAGTTTATTTTCAAGAAGGTGGACCAGAACGGGAAATTAATAACAGGGACAGATGTGAAGTTTAAGCTGTACCGCCAGGCGGCAGACGGCCAGAGCTGGGAACAGGCAGGCGATGAAATCACGGCTCCCAAGACAGGGACGGGAATCTATGAATCAGGTTTCCTGCCGGCGGGCAATTATAAGCTTGTGGAAACGGCAGCATCGGGATATACCATTCAGTACGGAGAAGATCATCCGTTGGCCTTTAGCATTGAAGGAGGAAAAATCACAGGCTCTGTTGCAGGAAATGACGTACCTTCCACAGAAGCCGGACTGGATCAGCCGCTTGTGCTGACGAATGTTAAGCAGGGTTCGCTGAAGCTGCTAAAGGTTGGTATGTTTGACGGCGGCGTTTATGACAGCAATCTTCAGGGTGTGGAATTCACTCTCTACACAGACAGCAGCTGTGCTGAAGAGTCCAAGGTATCCTCCAGGACTACCAATGGAAGCGGGATCTGCACATGGACGAATCTGGACGCAGGCACCTATTATCTGAAGGAGACTGGTACAAAATCCGGGACGGAGGCCGGCGACGGGAAATATACATTATCCGAAGCTGTCCGCACGGTTGTGATCGGAGCCGGAGAAAGTGTGGCGCTGGATGACGCGGATGGAGACAGCAGACGGTTTGAAAATGATACCGCCTACGGAAAATTCCAGGTGTGGAAAACCGATGCCAATGACGGCAGCGGACTCGGGGGCGCAGTCTTTGAAATTTACACGGATGAAGGCTGTATGGACAGAGCTAAGGATATCAGAGGCGCTAACGCATCTGTTACGACAGAGGCTGAAGGAACAGGCACTTCACCGTTACTTCCTGCGGGAGCTTACTATCTGAAGGAAATCACTGCCCCGGACGGCTATGCCGTTGATGTGGAACATGCTGTGACAGGCCCCTACATGGTAACCTCTAATGCGGTTACGGCGGCAGGCAGTGATATCACGAATACAAAGCTGTTTTCTATTACGGTGAACAAGAAGGTTACCGGGACGGACAACGTTCTGCCGGGAGCGAAGATCGCTCTGTATGATGACGAAGACAAGGCAAAGGGAGGCGCAGAAGCAGACGCTGTTGATGTGCAGAATACCGACAGCAGCGGTCGTGTCAGATTTACTAACCTGAGATTTGCGCAGATTGCACAGACCTTTTATGTGAGGGAGCTTGCAGCGCCCGCAGGATATGACGTGAATACGGAGATCTATGAGATCACGGTGGCCTATAGCCGGGATCAGACAGAGTTTACCTTTGAGAAAGACGGAGGAGTTCTGTATAACGACAAGCTGGGGACTGTGACAATCCATAAGCAGGGTTCCTGGCAGGGGATTGATGATACGGCGCAGGTTTCCGTTGATTTGAGCGGAGTTACCTTCTCGCTTTATAAAGTTGAGAACTGTGGGGAGGTCCACAGCGCGGATGCCCAGGCAGCCGCGGAGATAACTACTGACAGCCAGGGCCTGGCTTCCAGTAAGGGACTGGAGGCTGGATGGTATGAGCTGGCAGAGTCCAAGGTTCCGGAGGGCTATGCCCAGGCGCCCAGCTATTGGGTACAGATCACCAACAATACGGAAACAAAGACGGTTTACGCAGCCGATGGAAGTACCCTGGAAGATGATATCATTACCAATCATCCGGCAAAGGGACGTTTCACGCTGTATAAGTACGATGGATCGGAAACAGAGGCTGCCGGCGATCTGACTCAGCTGTCCGGTGCAGTATTTAAACTGGAAAAATTCAATGGCGACACATGGGAAGTGTACAATCCGGATCAGCCAACGTTCACTATGAACAGCCATGAGGGAGATTCCTCCTATACTTCCGGCTATCTGGAGCCGGGACAGTACCGGATCACAGAGGTGACGGCGCCTGTCTACAGCTATACGGACTCTTCCAGCACACAGAAGGTCATTACCTTCTCACTGTTGGAGAAACCCATGGAATTTTCCATTGAAGCCGGAGTGACCAGGAAGCTGACGGCCTATAACAGCCCGAAGGGCACCATAACACTGACGAAATACGGTGTGGACGGAGACGGAACGACAAAAGCGGTTCTGTCCGGCGCGACTTATAAGCTGTACCGGGATGAAAACTGCGAAAATGAAGTTGAAGGTTCTCTAGGTACCACCGATACAAATGGAATCATCACATGGACGGAGCTGGATCCGGGAGATTACTGGATCAAGGAAACCGCGGACGGTGAAAATGCTGTAAACAGCCAGGGATATGGAATTACGGATGAAGCGAAAAAGGTGACCATCGAAACCGGCGCGCTGGTGACAGAGGTAAAAACCGGAGTCCTGGATAAGACGGTTAGCTTCGAGGATCCGTCAAATGCAGGAAAGCTCCGTATTCTGAAGACCAACGAGGACGGCACAAATAAACTGACGGGAGCTGAATTCAAGATCTATGCCAAAGATGCTTCCCAGGCAGACGGATGGAACCGGGAGCCGCTGCAGACGCTGACCATCACCAATGCGTCTGAAGGCGTGGTATCCGATTTCCTCCCGGCGGAGGCAGGCGGTACTGAATATAAGATTGTGGAGACACGCGCGCCGGAAGATTATACCCTGGACAGCGACCTGTCCGTAACAGAGCGGGTGGTGACGGTATATCCCTTCCACACTCCTGCGGAGGCGGAAGATGATACACAGAACTGCTTGGTGTTTGCCAATAAGAAAGATGATTCTATCACCGGACTGGGCGGACAGATCCATAAGCAGATCCGGGAAGCCAGAGCGGATGATGATGAGACTACATTTACCGACGGTCCTGTGACGGCTGCGGAAAGCCTGCTGAACAGCGAGTACCATGTAGAATTTAAGCTGGACGGCTATGCTGACGGAACGAATGAAAAGCCGGTAAAAGATTTAACAGTGACAGACAACAGCATCGGCCTCCAGTACATTGAGAAAATTAATGACGGGGCAGAAGCTTACAGAGACCTGACGGCTGCAGACCGGGATTACTCTATCAATTCTGTTACCGTAAATGCATCGGCCAACGGCGATATCCGGGAAAAAGCGGGGGCGGTCATCTATGCCCAGTACTCCATGGATGAGAAAACTGCCGGCATCTGGAACGAGGTAAAGACTTTAGCTGACATTTCAGAAAACCAGACGGTTCAGTTTGACCGGCCGGTGGTCGGTGTAAAAGTAGAATATACGAACGTCCTTGAAAAATTCGAGAGTGACGGAATCCTTCTGAATGTGACCTTTGCCAACAGGGGCGAATGGTCCACGGAAAATGATCCTGAGGTACGCCGGGTCAATAATACGGCGTCCATCACCTGGAAAGATACCTATCTGGATGCTGCCGGGCAGGAGCAAACGAGAGAATACAGCCTGAATTCTAACCAGGTGATTGCGGATATTCCTTCCTTTGTCAATAAGATTCCGGAGATCCAGGTGAAGACGGAGATCACGGACAATAAGCAGACTTTTTATTCCGGAGATGAAATTAACTTCCGGGTGACAGCTGAGAACATGTCCGACGATGACCCGGAGAAAGTCCTGAGGCAGGCGGTGCTGTCGTTCAAGCTGCCCGCACAGACTACCCTGGATGAAACACAGTGGGAAAAAGGCTTCCTCGTGAAGAAAATCAGTGCGGACGGCGCATCGGTGGTTATCCCATCCAGGATGTACAATCTGACAGCTACAGAAACGACGGCCGCGGAGAGATATTACGGAGGGGATTCTTATGAGGAAAGCGGACAGTATCCCACCACTCAGTATGCGTTTGAATTTGCAGACAGTGATTTAACCAGGCTTGCGCCGGGTGAGCGGATTGAGATTGAGTTCACAGGATATATAACCTATGAACAAAAGCCAGGCTTTAACCTGGTAATTCCGGCATACCTGAGCAGCACGGCAAAAATCCCGAAATCTGCGGAGAATCCCAAGGGCCTGAGTTTTACCCCTTATAGTCAGGTTTTGTATGAAAATGACGTTACTGACGGAATGATCAGCAATGACCTCAGCTATGTGAATGATACAGACACGGCTTTTGTGACCAATACGACCGCTGTGCAGCTGCTGAAAGAAATCGGAGTGAAGAATTCTGACGGAACAATTACCTGGCTGCCCAGGGGTGAAGTGGCAAAAGTGCATCCTTCCGAGGAAATATATTACCGGCTCACGTTATACAACTATTCAGATACCTTTATTGAGAAGGCAAAACTGGTAGATATTTTCCCGTGTGCAGATGATACGTATGTACTGAGCAGCGGAGAGATACGGGGAACAGATATTCCTTTTGGAGAAGGCTATGAGGATATGAAGCTCCTGGAAGCGTCCGGCGAGGAGGATAAGGGAGCGGTCACCTGGTATTCCACAGATTACGACTGGAGCACCCGGAGTGATGATGAGAGAAGTGGAATTCTCCAGCCCATGTATTATAAGGCTTCTGACTGGAGCCAGGGATGGACGGCAGGCGTCAGCACAGATGCGTCAGCTCTCGGAATGGAAATTGACTTCACAAATGGAGGCGTTTCGGAAGGGCTGGCATCGGCAGGTACTTACCAGATCGTGCTGACTATGAAGACGCCGGGTTATACGGCTGATAAAATCAGTGAGTATTACGGTAAATATATGGATAATTCCGCTGCTGTCAGTGTCGTGAAGCAAGGCTCTTCCGCACTGGTGACAGAGATACCGCTGGAGGATCAGGCGGAACCCAACAAAGTGCGGGCGACTATGGATCTTCCAACCGGCGCCATCGGAGATTATGTCTGGTTTGACAGGAACCTGGATGGAATACAAGATCCGGAAGAAGCAGCGGTAGAAGGTATGACTGTAGAGCTGTGGCAGACGCGCTATTATGAGTTCAACGGATCAGTCCGACGCGATATCCAGAAAGTGGGATCGACACAGACCGATCAGGACGGCAGATATCTGTTTACAGGGCTGGCGTGTCAGTATCTGGCCAACGGAGCAGAGGAAGGATCCACAGATCCGTCGGATTACGTGGGCAGCGAGTATTATACCTATCAGGTAAAATTTGTCCGGGGTGACCGGTATGCGGGATATACGTTTACCCAGCAGTATGCCGGAGATAATCTTGAAGCTGACTCTGATGCGTCAGCCAGCGGGGAAAGCGGTGACGTCACACTGAGTATCAGCTCCAATCCCGACGGAACCCTCAGCGGGGAAACTAATCTGACGATTGACGCGGGGATTGTCCAGGCATATGCCATCGGGGATTATGTATGGCTGGATACCAACTGCAATGGCGTACAGGATGATGGAGAGGCCGGCGTACCGGATGTACCTGTGTTCCTGTATAAAGTCGGCGGAGCTGACGGAGAGGTTCAGACGGACCAGGATTATGTGGCGCGCACAGTGACAGACAGTGAGGGCCGCTACTGGTTTGAAGGCCTTATGGAAGGCTATTATGTAGTGGAATTTGATATTAGCAACCTGAAGAAGCAGAATGGCGGCGGTTATACCTACCGGTACGACTTTACTTCCTGCGGCGATGTGGCGGCCGGAGAATCAGGCACTGATTCTGACGCCCGCATCAATGTGGATGAGGACGGAAGAATTCGGAGGACAAATGTCATCAGCCTCACAGAGGAGGATTTGAACAGCCAGGGTATTTATAACCGGACGGATCCCAGATGGGATGCCGGCCTGGTGGTGTACAGCGCTATTGGAGGATTCGTATTTGACGATCAGGATTATGATGATCTTCAGAGCATCTACATTCCGCTGGAAGGAACTCTGGTAGAGCTTTATGAGGTAGTGGCTGACGGATCGCTTTCGGAACAGCCGATGGCCAGCCAGACGGTTGGCGCGGACGGCACTTATTATTTCGATCATCTTGCTTTCGGTACGGAATATAAGGATTACAGCGTGAAATTCACGTATCCCGCAGGCTATTACGGCGTGGAGGCCAACGCTGACGGCGACAATGGTACATCTGATCCCGCGCAGGATTCTGATAAAGATTCTGATGTGAACCGGTTTGACCTGAAGGAAGATGGAAGCGGCGCAGACAGGACCTATGGATATATCAACAGGATACGGCTGGGCCAGGATATAGTGACGACCACCTGGGACGCCGGCGCCAGAATGTACAGTACGATAGGCGATTACGTTTGGATTGACGAGAATAAGGACGGCATTCAGGATCCGGAAGAGACTCCTGTTCCTGGCGTGATTGTGGTGCTTCAGAGCCGTAAGGACAGTGAATCCGAATGGGAATATGCGGCTTATACGGTGACTGATGAGAATGGGCGATACGAATTTACAGAGCTTGAGAGCAGCAGCAGAATTACAAAAGAATACAGGGTTGTATTTAATCTTTCGGAAAATACCCATATCACAGCCCTGAACAGCGGCAATAACAGCGCTGTAGATTCTGACGCCATAGGAACCTATATGAAGGATATTACCCCTCTGGTAACACCTGAGCAGACACATGCAGGCGGATACGTGACCACGTATATCAAGCCTGGGTACGGTGAGACTGATCTGACCTGGGATGCCGGTATCATTAAAGTTTACGGCGCCATCGGAGATTATGTCTGGTATGACGACGATCACGATGGAATACAGGATGAGGATGAGAAAGGAGTCGCAGGAGTTCCTGTAGTCCTTGAAATGAATACTTCGGGGAATTCCCGGGATGAAAGCGCCTGGGTTGCGGTCGGAAAGACTACGACAGATGCAGACGGAAAATATCTCTTTGAAGGCCTGGAAGCCGGATATTACCGGGTAAAATTCCAGATACCGGAGGATTACGTGAATACCCGTTATAACCGTGGTACCGGAGATAACGGAGATGAGATCGATTCCGATGCGTCGAGGAGAGCCGGCGACCGCTGGTATTACACCTCAGCCTTTTATCTGAATGAAGGTGCGGTAGATCTGACCTGGGATGCCGGTATCTATAAGCCGACGACCCGGACAGAGAGGACGACGACACGTACTCCGGTAAACCGGGTAACAAGGGTCAGAACCACCAGATCCGGCGGCACGAGGACCGGCGACAATACGCAGACGATTCCGTACGTAGTGTTAGCATTTGCAGGACTTGGCGGATGTATCGCTATCGTGGTTGTCCGTAAAAAGAAAAAAGGGAATAAAAGTGCATAGGATGCACCCTATGTAAAAGCAGAATGGCTGTCCCGGGGCTAAAAACCCCCCGGGGCAGTTGTTTTTTTGAAAAAGTTTCATAAAATTACTATTTTTAATGCTATGTGACGCTTGTGTGACCGCAGACTATTATTATTAGTATTAAGAAATGACGTGAACTCATAATGTTTTTCCCGCAGGGCATCCCGTAATGCAGGCTCCTGACGGGACGTGGGAACAGCTTGTACTGTTCCGCAAGGTTTAGATAGAAAGTTGGAGGTAATTATTATGAAGAAAAGGTTGCTGACTTTTTTAACGGCTATTGCACTGATAGCAGGATGCATCGCAGTACCGACTGTTGAAGCACAGGCCGCCACGGTTAATGTATATTCGGCAGTATCACCGGATCCGTCTTATCAGGTGTTTTACATCAGCACTGACGACTGGGCACATACAAGATATGACCTGTTCGACGGAACAACATGGACATATGACCAGAGGCTTAATTCTTCAAGCGGAGAGCTTCATCTGGATCCCAGGGTTGATTACGACATATATGTATATCAGGTAGATGACAGCGGGAATTACGTGGAAGGAACAGAAGTATCAGCCAGAAGTATGCTGGCTCATGATTATACAGTGAGCTATAACCTGTATGACGCTTCCGGAAATCTGGTAAAGACCACAACGGAAGAGACTGGCACAGTTGCGATAGATGATTCTTTTGTATTTACAGCGGACGAACAGATTGAAGAAGACGGTATGGAGTATGATCTGTCTTCTGCATACAGCCAGCTGCCCATATCTTATGGAACCGGCAGATATACCTTCGATTACAGCGCGTATAATCCGGCAGCTATTGAAGCCTGCGTTTATTATGTGGATGACAGGGGTAATGTACTGAAGACGAATCCTATCGCTCTGGAGTATTATGGGGGCAATGTTACTTTTAACGTAGAGAAAAACATCACAATAGACGGCAGAAGTTATACCAAGTTCAGCGGTCCTGACACTGTTACCCTGAATTATTTCAGCCCGGTTCTGGATTATGATATTGTATATGTGGAAGACGAACCGGCGGTTTCCTATCCATACACAGTGAAGATTAACTATACAGACAGTGCTACAGGAGCCGTTCTCGGCACCCAGTATGAGACAATCACTGCGGAGGACAGTTCTGTTGACGAAGTACAGCTTACGGTTCCTGGTTCCCTGGAGATCAGCAGTAACGGAAGTGTATTCTACTATCACGCAGATCAGACAGTTATCGGCCACGATCCGGAAGGAACTGTAAGAAGCTATGATGTTCCTTATTCCCTGTTTGATCAGCAGACGCCCTATTATTGGGATATCCGCCTGGTGGATTCCGCCAGCGGAAGCCTTCTTGATGAAACCCTCATTGAGATTCCGGTTGATGAAACAAGATCCTACACTCCGGAAGCACAGATAAACGTGAATGGAACGGACTATATACTGGACGGCGCAATGTCCGCTTCCTATGATCGTCATTATGATGATCCGAGCAGCCGGATTCTCTATGTGTACTATAACCAGGTAGGGACCGTTATTGATTCTGAACAGGTTGTAAATATTTCCTTCAGGAGTGTTTCAGACAATACAGTGCTTTTCAGCGAAGAAGTAACGGTACCGGCCGGATCAAACTACAGCAGAGAGATTCCGGATACCTATGATGCCAATGGTACCCAGTATGTGAAGCTGGCGGGACAGGATGAAGCTCTGGTTTACAACTACAATACTCCGCAGAGGGATCTGACAGCATATTACAGAGACGTCAATGATCTGCAGAACGTGGATACTGTCGTTACCCAGGAAGAGACCATCTATTATGATGTACCGGTAATAGAAGAAGAAACGGTATTAACTCCTGTTACGGTAATTACGAATCCTACGACAGGAGAGACACAGACCTATACACCGGCGGGAGAACTGGTTGATCAGACAACCACAACACCGACAGAAGAAATTGAAGATGAGCAGGTACCACAGGGAAATCAGGATCTGAATCAGAGCAAGAACAACAATAGAGACACTCAGGACAATGCAGGCACAGAAAACATTGATGATGAAGAAGTTCCAAAAGCAAATCAGGATCTTACAAGTAAATCAGGGGTGAATCCTTTCCTGATCGGTGGAATCAGTGTGGCCGCTGCTGCGGTTCTGGTTATCCTCTACATCCTGATCAGCAAGAAGAGAAAGGAAAACGGCAGAAAATAATGAAATGATAGTATCCGCATACTTCAGAGTATCCCGGATATCATGAGGTTGTAAAATAAGTCTTCAATTAGGAATCGTTGGTTCCGGCAAATGCCGGTTCTGGCGATTCCTTTTTTTAACATCTATACATTTTAACAGCCCCCTGTCAGCACATACTCACAAGGCACCCCGTAATATATGTGCTCCTAACGGGGCAGGGCATGTGCAACGGGATACTCTGTGGCAAGAGCAGATTAAAAAAATCAGGGTGGTTTGTAAAGAACAGTTATGATATAATAAGCGTTAAAGGAGAAACGTTCTGATCAGGCAATACTTCAACGGAATTAGACATAAATAGGAGAAACTGTAAATGAATAAAGATCAGAAATCAATGAATAGTCTGCAGATTCAGACTTTCGGCTATTTAAAGGTCTTCGGTTCAGAGGGGACGCTGGATGAGAAAGAAATACGCTCTGTTATGGTCAGCAAATTGCTCGTTTATATCATATTCCACAGAAAAAAAGCGCTGACGGTACAGGAGCTGTGTGAGGTGTTGTGGCAGGAGGGAGGGAGTGATAATCCTGCGGGCGCGCTGAAGAATCTGGTATACCGGCTGAGGATGTGCCTGAAGAAGATTTGGGGAGACTATGAATTTATAATTACCGGAAGAGGTACATACCAGTGGAACCCTGAAATCAATCTGGAAGTGGATGCGGAAGCTTTTGAATATTGGAAGAAAAAAGGAAATGCTGCTAAGGATGATAATGAAAAGATCTATTGCTTCCAGAAAGCCAGTGATTTGTTTAAGGGAGAATTCGTTCCTGTCTTGTCAGAGGAATACTGGATCACGTCTCAGGCGGCATATTATCATTCCTTATATTTGGCAATGGTCAAGGAGCTGGCGGGTCTCTTAGAGAAGGAACAACGGTATCAGGAGATGTCTGAGCTGTGTAACAAGGCTGTGACAGCCGATGAATTGGATGAAGAATTGCACATTTACTATATACGTGCGCTGTTGGGCGAACAGAAGCAGAATCTCGCGTTAGAGCATTACCATATGGCGGTCAGGGTCCTGTACGAAAAATTAGGTACGAGCCCGTCGAAAGAGCTTCGAGAAGCATATGATGAGCTTTTGAAGCAGACCAACGAGAAAGAATTGGATATTCTGGTCATACAGGAGAAGCTCCGGGAAGAAGAATCCGAACAGGGGGCGTTTTACTGCGAATTTGGTGTTTTTAAGAAAGTTTACGGGCTGGAGATCAGAAGAAGCAGAAGAATGGGGATTTCCATGTATCTGCTGTTGATCTCTCTGCATAACAGAGAAAAGACTGATCAGGAATCGGCTGAATATCTGCGGTCAATGAATAAAGCCATGGACAGGATGCAGGATGTGCTGATTCATTCTCTCCGTTCCGGCGATGTGGTTTCAAAATACAGCAGTTCGCAATTTATTGTGATGATTGAAACGTGTGCTTATGAAGTAGCGCAGTTGGTTGCTGGCCGGATAGAAAAGAATTTTTACGCTGACAGAAGGGGAAAAAGGCGGAAAGTTAAAATTCAATACAGTCTGAATGAGGTCTTTTAAGCGGAGACTGTCCCAGAAAGGCGGGAGGGACAGTCTTTTTATTACATAGAAAGGTGGTTCTGCGACTGCAACCTTTTGGCAGGCTGCGGACTGTTATAGGCAGAGGGGTTAGTTGAGGGAATGGACGGATGAGCTTACAGATTTTCAGAGGAGACAGAGAAGAAGGGCGGACGGCATACCGGCCGGATATAGAAATATTATTTCAACAATACTCGGATATGGTATATAAGATCGCCTGGAACCAGACTGGCAACTATCATGATGCAGAGGATGTGTTTCAGGATGTATTCGTTCAGTTAATTCGCTACCAGTCGTCGATCCGCTCAGAAGAACATGCCAGAGCCTGGCTGATCCGGGTCACCGTTAACCGGTGCCGGAAGCTCAGTGGATCGGCCTGGAACCGTCACAGGGCGGAATTAGACCCTAATCTCACCGCGCCGGAACGGGCAGATCCTGAGCTATGGGAGGAGGTGGCGAAGCTTCCGGATAAATACCGCCTGGTGATCCACCTCTTTTACTATGAGGGAATGAAGATACAGGAGATAGCGCGGATTCTGGAATGCAGTGACGGTACGGTGAAATCCCAGCTTTCCAGGGCGAGGGGTATGCTGAAGATAAGTTTGGAAGGAGGTGGGTATGTTGGGTGATAACCGTTACAGGAAGATGATGAAAGGCAGCGTTCCGGAGGAATTAAAGCTGCGGACCTGGCAGGCCATGCAGCAGGAGGCTTTACGGCAAAAAGCGGCGCAGCAAAAAGGGGCAGAGATTCCAGACGCCGTCCATAGAAGACGGATGCCCTTATCAGGCAAGTGGATCGGCATAATCGCTGCTGCGGCATGCGTTGTCCTGATTCTGGCAGTTACGCTGAACAGCAGATACGATGGAATTACCTACGGAGAAGGCCGGCCCGCCAGCATCGCCGATCGGCAGAACCTTTACTTTGGAGTGGGCATGCATCTGAAGCAGCCCTGGGAGAAGCAGCAGTTTGAAGAGTGGAGCGGTGAAAAACTGGAGCTTTCCGGTCTGCCGGAAGGGATTGAAGAGGTATCCTGGGAGGCCAGAGGCTACTATAAGAACAGGGAACTGTTGGCGGGAGCAGAGGCATCCATTGAATATGAAGGAAAAGATGGGGAAATTTATTCGCTCAGATATGTCAGCGGTCTGCCGGAAGGATTTGAAGCCAATACCCGGATCGGCGGCCGGAAAATATACGTCTATGAACTGGAGGAAGGTGGCTATGGCGCCGTTTTTCAGGGAACGGAGCAGGAGTTAACAGGAGAAATAACAGCCGGGAACACGAATAAAAGAGATTTTGAGAATGTTTTATATAAATTTTTTAATGAATGATGCAACCTTATGGGAGGTTAAGGACTGTTCTAATCAGAGATACATCAAAAGGACATGAAAAGGAGGGAGAAGACAATGAAGAAAAGATCATATATTATTACAGCACTTCTTGCTGTCTCCATGCTGGCCGCCGGGTGCAGCAGCTCCGCGGAAACTATTGTCTCTGGTTCAGGCACGGAGAGCGGAAGCGGGCGGTTGAACGTAGACAGTCAGCGGAGCGAAGATACAGAAGAGCTTGAGACTGCCGGAGTAACAACAAAGCAGCTGGCAGGTGAAGTAAAGCAGAAATACGCTTCAGAAGAAAAATATGAATATGCAGAGCCGCTGCTGGATATCCCAAGAGACCAGAGCTTTCAGTTTACCATTGGTTTCGACCCTGGTGAAAAGGGGATGACCAGCTTTGGGGAAATTATCAAGATCTGTGAAGAAAGCGATCTAACCCACACACTGCCATATATGGCGTCCTGGGATGAGGGATCAGAGAACACTTTTACAATCCGGCCGCCAAGGAACGGAGGGCTGCAGGTGAGCTCCTATGATATGGAGGATGCCCCTGGTTACGATTCGGAGAGCAGTTATCTCTTTGACAGAGGAGAAGGGATGGATTGGGGCAACAGAGGTACGCTGTACATGGTGCAGATGGTAGACCTGGAGACAGGAGAGCCCCTGGAAAAGCCGGTTGTTACCGTAATGACAGTGAAAGGGGAGCTGGATGCCCCGGATGTGACCCTTGACCAGACTGACGACGGAGTCGCCAGATTCCAGTGGGAGCCGGTAGAAGGAGCGGAGCAGTATTACATCATGGAAATGAGCCGCAGCGAGACAGGCAGCTTTATCCCGGGTACAGTGGTGGGAACTTCTGCCGATACCAGCTGGACGGCTCCTGCGGAGGATAACTGGGGAGATGTCTATGCGGCGAATACCCGTTTCAGGACCTTTTCTATTTCAGAAGATGACTGGCTGAACCAGCATATGGTGGAGGCATATAAAGACCAGTATGACCCGGCCGACGGTCCGGTCCGGGAGAACTCGGAATACATTAACTATTACGGGGTAGTAGCGGTGAACCAGCAAGGGACCTCTATGGTCAGCCAGATCTTCTGTGAAGATGACCTGGCGAAGCTGCTCCCGTATAACCTGGCTTATAATACGGAGAGAGGCAGCGAAGACGGGTATTCAGCCTATACGGCGACTCTTGATACAGCGCCCGCGTACCGGTGGATCACTCTATGCGACGGAAGGCTTTCCCAGAGGCTGATTCATTATAAAACGGACGAGGCGTCAGAGGCAGACGCCACGTATGCGGAAATGGACGATGACGGCAACATCATCAGCGCAGAACATCGGAATGTGCTGGAAATCCCTTATGTTGTGGATGGGACCCCTTTTTCAGGTTCTGTGAAAGTGGAAAACTATAAAAAAGGGACATGGAAGAAGGATATACAGGGCCTGGCAGAACGGCAGGAAAAGCTTCGGAGTAAGACTGGAAACGTGACTGCTGAAATTGAGCAGGATGAGGAAGACGAAGACAGTTCTGAAGCAGAGATGAAGGTGAAAGACGGCTATCAGGTGACTGCCAACAGCGCGCTCAGCGAATACCTGGCAATTAGTATGCTGAACGGTGTGCGGAAGATTGATCTTTCGGAATTTCCAGAAAGCTCTGATACAGTGATTCTGACAGACGCTTGGGAAGAAGCTTATTACCAGAATCCGCTGATTCTCGGAATTGACGGTATATATCTGTCCAGAGACGGCAAAAGCCTAAAGGTAAAATACCAGGAGGGCGGAGAAGAGCGCCGCAGGAAGCAGCAGGAGATCATAGATCAGGTGGAGACGGTCACCAGCCGGATCATCAGCAGCGGCATGTCGGATCTGGAGAAGGAACTGGCTATTAACAATTATCTCTGCGAGAATGGAACATACGATTACGATGCACTGGATAACGCTGAACAATATGGCTATCAGAGGGTCGATCCGGAATACAATGATGCGTTTACACCCTACGGGATTTTGATAGACGGGAAAGGGGTTTGCGCCAGCTATGCCGGTTCCTTCAAGCTTCTTGCAGATGCCGCCGGTCTTAAGAGCATTGTGACCACCGGATATCTGGACGGAAGTCTGTCACATGCCTGGAACCGGGTGGAGATAAGCGGTGCATGGCAGACGGTCGATGTGACCAATAACGACAATGATATGCTGTCCAATGCCCTTCTGAACATGCCGGATTATGCCGTGGCAAAGACCCTAATAGAGGATACCTCATACGTGATTGACAGCAGGCTGGGCGATTACCGGTCAGATCTGGAAAAGGATGAATATTACCATTTACAGAACCGGTTCTTTTCCATTGATGACATCGCGGATGAATTGACTGCCGAACTGGAGAAAAACGGAACTGCAGTGCTGCGGACAAATTATGACCTGGACGACAATGATTTTTATGAGATAGGAAACCAGGTCATAGAGAACACGCAGGATGAGGATTTAAAAGGATTTTACTGGATGGGAGTTATCTATCTGGAAAAATAAATAGAAATGAAAGAAGAGGAGAAATCATATGAAGAGAAGAGTTAAAGCCTGTCAGGCAGGGGCGCTGCTGCTGGGAGTAATGTGCATACTGCCATTCACCGGATGCGGCAAGGAAACACCCCAGAGTCTTGCGAAGAGCATGGCGGCAAACCTGGGAAAAGTGGAGTCCGTGGAAATGAGTGTAAAGCTGGATTTTTCAGCCGTCATAGACATGAGCGGCATTTCGGATGAGCTTGGAGAGATGGAAATGT
Source organism: Wansuia hejianensis (assembly GCF_014337215.1). Classification (NCBI taxonomy): domain Bacteria; kingdom Bacillati; phylum Bacillota; class Clostridia; order Lachnospirales; family Lachnospiraceae; genus Wansuia; species Wansuia hejianensis. Next base: position 2,966,601 of record NZ_CP060635.1, on the reverse strand, counting down.
CCATGGGCATGGATACTGATATGGAAACAACGCTGGACCCTGCGGCCGCATATGCAAAGGGGACTGTCAGCATGTCAATCATGGGCCAGGAAGAAACACAGGAAACAGAGTCTTATACCGTCATAGAAGATGGCGAGATGGTAACCTATACCCTGGCGAACGGCCAATGGATGAAATCTGTCAGTGAAGAGGCAGACAGCGATATGCTGAATCTCTCCCTCTATGAAGCCATCGCTGACGGGGATCTGGAGGTGGAAATGGATGAGGATTTTGCCAGCGTTAATGATAAAGACGCCTACGTGCTGCGCGTGAACCTGAGCGGCGACGATCTGAAAGATTTTATAGATACCTCCATGGACAGCACAGGAATGCTGGACGATGATGAAATTGACTGGGATGATATCAAAGCCAAATTAAAGGTATACGTATATAAAGATACCAAAATGCCTGCAAAAGTCAAACTGGACTGTAAAGACCTGGGAAGCGCCATGATGGATGCGTCCATGGGAAGCAGCGGAGGCGCCGTGGAAGTCAAAAAATTTGATCTGGAGCTGATATTCAATGATTACGACAGTGTAAAAAAAATAAAGGTACCGGATGAAGCAAAAGAAACTGCTACAGATGAAGATTACAACGGTATCCTCGATGGCCTGGACGATGAGGCGAATGATTTGAACGATGGCAAGAGCGGTACAGACGGTCAGCAGCCGGGAGACACCGGCAATACAGGCAGCGCTGAGGATGACGAGCTGAAACCCGATGCTGACGGAAATTATACCATTAATTCCGACGAAGGCGGACACGCCGCAGTAATCACCTTAATGGACGGCCAGGAATTCTCTTATGCGTCAGACGGCTACCTCTCATCCATGAGCACCGATTATTCCAAGCCCTCTGTGGACATCACCTACAATTTTGTAGAATATTACTCGTTGGATGAAATGGCGGAAGATGCGACAGACTGCAGCTGGATGGGCGATTACAAGGAATACGCCAACGTCACCCCCGGCCAGGTACAGGAGATGACTGTGAATGGGATGACAGTATACTGGGCGAAAAATACCTATGACTACGACAGCGGCTATGGCGCGACACATTTTGAAGAATACAAAGGCTGGGTACAGACGGGGGATATCCTCTTCTCCATAGAAGTAGAAACCTACGGCAGCGACGGTTCCCAGATGACAGTGAGTGAAAAAACACTGGAAGAAGCATTTCAGAAAGTGAAAGTAAGTTAAATTGTACTTGTTGTATGTCCCGCAGAAATATTGTATACTATAAAAGTAGCAGGTATGTGTTCTATACCCTGCCACACAGTCTTACTATCTGACGGGAACAATACGGTATGAATTATATTGTGTTTGATCTGGAATGGAATCAGTGCCCCTATGGCAAGAACCGGGAGGTTAAGACTCTTCCTTTTGAGATCATTGAAATCGGCGCAATAAAACTGAATAAAGACAGAGAATATGTGGACCGGTTTCATAAAATCATCAAACCTGTGGTCTATCCGAAGCTTCACTTCAGAACGAAGGAGATTGTCCATCTGGATCAGGATGCGCTGGAGAAGGGGGCTCTTTTTCCAGATGCGCTCAGAGAATTCCTGTCATGGGCGGGGCCGGAGTCACAGTTTTGCACCTGGGGAACGATTGACCTGGTGGAGCTGCAGCGGAATATGAAATATTACGGGCTGCTTTCTCTGCTGAAGGGACCGCTTCATTATAATGACGTCCAGAAGCTGTTCGCTGTCAGCTATGAGGATATGAGAAGCCGGCGTTCTCTGGAGTACGGCATTGATTTTTTGAAGCTGGAGAAGGACCTGGATTTCCACAGGGCGCTTTCAGATGCCTGGTATACGGCGGAGATCTTCCAGAAGATTGATATGGACGTCGTGCTGGCCTATGATTCCATCGATGTCTATCAGAATCCGAAGACTAAGAAGGAAGAGATACACGCGGTGTATAACGGATATTCCAAATTTATCTCCAGAGAATTTAACACCAAGGAAGAGGCCATGGCGGACAGGGAGGTTCTGGCGACCCATTGCTGCCTCTGCGGTAAGAGCGCCAGGAAGAAGCTGCGCTGGTTCTCTGTTAATTCAAAGAACTATTATTGCATCGCCATCTGCCCGGTTCACGGCTACATTAAGGGTAAGGCCCGGATGAAGCGGACAGACGAGGGGAAAGTCTACGTGGTCAAGACCATAAAGGTGAGCAGTGAGATGGAAGCGGAGGAAATCCGCGGAAAAAAAGATGAGCTGCGGGAAAAACGCCGGAAAAAACGCCATGAAATGACTTGACAATTGCTGAAAATTATACGTATAATGATACCAACTTGAGTAAAAACAATGACGGAGACAGTATGCTGTTCGCGAAAGGCAAAGCGATCCGGTGAGGGTGAGAGACCGGAGCGAATAGGAGCAGCAGAAGATCACTCCTGAGTTGCCAGCTGAAATTACGGAAGACAGGACTTCCCAAGAGTAGGCGCGGCCGCAGGTCCGGCGTTATAAGGACAGCATATGACAGTATGTAACAGGTGGTCAGCGAATGAATGTACGGCATTCGTCCTATTACGGGACGAGTGCCGTTCGTAGTATAAGGAGGAAATTATGTACCAGAAAGTAGACACGAACCTGAACTTTGTAGAAAGGGAAAAGAAAACCGAAAAGTTCTGGGAAGAACATCAGATTTTTGAAAAGAGCATGAAGGAACGGGAAGGCAGTCCGATGTATACATTTTATGACGGTCCTCCGACCGCCAATGGGAAACCCCATATCGGCCATGTGCTGACCCGCGTCATCAAAGACATGATTCCGAGATACCGCACCATGAAGGGCTATGAGGTGCCGAGAAAGGCCGGCTGGGATACCCATGGACTTCCCGTGGAGCTGGAGGTGGAGAAGAAGCTGGGGCTCAACGGCAAAGAGCAGATCGAGGAATACGGCATGGAGCCGTTCATCAGGCAATGCAAGGAGAGTGTCTGGAAATATAAAGGCATGTGGGAGGATTTTTCCAATACGGTCGGATTCTGGGCCGATATGGAGCATCCCTATGTCACCTATGAGAATAGCTTTATTGAATCCGAATGGTGGGCGCTGAAGAAGATCTGGGAAAAAGGCCTGCTCTACAAGGGTTTTAAAATTGTGCCCTACTGTCCGCGCTGCGGGACTCCGCTGTCCTCACAGGAGGTTGCTCAGGGCTATAAGACAGTGAAGGAACGCTCGGCGATCGTGCGGTTTAAGGTAGTCGGGGAAGACGCTTATTTCCTAGCATGGACTACGACTCCCTGGACGCTGCCCTCTAACCTGGCATTGTGTGTAAACCCCGGAGAGACCTATTGTAAGGTAAAGGCGGCTGACGGCTACACCTATTATATGGCAGAAGCGCTGCTGGACCAGGTACTGGGTAAACTGACTGAGGAAGAAGATCAGAAGCCTTACGAGGTTCTGGAAAAATATAAGGGCACCGATCTGGAATACAGAGAATATGAGCCGCTCTTTGCCTGTGCGGGAGAGGCTGCCGCGAAGCAGAAGAAAAAAGCTTTTTTTGTGACGTGTGACAACTATGTCACCATGACAGACGGTACCGGAATTGTTCATATAGCCCCGGCATTTGGTGAAGACGACAGCCGGGTGGGAAGGGATTACGGCCTGCCCTTCGTTCAGTTTGTTGACGGACAGGGGAATATGACAGAAGAGACACCCTATGGGGGCATCTTTGTGAAGAAGGCAGATCCCCTGGTGCTGGCCGACCTGGATCAGGAAGGCAAGCTATTTGACGCGCCGAAATTTGAGCATGAGTATCCCCACTGCTGGAGATGTGACACGCCGCTGATCTACTATGCCCGTGAATCCTGGTTCATCAAAATGACGGCTGTAAAAGAGGATCTGATCCGGAATAACAATACGATTAACTGGATTCCGGAAAGCATCGGCAAAGGCCGGTTCGGGGACTGGCTGGAGAATGTCCAGGACTGGGGCATTTCCCGGAACCGTTACTGGGGAACACCCCTAAATATCTGGATCTGTGAAGACTGCGGTCACATGCATTCCATTGGCAGCATTGAGGAACTGAAATCCATGTCCGGTAACTGTCCGGATGATATTGAGCTGCACCGTCCGTATATCGACGCAGTGACCATCAAATGCCCGGAATGCGGCAAGCTAATGCATCGTGTGCCGGAGGTCATTGACTGCTGGTTTGACTCAGGCTCCATGCCTTTCGCGCAGCATCATTATCCCTTTGAAAATAAAGAGCTTTTTGAGAAGCAGTTCCCGGCTCAGTTTATTTCTGAAGCCGTGGATCAGACAAGGGGCTGGTTCTACTCCCTGCTGGCGATATCTACTCTGCTTTTTAATAAAGCGCCTTATGAAAACGTAATTGTGCTGGGCCATGTGCAGGATGAAAACGGCCAGAAGATGAGCAAATCCAAGGGGAACGCGGTAGATCCATTTGACGCGCTGGAGACCTATGGGGCCGATGCGATCCGCTGGTATTTCTATGTGAACAGTGCGCCCTGGCTGCCCAACCGTTTTCACGGGAAAGCCGTAACAGAGTATTCCCGCAAGTTTATGGGTACGCTTTGGAATACCTATGCATTCTTCGTATTGTACGCCAACATTGACCAGTTTGATCCGACGCACTATCAGTTGGATTATGCAAAACTTTCCGTTATGGATAAATGGCTGCTTTCCCGGCTGTATTCCACGATCCGTGAGGCAGACAGCGATCTGTCTAATTACAAGATCCCTGAGACTGCCAGAGCGCTGGAGGCTTTCGTGGACGACATGAGCAACTGGTACGTGCGTCGCAGCAGGGAGCGTTTCTGGGCTAAAGGGATGGAACAGGACAAAATTAATGCTTATATGACGCTGTACACTGCTCTGGTGGAGTTTTGCAAAGCGGCCGCACCGATGATTCCGTTTATGACAGAGGATATTTATCAGAATCTGGTGAAGACGGTGGATCAGTCTGCCCCGGAGAGTATTCATCTGTGCGATTATCCCAAGGTGGAGGAAGGGTGGATCGATAAACAGCTGGAAGAGGATATGGGACATCTGCTGGAGATCGTCGTCATGGGCCGTGCCTGCAGGAATGCGGCCAACATCAAGAACCGCCAGCCTATCTCCAGAATGTATGTGAAGAGCAGCTTCTCTCTGTCCGAATTTTATAAGACGATTATTGAAGACGAACTGAACATAAAGGCAGTCGAATTTACAGACAGCATCAGTGAATTTATTACCTACACCTTCAAGCCCCAGCTGAAGACCGTAGGTCCGAAATTCGGAAAGCTGGTAGGGGCGGTCCGGAATGCGCTGGGGAATGTTAACGGAAATGCAGCGATGGACCAAATCCGTGCAAACGGGCAGTTGAAGCTGGACATCAACGGAGAGGAAATTATATTATCTGAAGAGGATCTGTTGATTGAGTCTGCCCAGAAGGAAGGCTATGTCACTGAATCTGACCAGGCGATCACCGTGATTCTGGATACAAATCTGACTCCGGAACTGATTGAAGAAGGCTTTGTCCGTGAGATCATCAGCAAAATCCAGACCATGCGTAAGGAAGCAGGGTTTGAAGTGATGGACAGAATTCATGTATTTGCAAAAGGAAATGAGACGATTTCCAGAATCCTGACTGAACACGGCGACGAGATCCGCTCTGAGGTACTTGCTGATCAGATTGTGCTGGGCGAGACCAGGGGCTACGAGAAAGAATGGAATATCAATTCCGAAAAGGTAACCATGGCGGTAGAAAAAGTTTAAGCATCGATGGGAGGAACCAGGATAAGCATGCTGAATCCGATATTTAAGAAGGAAAAATTTAAGAAAAGTGTAAGAGAAGAAGTGAAGAACCTGTTCCGCACAACCCTGGAGGAGGCAAACAGCCACCAGATCTATCAGGCAGTGTGTTATGTGGTGAAGGATGTCATCATCGATAACTGGATGAAAACCCAGAAGGTTATGAATGAGACAGATCCTAAAATCGTATATTATATGTCCATGGAATTTTTGACCGGCCGTTATCTGGGCAATAATCTGCTGAACCTGACGGCATATGGAGAGGTAAAGGAGGCCCTGGATGAGCTGGGCATTGATCTTAATGCCATTGAGGACGAAGAGAGGGACCCGGCCCTGGGCAACGGAGGGCTGGGCCGCCTGGCCGCCTGCTTCCTGGATTCCCTGGCGACGCTGGGGTATGCCGCTTACGGCTGCGGCATCCGTTATCACTATGGGATGTTCAAGCAGGAGATCCGCGACGGCTATCAGGTAGAAGTACCGGACAACTGGCTGAAGGACGGAGGCTATCCCTTCGAGCTGAAACGGCCGGAATACGCCAAAGAAATCAAATTCGGAGGCTATGTGCGGGTATCCTACAACCAGGAGACCGGAAGGAATGATTTCATCCAGGAAGGCTATCAGTCTGTGCGGGCAATCCCCTATGACCTGCCCGTTGTCGGCTACAATAATAATGTGGTAAACACCCTGCGTATCTGGGACGCGGAGGCCATTAATGATTTCCAGCTGGATTCCTTCGACAAGGGGGATTACCACAAGGCAGTAGAGCAGGAAAACCTGGCCCGGACCATTGTTGAAGTGCTGTATCCCAATGATAACCACATGGCGGGCAAGGAGCTTCGTCTGAAACAGCAGTATTTCTTCATATCTGCCAGCGTTCAGACGGCGATTCAGAAATATAAGAAGAATCACGGTGATATCCGCAAGTTATATGAGAAAATTACATTCCAGATGAACGACACCCATCCGACGGTAGCGGTGCCGGAGCTGATGAGGATTCTGATGGATGAAGAGGGACTGACCTGGGACGAGGCCTGGGAGGTGACCACCAGGACCTGCGCCTATACCAACCACACGATCATGGCAGAAGCTCTGGAGAAATGGCCGATCGAGCTGTTTTCGCGGCTGCTGCCAAGGGTGTATCAGATTGTGGAGGAGATCAACCGCCGGTTCTGTGAGCGTGTCCGCGCCCAGTATCCGAACAATGAGGAGAAAATCCGCAAGATGGCTGTGATCTATGACGGCCAGGTGAGGATGGCCAATCTGGCCATCGTGGGCGGCTATTCTGTAAACGGAGTGGCAAGGCTGCATACGGAGATTCTCGAAAAAAGAGAGCTGAAAGATTTCTATGAGATGATGCCGGAGAAATTCAACAACAAGACAAACGGCATCACCCAGCGCCGTTTCCTGCTTCACGGCAACCCGCTGCTTGCAGGCTGGGTGACGGAGCACGTGGGAAAGGAATGGGTGACAGACCTTTCCAGGAACAAGGGACTCACAGTCTATGCCGACGATGAGAAGGCCCAGGCCGAATTCATGAACATCAAATATCAGAATAAGGTGAGACTGGCAAAATATATCCAGGAACACAACGGAGTAGAAATAGATCCCCGGTCCATCTTTGACGTACAGGTAAAGCGGCTGCATGAGTACAAACGCCAGCTGCTGAACATCCTGCATGTGATGTATCTCTATAATAAGATCAAAGAACATCCGGAGCTGCCCTTCTATCCCCGGACCTTCATTTTCGGAGCGAAGGCCAGCGCCGGCTATGAGCGTGCTAAATCTATCATCAAACTGATTAATAATGTGGGCGGGGTCATCAACCACGATGAAACCATCAAGGGGAAACTGAAGGTAGTATTTATTGAGGACTATCGTGTCAGCAACGCAGAGCTGATCTTCGCGGCGGCCGACGTGTCCGAGCAGATTTCCACCGCCAGCAAAGAAGCCTCCGGAACCGGCAACATGAAGTTCATGCTGAACGGCGCCCTGACCCTTGGAACAATGGACGGCGCCAACGTGGAGATCGTGGAAGAGGTCGGTGAGGAAAATGCGTTTATCTTCGGCCTGACCGCAGACGAGGTGATGAATTACGAGCAGAACGGCGGCTACAATCCGATGCAATACTTCAACAACGACCCGGATATCCGCCAGGTGCTGATGCAGCTGATTAACGGGATGTACTCAGGCGGGGACATGAACATGTTCCGCGATATTTACAATTCCCTGCTGAACACACAGAACTCCAGCCGTGCCGACATGTACTTTATACTGGCAGACTTCAAGTCCTATGCGGCGGCCCAGGAGCGTGTGGAAGCCAAATACCGCAATGAGGCAGCCTGGGCAAGGAGCGCGATCCTCAATACTGCCTGTGCCGGAAAATTCAGCTCAGACAGGACAATTCAGGAATACGTGGATGACATCTGGAAGCTCGAAAGAATAACTGTAAAATAAACCTCCGCCTCCCGCCGTTTTTTGTCCGGGTATCCACACACCCCGCCAGCCGGAATCTTTTGGATTTAATTTGGAAATAATAATTTTTGACATTGACTTTCCGGTGTGATACACTAAAACCATCTATAGCTAAATAGTCATTAGAGGTGAATACGTTGGATAAAACAGAATACCATTTAAAGCTGGACGAGCTTACGCGGTGTGTGCAGGAACAGGACTTTAATAATGCGCTGCAGATCGCGGAAAGCATCGACTGGAGGCGGGTAAAAAGCATTCGCACACTGAACATGGTGGCGGATATTTATGAGGTTAATAAAGATTATCGCAATTGCAAGGACATTTTATTGCTGGCTTATGACAGGGCATCTATTGGCAAGAGCATTCTGTACCGCCTGGTGGAGATCAGTCTGAAGCTGGGAGAAGTGGATGAGGCTGTAGATTTTTATACAGAGTATACAGAGGTTGCTCCGAATGATAACTCACGGTATATTTTGAAATATAAGATCTATAAAGCCAGACGTTCTCCGCTGGCAGACCAGATCTCGATTCTGGAAGAGTATAAGGATAAGGAATATACTGAGCGCTGGGCTTATGAGCTGGCGACTCTCTACAGCAAGGCGGGCGACAACCAGAGATGTGTGGATGCCTGTGATGACCTGATTTTGTGGTTTAGTGAAGGTAAGTATGTGGTGAAGGCCATGGAGCTGAAGATGAAGTACCAGCCTCTTGCGCCATCCCAGCAGGATTTATATGAAAAAGAGAAATACCGTTATCTGAAAGCAGAACGTCCGAAGGTCGTACCTCCTGCCCGTCCGAGGGTGGAGAAGAGTCCGGCACGGGCGTCCAGTGCCGACAGCACGGGGTCCCAGGACGTATTAAAACGCATGGATCAGGCAGGGGCAGCTATCACCAGGAATGTGAACATGAACGATGCTATGGACGAGGCAGCGGCTACTGATGACTCTGTGGACGATTATTCCATCACTTCCCGGGAATTTATTGGGAAGACAGCAAACCTGAGAGAGCAGCTGGCAAAGAGCATCCATGAAGTGTTTTCCGGCGTGAAAAAAGAGGCACCCCAGGTGAAGGATCTGGGAGTGTCCAGAGAGCTGGAGATGCCTGAGCCGGAAGAGGTTCCTGAGAATTTACTGGTTCAGGATCTGGAGCCGGAGAAGGTTGAAGCAGAAGTGAGGCCAAGGCCTGAAGCAGCCAGAACCATCTTATCCAGGCCGGAACCTAAGGCAGAGACGGAAGAAGAGCAGATAGAGGGGCAGATGTCCTTTGCAGACTTTGATCTGGATGCGCTGCTGAAAGAAACGGCGGATAGTCTATCTGAAGAGATAGCATCCGGAGATTTCGATAAAAATAGGCAGTTGACGCAGGCGCCCGCACAACCGGGATCAGCGGAAACTGAAGAATATGAGGCGGGGCGTTCGGCAACAGGTATTGAGGGGTATGAGCCAGAGCCTGCAGCTGAAGTGATGATGGATGTGCCAAAGGAGCATACGGCAGAGGCAGCTGCGGAGGCGATGGAACAGGAGGCAGCCGGAGAAGAAGACATTCCCGACCTGTCAGACGCATTGGAAGCGGAGGCGGATCAAGAAGTATCCCATGGTACATCTGAGCCTGAGAACCGGTTCAGGGACATTCATGAATTTGATGAGATGGATGAACTGGAGGCGGGATTTTTACAGCCGCAGCAGTCCAAGAAGCCTTTATATAATGAAGAGCTGGAGATTCCAGACCCGGAACCAACCCCTGAAGAGAAGATCCAGAGGACAATTCCGCTGAATAAGATTGGACAGAATACAATCCCTGTTTCTATCGAGGATGTTTTGCGGGAAGAGACTCCGGAGGAGCGGAGGATCCGAATTCTGAATGATGCGAAGCCTACCCGGATGAGTGACGATCAAAGGAAAATCTTCACATATTTTGCGAGAATTCCCGGCATGGACCAGCAGATTTTAGAAGCGATTAATAATGTATATGAACATGCAGGAGAACATACCTCCCGTCATGGGAACATAGCAGTAATGGGCGCTGAGGGGACCGGTAAGTCCAGACTGACCTATGGGCTGATTGTTGCGATGTGCAAGGATCTGGGCATGGATGCGGCGAAGATTGCCCGTCTGGAGGGTTCTGACATGAACCACAAAGATCCTGCCAAAATCGTAGCCAAGATGTCCGGAGGATTCCTGATCATTGAAAACGCCGGCGATATGACTGCAAAGACCATCGATAAGCTGAACCGCGCCATGGAGTTCAGAACAGACTGCATGATCCTGATTATTGAAGATGAGAAAGCGAACATGCGCGCTCTTCTGAAGCAATATCCCCAGTTCGCGGGTAAATTTGAACAGGTGATATCCATTCCTGTTTTCACGAATGATGAGCTGGTGACCTTCGCCAGAACTTATGCCACAGAAAACGGCTGCAAAATGGATGAGATGGGTGTGCTCGCTCTTTACACACTGATTGGCAACAACCAGTCGGAGGAAGAGCCGGTTACGATTTCCAGGGTTAAGGAAATGGTGGACAACGCCATGGCCCGTGCGAAAAAAGGAACACGCAGGTTTGGACGGCGTGGGTCTGGACGCGACAAGAATAAGGATCAATGGACCGTCCTGTATGAAAAAGATTTTGATGTATAAACAGATAGGACCGGGGTACAGAAAGCTGTTGCCGCCGGTCCTTTTTATCTGAAAAACTTGAAGGAGCTGGAGAATGGAAAAAAAGAAGCCCTGGCTGGGGACTCCGCAGAGAACAATTGAGATCTTGCAGAAGTATGGATTTCGTTTTCAGAAGAAATTCGGGCAGAATTTCCTGATTGACCCTCATGTGCTGGATAAAATTCTGGCTGCGGCGGAAATAACAGAGGATGATTTTGTGGTTGAGATAGGGCCGGGTATAGGGACTCTGACCCAGTATCTGGCTTATGCCGCCAGGGAGGTCTGCGCTGTGGAGATTGACCGCAATCTGATCCCCATCCTGGAGGATACGCTGAACGACTGGGATAATGTGACAGTGATACATGAGGATATCCTGAAACTGGATCTGGCTGACCTTGCGGAAAAAAAGAACGGGGGGAAGCCTGTTAAAATAGTTGCAAATCTGCCCTATTATATTACGACTCCGATTATCATGGGCTTATTTGAGAACCATGTTCCGGTGGATACGATCACGGTGATGGTGCAGAAGGAGGTGGCCAGCCGCATGCAGGCCGGGCCGGGAAGTAAAGATTACGGGGCTCTTTCTCTCGCGGTTCAGTATTATGCGGAACCATATCTTGCAGCAAACGTGCCTCCCAACTGTTTTATGCCCAGGCCGCAGGTGGGCAGTGCCGTCATCCGGCTGAGAAACAAAGTGTCTAAAACGGAAGTATCGGATGAAGCTCTGATGTTCCGGCTGATACGCGCGTCGTTTAACCAGAGGAGAAAGACATTACTCAATGGTCTTCGCAATGATAAAGGACTTTCCTTTCAAAAGGAAGACCTGGAAATCGCTCTGGCGGCATGCGGCCTTTCACCAGATGTCCGGGGAGAGACACTGACGCTGGAACAGTTCGCGGCGCTGGCCGATTATCTGAGGCGATCATAAGTGCTTGCCTGCGGGAGAGAGGGGACTTCATCAGGAATGCTGATAACAGGGCACACAAGGAGGGGCTGCCGCGGATATCCGCAGCAGCCCCTTATTTTAAAGGAAGGAGAGCCGATTTTTCAATCGGCATATGAAAAAGAAAATTATAAAATAATTTTTTGGCTTAATTATTTTATACTGTTAGTATACAGTCAAAATGTGTTGAAATCATGTTCAGCCTGTAAAGAATTCATGAACAAAATCAAAAGCTTCTATGAATCCCGGGACGTGTTTGACAGGGTATGTTATAATGTCATCAGACATTACAACAGCGCCGGCCTGTAATTGAGCGAAGTAAAATTTTCTGTTGCAGATTCTGCGTATATTCTGGAGGGATCACATGGCCAGAGAACATGTTATAATGTATCTGCCAGCCTGACGCCGTGCGAAAGCAGAAGGTTTAGGCAGGCTGCCGCACAGGCGCGGCGGGATGGCGGCAAAACCATTTGACAGGGGAAAGTCGGTATTTGAATTTAGAAAGGGGAATTTATATGAAGGCAAAGTGGAGAAAAGGAGCAGCAATTACTTTAAGCGCGGTGATGACCTTGGGCATGCTAGCTGTGCCGGCTATGGCGAGCGCAAAGGATGCGGTTTTGAATAAGCCATATGTTTCATTGGGTGCAGATTTGGATGGGAATCAGAGGGCCACGGTGCTTGAGCTTCTGGGAGTGACAGAAGAAGAGCTGCAGGGATATACGGTTGTGAACATCACGAACGAGGAAGAGCATCAGTATCTGGATGCTTATCTGGATTACAGCCTGATTGGAGACCAGGCGCTTTCATCCGCGCTGGTAGTCGGAAAGGAAAGCGGATATGGGATTCAGGTGACGACCCAGAACATCAGCTACTGTACCGTGGGAATGTATCAGAACGCGTTGGCGACTGCCGGAATTGAGAACGCTGACATCAAGGTGGCCGGACCGGCGAAAATATCCGGCACAGCCGCATTGATTGGCGTTATGAAAGCTTATTCAGAGATGACAGGTGAACCCCTGCAGGCGGAGAATGTGGAGGCAGCCACCCAGGAGCTGGTAACAACCAGCCAGATCGGTGATGTCCTGGGGGACACGGAGCAGGCGGAAAATCTTATTGCCGCGATTAAAGAAGCCATTGTCGCATCGGGCATTGACGATCCTGAAAAGATTGATGAGATTATTGACAAAGCATCCTCTGAGTTGCATATTACACTGACGGATGAGCAGAAGCAGCAGATAAAAGACCTGATGGAGAAAATCTCCAATCTGGACCTGAATGTGGATGATTTGAAAGCCCAGGTGCAGGGAATCTACGAGAAGCTGGAGGGGATGGATCTGAATATCACAGAAGAGGATGTGCAGGGCTTTTTTGCACAGATCGGCAATTGGTTCAGCAATGTGTGGACGCAGATCACAGATTGGTTTAGCGGGTTATTCAAATAATGCTATTTAGTGCTGGATATAGTGTAAAATACACAAAAAATAATGAATGCTAGCATATAAATTAAGCAAATTAACAGATGTTTCATCGTGAGTTCACACTGTGTTCATAAATAATTGCTAATATATATTCAGTTCAAAGGAACTGCTGAACTGTAATGGATGATTCATTACACAAAAATTTTTTCATAATAATAGCCCCGGTAGAATTACCGGGGCACTCCTCATTTTATGGGGAGTTTTTTTGTTTTCTGAGTTTTTTGATGCGCTAAAAAGTCTTTCGTGACAATTCGCTGTATTTGGGGGAGTACTTCAATTTTTTTGATCTTTGACTTCAATAGTATTAAATATACAGAAATAAGAGTCTCCTTTATAATATAGGTCAAGAAGGAGGTATATTAGAATATGGGATTCAAACGAATGTTTGACTGTGTGGAGGTTCATGAAGGAGAACCCATGCGCGTTATTACGGGCGGCGTTCCTTATATTCCCGGTGATACGCTGCAGGAACAGGAAAAATATCTACAGGCCCATGACAGGCAGATTCTGGGCATGTTACTGAATGAACCCAGAGGGATGCCGGCTACCGTTATCAGTCTGATTGTGCCGCCAAAAGATCCGCAGGCAGCGGCGGCTACGTTGTTTGCCTGCGGGGATGCCTGGACCCTTCACAGCGGTGCCACGGTCATTGCCACGGCCACAGCACTTCTGGAAACCGGAATGATTCCCATGCAGGAGCCGGTGACTGAATTTAACCTGGAAATTCCCGCCGGACTTGTGCCCATCCGGGCGGAATGCAAAAATGGTAAAGTAACCAGATGCACTTTTACCAGTCTGCCTACATTTGCTGCAGGACTGGATCAAACAGTAGACGTGCCTTCATTGGGGAAGGTGACTATTGATGTGGCATGGGGCGGCCAGGGCTTTTTTGCGGTAATAGACGCTGTTCAGTTTGACGGTCTTGTATTGGACTCGGAGCATGCCAGGGAAATCCGGCGTCTGTCTGCAGCAGTTACACAGGCAGCGAAGGAGCAGCTGCATCCAGTTCATCCCGATTATCCGGATCTGGGCGTGGGCGTATCAATTATGTACCAGCCCCCCATTACACCCGGTACAGATATTCGTACGGCGAATGTCTATGGCTGTACCGGCGTAGATCTGAAGCGGCCGGAAACCTGGGAAACCGGCGGGCTGGACCGGGGCGTCTGTGGGACCGGGAGCTGCGCGCTGATGGCGGTGCTCCATGCAAAAGGCAGGTTAGAGGTGGGACAGTCGTTAGTCAATGAAGGCCTTATGGGAATTCAGTTTACAGAAACAATCATTGGGGAAACAAAAGTCGGGAATTATCCGGCAATTCTCCCACAGCTCACTGGCGAGTGCTGGGTCTATGGGCATACAAAATGGGTGATGGATGAGACAGACCCCTTCCAGAAAGGATTCCGGTTTGGAGATATTTGGTGATTTTAAATCAGATACATCTTAGGTCATGGGCATTTTAGCCCCGGGCGGCGGAGAGCTGCAGGAGGGAAAGTAAAATATGGGTATTCGCAGAACATTTGACGCGGTGGAGGTTCATGAAGGTGAACCGATGCGGGTTATTACCGGCGGGGTTCCCTATATCCCCGGAAATACATTGATGGAACAGAGAAACTGGCTGATCCGGCATGATGATCAAATTCGGAAACTCATGCTGACGGAACCACGGGGGATTCCGGCTTCAGTGGTCAGCCTGCTGGTGCCGCCAAAAAATCCAAAGGCATCTGCTGCTGCAATTTTTATGTGCGGAGAGGAATATCCGCTGTGCAGCGGCGCAACGGTCATGGCGACAGTGACGGTTCTTCTGGAGACCGGGCTGCTGCCTATGCAGGAGCCTGTCACGGAATTTGAACTGGAAGTGCCGGCTGGGCTTATGCATATTCATGCCGAGTGTAAAAACGGAAAGGTGATCAATACCACTTTCACTAATCAGCCGGCTTTTTCCGTATATCTGGATGCTGAAGTGGAAGTGCCGACGCTTGGCAGGGTCAGAACTGATGTGGCCTGGGGAGGATGCTTTTTTACGATTATAGACGCGGCACAATTCCCGGGATTGGTACTGGATTCTTCCCATGCAAAGGATATTCAGAGAATATCAGCTCTTGTGACCAGAGCGGCACAGGACCAGCTGCCGGTTTCTCATCCGGATTTTCCGGGTATCGGCATCGCCAACACAATGATGATCCAGAAACCGGTTAATCCCGGAACAGACCATCGTACTGCCAACGTTTATTATTATGATCCTGTTGAATTTGACCGTCCGGAAACCTGGACCGGGGCCATGGACCGGGGGGTCTGCGGGACGGGAAGCTGTGCCATCATGGCCATGCTTCACGCCAGAGGAAAACTGGGTGTAGGAGAAGCCTGGGTGAACGAGGGGCCTCTGGGCATCCGTTTTACAGGAGAGATTCTGGAGACGGCAAAGGTGGGAGATTATGAGGCTGTGATTCCTCAGCTATCCGGTGAATGCTGGATCTATGGGTACTCCAAATGGGTGCTTGACGACAGCGATCCCTTTCCAGAGGGATTTAAGATTGGGGATATTTGGTAAACTTTCCGCAGTTGTATGTTTTTACTTGTCACATCGCTTTGCCAACCAACAACGTGCAGTCATGCGAGAGAAGCCATTCACGAATAGCATATGGTTCGTACCGTAAGGCTGGGTTGGCGCAAGGAAGGCATGCTGAGGCAGCATGTTAGAATAAATGAAAGATAACTGTAGAACATCGTATGAGGAAGGGGAACAACGACGGGATTTAAAAGAATGTTTGACGCAGTCGAAGTTCATGAAGGAGAGCCACTGAGAGTAATAACAAGCGGTGTTCCCAGCATTCCCGGCAACAGCGCATATGAGCAATGCAAGTGGCTGGAGAAAAATGATGATCAAATCGGGCTCCTTATGCTGAGGGAGCCGAGAGGGATTCCGGCCACCTGCGCTAATCTGATCGTTCCGGCGAAAGACCCGCGGGCGTCGGCTGGATTTATCATCATGGAACATACGGAATATCCCATGATGAGCGGCGGAAATGTCATAGCGGTAGCAACAGCGCTTTTGGAGACTGGACTTTTACCCATGGAGGAGCCTGTGACAGAATTTAATCTGGAGGCACCCGCGGGACTGATTCACATTGTAGCAGATTGCAGCCATGGAAAAGTACAACAGGTTACGTTCCAGAATGTTCCGGCTTTTGCGGAGCATCTGGATCAGGTAATAGAGGTTCCTCATCTGGGAAAGGTAAAGGTTGATTTTGACCGCCCGGAGACATGGTCAGGGGCAATAGACAGGGGTGTCTGCGGAACCGGGACCTGTGCCTTGATGGCAGTTGCCGGAGCAAGGGGTGAACTAGAACTGAACGAACCTTTTATAAACGAGGGACTTTTGGGACTGCGTTTTAAAGGAATGGCTATAGAGGACACGGAGATCTATGGACGCAAAGCTATATGTCCGACAGTGGGAGGAATGTGCTGGATTTACGGTTATAGCAAATGGGTGTTTGACGAGGACGATCCATTCCCCAACGGCTTTACCTTCGGGGATATCTGGTAATAGACAGCATATAAAGAGTCTAAAGAAAAAGCAAGCATATCCTACAGAGGATCATGTTGTGAATGTCATGAGATTTCTGCGGGATATGCTTGTATTGCAATGCAGTTCCTTATGTAACGGGATTAGTAATTCTCTACTTTTCTTTCAAAATAAGCCTTCGGATGAGCGCATACCGGGCAAATTTCGGGAGCCTCCTCGCCCTCATAGACGAATCCGCAGTTCCTGCACTTCCAGCCGAGAGGAGCATCGCCTTTAAAGGTCTTATCTGCCTTGTAGGATTCCAGAAGCTTGCGGTACCGGCGCTCATGTGCTGCTTCTACGCGTGCCACACCTTCAAACTTAACTGCCAGCTCTTCAAAACCTTCTTCTCTGGCTTCTCTGGCCATTCTTGCATACATGTCGGTCCATTCAAAATTCTCACCCGCTGCAGCGTCCTCCAGATTGCCGGGGACGTCGGAAATTCCATGGAATTCCTTAAACCACATTTTAGCGTGCTCTTTTTCCTGATCGGCTGTTTCCAGATAAAGTGCGGCAAGCTGCTCATATCCGGCTTTTTTAGCCTGGGAAGCGTAATAGGTATACTTGTTCCTGGCCTGGGATTCACCCGAGAAGGCATCCATCAGGTTCTGTTCTGTTTTGGTTCCTGCATACTTCGACATATCAAAATCCTCCTTTATTTTTTACTCTCTCACATATTATCAGTATAACGTATCAGGAAAAAATTGCAAATACTTTTACTGGGGATGATAATTATTCCGCCCATACGTTATGTTTCTGCGGCCTCCGCGTCTCCTGTCTTTTGAAAATCTGAAACAGAGGATGTAGATTAGTGCTTTATAAAAAACTGGGGCGTGCGGGAGTTTTCCCGCACACCCTTATATGTTCTTAAATATGAAGTATATCGAATTTTTTATTAGCCGAAATATCTCTTCAGAAGGCCTGCGAAAGCTTTGCCATGGCGGGCTTCATCACGGGCCATCTCATGTACGGTGTCATGGATAGCATCCAGGTTAGCGGCTTTTGCACGTTTTGCCAGATCAGTTTTACCTGCGGTAGCGCCATTTTCTGCTTCAACTCTCATTTCCAGGTTTTTCTTGGTGCTGCTGGTTACGACTTCGCCAAGAAGCTCAGCAAATTTAGCTGCGTGCTCGGCCTCTTCGTAAGCAGCCTTCTCCCAGTATAATCCTATCTCCGGATATCCTTCTCTGTGGGCTACGCGGGCCATTGCCAGATACATGCCGACTTCAGAGCACTCACCTTCAAAGTTTGCTCTCAGGTCCTTCTTAATGTCTTCATCAACGTCGGCGGCAACGCCTACTACATGTTCTGACGCCCAGCTCATTTCTCCGGACTGCTCAATAAATTTAGATGCCGGTGCTTTACAGATTGGGCAAAACTCAGGTGCTGCATCTCCCTCGTGAACATAACCACATACGCTGCATACAAATTTTTTCATCTTTTTTCTTCCTTTCTTTATGGTGTTTATTTTTTTGTTTATATTGATATTAGTAATTGTTACTGATATTAATATAGCAGATTGCTTTTCAGTTGTCAACCCTGTTTCTAAAGATTTTTAAGATTTTTTAATGCAGTTTCCGCATATACCATAGAAGTTCACACTGCAGCTCTCAACAATTCCGTCAAAGTTTTCACTGGCCCTGTCTTTAAACTGGCTGATGTCATTCATTTCCAGATCCAGGACGGAACCGCATTTCCGGCAGGTAAAGTGATTATGGGGCGCGGTGTTCCCGTCAAAACGGACGGCTCCGTCGCTGGTTGTCAGCTTCTGGATCTCGCCGAGGTCGGACAATAGGGCAAGATTACGGTATACAGTGCCCAGGCTGATATTTGGATAGACCTTGCGAATATCAGAATACACCATATCGGCTGTGGGGTGATCTGTGCGATGCATCAGATTATCCTTAATGGATTCCCGCTGCCGGCTATATTTCAGAGTTGGCATCGGTATCCTCCTTTCTTTAATAATAATAATTGTTATTATTATAATATAATATAAAGACAGATAAGTCAAGAAAAAGTTTAAATAGGCGCGCGGATGTCTATATCGTGGATCTGGAATATTTTCACAGGTTTTTCTTCATAATCAAAATAGGGCTTATTGTCTTTGGCGGCTGTCTATGCTATGATAGGAACAGAAATTGAGCCAATCATGAAAGCCGGCTGTTTCGCAGCTTTGGCACTCTCAGAGCTGCCGCCCGGCACTTTCATAGTAAATATATAAGGAGACGATAGAAATGAAAAAGATCAGGAAGAAATATTATATTACCACAGCGATTGCCTACACTTCAGGTAAGCCGCATATCGGTAATACCTATGAGATCATTTTGGCTGACAGCATAGCCCGTTTCAGGAGACAGCAGGGGTATGAGGTTTTTTTCCAGACGGGCACTGACGAGCATGGGCAGAAGATTGAGCTGAAAGCCCAGGAGAAGGGGATCAGCCCCAAGGAATTTGTTGATGATGTATCGGTGCAGATCAAGAGGATCTGGGATCTGATGAATACTTCTTATGATAAATTTATCCGGACGACGGATGAGGATCACGAGCGTCAGGTTCAGAAGATTTTCAGGAAGCTGTACGATCAGGGGGATATATATAAGGGATATTATGAGGGAATGTATTGCACTCCCTGTGAATCCTTTTTTACAGAATCCCAGTTGGTGGATGGAAAGTGTCCGGACTGCGGCAGGCCGGTAACACCTGCCAGGGAAGAGGCATATTTCTTTAAGATGAGTAAATACGCCCCGAGACTGATTGAATATATCAATGAGCATCCGGAGTTCATTCAGCCTGTTTCACGGAAGAATGAGATGATGAATAATTTCCTGCTGCCGGGGCTTCAGGATCTCTGTGTGTCTAGGACGTCCTTCAGCTGGGGGATTCCTGTGGATTTTGACCCCAGGCATGTGACTTATGTATGGCTGGATGCCCTGACGAACTACATTACTGGAATTGGATATGACTGTGACGGCAGCAGCAGCGGGCAGTTTGAGAAGCTGTGGCCGGCGGACCTGCATCTGATTGGTAAGGATATCATCCGGTTCCATACGATTTACTGGCCGATTTTCCTGATGGCGCTGGGGCTGCCCCTGCCTAAGCAGGTGTTTGGCCATCCCTGGCTGCTTCAGGGAGACGGCAAGATGAGCAAATCCAAAGGCAACGTGATCTATGCAGATGACCTGGCAGGGATTTTCGGCGTGGACGCTGTGCGATATTTCGTTCTTCATGAGATGCCTTTTGAAAATGACGGGGTGATCACCTGGGAACTGATGGTCGAGAGGATGAATTCAGATCTGGCCAATACCCTGGGCAATCTGGTGAACCGCACGATTTCTATGTCTAACAAGTATTTCGGCGGCGTGGTCTGTGATAAAGGCGTTCAGGATGTGATGGACGATGATCTGAAAGCAGTCGTAACAGGTACGGCTGGCAGAGTGGTTGAGAAGATGGCAAACCTCAGGGTGGCAGACGCGCTGACGGAGATATTTAATCTCTTTAAGCGCTGCAACAAATACATCGATGAAACGATGCCGTGGGCTCTGGCAAAGGATGAAGCGAAGAAGGACCGCCTGTCCACGGTGCTTTATCATCTGGTGGACAGCATAGCGATAGGGGCTTCTCTTCTGGAAGCCTTCATGCCTGAGACAACAGAGCGCATCCTGGAACAGCTTGGAGCGGAAAAGCGGGATTATGAGCAGCTGGATCAGTTCGGCCTGTATCCGTCCGGCGGAAAGGTGACTGAAAAGCCGGAAATTCTTTTCGCCCGGCTGGACGTGAAGGAAGTGCTGGAGAAGGCGGAAGCCATACAGGAGGCCCAGAGGGCTGCGGCGGAGCAGGAAAACCCAGAGGTTCCGGCCCAGGGCGGGACAGGACAGCCTGAGGAAGGCGCCGGCCAGAAGGCGGCAGATCAGGAGAAGGGAGCAATCAGCCTGGAACTGAAGCCGGAGATTACTTTTGAAGAGTTTGGCCGGATGCAGTTTGCCGTAGGTGAAATCATCGCCTGTGAGGCGGTGCCAAAGTCCAGGAAGCTGCTCTGCTCACAGGTCAGGATTGGGGATCAGGTGAGGCAGATTGTGTCGGGAATTAAAGCGTATTATACACCGGAGGAGATGGTCGGGAAAAAAGTGATGGTGCTGGTGAACCTGAAGCCGGCGAAGCTGGCCGGCGTGCTTTCGGAAGGGATGCTGCTTTGTGCAGAGGACGCCGACGGCAATCTGTCACTCATGACGCCGGAGAAGCCGATGCCTTCAGGCGCTGAAATCTGCTGATTTGGAGAGCTGCTATGATATTTGAGACACATGCGCACTATGATGACGAGGCCTTTGACGGGGACCGGGAGGAGTTGCTGGCCTCCCTGCCCCGCCGGGGTATCGGGAGGGTGATCAATGTCTGCGCCGGAATGGACAGCCTGGAGACTGTCAGAGAGCTGATGGAGCGGTATCCCTGTGTTTATGGAGCCGTTGGGATTCATCCGGATGAAGTGGGCGGATTGAATGATGAGAGAATAGAAGAGATCCGCGGGCTCTGCCGTCATGATAAGACAGTGGCGGTGGGGGAGATTGGGCTGGATTATTATTGGGATAAGGAAAGCCATGAGGTTCAGATACAATGGTTTGAACGTCAGATGCAGCTGGCCCGGGAGGAAAAGCTTCCTGTGATCATACACAGCCGGGAAGCTGCCGCAGATACCCTGGCTGTTGCCAGACGGATGGGGCTTTCAGAAATCGGAGGCGTCATGCATTGCTTTTCCTATGCGAAGGAAATGGCCAGAGAATATCTGAATATGGGTGTTTATCTGGGGATCGGCGGAGTGGTGACCTTTAAGAATGGCAGGAAGCTGAAAGAAGTGGTGGAATATGCGCCTTTGTCCCAGCTGCTGCTGGAGACCGACAGTCCGTACCTGGCGCCTGAGCCGAACAGAGGGAAGAGAAATACTTCTCTGAATATCCCTTATATCGCAGAGGAAATTGCCAGGATTAAGGGGATTACAGCCAGGGAGGTGACAGAGATTACAGAGCAGAATGCTCTGAGATTATTCACAAAGGCCGTCTGAGGGATCAGGCGGCTTTAACCATTTGATGGGATCTGTTGACTTTTTATATACCGATTGGTATACTAATAATAAGGAGATCAATCAGATGGACAATCGGGAAATGCTACTGGATACAGCGTTGTCGCTGTTTTATGAAAAAGGATATGATGCGGTGGGGGTCCAGGAAATCGTGGATCTGGCGGGAGTTACGAAGCCCACCCTTTATTATTATTTCGGCAGCAAACGCGGGCTTCTGGAAGCGCTGCTGTACTGCTATTTTGAATCGATTGAGCAGAAACTCCGGAGCGCGGCCGTCCACGACGCAGACATGCCGCAGGTCCTTTACCGGGTAGCTGAGGCTTTTTTTGAAGGAGCCTGCGGGAATCCCAGATTTTATCTCCTGATGCTGTCGTTGTTCTATTCCGGGAGGAAAAGCGATGGTTTCCAAACGGTATATCCGCTGATCCAACGATATTACAGGCTTTTTGTGCATATCTTTGAAGAGGCGGAGGGAGAGCTGGGCAATATGAACGGCAGGCAGCAGCAGTTTGCCACGGGATTTATCGGTATTTTGCATCATCATCTGATGATGGCGGCCGGAGACAGGGAGGACTTATCCGGGCTGGAGATATCCGGCGGTCAGATTTATGAGCTGGTGCGGCAATTTATGTACGGTATTTATTCTTAAATTAAATTTGACATCATTAAGGGACAGGAGGAAATTATTTTGGCTAAATGGTATGAAGAAGCGGAATTTTATCATATATATCCGATTGGCCTTCTGGGAGCGCCCAGAAGGAATGAGGGCGGAGAGGTGGTCCACCGGCTGGAACGGCTGACGGAAGAGTGGCTGCCTTATCTGAAGGAGACTGGATTTGAAGCTGTATATATCGGGCCCCTTTTTGAGTCGGTTTCTCACGGTTATGACACTACAGATTATAAGCTGGTGGACCGCAGGTTGGGAGATAACGGGGATTTCAAGCGGTTTGTGAGTGTGGCCCATGATCTGGGGATACGGGTCGTCGTGGATGGAGTGTTCAACCACACAGGGCGGGAGTTTTTCGCCTTCAGGGATATCCGGGAGAAAAAATGGGACTCTCCCTTCAGGAACTGGTATAAAGGGGTGAATTTTGACGGGAACAGCAGCTATCAGGATGGTTTTTCCTATGAATCCTGGCGCGGCTGCGCGGAGCTCGTGAATCTGAATCCCTGGGAGGAGGCTGTCCGGGAATATCTTCTGGGTGTGATTGATTTCTGGATAGAAGAATTCGACATTGACGGCATCCGGCTGGACTGCGCGGACTGCCTGGAATTCTCTTTTATGGAAGAGATGCGCAGAAGAACCGGGGAGAAAAAAGAGGATTTCTGGCTGATGGGAGAGGTAATACACGGAGATTATGGGCGGTACATCGGCGATGGGACGCGGATGCTGCACAGCGTCACGAATTACGAGCTTCATAAAGGAATTTATTCCGGGCATAATGATCATAATTATTTTGAGATCGCGCATACGATCCGCCGGGAATTTGATGAAAACGGCGGGATCTACAAGGGCATGAAGCTGTATACATTTATTGATAACCACGATGTGGAACGGATTTATTCAAAGCTGCGGAACAAGGAGCACATCGTTCCTGTTCACACCCTGCTGTACCTGCTGCCGGGCATACCGTCTGTTTATTATGGTTCAGAATTCGGCATCGAGGGCATCAAGGAGAACGGAAGTGATGATCCCCTGAGACCGGCTCTGGATCTGAAGGATATGAGAGAAACGAATCCTCATCCGGAGATCCTGGAGTGGATCCGGGTGCTGAGCGGAGTCAGAAGGAACCATAAGGCCTGTGTGAACGGCAGGTACAGGGAATTGCTTCTGACCAACAGGCAGTATGCATTTGCCAGAATGGAGGACGAAGATGAGGTCATTGCGGTACTGAATAATGACGAACAGGCAACAGAAGTATCCGTCCAGGTTCCGTCAGGGGATAAGAGCTATCAGGATGTGGTGTCGGGAGAAATCTTTGTCCCGGAGGGAGGAAGGATTTCGGTGGCGCTGAAACCGTGCGGGAGCAGAATTCTCGTTTTACAGGGGGCAAAGTAGTTTTTGCCCGCAGCCAGGGAGGGCATAAGAACAGGCGGCGCTGTTCTACTATGGAGGAAAGAGAGGGTGTTTCATGGCAAAGGGAGGAGCAAACGTCAGTAAAGAAGAGCCGGCGCGTTTTGGGGAGCTGGATCAGTATTTATTCGGCCAGTCCACACATTATGAGATTTACCGGAAAATGGGGGCGCATCCCGGTCTGGAGAAGGGAAAGAAGGGCGTCTGGTTTACCGTCTGGGCGCCGAACGCGTCGTCGGTTTCTGTCGTTGGCACATTTAACGGCTGGAGGCCGGACAGCCATCCGATGAAAAAGGTGGCAGAAATGGGTGTTTACGAATTGTTTGTGCCGGAAGCCCTGGAAGGTGAACTCTATAAATATTGTATTCACACGAAGGATGGGCGGGAGCTGTATAAAGCGGACCCTTATGCGTTCTGTTCAGAAAAGCGTCCGGGAAATGCGTCGAGAATCGCTTCCATCGGCGGGTACAAATGGGGCGACGCCCTTTGGATGCAGAAACGGCAGGAATTTTCTCCCCAGACTTCGCCGCTGTCCATCTATGAAGTACATCCGGGCTCCTGGAAGAAGCATCCGTGGACAGAAAGCAACCCGGAGGGCTTTTACAATTATAAGCAGATGGCCCAGTCTCTGACAGAGTATGTGAAGGATATGGGCTATACTCATGTGGAGTTAATGGGAATTGCCGAGCATCCCTTTGACGGCTCCTGGGGATATCAGGTGACCGGCTATTACGCGCCGACTTCCCGCTATGGGACGCCTTTGGAGTTTAAATATCTGGTGGATTACCTTCATAAGAATAAGATCGGCGTCATCTTGGACTGGGTTCCCGCCCATTTTCCGAAGGACGCCCACGGGCTGGCTGAATTCGACGGCGAAGCCGTATATGAGCATGCAGATCCCCGCCAGGGAGAACATCCGGACTGGGGAACCAAGATTTTCAATTACGGGCGCCCGGAGGTGAAGAATTTCCTGCTGGCAAACGCGCTTTACTGGGTGGAAGAATTCCATGTGGACGGCCTGCGGGTGGATGCGGTGGCGTCCATGCTGTACCTGGATTATGGAAGAGAGCCCGGCCAGTGGATTCCGAACAAAAATGGCGGCAATGAAAACCTGGAAGCGATAGAATTCTTCAAACATCTGAATTCACTGGTGACCGGACGGAATAAAGGCGTTATGATGATCGCGGAAGAATCCACGGCCTGGCCAAAGGTAACCGGTGACGTCCACGATGGCGGACTTGGGTTCACACTGAAGTGGAATATGGGATGGATGCACGATTTCCTGGAATATATGAAGCTGGACCCTTATTTCCGTAAGTATAACCACCATAAAATGACATTTTCCCTGACCTATGCATTCAGTGAAAATTATATTCTCGTTCTGTCACATGATGAAGTGGTGCATCTGAAGTGTTCGATGATTAACAAGATGCCTGGAGAGGATGAAGATAAGTTCGAGAATCTGAAGGCGGGATATTCATTTATGATCGGGCATCCCGGGAAAAAGCTGCTGTTCATGGGGCAGGACATCGGCCAGTACCGGGAGTGGAGCGAGGAGCGGGAGCTGGATTGGTTCCTGCTGCAGAACAAGCCGAATGAACATCTCCAGGCATATGTCAGGGATCTGCTGGCCATGTATAAGAAATATCCGGCGCTCAGCGGCAATGATACCGGAAGTGAATGCTTTAGCTGGATCAATGCCAATGATGGGGACAGGAGCATTTTCAGCTTCATCCGCTGGTCTCCTACCGGTAAGAACCATCTTCTGTTCGTCTGTAATTTTACTCCGGTGGACAGGCCGGATTACCGGGTGGGTGTTCCGAGGAGGAAACAGTACCGGTTGATTCTGGACAGCAGGAACCTGAAGTACGGAGGTTCCCATGAGGTCCCGGAGGTCTATCGGGCTCTGAAGCGCGAATGCGACGGACAGCCGTTCTCCATCGGGTACGATTTGCCTGGGTATGGGGTAGCAGTGTTCAGGTTTTGATTTACAGTCCAAGCCGCTCTGGGGTAAGCGCAGAGATAAAGCCCAACCGGAACTAGGAGAATACGGATATGAGGGGGCATAATAAAAGCAGGTGCAAGGGGTAAAAAATATAAAAGCCATATTTGAGCTGCCTTCCGCGCTTCCCGTTATAAAGATAGATAGGAATTAAAGCCAGGAAAGCGGCCGGCGCGCCAAAACCGTCCAGGTTCAGTATAAAGCAGCCGAGAAATGCTGCCTGTACAGGAAGTCTTCGGAAATAGTAAAAGGCGGCCAGACAGCATATTCCGTATACCCCGTAATCGCTCCTTAGCAGCCAGGCGGCAGCCGCAAACAAGGCCAGCACAGCGGCCTGGGCGGCTCTGCTCTTATTCAAAGACAAGTTTTTCCGTTCCATCTGATCCAGGCAGGTGAAAAGCAAAAGACCCAGAAGCAGCGTAAAGCAGGTGTTCTGATATCCAGGATCAAAGAAGGAGCGGTGGAGTGCCAGGTCAAAGGGTACTTCTGAGAGGACAGCCAGAATTAAAAGATCGCGGATATAGCGTCCCCGGCTGTGAGTGTAGAAAAAACCCTCAGCCAGTAAAAAGCAGAAGATGGGAAAGGCAATACGTCCGATCATGCTGCTCAGGAGCAGAAAGACTGGATCAGGCACGGATAAAGCCTTGCTAAGGTGATCGGCCAGCATGGCTGCGCAGGCGATCACCTTTAGGCCGGCGCCGGACAGAGGTTTAATAAAAGTATCAGTCTCCAATAGGATTCTCCTTTTACTAATGGAATATCTATACTTTAACATGACAGAACCAGAGAAACAAGAGTGGGCCTTTAAGGTTTAGCAGCTTTTTTGCCGGCAAATTTCCGGAGAATTTTCTGCTGTAATTTTGTACAGGTTTCACAAAACAGAAATAATTTAGAATTTGCTCTGGACAAATCTCAGGTGGGTGATATAATAGTATCACAATCAATCATGATTCAAATGAGAGATAATCCTGTTCAGGATTGTTTTTCCCATCAAATTATTTACAATCTAACATACTTTTGTGAATGGAGGACCATTAGCTGCTTTGTGTACGGTGTTACGGCTAGGTGTCTCGTCAGAGGAGGTGAGTGATTGAGTGTCTCAGGCTGCCTGGCGCTCATTGTGGCCCTGGGGTCGGCAGAGATGGATCTGCGCAGCCAGAAGATTTCGAATGGCTGGCTTCTGACGGCCATGCTTCTGGGTTTCTTGTATCAGTGCTTTGATCCTGGCGGAAAAGGGCCGTCAGAATTTGCGGCGGGAAGTATAACGCCTGTTCTGCTGCTGGGGGGACTCTTTTATTTCCGCATGCTGGGGGCGGGGGATATTAAACTATTGTCTGCGTTGGGAGGCATTATGGGCGATAAAGCGATACGCTCCTGTGTCTTCTGGTCTGTGATCTTCGGAGCGGTTATTTCCGTCATGATTCTGTGTGTCTGCGGCTGCTGGCTGCAGCGTCTGCTTTACTTTACCGATTATATCAAGCGATATTTAACGACTAAAACCAGAAAGCCATACCGCCTGAAAGGACAGCGGCAGGAACATTTTCATTTTTCCGTGCCTGTCCTCATGGGGGTTCTGCTGTGGATAGGAGGATTCTATTGAATCAGATTAAGAAAAAGAACATATTTGCAGTCTGTGACCTGGAGGTGGAATATGCCTACAATTTCATGGAATATCTCAATCAGAGGCGAAATCTGCCCTTTGAGGTACAGGCTTTTACATCCGCTGAGATACTATGCGAATATGCGAAATCACAGCCCATTGAGATTCTGCTGATCTCTGACAAAGCCATGTGTGAAGAAGTTAGGCAGCTGAAAGTGGGCAAGTTGATTATTTTGACAGAAGGGGTGCATAACCCGGAGCTGGATCAGTATTCCAGCATTTATAAGTATCAGTCTTCCGATCAGGTGATCAGGGAGGTTATGGATTGCTATGGAGCCGAGAAGGCTGCGCATGAGGGAAGTCCGGTGATGAAGAAGAGCACCAGCGTCATCGGAGTATACAGCCCGGTCGGACGTACACAGAAGACCTCTTTTGCGCTGACGCTGGGGCAGATCCTGGCGAAGGACCGCGCCGTCCTCTATCTGAATCTGGAGAGCTACTCTGGATTTGAACAGATACTGGGTGAAACCTATGAGCGGAATCTAAGCGACCTGCTGTATTTTGTCAGACAGGAGAACGCCAACGTGATCCATCGCCTGAGCGGCATGGTTCTGCCCATACAGAACCTGGATTATGTTCCGCCGGCGCTGTCTCCCATGGATATTCAATGTACATCCTGCGGGGAGTGGCTTGCACTGTTTGAAGAAATTGTCAGGAACAGTACCTATGAAGTGCTGATCCTGGATCTGGGCGACGGCGTACAGGAGTTATATCAGATTCTGGATTATTGCACCAGAGTATATGTGCCTGTCCGGGGGGATGCCCTTTCAGCGGCCAAGCTCGCCCAGTTTGAGAATCTGCTGCGGATGTGGGATTATGAAGGGGTGTTGGAGAAAATGCAGAAAATCAAGCCTCCGTTCCACAGCACGAACAGGACGGGAAAGGGCTATATAGAAGATCTGGTCTGGAGCGAGCTCGGGGATTATGTCAGGCAGCTTCAGAGGAAGGAGCCGGGTTGAGCTGTTTTGAAAGCATGAGGAAGCTCTTAATGTCCCGCCTAGAGGCGCGGGGCGAATTGACTGATGAGGAAATATTAGAAATCATTGATGATCTGGTGCTTTCCAGGAGCCGGGAATTCCTGCTGACGCTGAAAGAAAAGGAAGGATTGAGGAAAGATCTTTTTTATTCTGTCCGCAAGCTGGATGTGCTGCAGGAACTGGTGGAAGATAACACAGTGACAGAGATCATGGTCAACGGCTATCGGGATATCTTTGTGGAAAGAGATGGGATAATCCGGAAGTGGGAAAAATCATTTACTTCAGAGGAGCGGCTTCAGGACGTGATCCAACAGATTGCAGGAAAGTGTAACCGGGTGGTCAATGAACAAATCCCCATTGCGGATGCGCGGCTGGAAAACGGGTCCCGGGTAAATATTGTGCTGCCTCCGGTAGCTTTGGATGGCCCCATAATGACCATCAGGCGCTTTCCGGATGATCCGGTCACCATGGAAAAGCTGGTGTCCTGGGGCAGCATAACCGCTGAAGGGGCAGGATTTCTGAGAAATCTTGTTCGTGCCGGATATACGATTCTGGTGGGCGGGGGTACGTCTACCGGAAAAACGACTTTTTTAAACGCCTTGTCTAATTTCATACCAAAGGAAGAACGTATCGTCACGATTGAAGACAATGCAGAGCTGCAGATACAGGGCATTGACAATCTGGTCCGGCTGGAAGCCAAAGCTGCTAATCTGGAGGAGAACAGAGAGATTACAATCCGCGACCTGATAAAAACCGCACTGCGAATGCGGCCTTCCCGGATCATCATCGGGGAGGTGCGTTCCGGTGAGGCAGGAGATTTTCTGAGCTGCCTCAATACCGGACACAGCGGCAGCCTGGGCAGCGCTCATGCCAACAGCGTCCGGGATATGATCGGCCGCCTGGAAATGATGGTTCTCATGGGAATGGATTTGCCCATACCAGTGATCCGGAGACAAATCGCGTCTGGTGTCGAGATCCTGGTACATCTGACAAGGGACAAGACAGGCAGGAGGATGGTAGAGGAGATAGCAGAAATTACAGAGTATGCGGAGGGTGAAATCCAGATTCAGACCTTATACGGAAGGAACCGGCAGTCAGAGCTGGTCTGCGTATCACCGCTGCGGCACAGAGAAAAACTGGAGAAAAGCAATGAAAAAAATCAATAAGGAAAAACAAGATTATGAAACCTATCATTTCGCTGTCTGGGAATGGGCGGTCAACCTTCTGGGCGGCGCCTTGACAGGAGGCCTTGTCACGTGGCTCTGCTACCGTTCCGTCCTGGCGTCCCCGCTGGCGGCGGCCATTGCCGCGGGTTTCATATGGCAGAGGAAACGAACGCTGCTGGAGGAGAAAAAACGCCGTCTTCACTATCATTTTAAGGATTTCATATCTGCGCTGCACATTTCGCTTCGGGCGGGTTATTCGGTGGAGAATGGCGTTAGAAGCGCAAGAGCCGATCTGGAAAAACTGTATGGGAAGGAGGATATTATGGTACAGGAACTGGCGGAAATCGTGGGGCAGATGGAATTTCAGGTTCCGGTGGAACAGTTGTTTCTGGAGCTGGGACGGAGGAGCCAGATTGAGGATATCAGAACCTTTGGGGAGGTGCTTTTGATTGCAAAAAGAACAGGGGGCAACCTCTCAGGAGTCCTCCAGGATACCTGGAGAACCTTATGTGAAAAAATAGATACCAGACAGGAGATAGATACAGTGATCGCTTCAAAAAAGTATGAACAAAACCTGATGAGCATAATGCCCGCAGCCATCATCCTGTACCTCCGGTTCAGCTTTGCCGGGTTTGTGGAACAGCTTTACGGGAACTTCACGGGCGTTGTAATTATGTCAGTCTGTCTGGCAATTTATGCGGGAGCCTTTGTCCTGGGAAGGCGCATGATAAGAATTGAGGTGTGAGCATGATCCTGTTGCCAATCTGCGGATTCGGAATGATCCTGGTTTTGTTTTGGAAGAAAAAGGTGGAAAAAAGGCTGTTTTTCCTGGTTCTCTGTGGAAATCTGCTGGGACTTGCGCTGACGGTCCAGGAGGGGCTGGCAGGTAAAAGGCAGGAGGTGACAGCACTGGAAAGAGGCGGATATGGGGAAATACCTGAGGAAGTGGAACTGGAGGTGGAAACAGAAGACGGCGAAAGGACGGGAATAACTATTCAGATACCCGGCCGGCAATATAGCGCAGAAGAAGTTCAAAAGCTGCTGTCAGAAAAGCTCATGGAACTGGACCGGTTGATTCTGGGAGAAAACAGGTCCCTGAGCCATATTGAATACGACCTGGATCTTCCCTCATCCTTTTCAGATTCACCGGTTACTGTGGAATGGTCCACAGATCTGCCATCTGTTCTGAACTGGGACGGAACGGTCGGAGAAGCCGCCGGTTATGCAGGGACAGAGGTCTGTCTGGAAGGTATACTTTCCCTACAGGATCAGACAGAGGATTACCGGAGAACGCTGGTCGTTTACCCTTCACCGGATTCTGACAACCTGAAAGCCAGATTGAAGAAAAAGACAGAGCAGATAAACGAGGGGAATAAAAGCATCAGTTTTGACCTTCCCGCAGAAATAAACGGCCGGAAAATTACCTGGTACCAGAAGCAGGAACAGACAGGGGCGCTTGTGTCAGTTTTGTCCCTTGCTGCGGGAGGGCTGGCCGTCTTCTCAGCAAACAGAAAAAAGGAGCAGGAGCTGCTGAAACATCAGGAAGAAATGCAGAAAGACTATCCGGAACTGGTGAGCAAAATGCAGTTGTTTTTGGGAGCGGGCATCAGCATGAGAAGGGTATTTGAACGGATCACATTGGATTACAGGAAGGAACTGAACCAAAACAGGCGGGCCTGCAGACGCTGGGCCTATGAAGAAGCGGCCCGTACCTGGTATGAGATAGACAGCGGGGTTTCGGAGCAGGAAGCCTATGAACGGTTCGGATTGCGCTGTGGCATTCCTTCCTATAAAGGTTTATCCATACTTCTGATACAGAATCTAAAAAAAGGAGGAAAAGGCTTGCTGCCGCTGCTGGAGCAGGAAGCACAGGCGGCATTTGAAGCCAGGAAGAGACAGGCCAGGGTGGAAGGAGAAAAGGCTGCAGTCAAGCTGCTGCTTCCCATGGGCATGATGCTGTTGGTTGTGTTGATTATCCTTATGGTACCGGCATTCTTATCTTTTTAGTGAACTCGTAATTGCAGCCTATTATGCCGCCGGGCAGCTATTCAACCGGGGTGGGAAAGGAGGTGAGGCACATGAATGACGTCAGAGAATTTTTTGCAGAGGAAGATGCAGTTGGTGTGGTGGAAATCATTTTGATCTTGGTGGTTAGATTTACCTCTTGAAAGTAGCAGATAGAAGCTACTTTTTTTATTGGAAAAAGGGGGATAGTGTGATGCTTCAGAAAGTAGATGAGAGTTATATAGGCGAGGTAATTGGTGATTTTAAGGAAAGAAAAGATAGAATCCAGAAAGATATTCGGGATATGTATAGCATGTTGAGAAATAAAAATCAGCTAAAAATAGACGCTATTGAATCAGCCAGTTATTTATCAGGGATGGATAGCACAATAGAAAAAAAGAGTCGGGATATGGACTCCACGCTTTGGGTTTATCAGAAACTTTTGAAGGAGCAGCAGACCAGTATTTCCTCTTATATCACGCGCCTTGTAAATGAATTGGATACGGTGAATCGGATTATGTTATGTTTTTTTGCCTTAGATAGAAAAGCTAGAGATCTGCTGGAACTTTTTTATAAAACTTATAAAGAAGAAAAAGTAGAAGTTCGTCTACATATGATTGCGGTCCGACTCGGGGTTTCTGAATCAACTGTAAAACGGAGAAAGAAGGAGGCGATACAAGAAATAAAAAATCTGTATGATAGCAGCACTGCTTCAGAAGATTTAGCACATTTCTACAGAAGATGAAAAACCAGATGGGACTGGCAAAAAGAAAGGATAGAAATTATGAAGAAAATTACTGTGTGGAACCGCAAAGGTGGCGTAGGGAAAACGACAATATGTATCAATCTTGCGTATGAACTGTATAAGAAAGGGAAGAAGGTTCTCTGCTTGGATCTTGATGGGCAGGCAAATTTAACCTCATTTTTTGAAGCGGATATAAAAGGCGTTTCAAAACCGGATCTTGCACGGATTCTGGATGCGAACAGCAATTTTTTACATATTCCTAGTGAAGACAGAGAAATAGGAAATGGAATTTACCAATCCAGATATTCGGGGATCCATTTCATTCAAGGTGCGAGGGAATCCGAACAAATTAACGGGACACCGCTGAGTCTTTTGGATGATTTATTGGAACAAACGGCACAAAAGTATGATTTTTGTGTTTTAGATTGCCATCCGGATTTTTCGGGCCTTTCGAGAAGTGCAGTTTATACTGCTGATCTGGTATTGGTGCCGATCCTTCTGGATGGGTTTTCACGCGATAATCTGAATCTTGTGGCGGAAGACATTTTACGAATTGAGGAGATCGCAGGGTACGAGATTCCGTTTGCTGCTGTTGCAAATCGGGTTATGAACCGAAAAAGTCAGAGACAAATTTATGAGGACATTACTTACCGGCATGACTATCCCGTTTTGCAGACTTGTATCCGAGATTATGCAGTTGTTGGAAACGCGCTGCTCTTAAAGAAACCGATCTCAGAACACAGAAAATCATCGCCGCCAGCCTTGGATTTTCAAGATCTGACGTTTGAACTCCTTCAAAAAATGCAGAAGAAAGGGGTGGCATAAATGGCGAATTTTGAAACGGTATTCAAAAAAAAACGGAGAATATAGCGGATTTTCGGCAGGGTAAACTGTTTCGAATCCATTACAGCAAACTGATACAATCCAGTTTTCAGTATCGGGAAATTGCGGCTGCAGCTGTTGAAAAGTTAGCTGATCTTCTCGAAGCGGACGGAGAAGTATTACAGCCTCTGTTAGTAAGGAAAAAGGGTGCAGACAGTTACGAAATCCTTGCTGGGCATAAACGTTTTTTGGCTTGCCGGTTGTTGGTTGAAGAACGAGGCGAGGAAAAGTTCGCTATGATTCCTTGCTGCATCCGGGCGATGAATGACATAAAGGCAGAGTTTTCCGTATATTCCACGAATGGGTATGAGAATAAATCACCCTACGAAAAGATGAAAGAAATTGAAGGAATGGCCCGTTTGATGAAAGAACATCCGGAAGCATTTGCGGAAGGTAAGGGGCGTTTGGTGGAACGTTTGGCGAAGCAGCTTCAAATGTCGCGGTCGGTTGTATCTGATTACCAAAATATTTCCCATAACTTAAGTGCTGCAGGAAAAGAGGCATTTCGGGTCGGTGTGCTTGACAAAAGCGCAGCCGTTACTTTGGCGGTATTGCCGGAGGAAAAGCAGGAAGAAATACTATCGAAGGGGATTACAACGCGCCAGAAGATTCGGGAATATATAAAGCCAAAGTTCCAGACGAATGAAAAAGAAGAAAAATGTGAGACTCAAACTGCACCTGGAATTGAAAATCCTGAGGTAAGCTCAGCCTGTCCGGAGCGTTTGAGCAACTCGAGCCATATTGGAAAAATAACCTTTCAGGAAACAGATGCCGGAGATAGGAAAGAGAATGAATTTTCTGGGATGACTATGAAGTCTGCATCAGTTCCAGAAAGATTGAACCGGGAGGCTTCGGAACAAGAGTGTACGGTAAAGGCGGTAAGGAGAATTTTTCCGGAGGAAAGCCCGTTGCAGGAATGTACGGGAAAATGTCCTTACTGCGGAATGGACGTCTATTATCCAAGTGATCTTCATTACTGTGGAATTTGCGGGAATGCGCTTCATTGGAATTGGGACGTGTAAAAGAGAAAAGTTGCCCTGGGAATTCGTTCTTCGGATTGCCATGCCGTCAAAAGCGCAGGGCAATTCGGCCCCGTTTTTTAATCCTTTCTTTAGGGGTCGATGCTACTAATACGTATCCCGCCCATCTCCCAAACGGGCGGGATACCCTGAAATCGATAAAGGAGAGAAAAAATGACGGATAGTTTGTATATTGAGCAGTTGTTAGAAGAATTGGAAGGGAAAGGTCTGGTAATTCGAGATGGAAAGACGACAGATGGTTGGGAACGGATTTATCTTTTAAATCCCGTTACCTTGCCGGTATCAGAGAGACGACGGCAGGCACAGATACGGCGGGAGGCTAAAATTTTATAGTTTGTTACAAATGAGGTGGAAGGAATGGGAAAGAGGTTAGCGCTGGATTATTTTTACGGAGATCAGGCGGAACAGTTTGTGTTTTATCGGATTCCGAAAGCATTGTTTACAGATCCGTATTACAAAGACATCAGTAGCGACGCCAAAATTCTATATGGACTTTTGTTGGATCGTATGTCTCTGTCGATTAAAAATCATTGGGTCGATGATAAAAACCGCGTGTATGTTATTTTTGCGATTGAAGAAGTAATGGAAATGATGGGCTGTGGAAATCAAAAAGCGGTGAAGATTCTTGCGGAATTGGACGGGGAGAAGGGAATCGGATTGATTGAGAAAAAGAGGCAGGGGCTGGGGCGGCCAAACTTAATCTATATCAAAAATTTCCTTACGGGAATGGCCTTGGATGAAAAAGAAAAGGAAGAAGAACCGATTCAGAAGTGTGAAAATCACATCTCTGGAAATGTGATGGAAATAGAGCAACAGGAATGGCCGATGGATCAGAAGTGTGAAAACCACATTCCTGGAACTGTGAAAAAGGAATATCAGGAAGTGTGTTTTTCACGGGGAAATAAGAA
Organism: Wansuia hejianensis; assembly: GCF_014337215.1. NCBI lineage: Bacteria > Bacillati > Bacillota > Clostridia > Lachnospirales > Lachnospiraceae > Wansuia > Wansuia hejianensis. The sequence continues at coordinate 2,931,163 of NZ_CP060635.1, read as the reverse complement.
GAAAAGGAAAGAAACAAATCAGAATGAGATTTTGTCTATCCATCAATCATCTGCAAGGGAGCCACCTGCGATATCGAGAGTTTCTGTCACGCCGGAGCAGGAATATCAAGCATATGAAACAATGATCAGAAGCAGCATTCAGTATCAAGCACTGATTCTGGATCATCCGCAGGAAAAGGAGCAGATTGATGAGATTGTGGCCCTTTTGACGGAAACTTGCTGTTCGAAGAAAGATCAAATCCGGATTGGCAGTGAGGAGAGGCCAGCCGGAGTAGTGCGTTCGAAACTATTGCATTTAACACCAGAGCATATCCGTTATGTGATGGAGTGCCTACGGCAGAATACCACGAAAATCTGGAATATCCGGCAATATCTTCTGACGGTGCTGTACCATGCGTCGGAAACGATCCGGCACTATTATGCGGCGCGGGTGAACCATGATTTGTATGGACAGAAATAACAGGGGCTTTCCCGATGATATAGATGAATTTTAGAAAACAGGAGGAACAGACAATGAAAAGGATCAGGAAAAGGTTTGCTGGGTTTTTGGCCTTGGTGCTGGCATGTTCGGTACTATCCCCAGGCAATCTGGTTCTTGCAGAGGAACCAGAAGCTCCAGAAACCTGCCAGATTACAGTGAAAGAATCAGAACACGGAACAATCCTGTTGAATAAAGAAGCTGTTTCTGTGCTAGAGATTGTACCGGGAGAGCTGGTTGAAGTGACAGGGGAGCCGGAAGAAGGATATCAACTGGCAGGCGTTGCTGCAGAATGTTCAGATGGAGAGATAGTGGCAATGGAACAGTCGGATGTTGGATATATTTTCCGGATGCCGGCACAGAATGTGACAGTATCTGCATCTTTTGAACCTGTGGTGGAACAGAACAAAAATGTGCCGACAGTCGGCACGGCAGAAGCCCCCCTTGAGCAAGAGACGGAAGAGCTGAAAGCGGCAGAAACCGAAGCTAGCAAAGCGAAGCTAACAAATGTGGAAACGGGCCAATCGGTGGAAGTGGCAGGAAATCAGCAGGAGGAAACAGTCAACCTGTACCGGTATCTGACTTTTTATGATACTGCCAGCGGAGACGTCAATGCTACGGTGGGGTTTCATGTGTTGGATCTAACGGGGGTAATTCGTGGAGAATATATAGAAGCCGTTGTAAATGACCATCTGGAATGGTTGAATTTGGAGGAGACAGACGGATATCCACGTGTGATCCTCAATTATGCCATGAATCAGGGAAAACAAACGGATATAACGGAAGAGTGTATGTATGACGCCCAGACAGGAGTGATTCGAATACCGGCTTCTTATCGGGGTGAATTCCTGACGGTAAAGAGCGTCCTGTGCGATTATTCCATGGCTTACCAGATGCTTGTGCCGGAAGAATACCGAGTAAATAAAAATCTTCCGATGCCAATGCTCACCTTTGAAGATGGGCCTACCGATGAAACAGATTGGGCCGTATATGGTGTGGTAGATGGCTCCTGTAATGATACGCTGGCAAATGGAGATATTAGTGGCTATGAAGTAGGGGATAGGATTCCTGTTATCAGCGCTCTGACGCAGACGGTCGCACGAAACACTTCGGATATGGAAGGAACATTGGATCTCTACGATGAGTTGGGAATGTCCGCTTACCGGACCGGCTTTGGTTGGACCGGATTTGCGGTGAGCCTAGACTGTGGCCAGGGAAATCCTTTTACGAATATCGGCAGTCCCGGAACCGGCAGCACGGTGCGGACATTTCCGGGCGTTGGGGCGGTGGCGCTGAACAGCCGGAATTGGATGTATGCCCGCTGTGTGACCGATGATGCCGACAATTTTTCCGGAAACGGCAGGTTTACCGGAGGCCATATCAAGGTCATCGGAAAAGCTGCGGATGGGACGCTGACCTGCTGGCTGTATCTGGAGCGTACAGGCCCATCCGGACAGGCCGCCCAGAATATTGGCATGGTATTTAAAGTACATCCGTCGAATGGCAGCCTGGAAATCCAGAAATCTTCCGCTATCCCGGAGATTACGAATGGGAATCCCTGCTACAGTCTGGAAGGCGCGGAATATACGGTTTACCAGTCCGGTACCAGTACAGCAGTTGGGAAAATTACGACGAATGCTTCCGGGTACGGGAAACTGGATAATCTGCCGGCCGGTACCTATGACATTGTAGAAACAAAAGCGCCATCGGGCTACCTTTTGGATACGACGCGCCATACGGTTACGGTAAATGGTAGTGCTACAGTCACTTATTCCTGTGCGGATGTGCCGGGGAATGACCCGGTTACCATTTTGATTTTGAAACGGGATGCAGAGACAGGGCAGGCACGTCCGCAGGTGCGGCTTGCCGGGGCGGAATATACGGTAAAATATTATCCGGTCAATGCCTCAACTGATCCGGCGGCAAACGGAGAAGAGCCGATGTATACCTGGATACTCCAGACTGATGAAACAGGTGCAGCCCTGCTAGAGGAGGCACACAAAGTAGGCGGGGATGCGTTTGTTACCAATCCGGACTCCGGTCTGGCAGTGCTTCCGGTCGGAACGCTTACCATCCAGGAGACCAAAGCGCCGGCTGGCTATCTGATCAATGATACGGTATATGTTGCAAATACAGTTATACGGGAAGGGACTTCTGTTGTTACAACGAATCTTCCCAATACGGAGGAAACTCCTGCTTCCGAGCAAGTGATCCGGGGAGATCTGGAATTTACAAAGGTGGATGCAGATGATGAAAGTCCCATGGCAGGTATCCCCTTTTCTATTACGTCTGAAACAACCGGAGAAATTCATGTAATTTTGACCGATAAAAATGGCCATGCTTCTACGTCAGCGGAGTGGAATCCCCATACGCAGTTTACAAATCGTGGGGAAACAGCAGAGGATGGTGTGTGGTTTGGTGGTGGAGAACCGGATAACGCTTTAGGTGCGCTTCCCTATGATACTTATGATATTGAAGAACTACCATGTGAAGCAAATGCAGGGAAAGATCTGTTGTCATTTTCCGTTACTGTCAGTAGGAACAATCACACGATTTCTCTAGGGCGGCTTTCCAATTTTACCATTGGTATCCGCACGGAGGCCAGAGATGAGAAAACCGGTACGAAAACCGTGGCAGCTGAGGATGATGCCTCCATTATAGATACCTTCTATTATGAAAATCTGACGGTACGTCGCACCTATACCCTGCGGGGCGTTTTAATGGATGCGGAAACCGGAGAAGAACTACAGGTGGAGGGTTCGCCCGTTACTGCAGAAACATCGTTTGCCCCAACCACCCGGAATGGACAGGTTGAATTACGATTTTCTCTGGATGCTTCTTCTTTGGAAGGGCGAACGATAGTTGTATACATAGAACTGTATTGGAAAGAAATCAAGCTGGCGGAGCATAAAGATCTGGCGGACGAGGCGGAAACGGTTCGCGTGCCGACGGTCGGTACAACTGCTCTGGATCGGGATACAGACTCTCATGTCGGCAGCATCTCGCAGCGGGCAGTGCTTGTGGATACCGTGTTTTATACGGGCTTGACGGCGGGAAAAGAATATACCTTATCCGGTACGCTGATGGTACAGACAACTGGGGAACCCTTGCTTTCAGAGGGTAAACCAGTAACGGCAGAGAAGACCTTTGTACCGGAAAAGCCAGATGGAACGGTAGAGTTATCATTTATTTTTGATAGCCGTGCCGTTGCTGGAGATACCATTGTGGCTTTTGAAGAAGTGTCCTATCAGGGCATTCCGGTGGCGGCGCACACGGATTTGGAGGATCAGGAACAGTCTGTTGCTTATCCTGACCTGCAGACAGAGGCCATTTGCAAGGAAACCGGAAACCAGCAAGTAGCTGTCGGGGAGAAAAGCCAGATTCTGGATCAGGTATCCTTGAAAAATCTGTTGCCTGGAGAGAGCTATACCCTCCGTGGGAAACTGGTCGATGTAGAAACAGGAAAGATTCTGACAGTAGGTGAAGAGGAAGCAGTGGCAGAGCATTCCTTTACAGCAGAACGGGCGGAAGAGATACAGGAGATGATGTTTTCTTTAGATACCACTGCAATTCGGGGAAAAACACTGGTGGTATATGAATATCTGCTGTATCAGGATGTGATAGTGGCGAGTCATGCGGATCGGTTCGATGAAAATCAGACTGTGTATGTACCGGAATTGCAGACAACAGCGCTGGATCAGGAGACGAATTCCCATACCGGCGCAGTAAAAGATCAGGCAGTGATCACGGATGTGGTAAATTATAAAAATCTCATACCGGGAAGGGAATATACCGTCAGTGGAAAATTGATGGTAAAAGAGACCGGAGAGGCACTTCTACAGGAAGGGGAACCGGTAACGGCGGAGACAACTTTCACGCCGGAGGAACCGGCGGGGAGTGTCACACTGACTTATTCGGTGGACAGTTCACTGCTTTCTGGGCAGACAGTTGTTGTATTTGAGGATCTGATACAGGATGGCATCACGCTGCTTTCCCATGCGGACCTGGAAGATGAAGAACAGAGTATCTATTATCCAATCATCCGCACAGAGGCAAGGGTTTCCGGGAGCCATACGGCTGTACCTGCAGGAAATACGGAATTGGTCGATACGGTATCTTATAAAAATCTGATCGCCGGATGCGATTACACCATCCAGGGAACTTTGATGAATATGGATACTGGAGAAGCACTTCTAGTACACGGAAAAGAAGTGACAGCTTCTCGGACCTTCACAGCAGAGGAGCCAGACGGAACGGTTGAAGTATCGTTTACTTTTGATGCATCTGGCCTTGCAGGAAAAACGGTTGTCGTATATGAACGGATGTATCATAACAATGTATTCGTAGCTGGACATGAAGAGTTGGAAGATGAAGCGCAGGCTGTATATTTTGAAGTACCGCCACAGAAACCGGATGATCATCCGCAGACGGGTGATCCCTTTGAAATAAGTGGTATTTTAACCGGAATTGCTCTGGCCATAAGTGGAAGCTGCTTCTTCATGAATCAGAGACGGAAATTACGTAAGTAAAGAAAAAGACCTGGAGAGAGGATTCTCTCCAGGCCCACGCAATAAGGGAGGATCATTTATGCGTAAGAAAAGTCTGCAAATAAAAAGTCAAGCAGAAATTTGAGAACTTTGAAAAATTTATACAGGTTGAATTAAAAGTACAAAAACCAGACCACCGCAGGACGTTGGTCTGACAAAGATATGAAAGCTGGGCTTAGTTTTCTCCCGTTTCGGGCAGTGATGCGAAGTATTCCCGTACCCGTCCGTAATAAATACGGAGAAACTTGTTTGCGCCGGCAGTCATGTAGACGTAGTAAGGCTTGCCCTGAGCACGTTTTTTATCCATAAAGACGTAAACGGGGTCGTCAATGGGCGAACGCTTGATTAGCCCGTCCATGATCTGAAAGAGCGTCCTTCGCAAATGGGGAGAACCTTTCTTTGAGGTACGCACGCTCTTCTGGACGTGTTTGCCGGAATCGTTCTTTCCGGGATCGACGCCCGCAAAGGCTGTTAGGGCTTCCCGGTGCGTGAAACGCGTCACGTCCCCGATCTCAGCCATAAGCTGCGGACCAAGGGTAGAGCCGACGCCGTTCATTGCCATGACAACGGGATATTCCGGTAGAGCAGAAGCGGTTTCGTCCATCTTTATCCGAAGGTTTTCCACGGTTTCGGAAGCGGTGTTTAGCATGGCGACAGCCTGCCGGATGAGCATTTTCGTGTTGTCATCTTTCGGGAACACGGCAATGAGGTCGCAGGAAGCCTCGTAGACTTTCTCCGCTTTCTCCGCACTGAAATTGTAACCCTTGTGCTTGCACCATTTCCGATAGTGCTCCGTAAAGGCGGAAAGGGATTTTCCCCGGACACAGTCCACATGCCAGTAGGTGTAAACAAAATCCACCCATTTCTGGCTGCCGTCGCTGCGGGCGGGACTGTCAAAGAGGTCGTTCGCGCCCGGGTAAGACTGGTCGAGCAGTGCAATGAGGTTGTTCTTCATGGCAGTTTTCTGTGCCATAAAGAAGCTGAACTGCCGGTTCATTGTTTTGAGTTGGTTGCGTGTTTTATCCATGCTTCCATATTGCTTCAGTTTTGCCCATCGGTCAAGAGTATATCGTGCGATTTTTTTGGAATCCGCCTTGTCCGTCTTGGGAGAGCGGAGGGAATCATCAGCGAAATCCCTGATGAGGACAGGATTTACGGCACTGACAAAGATGCCGGCGTCGGAAAGCCAGGCGGCAAGCGGCTCGTAGTATCTGCCCGTGTGTTCCATGCAGGCTTTTGTCTCGCCGTCAAGGCTTTGGATTTGTTTGATTAATTCATTGATGGCGGACTTGGTGTGTGGGATGTCGCGGGGCGGCATGAGGACCACATCGCCTGGTCTGCGGATCGTAACGGTGCTTTTGCCTTTGGAAACATCAATACCAACAGCGTTCATAATGGATACTCCTTTGTAAATGGATTAGCAATGGTCAATACCAGTTTTCCCATTGCCTATTCAATCTACTGGGTGTTTCACACGAACGTCTCATGGTTCAACCTGCGTAAAACGAATGCTGCGAATGAGGGGGCTGGTTGGCTGACTTTTCTACGGACGTAAAGTCCTGAAAGGAAGGAGGCCAGACCTATTGCCATACTCATTCTAACAGCTTAAGCAACAAGATGGATAATTCCTTACTGGCTGTAAGGGGTATTAACCATAAATATATTGTAGTAGAAAGGAAGAGAATCCAGAGACTTTGGGAGAGTCTCTGGGTTCCCTTCCTTTTTGTTTTGTGCCGACGGTCGGCACAAAATATGAAATGAGATAAAGAAGATATATAAGTTGTAGAATTATAGGAGAATGAGGTTTATGCCAGAGAAGAAGGGTTTAGAACTGGTACATACGGAACTGAAACGTGATACTTGGCTCTTTCCAAATATTTCAATTCATACGCCACAGGAAGCGGTAAAAGCGATTGCCGATCTGTTAGAAAATATGGATCGGGAAATGGTCGTCGTTTTGCATACGACAACGAAAGGACGGGTTATCAGTGCAGCTATCTGTTCGGTCGGAACAATGAATGAAGCATTAGTAGATCCTGCAGGTATTTTTCGTACTGCCTTGTTGGCCGGTGCAAACAACATTTTTCTATTTCATAACCATCCGTCTGGGGATTGTATTCCTTCCAACATGGATGTGCTTATCACAAAACGGGTAGCTTCAGCTGGGGATCTAATGGGCATTGCACTACTTGATCATCTGATTATTGGGGAAGGAGGTCGGTATTTTTCTTTCGAGGAGGAGGCGCCGCAGTATCTTGCGCCAGTATCCGAAAAGCATAGAATGAACGACGGAGATAGCGTGCAGGACGACATTTTGGCGAAAGTGGAAAGGGCGTGGGAAAGACGAGAACGGCTACGGCGGGAAACGGTAGAAGAATTGCTTTCCTTAATAAAAGATGGGGATACCTTTTATGATCCAGGCTGGAGCCGTGAGGCCATGGCCCCCCGGAATCCGGTTACAGGGACCGTTTATAAGGGGAGCAACCGGTTGATTCTTATGCTGGCAGCGAAAAAGTATGCATATCGGGATCCGCGTTGGATGACATATAAAAATCTGTCTGGGCTTGGATACCATGTGAAAAAAGGAGAACATCCGAAAATTTTAGAAAAATGGACATTCGCAGAACAGAGAAAACTGTTGGATCAGAACGGAATGCCTGTCCTGGATCCGAGAGGCAGACAGATATATGAGGAAGTCCCATTGGAAAAACCGTTGTATCGCACGTTTCAAGTGTACAACGGGGAGCAGATTGAAGGATTGCCGCCTTATCAGAAACTTTCGGAAAAGCCGGGTGAATTAGAAAAGAAAGTAGATGCGCTGATAGAGAGTTCTGAATGCACGATTCTGGAAACTGCACAGGAAGAAGCCTTTTATCAGAGAGGATGTGATACCATTTATTTGCCTTTGCGTTCGGCATTTCATGGGCTAGAGGCTTTTGCGTCCACTGCAGCCCATGAGATGATCCACAGTACAGGACATCCGAGTCGCCTGAACAGAGCATTTGGAAAATGGCCAGCTTTTGGTTCACCGGATGATTTGTACTGTATGGAAGAACTGCGGGCGGAGCTGGGCTCCCTTTTTCTTATGAATGATTTGGAAATTCCCCTGAAGCCCAGAGAAAAGAGAAGTTCTGCTGCTTATATGGATCAATATATACGAGGATTACGTGAGCATCCTAACGTTCTCTTCCGGGTGGCAGCAGATGCCGGTCGTGCGGCGGATTATCTGCTGGAGAGGTTTGAGAAAATTATGAAGTTGGAGAAGAAGGAAGATTTACTTCCGGAGCCTCAGGTACGCCATAGAAAGGAAATGTATCCGGCGAAAAAAGGTCGGATTTTATAGTTTTGCAAGAAGGAAAAGCATGATAGAGGAGTGCTTTTGTGTGCCGGGAAAATAGACGGCCATGAATGGATGGAGCTACTTTTGTTGTAAGTAGGAGACGGGCAGGGTTGTGAATCTATAAAATTCTGTTTTCCGGTCAGGTTGTCAGTTGCTTTGTAAAAAGAAATGATCAGAAGATTGACCTGAAATGAGCGGAAACTTTAATTGTTCTGATTATATTCCCATGCTAAAATATGGAGGAATAAAAAGGAAGGAAGAAAATCAGACGGCTTTGGGAGAGCCTTCTGGTTTCCTTCCTGTTTTTTTATGTGCCGACGGTCGGCACAGTGGGAGGATTTATGGGGCATATGAAGAATCAAGAGAGGTGCGAAAAAGCATCGCTGAAGGAATATATTCACCAACTGAAGGAAGGAGAGATTCTGTTAATTCAGCGGGAAAAAGATTCGGATGAGAAAGTGTGGCTCAGTTATAAGAAGGAAAACGGATAGCCATGGTAGTTTTGTGTGAACAGCAAAAGCATGTCTGCGGCGCTCCATGGAGCTGGAATTGGCTGAATAAAAAAGGAACGGATACTATGAAAGATCGAAGAAACCGGAAAGCTGGGAAAGGACGATCTGGGCCTATAGATGAAACAAACAGGGCATCGGACGGTCCTGCGATTTGTTATTTACAAGAACATATGCGGTTGCTTCAAGTGAGGGAAGAGGAAGCCTTACAGCAACGCGAAATGCTAGAAAAAATGCAGAAGAGCCTGCGGGATTGGGCAGGACTGCTTGTTCGGCGTGAGGAAGAGTTACAGACATTGCAAGAGGATATAGCAAACAGCCGGGAAGCTATCCGTGAGCTGCAAAAGCAAGCAGCCTATACGCCAGGAGAAGTCCAGCGGTTAAAGGAACAAGTGAAGGGCCAGCAAGAAGAAATTCGGACCCTTGCGGAGTCCAGACGGGTGTTATTGCGTCTGTTATACGAACGGGAGCCAGAAAACAAAGAGTCTGATGAGGAAGGGAATGAAGCTATGGAACATGAAAGACATCAGTTACGCCAGGTAAGAGTGGAAAGAACAGGAGGGGGATCATGAGAAAGGGAATCCGTCCATTGGCGATTATACTTCTGATTATTGCTGTGATAGCTGCATTTGTACTGGCTTTTTTCGTGAAGGGAATACTGCCGGGTGAACTAAAGCGGTGGTCGGATCTGATTTTCTGGGGCATTGTAATTATCATAGGCGGGGGCGGAGCGCTTCTGGCCGGTCGGCTGTGCGGGAGGAGATGACAGATTTGGGATGGCTGAAAAATCCGAAGTTAAAAAAAGGGGTTGTGGGCAGTTATATGGTCAGCCTTATGTTTGCGATACGCTTGGTAACTGCGTCGGCTAGTGCCGCTTCCGGGGCAGAAGTCATTCAGCAAGGGTTTGACGGGCTATTAAGTATCGTGACGGCACTGATTTCTTCGATTGGAACGATTATCTTGCTCTGGGGGCTATTTGAATGGGGGTTATCCTTGCAGGGACAAGACGGTTTTACACAATCAACAGCTTTCAAAAGGATTGGTGGCGGGATTGTAATGATTCTGGCTCCGCAGCTTTTGAATATCTTTTTGATACAGCCCTGACAGAAAGGCGGTGGAGCGAACATGCCGGATTGGGCAAGCGAATTCCTAACGGGCGGCTTTGGGCAAGGGCTGATGGTGCCTTGGAACTGGTGCATGATGGTGGCGTATCAGCTGATGGGATACCAGTTTGACTTCAAGGAAAGTTATATGGAACAGTTTATGGGGAACCTTTCCAACTTTTTTGGAGGAACGCCGCTTTTTTCCATACAGGATATTTATGAGTGGTTTTTGTCGGCGGGGCTGGTGTTATTGAACTTGTTCTGTCTGATCGGCTTCTGTCGGCAAGCGTCTAGGTTGCGAGAGAATGTAACAACGGAAATGTGGATCGAGCTGTTTATAAAGGCAATTATGGGAAATGCCTTAATGCTGTTTGGTCTGCCGATCCTGCAGTCCCTCCTTGGAGTAGCATCGACGACCTCTACGATCTTTTTGGACAAGTCAGAAGTCCAGATTGTGCCGGACAATATCGATATTGGGGCGGTTCTGGCCTATATCCTGATCGGCATCCTTTTTGTACTGGCATCCATTGTATGTGGTATTATGATCGTCATTACTGTTTTAAGCCGGATCATAAATATTTATATTTTGGCCTGTGTTATGCCGATTGCAGGCGCAACCTTGGCAGGCGGAGGAGAGCTGGAGCGCACGGCGTGGGCCTGGCTCAAGACGTTCCTTAGCTATTGCTTCGAAATCGTGATTATCGCATTGGTGTTCCGGTTAGGAGGATATTTCAATGCAATTTTACAGGATTGGGCAATCGGAGCAGAAAATGGGTGGTTTGATGGATTCTTGTCCGTGATTGCGTCAGCGGTTTATATGGTTTTTCTAACAATATCTGTAAAGAATGCAGGAGGGCTGCTTCGGAAGGCGTTTGATCTTAGATAGGAGGCGACACGATTTGAAGATACGGGTGAATAAAGACTTTCTCCGGGAGTATAAAGACGATGCCTGGAAAGGCTTTTCAGGAAAAGAAGTCATGACGCTTCTTCTGGCGGCAGGGACTGCCATAGCGCTTGTTTTTCTTTTGCATATGGGACTTGGGATTGCCCCGGCTGTTGCCGTGTATCTCTCCGTGCCGGCGGCCTCCCCTATCGTACTGCTTGGGTTTTACCGGTATCAGGGTTATTTATCTCCCATCCGGTTGCTGCGGGAGATCTATTATACATATAAAGCGAAGGAATTGCCCTATGCGGCTGAAGAAACCAGAAATAAAGTACATCTGTTTCAGATGCAGAAAACGGAGGGGAAAGGAGGAAGGAAACATGGCGGTACTGCATGCAATCCGTAATTTCCAAAAAAGTGCGAGGCTGACACAGCCTCTTTTTCGTATTCCGAAATGTGTCCGCCAGGCGTTCCAGATTTACAGGATTTATGCGGACGGAATCTTCCAACTTGAAGATCGAAAGGGAAAAGAGAAAGATCTTTACGACCGGGCCTATTTATTTGCGGATATGAATTATATTAATAAAAACGATGAGGAAAAGCGGGAAGTTCTGATGGCGCTGATGCAGTTCTTAAATGCGATGAACGCGGATTTTAAAATAACCGCCATGAATGTATCCCGCAATACGGAACAATATCTGGATGGCTTGTACCGGGAACAGAACCGGGAGGCATATCCAGAAGTATCGAAAGGAATGCGAGAGTGGCGGGAGGAATTGGAACAGCGCGGCAGCATGGGAGATGTAAACCGGCTTTTGTATTTGACAGTAACGGTACGGGCTCTCCGGTATACGGATGCAAAAACGTATTTTTCTTCTCTGGAAATCCAGTTGGCAAGGCTGTTTCAGGCATTTGATAGCCGTATCTTTCCGCTTCAGGCGGGGGAGCGATTGGCAGCTCTTGGTGCTTTTTTCCGTGGGCAGGAACAGATAGAGGATGATAGCAGGGGATTGGGAAAATTACCTGCGATTTTGCCGGTGTCTTTGGATGCGGATAAAGACTACCTGGATATGGGATGCATGTATGCATCCGTGCTTACGGCTAGGGAATATACAAGCAGTTTGCGGGAGGATCGGGTTTTTCAATGCCTTTCTACGCTTCCCTATCCGTCTATCTGTACGATTGATGTAGCCCCTACGGGCCAGGCGGCCTTGAAAGATATGCTGGCAGCAGCGCATATCAATCAGGAGAGGACAATTGCTACAGAGATCGATACAAAACGGAAACGGGGCCTTGCAGCACTTGGTACCTCCTATGCAAAGGAAAAACAGAGGGAAGAACTGGAGGCATATCAGGATCAGGTGGAGGAGAATAACGAATCCGGTTTTTTGGCAGGACTTCTGGTTGTTGTGACGGCGCAGTCAGAAGAGGAGCTGCGGCAGCGGATCGAAGGGGTTCAGGCAGTAAGTCGAGAAAATGGTGTGAAACTGGAGTTATATCACTGGGTACAAATAAAAGCACTGAATACAGCTTTGCCAATCGGCTGCCGGTTGGTGGACAACCTCCGGGCGTTCCTGACTTCTTCCTTTGTTGCGTTGCAGCCCTTCTACGCGCAGGAACTTCAGGAAGCCGGAGGTGTGTTATACGGATTAAATCGCACCACGGGAAATCTGGTTATCGGAAACCGGAAACGACTTTACAGTCCACATGGCATTGTGATTGGGCATACCGGATCCGGCAAATCTTTTTTCCTGAAAAGCACTGAAATTAGTCAAGTATTGCTGGGAACGGATGATGACCTGATCTGCATTGATCCGCAGAATGAACTGCAGGAGATCTGCAGGGAGTTTGGCGGGCAGTTCCTGTCGTTGGAGGCGCAGGGGGAGTGCCATATCAACCCGCTTGAAATTCCGGAGCAGATTTTTGATTCCGGGGATGAACTTCGGAAAAATCAGTTTATCGCAGACCAGTGTGCCTGGGCATCCGCATTTTGTGAATCTATCATGAAGAACATGGTATATACCCAGGAACACCGGGTATTGGTAAACCGGTGTGTGAGGAACCTTTATCAGCGTGCGTTTGCACAAAAGAAGCGGAAGTGGCAGCCTACGCTTGTAGATCTCCGGCAGGAAATAGAAGATGCCATGGGGCGGGCGACAGAACCTTCCGAAGCATCCATCCTGCGCCGTATTTACAACTCTCTGGAAGAGCAGGTGGGCGGCTCCAGTGATCTGTTTTCGCATCAATCGAATGTAACTTTTCAAAATCGCCTGCTCGTGTTCGGCTTGAAGAAAGTAGATCCGGAAGATTGGCTTCCGGTTATGACTACGGTCATGCATTTTTTAACCAACCGAATGACATACAACCAGCAGCATGATACGGCCACCCGAATGATCGTAGATGAAACGCAAGTAATATGCGCCCAGAAGAGTTCGGCGGATATTCTTCTAAAAGCAGTCACCACTTATCGAAAATTTGGCGGTATCTGTACGTTGGTTTTCCAGAACCTTTCCCGCGTGTTAGAGAATCCGGAGCTTCGGGACATGCTGTCAAATTGTGGCTATAAATGTATTTTCGATCAGGGCGGCGTAGACGCAGCGGCATTGCGGGAGATTCAGGAGTTGTCTGATGTGGAATACCAGTCCTTAGCAGAAGCGGTTCCCGGATACTGCCTGATGATTTGGGGTACGAAGACAATTTTGCTGGATGCGCGTATGTCAGGGGATAACTGCCTCTATGAAAAGTTTTCTACAAATTTCCATGAAAAGAAAGAACGAAGACAGGAGGCCGGAGACCCGTTGGCCAGGGAAGGAACCCTGGATGTGGAAATTCTCCGGATTGCTCAGGCGGTACCGGTAGGAAAGGAGGAATTACAGGAACTGCTTCCGTGCACGCCTGGGGAGTTAGATGCAGCTCTTCAGAGGTTGTGTCGGGAAGGGAGGCTGGAGGCTGTACCGTTTGCCGGAAAACTGCAGTACCGTACAGGGAAAGGGGACGGATTATGAAAATTGCGGAGAGGGAGGAAGGGAAAGTTTTCGATTTTGAGCCGCAGCTTAAGCAATCCGGAGATGGAATTATGCTCTCAGAGGATCCCGAATGGATTGAAAAAGGCGGAAAGATAAGCAAGTCCGGCCAGGGGATCCGCGAGATCGAGGCTTTCCTTCCTAAGAGGCTTCGAGCAAAATGGAACCGACTCTCCAGCGGTCGGAAGGAAAGGCTTTTGCGAAAAAGGCGGGTAGGGAAACTATTCTGGGAGGAGAATTCTTTAGAAGCGCCAAAACGAAAATCGCTGGCTGGGGCGCATATGCCAGGGTGCGGAAAAAGAAAAAGTGGAACTAAGAAAGAGTCAGGTAAAGCGACGGAAGATAGAAGCAATGGGAAGAGAATTTCAGATCTAACAGTTTCCGAAAACCGGAGGAGGATACGGGGAATACAAAGGGAAGCCCGGAAGCTGACAGTACAGATGCAGCCGGTGGAGGAAGGCTTATTCCGAACAAACCAGTGGGAGAATTGGGGAGATTCCGCAGAGGAAGAAAGAAGAGACGGTCAGATTGCGGTGGGGCCGATAAAAAAGGCTGCGTTGCTCATAGGAGGATATTTATATTCCTTGATAGCGCCGGTTCTGCTGCTTGCGGCCGGAATTCTTCTTGCGGTGGCCCTGCTTGCCCTTCTGGTTGTTTCTACTTTTACAGTTGTCAGTGCGTCTGTAACGGAAACGGCGCTATCTTTTGCAGCTGGCCATTATACGGGAGCTGTGCCTTATTATAACCAGGGGGATTACCGGGACATACCGTTTAATGATGGGACAATATCTTCCGATGGGTGTGGGATTACGAGTTTCGCCATGGCAGCGTCTGGCCTGACCGGTTCCGTGATTACGCCACCAGATGTGGCGGCGGTTGCCAATACAAATGGGAAGTACAATACGGTCAATACCCACGATGCGATTGGGAATCTGGCAGCATATTACCAGGTCGGGGCGGTGGAAGAGATGGGCGGCCCAAATATGAATTGCTGCGGAGAGGCAGCTTTTGATCGGGAATATCTGATCAGACAGGTGTCTGATTATCATCCGGTCATTTTATCCATGACCGGTGGTAAATATAATCCCAGCGGCGGAGGGCATTATATCTTAATTTACGGGGCTGGTGAACGGGGCGCTTATGTTTATGATCCGGGAAACAGAGGTAATTATGAGGACAGCTTATCCTCTGGCGGGCACGATTGGGATACCATTTTTTCCTGTGCAAAACACATTTGGATTTTTGAGAAAGTCCCGATGAATGTGCAGTTATCTGGTGCTACCGATGCAGAACGATTGTTCCATGCCTTAAAGAAATATGGCGGTTTTTCGGATGCTGCTGCGGCCGGGGTAGTAGGGAATGTTTATCAGGAGACGAACCATGGCGGGGCAGACATAGATATCCATGCGGAGGATGCACACGGTGGGGGAATTGTTGCCTGGACGGATTACACCTATTCGAATGGCAGCAGTATTACCAATTTTACAGAGTTTAAAACTTATGCGGCGGGACAAGGGGATCCCTGGCCTGGAACCAGCCTGGAGACGCAGGTGGAATACTTGCTGTTACAGCTGGAGAGTGGAGATTGGTATTGGAGCAGTACCTATTCCGCGCCTTATGGCCAGGAGTGCAATATGAGTTATGCGGAATTTAAAAATCTGACGGATGTGGATTTAGCAACGCGGACGTTTTGTGCGAAATTTGAACGGCCGGTGTTTGCATATGCAGATATTGAATACCGGATACAGATGGCTTATCAGGTTTATGAAAGTTTTGCAGGATGACGGGAAGGGGGCGTGCCGAACGTCGGCACGAAAATGAAAAAAGAAAAGAAGTTACCGAAAAAGTTTTATTTGACGGTCGCTGCAGGAATTTTGATCACTGCGGCCGTACTCGTCTTAAATAGCTCGGAGCATAAAAGGGAGACAGAAACCAATCAGAATACAGCAGATGCTATGCAGACAGAATCGGAAGAGACGGCCCCCTATAAAGCGTTAGGGATAGAATTGGAGGAAGAGGAATCGAAAAGCCAGGGATCAAAAGTAGTGGCCGGAGGAGAAGAGCTGGATGGATGGCGCTTACCGGAGCCGGATATGGCCACAGGGCCGGGGGCCGTGCTTGATTTCGATGAATATTACTGGGGCGGGAAACGCTATACGGGGATTACGGTTGGGTATCTGACAGATGATATGGAATGGCGGGATTTTGTTGAGCTAGAGAATGCCGAGAGCATGAAAGAAACCATGGGAGCCGACTACGGAGGGGTGGCAATCCTCTTGGAATCTTATCTTGAACAGCATGGTCTGAAGGCAGATATGGCAACAGTGCTGCTGGACCGGTATGCAGGAATCTCTTATGGGCGGGAAGAATACTATATCCAGTTCAATGACAAAGAGGAAACACTGGTCACATTTCTGTATTATCCGCCGCAGGGAGAACATGGAGCTTATCTGGACGTGCTGCCTTGCCAATATACGAGTAATGAACTAGTAAAATTGAGAGATAATGCGTTCTAAGATTCATGAAATGCTGGCGGCTATATGGTGGGAATGGTTCATTTTATCCCATATGTAGCTGCTCATAATCGTTCTCTGTTCCATTAGAGCAAATGTATCAGCGAGGTAGGACGATTCTTGATACAGTATTCTAGGAGTTTGGAAAACGGGTGGGGAACAGGCGAATTCCGTAGCGATTCCCTGGTATATGACAAATAATTTTTGAGGAGGAGAATTGTGGAAATTCAGACTATCACGTTGGAAGAGCTTCGGCGCATGGGGGACAAAGAAGGAATTATCCTACAGGGATGCGGCGGGGACCCTGGTGAATGGGTTAAAGGAATCAATGATCTGCTGACGCAAAGTGGAATCCTTTTGGATGGAACGGCGTTTACCCATGTGAGTGTGTTTCAAAATGAGGATCTTACCTATATGCTGTTTCCGTTCGAGGACGTCGAATTGGATGTTGGAAAACTCGTCATGTGGCGTCAGCAGACATATGATATTTTTGGTGGTATCTGGCTGTCTGATTATATTGATAACCGCCTGGGAGAAAAACCGATGCAGAAAATTTCAGAAAAACCGGATTGCCCTTTGATTGGCCAAGATGGGAATATTTTTAACCTGATCAGTATCGCCTCTCGTACTCTGGAAGCGCACGGGTTGCCCGATCAGGCGAAGGAAATGGCTGACAGGGTATTTTCCTGTGACAGTTATTATAAAGCGCTTTGTATGATCGGGGAGTATGTCAATATTACTTCGGTTGATCAGGAGGCTGAGCAGCCACATCCTGGCCGGCAGAAAATTAAAAATAGTAAGGCTCCGGAAACGAATGCGCCCCAAAAGACATCTAAAAAGCCGAAGCGATAAGGAGAATGGTAAAAATGAAAAATACATACGGAATTTGGGCGGTGAGAAGTGCCGCTTCCATATTCGGCCATGCGGAGGCGTGGTGTAAAGAGGATGGACGTCCTCTGGAATTTGAATCCTTAGAGGCGGCGCAGGCGTATGCTTTGAAAAGAAACCGTGAAGCAACAATGTCCGTTATTAGGTTAAAGAAAAAAGACCGGAACAGAACGTTATAAGGCTTCTGGCGGTGCAACCGGAGATGGAAGCTGGTAGCCCGATAGATCATGTGCCGGAAAATGCGAGGGAAGGAAAATATACTAAGGTATCTGGAAAGCAAATGGTACCGGAGGATGCGAACTAGAACAAGGAACGGCGAGCAGATTGGCCAGGGTATAAGAACCGAGGCGTTCCGCCCGTCGTGCTATAATATTCAAATGATGAATATTAATTTTTCCTAACGTAATATCTTAATACAGAGGAACAGTTAGTAACTAGTTCAGGATTTTTTATAAGTCCTTCCGAAAGGCAGATCTCGTTGACTTTTGTGGAAAATAAATAGTAATAAACTGGCAGATAACCACGTCCCGTACCGAATACCACCTGTTTTTGAAGATGATAATCTGCTTGCCATGGGGATTCGGATGAAAGCTCTCTCTGTAGAAGATAATGGAGACGGTATTAACTTCCACGTATTTTGCTATTGTATAGCCGGGAGTACAAATTGATTATTCTACCGGAAGAAATCAGATAGTAGGTTATTCCTGAACGGATACGACTGGAGAACCCCATATTTTTGACACTCATTCCAAAAAAGTTTCATGATCCGGACTGCTCCAAAGTGGAAATGATAAGTGACAAAAATTAAGAGAGAATTTACAGGTAGTAGAGAAGATTTAATTGCCCGGGGTTTTGAGCCTTGTGGTATATGCAATCCATAATTAGAAAAAAACAGAAAATATTTCGTAATAATTTTCAGGCGCAAAACTACATCTCATTTGAGAACTGGGAGGAGCGCTGTTTTCTTTTTTTTAACGTGTTAGCCTTATGACTCAATATACTTTTGTATAGATGCCAATAATATCTATCCAATGCTATGAGCGAATTGACATATATATTATACCGTGACATTCTACAGCTGGTGATGTATAATAACAACTGTATAAGAGTGGCCTTATATAATCATTTTAGAGAGATACGCAAAAGTATTTTATAAGAATTATCATCACTAGAAAAAAGAAAGGGGTAAAAGTTATGGGGGAGAGTAGGCGCAATGAATCAGAGGCGATGAAAAAAAAGCTGCAGTATGAAGAGTTATTGGCTCAACATGAAAAAGAAATACAAGAAAAAATACAAGAAGAAATACAAATGCGAAAAAGCGTTGCTTTATTAAAGAAAGAACAGATCCAGGTAAATGATGCTATTGAATATGCCGTAAAAAATGGAAAACTGCTTTTTGATCCTGCTTCAAAAACAATTGTAGGTTATACTGGAGAACCAACTGAAGTAGTCATACCTGAAAAAATAGAAAATATTCCGGTAAAAATTATTGGAGCTTATTGCTTTGAATCTTGTAAAAGTATTACATCTTTGGAAATAGCAGATTCTGTGACGGAGATTCAGGATGAGGCTTTTTGCTCCTGTACAAATCTTAAAAGTGCAAAATTACCAACAACATTATCATCTATGGGAGACCTTGTGTTTGTAGGTTGCAGCAGTTTAGAGACAGTATCGTTGCCTAATGGAATAACGTATATTCCCAGATTGACATTTAGGAAATGTGAAAGTTTAAAGACAATTACAATTCCTGAAACAGTAACTGAGATTGGCTATTGGGCTTTTCTGGAATGCACCCAATTAACAAGCGTAATATTGCCTTCTGGTCTGACCAAAATTGCATCTCATGCTTTTGGCGATTGTAGATCTTTATCCAATATAAATTTACCGAATACGCTTGTACAGATTGGAGAATCTGCGTTTTGTGCATGTACTTCATTGAAAGAGATACAAATTCCGCACAAACTTTCTGTGATTGAACCGTGGACGTTCTGTGAAGCAGGTCTTGAAAGCATTTTTATTCCGAACAATATTGAAAAAATTGGAAATACTGCGTTTTGCACACATACATTAAAGAATGTAATCTTCCAAAATACAAATCCTAAATTAACATATTTAGGGGAGTTTTCTTTCTCTCACTGTATTTTTGAAGAGATAACATTACCTTCAAGTGTAGTTGAAATTGCACAAAGAGCTTTTTATGCGTGTAACAAACTGAGAATTATACAAATACCCAGCAGTACAACCAGTATTCGTGATTTGAGCTTCGAATATTGTGATTATTTAACTATAAAAGGCTCACGCTTTTCCTATGCGGAATTATATGCAAATACCCATAATATCCCATTTATTGCCACGGATATTAAGGAAAGTTATACATGGTTGCGTTTTCAGGATGCAGAGACGAAGCAAATAATTCCTAATGTTACGGGATATGTCGGAGCTGAATGGATCAGTGCGGCAGACGGTTTAGTAAAGATACATGATAGCTGGATTTCAAACCGAAATATAAAATTCTCTTGCAATGCACCGGGATATTATTCTTATACAGCAACGGTGGCTTCATTAACATTTGATGCAGTTAACGTAATATCATTGGCCCAAAAAGAAGAAACTGTCACATGGAATAGCTTAAATATTAATACGGATTCGTGTTCTGGTTCTTGCATAGAGGAGACTTTGTATGGACCGGAATATGAAATCGCTGGAGAAAAGGGGCCGTTATTTGAGCTGCCAATTTCATATAATTTTTCTTTTTTTGATGTAGTAAAAATAAACAATAATATTAAGGAGAAACGATTTGAAATTTTAATTGGAGATTTTTCTGATGAAGCAGATATAAATCTACAAAGTACCAAAGAATTGGTGGCAAATTTGAGTTCTAAAACAAATATCGCACCAAATATCCTTAAATCGTTAATGCAATATTCAAAATCCACAACCATGGTATTGGGAATAGAAATAACAACTCGTGTATGCGGTTATATGGAAATTAATTATGATGGCATACTTTTAGATGGTGGAATAGGTATTATGTGTGATATTGGATATGATTTGTATATTCCCATTATCGCGATTCCAGTCTATGCAACCGTTGGTCTTTCTGGCGGGTTTAATGACGTAATATATTTAGAAATGAACCAAAACAAAACGCTTAACTTGTTCGGAACTATAGATTTTAATATTGCTGCCAATGGAGGAGTAGGTGTTGGAATCCCCAAATTCCTAAATGCTGAAATTGGGGTGGAGGCAGGATTTAATTTGCAATTTAGATTTCCTTTGGAAATACTGTCAAAAGACTGTAAAATTTATTTTTCAGGAAAAGCATATTTTGAATACCATGCATTTTGTCTTGAAAATAAACATAGCATAGAAGTTGCGAAGTGTCAATTATATCCACCTTTAAACAAAAGCTGGTCATTTATAGAAAAAAAGAATGAACCAATGCATATAGGACTAAATACAATGACTTTAACCATGCGTCCCACTTCTCCTACTCTTGTATCAATGCCGCGTCCGAAATCAATCCATAGCAATGGCATACATGTACAAAATGAGTTTTTATTAGATAGTGTATATTCGTATTGCGAGCCACAAATGGTTGAATTATCTGATGGAAAACTTCTTATGGTATGGGTGGGGGATGATTTTAAAAGGACCAATATCAATCGCGCCGCTTTAATGTATAGTATTTATAATGACGGGATATGGAGTAATATAAATCAAGTACAGGATGATGGAACTACGGATGGATCCCCGCGTTTATTAAGGTTAAATGATAAAATTTATCTTCTTTGGCAAAATCAAGAGATGATACTTGATGACACCCAACCTGTAGAGGAGGTTATTACATATTCTAATTTATGGCTGGCTCAATTCCAGGAAAACTCCTTTAATGTGATTGCACCTATTACCTATAGCGCACGTTTTGAATTAATGCCGACCATTACTTGTTGTGGAGATGAAATTATTGTTGCCTGGGTTGAAAATGAGCGAAATGATATTTATAGTTTCGCCGGTAAAAATATTATACAAATTTCACATTTAAACCAAAGTGGCGGCATGGAATACTTTTCCAATTACATTATAGAGTCGAAAGTGATTACAAACCTTGTTTCAACAGTTGTAAATGGGCAGCATGAAATTGCTTTTACCTTATGGGATCCAGAGACATCCAAAACGAATTTATATACGGCAAAACAGTCAGATACTTCTTATCAAGAATTATGCGCTGACGTGGTTGGCGAAATACAATATGAAAATAATCGATTGTATTGGATTTCAAATAATCAACTGTTATTTAAGGATTTGAGTAGCGATGTGGTATTACCGGTTAAAGTGGCTTTTGATTTTGGCATGGCAAAAAAAATTAAGGTGCTTTCGAGAGATAATATAATCCGTATTCTCATGATTTATAGGAATAACGAAACAGATGAAATTTACGAAATACATTTTGATGAATTTTCGCAGGCATGGAGCCAACCGGTTGCCCTTACAAACCTACAACAAGAGATTCGTGATTTTACAGCTGTCCTAACAACGAATGAAGAAATAGTGCTTTCTGTAGTCTGTCCTATAAATACAGACGATGAAAACGAGCAGCAAAGTTCAAGATATAATAATATATATATTATTCATGACCCGCAGCCGATGCAGCTTACTATTTTAGAGACAGGTTACGATGAAAGTTCTTTGACAGACTTAACGAAAGTCAAACTTTGGGTTGAAATTAGAAATGATAGCTTACAAGCGATTGATGAAGTAGGCTTGATTTTGAAAACAGAAAATCAAAATGTTATTTCTACAGAAACCCTAACCCATTATATCCCGTCAGGTAAACGTACATATTTGGAATGGATATGTGATTTAAGTAATTGTCTAGCAGATACATACATTGTGACTGTAAGTTTCAATGCGGAGACAGTTGCTGGGCAACAAAGCAATTCGCATATTTTAAAAATAGCCTACGCAGATATTGCCATCGAAAAAATGACAGTAAATTCTTCGGGAAGTACAAAGGAAATTTCGGCAAAGTTCATCAACAAAGGCTTTTGTCAAATCAGCGAAGGGGTTGTCGAAGTCTATGGTCTTAAAGAAAATAACCACTGGGAAATGCTATTAAGCGATAACGTAGTCGGTTTACAAACAGGTGAATCTATAGAGAAAATGTTCATAGTGCCTGCAAGTGATTATCGCATTTATCAAACGAAGGTATCTATCCCGGAAAAAGAAATTTATTATGAAAATAATATTGCTTATGCAGCGGAACTTCAAACACGTACTACTCCATTAAGCGTACTCTATGTGGAATACGTTCGCAAGTCAGCCCTTTTGTTGAAAAGTTATATTCAAAATAACACAAATTCAATCCAAACTGTCACAATAACTATTTATGTCTACGATCAGGATGACAATTACAAAAAAACTTCCTATGAACGGACAATGCAATTCCCGGCATCCGGAATACTCACTGTTACATGCAATATTCCTGATGTTGAAACAGGGGAATATTTAGTATTATCTGCGTCAAATGATGAAGGAATTATTATGGATGGTCATACTCGAATAAAAATTATCTAAAGAGGTATTGCAAATGTTTAAATATAAGAAAACAATATACCTTGGTAAAAAGGGCATGATTATTTTTGGAATACTTATGGGAATTTTTGTAGCGGTGGCACTTTGGATATTTATATCTGCATATTCTACACCCCATACAGAAAGAATACAGATATGCATTAAAGATATATATGGAAATATTTATATTAATTTGAACGGAGAAATGCATGGTTATTACCCGAATGAAGTGCCCGAGTCGTTAAGCGTAGGTGATGTGGTCCGATACAATCTTGTTGTAGCGGGAAAACCTAAAATATTGGAAATCACTGAAGAAGGGAATTTCGAAAATCCAGAAATTATGCGTTTTGAACAATGGCGCGATTGCTTCTATATTAATGGCCATCGGCTTTGGATAGGCCCAAACACCTATTTTATTGGTGTCTCGGTAGATTTGTTTGGAATCTATAATAAATCTACAGATAGATATTACGTCACAAATGTATATGAGGATGAATTTATACCTGTACCGAATGAATAATAAACATACAAATTTTTCTTATTACATGAAGAAAAAAATATCTCTACATGAAAGATATAGGTAGGAATATTAGAGAAGGATAGCTAGCATTTGGTTAAACCAGTAAATTATCCTCAAGAAATAAAAGCAACGATAGATGCAATGTATGATTTTGTAAAACGTTATGGTTAATAAAGGGTATTATGTGAAGGGGTCTTAGGGATCGCCCTAACAAGAGGCATTTTATGAACATAAAATGCGTATCTTGCAATAACATAAGAGCAGTTACGGTATCCTTTCGTCACGGCCCTGATTATGTATCGAAGGAAGAGGCCAGACGAACAGCAAGGGGCGGGAAAAGGCGATAGTTCCGGCGTTTTTTAGGGGTCACAAATTGTCACAGCCATGTGATTATTTGTGATCCCTGTATTTTTATGTGAGTGTATGCGGTATGGAGGATTTTGCAAGTGACAAATTGTGTCAGCTATTTCTAAAGATGATTAGTAGAAAGATGTGCCGACGGTCGGCTCGTTTACTTGGCCTGGAGTGGCCGGAGATGAATCTTGATGGGCGAAAAATATTCTGTTAGTCTATACTTGTAAAAATAGGAAAGAGGGAATCGGTAATCCGGTTCTCTTTTTTTATCCATTTTTACATATACCAATGCATTGGAAAACAAGGAAGAGATGAGAGATATAGAAGGGGGCTGAGGTATGAGTATCAGGAAGTATCGGACAATTCTTGCGGATCCGCCCTGGGACATAAACCAGAAGGGGAAATATGGTGCGGGAAAGCACTATGAATTAATGAAGCTGGACAGGATTAAAGCAATGCCTGTTGCAGACTTCAGCGAGGAAAATGAACATCTATGGTTATGGGTTCCGAATGGTTTATTGCAGGAAAGACTTGACGTTATAAAAGCATGGGGATTTACTTACCGCGCTCCGTTTTATTGGATTAAACCCAAATTGGGATTGGGAAATTATCTGCGGAATGCAAGCGAAGCGATTTTGTTTGGCACGCATGGGAAAGCTCCGGTGAAGTTCAAATCGCAGCCAAACTGGGTGTTTGCGCCAACGCAGGATCATTCACGCAAACCGGAAGAGCAATATGCCATTATTGAACGGGTTTCGCCAGAGCCGTATCTTGAACTGTTTGCTAGGCGACATCAACCGGGATGGGATGCATGGGGGAATGAAATTGCATCTGATATTGTTATTCCGGATTATCCGGTTCCCAGCTATTCCGACAAGGCGGCGCTTGGGAAAAGTGAGTGACGGATGGGATAGCAATGAAGGAAAATAAAAGAACAGTCCGAATTACGGATGAAAGCTATCAGATCTTGGAAAAACGGGATAAAAAACGTTTTCCGGCCATAGGAGCCTATGCCAGCTATCTGGTGGAGACGGCGGTGCAGCTCTTGGAGGATAAGGAGCAGGCGGAGGATAAAATGTGGGGATCAGAACTTTTGCGAGAGGTACAGGCTATTCGAAAAGGACAGGAAAATTTAGAAAACGAAGTAAAAAAATTGTATCAGTTATTGGATCGGCGGTTAGGATTCGAAAATAACGAGCTTTTTGATCTTTTGGATCCGTCAAAGGAGTAAGCAGGTGAAACGGGAGGATGGAAGGAAAACGGAGCAGCTTCATATTGTCTTGAGTAAAGAAGAGAAAGCAGCTTTTTACCAGCTGGTCGCGCAGGAGACAAAACGTACAGGAGAGCAGTATACGATCACCCGGTTAATTAAAGAAAAGGTATTATACTCGCTACAGGAAAGCCGGGATCGCTTACAGTTTAAGCGGATGATATGGAGCTTACAGAAGCAGGAAACAGAGCTTTCACAGGCAAAGGAACTGGCCGGGTGCTATGGAGGAGAAAAGAATTGGCTGGGCATGAAAAAGGTACAGGAGGAAATACTGAAAAATCTTTCCGCGATCCTCTGGCTGTTACGGGACGAGGGAGAATAAGGTGGCAGTTACAGTTCTGGATTATATTGGCGAAGAAAAGGGAAGGCCAGCAGAGCATCTCAAAAATGCAATTCGGTACATTCTAAATCCCCGAAAGACAGAGCAGGGACTATGGGTGGGTGGCAACGTCGGCCGGGAATATGAGACGGTTTTGCAGGCAATGCTGGATACCAAAAGGGAGTGGCAGAAACTTTCCGGCCGACAAGGGTATCATTTTAAGATTTCGTTTAAACCGGGAGAGACAGATGAAAAAACAGCATTCCAATTGGTGCGGGATTTTTGTGAGCAGTATTTAGGAGATGATTATGATTATTGCTTTGCGATACACAATGACAAACCGCATCTGCACGGACATATTATTTTTAATTCGGTGAATCGAGTATCCGGCTATAAATACCGATACATAGAGGGCGACTGGGAAAAAGAGATTCAGCCCATTACCGATAGTCGGTGTAGAGAATATGGCCTGCCGGAGTTGGTTTATGATAAAGCGAATCGGAAAAGAAAGTCCTACGCAGAACGCTTGGCGGAGAAGGAAGGCCGGATCACGAACAAAATGATTATACGGGCGGATATCGATGTGGCCATTCAACGCGCAAATGATTTCGAAGCATTTTTGAGGGAGTTACGTGAGATGGGGTATGTTGTCCGAAGTGGTTATTCAGAGCAACGGCATGGGGAATACATGGCTCTCATCGCTCCGGGTGCCCAAAAAGCCCGGAGGGATTATCGGTTGGGAACGGGGTATACAGTGGCAGATATTCGTCGGAGGCTGATTACAAAAGAGAAAGCAGTTGATGCGCCGGTATTCCCTCAAATAGAGCTTCCGGTATTACAGCCGAAAGGACAGCTGCAGGTGTGTGCATTGGAGAGAGTTCGACAGGCTTATTATTATCGGGATTATGATAGGCAGCTGCTGGATCAGAACCGGGTACGGAAAGATCTATTGAAAATTGAACAGCTGCGAAATGAATGTGTATTTCTGATTGAAAATCATCTGGAAACTATAGAAGAGGTACAGGCAGATCTACAGCGTACCGGGCGGCGGCTGCAAGAAGAAAGAAATCGAAAGGAAACGGTCGATTTTGCAAGAGGGATTTGGAGTCAGGAAGAACAGGCGGTAATACAGGAATACCAGGAATTGCAGAGAAAGCTGCAAGGGAGGATGGTATCGGATGAGGCTTATGAGGCAATCGATGACCGATTCAGAGAATTAAAAGAGAAATATCCGGAAACATTGCTGGAAAATCGTGATACACAGCAAATGCGCATACAGCAGTTGAGGCAGAGACGGAATATTTTGCGGCGAATCTTGCGAAATGCAGAGGAGACGCTGAAAGTGGTACAGCTGCAGCCAAAGCCGCAAAGGGCACGAAACAGGGCGTGGCTTGCAGCGGGCGGGAAATTGACGTATCGCGGAAAGGAGAAGGATGAAAGATGAAGGGGGTATCGCAGAATTGTCAGAAATGGAAGAAAAAAAGGGAGATGATGATGCGGGAAAGGAGAATCTGGGACAGAAATCGGAGAAACACAAGGAGAAGATCCTGGATAAAATACTGGAGATACATTCGCCAGAAAAGATGACAGTCCCTGTATGGAAACATGCGTTGGAGGTTATGTGTCGTATACTGAAAATCCCGGAAGAAAAAGAGCAGTTTCTGCAGGGATGTCGGGAAGAAGAACTGGACGTATGGTTCCGGGGCGTGTATGAAGGGGTGCCTCTGGCGGAGCTAAAAGGGATGCGGGGAAAAGAGTGGACGGAGGGCGAAATAAAAGCTCGTATATTGCAGCACATAAAACAGCGTATCCCATTATCAGAGGGCGTTTATCAGAAAATCTTAGAGCTTCAGCAGCAGGCAAGAGATGCTTTGGCCGATTACGCATACATACGTGACACCTATCTGCAGGAAATTACGGAGAGCCGAAAACAGGAAAGGGATGCCCAGCAGCATGTGCTTGAAGCGAAGGATGAGACAATTTGCATACAAAAGGAACGAATTACGGAATTGGAAGGAAAAATTCGAAATTTAAAACGAGGGAAAAATCAGGCCGAACCTGCAAAAAAAGAAAATACGAAGCCATCGTTTTTGGAGCATTTCAAAAAAGGCAGAAAAAGTGTAGAAATCATACGGTTTCGGGAAATGTATTTGGATGATCCGGACTATTCGTCGGAGCAAAAGGAATTTTTACTAAATTGTTTCGAGGAAAATTTATCGTTTGAGGAGCTGGCGCGTTTTGCCTCTCCCGCACTGACGGTGGAGCAAATGAGTCGTTTGAGACGTATATACGAGAAGCGGTACCGAACGTAGGAGGGGGAACGATGGTTGTTACAGAAAGTTATGGGAAGGAGTATTAGAAATATGACATTTGAAGAGTATATGGAGGGTATAGACCGATCTGTGATGGAATATTTACCGGATTTCATACCTTCAGAAGCGGTTCGAATAGTTTTGGATGAACAAGGGGATAGACCGATTTTCGGGCTAAAAATTATGCTCCCTCAAATGGAAGAAAACGATTTGAACCAGCTGGAGATAATAATTGATCTGCAAGGTTGCTATAAAGAAGTAAAGGATTTATCCCTGGAACACGCTGTAAAGGAAACGGCAGTGCTTATCACAGAAATTTTGAAACGCCAAAAACTATCTAGGATAAAAGCTATGGTGCGTACTGCGTTGGATTTTGAAATTGCAAAAGAACATTTATACATGGACTTGTGTAATGTCGGAAAAAGACCGGATTGGTTGGAGGAGTGTGTCTGTAAGAAAATTCCAGGAGCAGAAGATTTGGCTCTCGTAGCAAGTGTGCGCTTAACGCTCCCAGATGGCGATGAAGGGAGCTTTAAAGTCAGGAAGAATGAGTTGGAAATATGGGGCGTATCTGCTGAAACGGCCGTGGAAATGGCATGTAAAAATGGACTGAAGCGATATGGTATCCGGTTGCAGACAATGGATAAAGGGTTGCCAGATTTGTTAGAAATACCAATGGGAGATAAGTATCAGGAGTTACAGGAAGTAATCCGTAGAAATCCATTTATGGTTACGGGTCGGGAGTTTTTTTGCGGCGCAGCTTCTCGTTTTTATCCGGGTATGATGGAGAAATTAGGGGAAACAATCGGAGATTATTCGTTTCTTGTTGTTAGTTCTAACTATATTTTTGTAGTTCCGGATGGCTATGGAGAACGGAAGGGGCGAGAGGGTATTTTACAGGCGGAGAAATTATTGAGCTCCAAATATTCTTTCTTATCAGAGAATGTTTACTGCTATGACACGAAGAAAGAGCGGCTGTTACTGGCAGCTGATTGTATAGAAAGAAAACAGGAAGAGCCGCAACCGAAGAAAAACATGAAAAAACAACCACATCAGGAAAGAAAATATCCGCACCTGTAAAGATTGCAGAGGAGGTTAGGAATATGGATTTTACAACATTTGCCGTTGAAGTGACAAAAAACATGAGAAAGGAATATCTCCCGGAGATTTCCCCGGAGTATTCGGTTACGCGGAGAAACTGGAGTAAAACAGAAGCGGATCTGGTGATTGGATTTCCGTATCAGGAAAACCGCGAAATCCGGATTGATTATAACCTGCAAACTCTACATGAAATGTATGGTAATTTACCACAGGAAGCAGCAATTAAACAGACTTGCGAAGAAATTGTGGATCAAGTGAATCGAGAGTTTCAAGAAGAAGCAAAAGAACTGATCAGCAAACTAAAGAATTATGATACGGCCAGGGATGAGTTTTATTTGGCACTACGGAGTCTTGACTCTCCTGTGAATGCACGGGATTGTCCGGATGTTGGAGTTCGGACTACGGATTTCTGTTTTATCCCATATGCCGGGAATCCATCGGAAGATGAGCCGCATCCTTATATCCGAATTAATGAAAGCATAATCAATGAATGGGGAGTTTCGACACGTCAGTTGGTCTTACATGCGTGGCAGAATATGATAAAGAATTATCCGCCTGTAAAAGTTCGCTTGATAGATATTGTAAATGGGGTTCAGGAAAATGCACAGAATGAGCTGCAGAATCCCCAGGAAGAACTTTGGATGATAACCAATAAACGGAGGTGTTATGGAGCATCTGCAATTTTATATCCAGGCGTAAAAGAAGAAGTGGGGAAGGAATTAGGTAATTATTATATTTTGCCGTCATCGTGTCATGAGGTTATTTTAGCACCGGAATTGTTGGGGTTGAAAGCCGGGGAGTTGGAAGAAATGGTACGTGGTGTGAATCGAGAAATCGTAAACCCGAAGGTCTGGCTCTCGGATACCGTTTATCACTATGATAAGAAAACGAGCAAACTAGAGAAGGCATCGGAATATGAGAGGCGAGTAAAGCAAGAGAATCTATCCTTGGAACATACGAAAAAAGCTCCGAAAAAAGGGCCGGTTCTCTGATGAATGAGAGGTAAAAGCCATGCGGAGAAAAGAAGTAAACAAAAGGCAGGGGCAAATATCAAAATATCAGGAAGGGCTGCAACGATTAGATTGGCTGATCGAACAGATGGAAGGGGAACTTCAAGCACTGCGGGCGGCGAATCTTGCTTGCCTGGATCGCTTGCAGGAGTTCCATCCGGAATGGAAGTATCGAATTATCCTGAGTAACAATAGCTATCAAATTGTAATGCGGGATACAGAAACACCAGTATGTGCAGGAAAAAAGCCGCTGGCGTTTTCTCGCGCGGAGGAGGCATGGAAAAAACAGCAAAAATTGGAGCATACCGGCCTGGAATTTGAACAGGATCGGAAACAGGAAGTAAGAGGGGAAAAGAAGCCGACACGGTTTCAATTTTCGGAAATAAAAGTTCCGGGGAAACATTGAGAAATAAGAAAAAATGGACGGATAGAAGGGAGAAAATTATATGTCGGAAACCGATCAAGTGATGAATGAAATGATGATGCAGATCCAAAGGGGCCAGTACAGCATGAATATGATAGCGAGAAATGGGGCCACGGCGGTGCTGCAGATCTACCAGCTGATCTGTCGGCTCCACCGAGAACATGTCTTGAAAGGCGGAGAGGTACGGCGGTTTGAGCAATTTTTGAGAGCGTCGGGAGGAAATTATGACATTATTCATATTCCTTACCGGCTTACGGATGCCCCAGATGGGCAGCTGGATCAATTTTTAAAAAAGGTAAAGAGTGATCTGGATCGGATGGGAATCCGCTATCATATCCTGCCGGATCTGAATGTCAAAGACCAGGCGTTCCAGATTTGCGTCTATCAGAAGGATAGACAGAAATTCGGCGCGTTCTTTAACGCCTATCTGGATCAGCAGCTGTCCGGAGGAGAAAGCCGGCAGAAGGATTTGCTGTCCTTGACGGATAAACGGGCCAGTATCCTCTCCATCCCGGGCGAGGATCGGATTCGCCAGATCGAAGAAGATTTTCAGAGTCTGCGTGTAAATTATTCCCTCTTGCCGGATCTGCATGTAGGGGATGGACAGGTACAGTTCCTCGTGGCGGACACAGATTTATCTAAAGTACGTCATTGGTATAACCTTTTAAAGGACGAATTGCTTCGGGCCGGCCAGAAGCCGGAGGAAATCCGGGATATGACGGTCAGCCAATACCAGGATACGGCAAAGCGCAGTGCGGAAGAATATGTTAATTCCATAGATCCGAAATACCAGGCGGCGGCTGCATCTTATGAAAGAGCAGGTAAAGGGAGTGTGGAGCAGCAGCTAGAAAGATTAGGACGAAAACCATTGCCTGCTGAAAATCCGGAATTTGCCCGGTATTTTCTGGATAATAGCTATGTGAGGCTGTCTATTGATGCGGATACGTTAATCGCAGGTCAGCAGGCGACTGCTTATCAGGAACGGGACAGAGAGCATTTTTACTGCCGGATTCCGGGAAGATATGGTGAGAACGAGGCCACCTTAAAGGTGCCGATGCAGCAGGTGTTTTCTGTGGGAGACAGCGAACGAGAACGTTATATTGCATTTATCAGCCGGGATGAACGACCGGAAGTTTTAGATCGGAAGGGAAATTGGATCACGGATTATAAAGACGGCGCGGCACTGTTCCGGAGTTTTGATCAGGTAACAGAAACCTTCCGGGAACGGCGTATGGAACCGGTAAAAAAAGCGGTAGAGGCGGTAGGAAAAGTGGTTCCCAAAGCGCCGCCAGTCATGGCACGGTAAAGGAGACGGCATGAAACTAACATTGGGGAGTTTATTTGATGGGATCGGCGTATTTCCCCTGGCGGCCTCCCGATTTGGGATTCGGCCGGTGTGGGCCAGTGAGATCGAAAAAGTTCCTATATCGATTACAAAGCGGCACTTTCCGGAGATGGAGCATTTGGGGGACATTACGAAGTTAAATGGCGGGGCGATTCAGCCGGTACACGTGATCACATTTGGTTCTCCCTGTCAGAATTTATCCACTATGGGTGCAAGGGAAGGGCTTTCCGGAAGCAAATCCGGGCTGTTTTACGATGCAATTCGAATTATAAAAGAGATGAGGTGTGCAAGTCATGGCTTATATCCAGTTTTCGCTGTTTGGGAAAACGTTGCAGGAGCTTTTACATCAGGAAACGGGATGGATTTCCGAGCCGTACTGGAAGCATTCCAAGGCACCGGCATTCCAATACCTGGCGTTGGGAAATGGGCGAATGCCGGACTGGTGGGAGGGCATGGCCCCGATCTCTGTTGGCGGCTTATGGACGCCCAGTATTGGGGAGGCGGCAGACGGTTGGCAAGAAGACGCAGGATCTTCCTGGTGGCAGATTTTAGAGGAAAACGTGCCAGAACGGTATTATTTAAACCCCGTGAATTGCATACATATTCTGACGCTGGCTGTTCGGGCGGGCTGCAGGCCACCCGAGTGGATCGAATACTTACTGCTGCGCCAAGGGGGAAGGTACCCATCCTCCATCCCTTCGAAGAACGTCGGATGCGCCAGTCGGCCAAAAACAAAGATGCATCTGCGTTCTTCCGGAGCTTTGGAAGGCCAAATGGTCCTTTTCCCACCTTGCTCTCTGGATCAGTAAATATGTTTTCTTTCTGGTATGAAGGAAAAGAAAGAGACGGGGTGATCCGGTACGTGACACCGCTGGAGTGCGAACGGCTGATTGGGTTGCCGGATGGATGGACAGCGTATGGGGCAGAAGGTGAACCTGTGAGTCCGGCTGCACGATGCCGGGCTCTTGGAAATGCGATTGCTCTTCCGTGTGCAGAGTATATTATGGCCGGAGTTGCGGAAGCTTTAAAAGGATGAAGAGGATGATTGAAAAACGGAAGATACCATGGTGGTTATATTTGTTACTTCTGGCTGGAATGTTGCTTATCAGCTATTACCTGTCCGGTTTGTTTTGCTATGAGGATTTGTCATTTTCAAACATGCAGGGGTATGCCTTGTATATTATCCGGCATCCGTTTACTATCTGGTGGAATGAAAAGACGCCGGCCTGTCTGTGTGTTGGTTTCCTTATCTGGATTTTTCTGGCCCTGTACTTGCAGACCCATTATCGCAATTTTCACAGCGGTTGTGAGTATGGAACAGAGGAGTGGGCGGATGTCCGGGCACTGGATAAAAAACTCCGGGATAAAGATCCGCAGAAAAACCGGATCTTAAGCAGGCATCTTGCAATTACGCGGGAAGGAGAGGCAAAGCTATCCAATAATAATATGCTGGTCATTGGAAGCAGTGGAACCTATAAAACGAATTCCGTTGTAACGCCAAATTTATTGCAGGCGTCCTGTAATTATATCGTGCTGGATGTAAAAGGGGAGCTGCTGTATCGATATGGAAACTATTTAAAAAGTCAAGAATACACCATTCGATGTCTGAACTTAAAGGAGCCGGATCGTTCGGATCGGTTTAACCCGTTTGAGTATGTGGAAACCGAGGAGGATATTATCCGGATGATTGCGGCCATTCAGGATTCCCTGACCCCGCCGGATGTGGCCAAGGGTGACCCATTCTGGCAGGATGGGGCCTGTTTGTATTTGCAGTCTGTATTTTTCCATGAATGGGCAGTTGCAAAAGAGGAGGGGAGAGTAGGCAATATGAATCAGATTATGCAGCTGGTCAATGATGAAGCGACACTTGCAACAGATCATCCGACGGAAGAGGGGGATAATCCACCTACGGTGCTGCAGCTAAAAATGGACAAGTTGGCGGAAAAATATGGCCCGGATCATCCGGCTGTCCGAGATTACCGAAAGTTAAAGCGCGGCGCAGAGGAAACCGTAAGAAGCATTATTATCATTGTCAATGCGATGCTGAAGTTGTTTGAAACTGAGGGAATAAAACGAATTTTTTCCGGGGATGACATCCATTTGCGGGAGTTTGGAACAGGTGTTGGCGGGACAGTAGAGCATCCAACCAATCAGAAAATAGCACTGTTTTTATGTGTCCCGGATGATGATAAATCTTTCAATTTCATTTGTTCGACACTCTATACGCAGGCACTAAGCGTTCTGATGCGAATGGCCGATGAAGATTTCCGTGACAGGGGAGGAAGTTTGCCGATCCCATTAGAGATCTGGATGGATGAATTTTACGCGGGTGCCAGGCCCTATGCGGTGGACAGTTTAATGGGCGTTGTACGCTCCCGGAATATTGCCCTGATTCCGATCCTACAGTCTGTGGCGCAGCTAAAAACCCTGTATCCGGGGGATAAATGGCAGATCCTGATGGACAACTGTGCGGTGCTTATGTACCTAGGCAGCGGATCCGGAGCGCTGGAAACTCACAAATATATATCAGAACTCATTGGCAAAATGACGATTGATACGGCCAGTGACGGGCAGTCCGGGAAAAGTGGTAGCGTAAATTATAATCGGACCGGCCGGGAACTGATGACACCATCGGAGGTTCGCCGGATGGATCGGAAGGAGTGTATTATTTTTCTAGAGGGGCAGCTCCCGGTTCGGGATCGGAAAGCCCTTCCCTGGGAGATGCCAGAAAAAGAGGGCCCGTATCGAAGCGCAATCGCCTTGAATAAAAGCGGAGGTTATGAGCATCCTGTGAAGGTAATCAAGAATAGCCGGGGGCTGGCCCATACCATACGGGAAGATGCGGAAACTCCGATGGTTCTGGAGTGGTTAGAAACACCAGAGGATAAGGGAGCTGTAAAAATCCAATTATCAGAAGCTGATTTCCTGCATCTGAATCTACATCCCCAGGAAGAAACAACGCAAGAACATGAAAAAGATGTGCCGATGGTCGGTACAAAACTCCCAATCGATTTCAGCCAGCCCTTGTGGGCGTGCATCTTAGCATTTGTGAAGCGAGTTGGAACAGAAGAAATGGATCAGATTTTGAGCGCTTTGGAACGAGGGGAGCAGGATGCAGAGATTAAAAGGCAAATGGCAGAAATCCAAGAGAGAAAGGCTTTTTGACATCACAATGCCTGTTATTTATCTGTCAGAAGATGCGGCAGATACAGGCAAAAACATTTCCAACGGCGGCGGTCTGTGCTATAGTAGTAGCACAAGGAGGAGAAAAAAGATGCAGAACGGGATTTTTGACGTGACGCTACGGCAGATTCAGTATTTTTTAACTGTGGCCGAGGCGGGAAGCATCACCCAGGCTGCGGAACGGCTGTATATCGCCCAGCCCCTGCTCAGCAAGAAGATGATCGCCCTGGAGGAGCAGCTGGGGCTTCCGCTGCTGGCCCGGGAGGGGCGCAGCGTCCGGCTAACTAGGGCGGGGAAACACCTGTATGAGATGTGGAAGAAAATGCTGGACAGCTACAAACGGGACCTGGCGGAGGCCAGCCGCCTTCAGCGGTTTGAGATGAGCAATTTTTCCATCGGCTGTTTTCCCGTGCTGAATACCTCCGGATTTCTTTTTCCGTTTGTGGAAGGTTTGGCCCGGCGGAAGCCCGATTTGGACATTCGGGTCAAACGAGAGAACCGCGCCTTGCTGCTGGAGGACCTGCAGAAAAAGGAGCTGGACATGGCCTTTCTACTGGAAACGGATATTCCCGAGGGCCAGGACTGCTTTGAGACCAAGAAGGTGGGAACCTGCCCGCTGGTGGCGGTGGTTCATGAGAAAAGTCCTCTGGCAAAGCTATCCGCCATGACCTACGATGACCTGAACGGTCAGCGGCTGATTTTTGGACAGCCAGAGAACAGCCCTCAGAAGCAGTGCGGCATCCACCGTCTCTGCGTAGAACATCAGGTCAGGCCGGAATCGGTTCGTTATGTGAACAGCGATGTGACGGCTGTCGTACAGGTGGAAATCGGCCAGGGAATTACGCTGGGGCCGAGGCTTTTCTATCCTGAGGACAACCGCCGGGTGCGGCTGATTCCCTTCTGCGAGGAGCAGAGTATTATGGCGGTATGGAATAAAAGGGACATAGAGGAGGTCAAGAAACTGATTCGGGAATTTTTGAATGACAGCGCACGGTGAACGGCAGCGAACAATATGATTTTGGAATAAATATATGCCGATTTGATACTTTACAAAAAGAAGAAGAATCGGCTATACTTAGCCTGTACTTTCGAAAGTAAAACAGAATAGGGACAACTTGCAGGGTACACAGCTATGCTGTGTTGAAAAGGGAATGCAGTGAGAATCTGCGGCAGCCCGCTTTACTGTGATAATTATATCTGTTCCAAGACGCCACTGGGATTCGTTCCTGGGAAGGCGGAGCAGATGACGATTTCAGCCAGGAGACCTGCCTTGCGAGAAAAAACATTGCTTTTTGGTGGGAAAAAGAGTGGCCTGAGTTGGAAAACTGTGAATCGCCATTGTATGCAATGGGGGTTCTTTTTATTTGGGCAGACACAGAGCCAGAAGCATCTTTATGGAAGGACAGGAGGAAAAAATCATGAGTCGAATGAAAACAAGAATGTTGGCGGTAATGGCGGCGCTGTCTCTGGGAGCGGGACTGATGGCCGGATGCGGCGGAGGGGGCGATGCGTCCAGCTCCGGCTCGGCGGTCACATCCTCCGGGACGGAGGCTGCGGATTCTTCCGGCACATCATCGGAGTCGGCTTCTGTGAGTGCGTCGTCGGGGGAGGACAGCGCCGCGGATTCAGCCGCCTCGTCCGGCTCCTCCGGGGAGACGGCAGAGGCGTCCTATCCCCGGGAGCTTCAGGTATCCGAGGATACGACAGTTATACTGGAGAGCCGTCCGGAGCGGGTGGCGTCCCTAGTGTTCGGCACGGATGAAATGCTGCTGGGGCTGACGGACGCGGAATTTATTGCGGGCCTGTCGGGCCTGGACAACGGCTGCGCCTATCTGGCGGCCGATGCTTCGGTTTATGAGGATATTCCCAGAATCAACGAAAACGCGGAGATTCTGATGGACCTGGAGCCGGATTTTATCATTGGTTCCAGTTGGGTGGACGAGGACCTGAAGGCGCAGATTGCGGATAGCGGCATCCCCTTCTACGGCTATACGACGCCGAAAACCCTGGAGGAGCAGGTGCAGATTGTGAAGGATCTGGGCTACCTGCTGGGCGATGATGAAAAGACAGAGGCTCTGGTTCAGGATATGGAGGAACGGATTCAGGCGGTGGAGACCGTGGCGGACGGGATCGCGGAAGAGGATAAGGTCCGGGTTATGGCTTACAACATGCACGAGAGCAGCAATGCCCTGGGAACGATTTTCGACGATATGGTGACGACGGCGGGAGCGGTCAATGTGTCGTCTGAGGCCGGACTGGAGGGAACGGCGAAGATTTCCAAGGAACAGATCGTGGAAATGAATCCGGAGGTCATCATTCTGGTGGAGTGGGCTTCCGATACGGACGAGGAGTTCCAGGCCTTTGTGGAAACCCTGAAAAGCGACGAAAGCCTGCAGACGGTAGATGCGGTGAAGAACGGAAGAATTTACGCCTCCACGGACAACTCCATCACGAACGTTTCCCAGTTCGCGGTGGACGGGCTGGAGTTTATCGCAGAGAGTTGCTATCCGGATCTCTATAAATAATAAGGGAAGGCCTGGCATATGAGAAAAAAGCGCGTATTTATCGTTTTGGGCTTTGCGCTGGCCGTCATATTCATCCTGGGGCTGGTCATCGGTTCGGTGGCCATGCCTCTGGAGGAAACAGGGAAAATTCTGGCCAATGAGCTGTTCGGGGCAGAATTTCCGGTCTCGGAGGCGCGAACCAACATTCTCTTCAACATCCGTTTTCCACGGGTGCTGCTGAGCATGCTGACCGGCATGGGTTTCGCCGTATCCGGCGCGGTCATCCAGGGCGTGTACAAAAACCCTATGGCGGATACGGGTGTGCTGGGTATTACCAGCGGAGCCAGCCTGGGAGCTATTCTGGCCATTGCCACAGGGCTTTCGGCGGCCACCTTTCTGGCCATGCCGCTGATGGCGGTGGCGGGCGCGCTGTTGACGGCCTTCGGGGTGTTCAGCTTTTCATCGAGGAAGGGAAAGGTTTCCGTCCTCACGCTGGTGCTGGCGGGAATCGCCGTCAGCACCTTTTTGCGCGCCATGGTTTCGCTGATCCTGAGTTATATGGAAGAGGGACAGATGAAGGAATACCTATACTGGTCCATGGGAAGCCTGTCCTCCACCCGATGGGAACATGTGAAGCTGGTGGTTCTGCCGATTCTGCTGGGCACAACCTGGCTTTTCTGGCACGCACGGAAGCTGAATATCCTGATGCTTGGAGAGGAAGAGGCCCAGTCGGTGGGGCTAAACCCCTACCGGAGCCGGAAACAGTTCCTCTTTGTGACCAGCCTGATCACAGCCATGGCGGTCTGTGTCAGCGGCGGTATCCAGTTTGTGGGGCTTGTCATCCCGCACATCATCCGCCTTCTGATAGGGGCGGACAACCGCTATCTGATCCCCGCCAGCGCCATGGGCGGCGCGGTGTTCCTGACGTTCTGCGACCTGCTGGCCAGGACTATCGCGGTTCCGGCGGAAATCGCGGTGGGTATCCTCACGGCGGTGATCGGAGCGCCGTATTTTCTCTATCTCATCTATCGCAGCAGAAAGGAGCAGGCACGTTGATGGAACCGGGAGTCGAATTAAAACACATTACCTTTCAGGCCGGCGGCCGCACGATTCTGAAGGATATTTCCCTGTCTGCCGACCGGGGCTGCTTTGCCGGGGTGCTGGGGGCGAACGGCGCGGGCAAAACAACCCTTCTGAAATGTATCAACGGGATTCACGCTTGCTCTGGGGAGGTGCGCGTCTGGGGCAGAAATATCCGGGATTGTACGGAAAAGGAAGTGGCGCGGCTGGTGTCGCTAATGAATCAGAATACCAATCTGGAATTTGACTTTACCTGCCGCCAGGTGGTAGAGTTCGGACGCTATCCCTACTGGAAAAAGGGCTTTTGGGGAGAGAAGGGAGATGAGCGGATTGTGGTGCAGGCCATGAGGGATACGGGTGTGCTGGAGTTCGCCGATGTCTTAGTCACGCGAATTTCGGGCGGGGAACGGCAACGGGTTCTTTTTGCAAAGACGCTGGCCCAGGACAGCCGGGTGGTACTGCTGGATGAGCCCACGGCCAATCTGGACCTGCGCTACCAGAGGCAGCTGTTCCAGTTCGGCCAAAGGCTTGCTTGTGAGGGAAAAACGGTGCTGGCTGCGGTTCACGATCTGAACATCGCCCTGCGGTACTGCGACACGTTCTTTCTGCTGCATGAGGGGGAGCTTCTAGCACAGGGAACGGCCGGGGAGGTCATGAGCCCGGAGCATATGCGGCAGGCGTACGGCCTGAATACCCAGCTGTACCGTAATCCCGTTCACCATGGCTTGGAATTGGCGGTACTGGAATGATGTGGAAGTCCCATAAAAACACGATGAGATATAAATTAGGAAACGTATTGAAAAATAGAAAAAATAGTTGTAAGATAACTATTATCATGGTATACAAAATGTGGTATAAAACCATATCCTTTCTTTGCACGGGCACCCTGAGATCAGATTGATGGGTCCCTTTGTGCTAGAGAGAAGAGCAATAAAAGTAACAACCCAATCATCAGGTATCAGTCTGCCGGTGGTATCGATTCTGCGCTGCTGCCTGAACTCTTGTCAGTGATCCTGGTGCAGTCTGGATCATAATTGATGTTTTCCATAATGATGAGTATAGAGGCTATGAAATTGAGTTTTAAAAAGAAAATAATTATCGGAATAAATATTATAGGGGTTATATGTCTCGGATATTATGCGCTACCATATCTGATGCATGATACAACAATTGGTAACTCAGAAGCAATGCTCCCCATGCGAGAATACGAAGCGTCAGGTTTTGTTTTGACACTTGGGCTTTTGCCGCTGGTAATTGCAAATCTTTTGGCATTTTCGTTAATAAAATGCCAAAATAAATGGGTGAGATTTTTGTGGCTTTTGCCAAGTTTGGTCTGTTTCCTAATTGTTGCGCATTTTTGGATTACAGCGATTAGTGATGCTCTGCAGAAACTATAAAGAAGAGGTATTTTCTTCGGATTATGACGAAAATAATTTTTGATTGACAATTCTATCTGCTGAGAGTATGATGAGCTTGTGTATAAGTTCCATATCGGCGTAACAAGTGCATCTGCGCGCGAAAAGCGCGCCGGTGAAAAGGGAATTGGGTGTAAGTCCCAGGCGAGCCGGTCACTGTAATCAGGGAGCAAGGCGTAAGAATCCATTGTATGAAAATCATATGAGAAGGAGCGCTGCGTGACGATCTGAGAGCCAGGAAACCTGCTTGTTGCGTATAAGGTTGAAGATTCCAGGTAAAGTCTTCCGTCTATAGATAGATATGGAAACCTGATTGAGAGCGTAGCTTGCTCCGCCGGGAACCTTTGAACGGAATTTATACATCGTTTAAACGGCAGGGCGAGATACTTCGATGTCAGGTGGGCTGTTCTGAGCCACATCATTTTCCTCCGCAAAAAATATGATGGTCAGGCTTTTCCGCTTGGCAGTGCGCCGGGCGTCGAAGATATTTCCCCACATGATGACGCATCTCCCCAGAGAGGGAGTTTTTTTATGCAGAAAACAGAAATCGTATATTATCCCTTTACGGCCGTAGGAGGACAGGAAAGGCTGAAAAAGGCTCTGCTCTGCTGCCTGACAAATCCGGGACTTGGCGATGTTTTTTGAGAAATACCGCAAAACTGTGGGAAGTGGAGCCGGCAGGAATGTATAAGGAAAGAAGAAAGAAAAATGGAACGGTTCTTTGAAAAATACCATGGAGTAATCATTGCAGGAATCAGGGCAGGAAAAATTGTTTCGAAGGGTTTCCTGAAATTTGCCGACGATATGAAAAAAACTCTGCGGAAGGAAGGGAAGGAGTACGGGATGAAGCTGGTCCGTTATACGGTCGGAGCTTACAGAATATCCGCTGTATTTGAGAGGGAAGGAAAATATGCCTGGTTCGCATATACCTGTCCCCAGGGCAGGCGTCCGGTAAATCTGGACACCATGTCGGAGCCGGACTGTTTCATCTGCGGAACTGCGGACAGCGCGGAGAAGCCGTCCGACGGCCCGGTTCGGTTCACGAACTGGACCTGTCTGCTGGAAGACGTGGACGGGCTGCTGAAAAAGAAACGTCCGGCGGCCCGGGAAAACAGATGAAGGGATAAAACGCAAACAAGAGGAAAGGCAGGACAGACAATGAAACGGAAGGAATTAAGGAAATTACTGATACCGGTGCTGGCTTTTTGCATGGCGGCGCCTGCGCCGGTGCTGGCAGCAGAGGGCGGCGCAGCGCAGGCGGGAACAGAGGCAGGCGCTTCGGCAGGAGGGCAGGAGGCGTCCGATACGGAATGCCTGTCTGAGACGCCGGAGGCTTATGAGCAGAGGACCGGCTATGTGCTGCCGGAGGGCTGGCAGTATGTGCTGGATGAAAACGGCTGCGTGATCCTGAACGGAGACGGTACGCCCCAGCTCCGGGAAGAGCCGTCCGAGGAAACCGGGGAAGGAACGGAGACGCCGGGAGAGCAGCCTGGGGAAGGAACGGAGACACCGGGAGAGCAGCCTGGGGAAGGAACAGAGACGCCGGCGGTTACGCCGGAGCCGGAGCAGACGCCGGGGGCCTCCACTTCCACCAATGAGCAGCTGATCGCGGCCCAGCAGATCATCGAGCTGCCGGTCATCGTGGAGGATTTCCGGTTCTGGACCGTAGCCCGGAAGTACGCCTTTGCGGTCGAGGACCTGGAGATCAAGGAAGAGATGGATCAGGAATCCAGGAGTATTGGAAGCCTGGCCCAGAACGGCGTCTGCTACGTCCTCAAGGAGGATCAGGAGACGGGCTGGCTGTATGTGGAATCCGGCCGGGTCAGAGGCTTTGTGAAGGCAGAGCAGGTGATGACCGGCGACGAGGCCCAGAGCCTTCTGGAGCAGTATCAGAATACAGCGAAGGCCCTGGCTGAGGAAGCAGGGACGGAATATACCGGAATCGGGACGGTGGCGGCGGAAGCCGCAGAACTGGTGCCCTGGCAGGAAAACGAAGCCTTTACTTGGCTCCGGGCCACGGTGAACCAGACGGTCATTGACAAGAAATATGCCCTCTGCAATGCGACAAAGCTGAACATCCGGGAAGGACAGGGTACGGACAGCCGGATTGTGGGAACCCTTTCCCAGGGGGCTCTGTGCTATATCCTGGCAGATCAGGACCAGGAATGGATTTATATCGAGTCCGGGGATGTGCGGGGCTTTGTAAAGAGCGAATATATTGATTTCGGCGAGGAGACGGACCGGGCCGTGGAGGAAAAGGGCGAGGAGTCCTTTGGCCTGGCGGAGCAGCTGATCGAGCCGGAGGAAAACGAGGCGATCTATTATACGCTGACCTCCA
Organism: Wansuia hejianensis; assembly: GCF_014337215.1. Taxonomy (NCBI): domain Bacteria; kingdom Bacillati; phylum Bacillota; class Clostridia; order Lachnospirales; family Lachnospiraceae; genus Wansuia; species Wansuia hejianensis. Next base: position 2,889,130 of record NZ_CP060635.1, on the reverse strand, counting down.
TCAAATCCGGGGTGCCCGGAGGCGAGCTGCGGCAGTCCCTGCTGGACTTCGCCGCCCAGTTCATCGGAAATCCCTATGTATGGGGAGGAACCAGTTTGACGGAGGGGGCCGACTGCTCCGGCTTCGTTCAGAGCATTTTCCGTCAGTACGGCTATGAGCTGCCCAGAACCTCCGGGGAGCAGTCCCAGTACGGAACCCAGATTCCGGTGGAGGACGCCCAGCCTGGCGATCTGATTTTCTACGCCAGAAACGGAGTGGTCTACCATGTGGTGATTTACGCCGGGGACGGCCAGACCATCGAGGCCATGAGCACCAACGTGGGAATCGTCAGAGGGACGCTGGACACCGCCCACGCCGTATGGGCCACCCGGATCCTGGAGGATACGGTCTACGCCTACGGAAGCGGCGACATCGCGGAGGTCAACGCGGAGCCGGCCATGTATGGGACGAATCTGGGAGAGTTTAAGCTGACCTATTACTGCGCCTGTGAAATCTGCTGCGACGTGGAAACGGGAATCACGGCCACCGGAACGCCGGTGGTAGAGGGCCGGACCATTGCGGTGGATCCGACGGTGATCCCCTACGGAACCCAGGTGATCATCAACGGCCATATCTTCACGGCCGAGGACTGCGGCGGGGCCATCAAGGGGAACCGCATTGATATTTACGTGAACGACCACGACAGGGCCAACGCGCTGGGAGTGAATTACGCGGAAGTTTATCTTCTGAAATAATTCTATTCAGTCATACATTTTGGATTTCCATAAGTAACGCTGCTGAATCCTTAATGAATGGGAAATGCCATATGTCTGATGATAGCAAAAACTTTCTATAAGCCAGTTTGGAGCTGTTGACAAACCCCACAAATTCTTTTTCTGTAATGATCTCGAGATATAGTTGAGCTGGTAAAGCGTAAAAAAACACCTCCACGGTGTTATCCCAAACATTTTACCATCCGTTTCATGTTTAATGCCATAGCTGACAAGAGGCAGTGGGCTTCCGCTGCCTCTTGTCCCCGTCTGTACAGGCTTCTTAAATTGTGCCGCGCCTTTTGCGCCGCAAAACTTCCCTCGCACCATATTTGCCGCATGTTCAGGATATGGGTATGCATCGCTGTCCCTTCCCTTTCACGGCACTTTTTTACTGCTTCTTCAAAGATATTTACCCGTAGGGTTCGCTTCTGCGCTTGGGCGCTTAAACACCGGCTGGACATGGCACAGCTTTGGCAATCTTCTTTGTCCGCACGGTATACACGGCAAATATTGTACTCCTCCCTCTCCAGACTTCTCAATAACAGATGTTTTCCGCCAGGACAAACAAAGCTGTCCGTTTCCTCCTCATATTGGAATTCTTTACGGGTGAACTCTGCCTGATAGTGGATGCCGCTGGCTACTCTGGGTGTATACAAACGGATTCCCATTTCCTGAAGCCTCCGGCAGATCAGGCTCTTCCCATATGCCTTATCTGCGCCCGCTGCTTCTATTGGCAGTCCCAGATGGTTCCGCATATACTCTATCCGCTCCAGATATGGATGGGAATCATTCACGTTTCCTGGAGTTACTTCCACATCCACGATAATTCCATGTCTGCTATCCACACTCTGGTGACTCAAATAATGCGGCCCCTCTGGTTTGCCCGGTCGTTTCAGAATTCCAGCATCCGGATCTGTCTGATTGACGGTTTTCTCTCTTACTTGTTTTTTTTTGATTGTGGCTTTTTCGTTGAGGCCTGATCGCGCCGGCATTCTCTAACCGCCGCCGTTCCTCTGCCTCATGGAGATCCAGGAGGTTCATGTAAACGCTGGTTTCTTTTTCTGCCGTGATTTTTATGTTTTTTCTCGGGGAAGCGTTTGCCTTTACATGCGTCGAATCGGTCAGGATGGTTTTTCCATCCACCAGGCCCTTTTCTATACATTGCAAAACAATCTGCTCAAACAAGCGCCGAAACAGGTCCGTCCCATGGAAACGCCTGCGCCTGTTTTGGGATATGGTAGAATGGTCCGGAACACGTTCCTCCAGATCCAGACCTAAAAACCAGCGGTATGCCATATTTACTTGTATTTCCTGTTCGATTTTCCGTTCCGAATTAATGCCAAACAGAAAGCCGACCAGGAGATACTTGATCAGAATCACCGGGTCAATAGACGGGCGTCCATTATGATGGCAGTAATAGTTCTCAGTTTCTTTATAGATAAAAGAAAAGTCCACAAGCTGATCGAGTTTCCGTAAAAAATGGTCTTGTGGTACGAGGTCTTCGATGGTAACCATATGGAATCGAATCTGTTTGTTTTCTGTTCGTGTCATCATAAGTGAACCCTCCTTACTACTACAATATATTTATGGTTAATACCCCTTACAGCCAGTAAGGAATTATCCATCTTGTTGCTTAAGCTGTTAGAATGAGTATGGCAATAGGTCTGGCCTCCTTCCTTTCAGGACTTTACGTCCGTAGAAAAGTCAGCCAACCAGCCCCCTCATTCGCAGCATTCGTTTTACGCAGGTTGAACCATGAGACGTTCGTGTGAAACACCCAGTAGATTGAATAGGCAATGGGAAAACTGGTATTGACCATTGCTAATCCATTTACAAAGGAGTATCCATTATGAACGCTGTTGGTATTGATGTTTCCAAAGGCAAAAGCACCGTTACGATCCGCAGACCAGGCGATGTGGTCCTCATGCCGCCCCGCGACATCCCACACACCAAGTCCGCCATCAATGAATTAATCAAACAAATCCAAAGCCTTGACGGCGAGACAAAAGCCTGCATGGAACACACGGGCAGATACTACGAGCCGCTTGCCGCCTGGCTTTCCGACGCCGGCATCTTTGTCAGTGCCGTAAATCCTGTCCTCATCAGGGATTTCGCTGATGATTCCCTCCGCTCTCCCAAGACGGACAAGGCGGATTCCAAAAAAATCGCACGATATACTCTTGACCGATGGGCAAAACTGAAGCAATATGGAAGCATGGATAAAACACGCAACCAACTCAAAACAATGAACCGGCAGTTCAGCTTCTTTATGGCACAGAAAACTGCCATGAAGAACAACCTCATTGCACTGCTCGACCAGTCTTACCCGGGCGCGAACGACCTCTTTGACAGTCCCGCCCGCAGCGACGGCAGCCAGAAATGGGTGGATTTTGTTTACACCTACTGGCATGTGGACTGTGTCCGGGGAAAATCCCTTTCCGCCTTTACGGAGCACTATCGGAAATGGTGCAAGCACAAGGGTTACAATTTCAGTGCGGAGAAAGCGGAGAAAGTCTACGAGGCTTCCTGCGACCTCATTGCCGTGTTCCCGAAAGATGACAACACGAAAATGCTCATCCGGCAGGCTGTCGCCATGCTAAACACCGCTTCCGAAACCGTGGAAAACCTTCGGATAAAGATGGACGAAACCGCTTCTGCTCTACCGGAATATCCCGTTGTCATGGCAATGAACGGCGTCGGCTCTACCCTTGGTCCGCAGCTTATGGCTGAGATCGGGGACGTGACGCGTTTCACGCACCGGGAAGCCCTAACAGCCTTTGCGGGCGTCGATCCCGGAAAGAACGATTCCGGCAAACACGTCCAGAAGAGCGTGCGTACCTCAAAGAAAGGTTCTCCCCATTTGCGAAGGACGCTCTTTCAGATCATGGACGGGCTAATCAAGCGTTCGCCCATTGACGACCCCGTTTACGTCTTTATGGATAAAAAACGTGCTCAGGGCAAGCCTTACTACGTCTACATGACTGCCGGCGCAAACAAGTTTCTCCGTATTTATTACGGACGGGTACGGGAATACTTCGCATCACTGCCCGAAACGGGAGAAAACTAAGCCCAGCTTTCATATCTTTGTCAGACCAACGTCCTGCGGTGGTCTGGTTTTTGTACTTTTAATTCAACCTGTATAAATTTTTCAAAGTTCTCAAATTTCTGCTTGACTTTTTATTTGCAGACTTTTTTCTATTTTACCATAATAGAGGTATGGAGAAAAGAGTTTGTCAACAGCTCCAGTTTGTACCGAGTTTTTGTCATCACTGGCAACTCAAATATACAAATCTATAAAATAACAGCAAAACAGCCGGCATGGAGGATAAATCCAGGCAGGCTGTTTTCTGATACAAAAAATTCCGGGAATATTTTCTTCCCGGAAGCGCCACGTCTTTTCCGGGAAATTCAGGCGGTTTTCACGTTCTCAGACGGGTCGTCCGACGGCGCATAGCCGGGAAAAGCCAGGAAACTGATCTGCTGTTTTTTGTAGCGCATGGACAAATGGATATAGCGCGACGCCGTGATCTGGATGCTTGAATGGCCGAGAATTTCGCTTAACACTTTCAGGTTCACGCCGGATTCTACACATTCTGTGGCAAATGTATGACGCAGGGTATGAAAATGGGTATCCCGTAGTCCACAATCCTTCAGAAATCTTTTAAAACGGTTGCTGCAGGTACGCGGTTCTACAGGGTATCTGGTGCCGGTTAGCAAAAAATCCCCGTCCTGAAGCTGTGACAGCCAAGTCTCCAGGAGGGGGAGCAGGGCAGGATGGAGAGGAACGGCCCGTGTCTTTCCGTTCTTTGGAACAGTTAGGAGCAGGGCTGTTTTCTTTCCTTCTGACAGATTATTTTTTCCAACTACCGTCAACCGCTCTGACGGCTGGCTTTCTTCTGAACCTTTTTCCACCCTCGTTGTTTTCAGAAGCCGCGGCCTTTCTTCCACAGGGAGGCGCTGAAGCGTATGAGACACAACGAGATACTGCTCATCCATCCGAAAATCGGCTTTCCTGACGGCGCATAATTCTCCGATCCGCAGGCCGGTGTAGCGGGTCAGCAGGAAACCTAAAGCCATACCACGTTCCTCTTGTGAAAGCTCGTTCCTCAGTATGCCGGAAAGACCCTTTACAAAATGGCCGGATTCTGTTTCGGTAAATATGGTGATTTCGCTCTGCCTCCGGTGTGCATGAAGGTTCTGGATGGAAAATCCTGTGTACCCTGCCTTCCGGGCATATTTCTGAAGTCCGGAAAGGACTGCCAGGATCAGGTTCATCTGAGAAGTGCCAGTTTTGTTCGCCCAGTTCTTCCAAGCCTGAGTGATTCGGTTTTGTGTAATGTTGCTGAGACGGCAGGAGCCGAAGGCTGGGATCAGCCAGCGGTTCAGACAGCTTTGATAACGGACACATGTGCTGTGCTTCCAGCGCTGTCTTCCTTCGGCAAACCATAGGGCGCAAAGCAGACGAAAAGAAGGATTTTCCCCGGATAGATCCAGTAAAGCAGGATAGGGGTTCTGCATTTCGTAATCCAGCTTTTTCTTTTTCACCTCCCGGTAAGTACGTCCATAAAAAGAACGGTAAGACAATCTGCCGTTTTTCTTTCTTCCGATAGCTGTACGGGCTTCCCAGCGGCCGTCTTTTCTCTTGTAAATATTTTCTCCGATTCTCATAGCAATCTGTCTCCCTTCACCGCAATCGTTTTTGACCATTTTTGTGACGGCGCAACCAACCAGTAATGCCGCATCTGCATCTGCGGCGTAGCTTTTTTCAACTAAGAACAGCACTGGTTGCCTTTGATTTGCTTTACAAGTATTCTGGAATTTTCCGCTTATCTTATTTATTAAATACAATTTCAATAAAATACAACTAAAATCCGGAAAATGACTGTCAGGATTTTATACATAAAATATCTTGACATTTTAGATGTCTGGCATTAAACTATACCTAGTTCACAGAATTTTCATCAAAAATTTCCGGGAAGAAAATATTCCCGGAAATGACTACCATGAACAGGAATAATATAAATCGTGAAGCAGCCGCTTACAGCGTGAAAAGGAAATCCGGCAGTTTTCCGGAGCCAAGCAGGAGATGGATCTTGACGTGTGGAAGCCCACTATGCCTGCTGCCTCATAGGGAGTGATGTGGAAGTCATCACAACTGTGGGGAAAGTGTAGGCAGGATACGGTAAGCAGCAGATTGCCCTCTCTACAGTATGACAGTAGAGGGGCTTTTTTGTGCATAAACAAATAGAAAAATTACATATAACATGCAGCAGAAGCTGTACTCTGATCCTATAAAGGGGTGTAGGTTCACCCCGCGGAAGTCCGGTGAGATTCCGGCACAGTTATTTCCCTACTGTAATGAGGACGAACACCGCAGCATCCACCGGTAAAACGGGAAGGGGCGGCAAGTAGGTTGGAACTATGAGACAGGAGACGGGGATCGGAGAGAAAAAGGATCTGAAGGGGGGATACTCGGAGACTTATTTTCGTTAAAGAAATGCGTAATGGAAAAGAGTCGGGATGAGATCAGGCCCATTTTAGGGTCTGATCGGCTTTCGGCTCTTATTTTTTTCTTACCCGGGATGGGAGAAGGGGGCAATTTATGGACAAAATGGCGAAGGGAAGAATGGACAAAACGGGAGGCAGAGTGCAAAAGCGGACGAAAAGTCGTTGGCGGGTGGGGGATCCGCTGAATCGGGAGGATCAGGTCATGCTGGCTGTTGTGATAAGGCGGGCAGAACGTCTCGGTTTTTCGCCGACTCAGAAGGAGGTACCGAACGCAGAAGCCCTGAAGAAACGGTTCGGAAACTGGACAAAGGTCATGACGGCGGCAGGGCTGCCCCCGGTAAATGATCCGGATCAGATGCGCAAGCGCCAGGCGGCGCGGGATTGGCAGGCGACGATGGAAACGCTGGGCGTTTCATAGAGACCACGTTTTAGCGGTTCTTTCATGGAGTGAAACAGCAGGAATATTTGCCGCTGTGTAGCAATAAGCAAAAGCCGCTCCAATGGAGAGGCGGCGCAGGAAAGGAGGAACAGAAAGAAAGGACAGATAACGCCGGTGAGCGGACACCGGCGAGGCGTTGGACAGGCTTGGCGGAGTGAGCGGAGACTCTCGGCCTGATAGGTAAGGCAGTAAAGTGAGAAAGGAGAAATACATTGAAAAAGAAGAGAGTTTTGAGCTTGCTGATGACTGCGCTCCTGACTGTAGGTCTGCTGCCGTCATCCGTTCTGGCCGATACGGAGGCGGGAACGCTGGCTGATCCGTTGGCTGAAACGCCGACAGGAACGGCGGCAGAGTCGGAGGCCGTTTCGGCAGAAGTAACGATTCGTTCCCAGACAGCCGGGAAATATCTCCACGGCTTTGACGGTGCGGTAAGCGTGTCGTCAAATTTGGCGGAAGATTATGGCTATGACGATCCGGTCACAGACGGAGTATCCGTGCTGGACGCCATGGTGAAGGCTCATGAGCTGGCCTTCGGGGAGGATTTTTCGGACGAGACGGCCGCGTCCTATCTGGAACTCGGAGAGGACGGCTCTGTGAAACGCCTGTTCGGGATGGAGACCGCGGCGGAGTGCTTTGCGCTGAACGGAGGGTATCCCAATGCCGGGAGGCAGACGGAGGACGGCGATGACGGCGCGGCCCAGGCAGATACACAGATACAGACCGGCGATGTGCTGGATTTCTTCACGTATACGGACACGGAGGCGTGGAGCGACGCCATGAGCTGGCTCGAACTGGACAACACAGAAGTCCCGGCTGGCTTCGAACTTGTGGTGACGGCTCAGAGCAGCAGATACAGCGAGGCAGCGGTTTACGAGGCTCCGGAGGATTTCCGGACTTCCGCCTCGGCAGCGGCCGGAGCGAAATTCGCGTGGGTGGATCCGGAGACGGGAGCCGTGACGGAGATCGAAGGCGCATCGGCCGATGAGAACGGCCAGGCGACGGTGATGGCTCCGGCAGAGGAGGGCGTCTATTATCTGACGGCAGCCGGAAGCACGGAAGAGGGAAGCAGCCTGCTCCTGAATCCCGCGGCGCTGACAGTGACGGCGGCCCAAGACACCCCTGCGTCCCAGAATACCCCTGCAGCCCAGGCGGCCATAGCCGCGGTCAGCGTATCGGGGCGGCTGATGGACTCTGCCGAGGTGACGGTCCAGGCTGACAGTGCGGGAAGCATTTATTACCTTGTGCAGGAGGCCGGAGCGGATGCGCCCGACGCGGCGAAGCTGGAGAGCGGCGGAACCCGCGCCGACGCGGTAGCCGGGGAGAACGTGCTGAAGGTGACGGGGCTGACCAAGGCGGCCCAGAAGATTTACGTGCTGCTGAAAGCGGCGGACGGAACCGCCTCGGAAATCCTGTCGGCGGATATTGCGGAATACGACAATCTGCTGTCTGCGATTATGTACAGCAACGGCACCCTGTATTTTGATACGAGCAAAGAAGCCACCGCGGTGTGGGATGCCGACGACACCAGCTTCCGGCTGGTGGCACGGATTCCGGCGGGGACGACCGCCAAGGATCCGGATTTGAAGCTGACTTATCGGTACACGAATATTTCGGGAACGGAAAGCACCGTAGAGGGCACGGCCAACGGAACCTATGTATGGTTTAACGAGGATTTCCTGACCGTCGGCGGGAAGGGCAACGACCTGACCATCGTGGCGGAGAAGAACGGAGTGACCCAGACCTATGTACTGCATGTGAACCGGAAGGCGAGTCTGGACGCGCTGGAGGTGACCAGCCAGGAGGGGCGCGCCGTAACTCTGTCGCCCACGTTCAGCTCCACAAAGACAGAATATACCGCTACGGTGCTGGACAGCGTGACCAGCCTGAACCTGAAAGCGGTGGATCCCATCGAAGCCGTCAGCCCGGACAGCTCCCAGGTGCTGTTCAACGGCGCGGCCTCTGCGGACGGCTCCTACGTGTGGGAGCTGCAGCCGGGGGAAAATAAAATGGTCATTCGGGCGGACAACGGCTCTGCGGAATCGGTGGAATACACCCTGACCATTACCCAGACGGCCTCCGTGACCCTGACGGTGCAGACGAATCCCCAGGACGCCTCCTTCGCCCTCTATCAGGGATCGAAGAACGAGACGCGCATCTGGCCGGAGGAGGACGGGACGTTCCGGCTCTTCCCGGACACCGAATACAACTATACGGTGGCCAGAAGCGATTACGTCGGCCAGAGCGGAAGCCTGACCCTGTCGGCTTCGGAAACGCGGAGCTTCACCCTGGAAAAAGCCCCAGAGGCGGAAGAACTGCCCCAGCTGGATGCCGATTATCCCGGCTTCCGCAGCGGCCTGGACAATATGTCCGTGGTGAACTCCAAGACACCCATTTCCAAAGAGACCATTGAGGTGGTGTGGGAGCGCCAGATGGGCGATTATGTCTCGCCCACCAGCGGCACGACCCCGATCGTTGTGGATGATAAAATCTATGGCCTGACCGGCACGACCCTTTACATGCTGGACAAGGAGACCGGAGAGACGATCCGGACGGCCACCACCGTGTCGGCGTCCGCCTTCAATTTGGTGCCGCCCACCTATGCGGACGGCATGCTGTTCGTCCTGCTCAGCGGCGGCCAGGTGCAGTGCTTCAACGCGTCCACCCTGGAATCAATGTGGGTTTACACGGATCCCCAGGGCGGCCGGTGCGAAAGCTCCGTCCGTTATGACGACGGCTACATCTATGTGGGATTTTTCGCCTCCACGACCGTAGGCGGCTTCGCCTGCATCTCGGTTACCGACGAGGACCCCTCCAGCCAGACGGAGGAAAAGGTGCCGATCTGGAGAAACAGTTCCCTGGGTTCCTATTACTGGGACGGCGCGTGGAGCAATGAAAACTACGTGTTCGTAATAACCAACGGGGGAACTCTCTGCTGCATCGACAAAAAGACCGGAGACGCCGTGCAGACGGTAGCCACCGGACAGACCTCCCGGTCCAACATTTCCTATTATAATGGGCGAATTTACTGGGCCAACCAGTCCGGCTACCTGTATTCCTACAATCTGACCGCGGATGGGCGGCTGGATATGGAAAACCTGATTGAGCCGCTGTATTTCGGCGGGGCCAGCACCAGCACCCCGGCCATCTACAACAACCGGGTATATATTGGCATTTCCAACGGAGGGAACTTCGGCGTGGAGGGCTACGGCATCCTGGTGGGCGACATCAATCCGGAAACCGGAGCCATGAGCGCGGCTTACGTGGTGCCCACCGACGGCTATCCCCAGACCTCCGGCCTCATCGTCAACGGATACGAGGAGGAGGACGGCTACGTATACGTCTATTTCCTGACCAACTCCGCCCACGGTACCCTTTACATGGTGAAGGACAAGGCGGGCATGACCGAGGCCGATTCCGCTACGGGTGCGTTCTATACGCCCAACCACGAGCAGTATTGTATTGCCAGCGCGGTGGCGGACAGCGACGGGAATATCTACATAAAAAATGATTCCGCCTGGCAGTTTGTGATTCGGCGTTCGGCGCTTTATCTGAAAGAAATAACCGCTGTCGGCGGCAACGCCGTGCTGGATGGCGGGGCAGCCTTCGACGGCAGCCAGAGCGACCACACGATTACCGTTGACGCGGGAACCTCCAGCCTGAAGCTGGAGCTGACGCCCAGCGACGGCGTAACGGTGGCGATGAACGGCGTGGAGGGCCAGTCCCAGGAAATTGAGATCACGGACGGAACCGCGGAAATTCAGGTGCTGCTGCGAAAAGGGGAGGAAATGCGCGTCTATAATTTCACCGTATACAGCGGCCCGACCCTTACCACCCTGTATGCGACTAGCAGCCCCAATGCGGGCATGGGCACCACCTACAGTCTGAGTCCGGAGTTCGCGCCCATGACGGAGGCCTATGCCGCGGGAATTGATACGGCCCAGAGTACGGGTTACATCTGGATTAAGTATCTGAACGACACAGACAGCTTGAAGGTGACGGCGGGCAGCGGCGTCAGCGGCAAGGCCGAGGGCGACGAGCTTACGGCCACCGTCAATTATAAAGGGGATACCTATATCAGAGTGCCCTTTGCGGAGCGGACCAATCCGACCACGGCCACGGTCAGGCTGACCCTGACCTCCGCCGACGGAACCCAGAGCCGAACCTACACTGTCATTCTGTATACCCAGAACGCGCTGCCGCTGCTCACCCTGGATGAGGGCGCGGTCAGCGAGCGCACGGACACCAGCGCCAGCCTGACCCTGAACTCCAATAAGGCAGGAGAACTGCACTGGCTCGTTCAGGAGGCCTCGGAGGCCGCGCCGGGCGCGGAGAAAATCATGGCAGACGGCCAGAAGGTGGAGATAGCCGAGGGCGCCAATACCGTAGCCCTGACCGGGCTGTCCCAGAAGGCGCTGGCCGTGTACCTGGTGCTGAAGGATGCCGGCGGCAATACGTCGCTGACCTACAGGGTGGACATCGCCTCCAGCCGCATCCAGGGGGATTTGAACGGCGACGGCCGAGTGACGAACGCAGATGTGGCGCTGCTACTGGATGAAGTGACGGCAGGCGAAGCGACAGACCTGGAAGCGGGCGACTTAAACGGCGACGGCAGGCTCACCAACGCCGACGTGGCGCTGCTGCTGGATTGGGTGACCGCGGGAGAAATTTAAATTATCAGAAAAAATAAAAATGGCGGACGGTGGTTCCCTTCTTGGCGGGGGCCGCCGGACTGTGCGTGTTTGAACCCTTAATAAACAGAAAAAGAGAGGAAAGAACATGAAGAAAATAAAACGAATATTGGCTTCGCTTTTGGCGTTTGTTCTCATGCTTACCCTGCTGCCGGCGGCGGCTCTGGCGGATGATACGGAGAGCGCGGCCGCGCCTGCGCCGGTAATTAGCTCGGATCTGAGTGATAAAACGTATTATTCGGATGATACAAAAGTATCAGCGTTGACTGTGAAGCTGACAAAAAATACGGCGAACTATACGAAGGATACGCTGGTCTTAGAGTGGCAGAGTTCAGATGACGGCGAGACATTCACGGCTATTGAAGGCGCGCCTACGGCGTTTAAGAATGTGCTTTTAATGTCATCATACGCTCCGGAAAAGCCTTCGCTGGGAACAGCGAAGTATTACCGCGTTAAAATTACAAACAATGGCCTGACGGAGGGCATGACGCCTACGACCGTATATTCCGCTGTGGCCAAAATCGAGTCTGTGAACGCGGAAAAGCCGGGCATGGTGGTTGACAAGCCGGTGATCAGACAGGAGGACGGCACATTTGCGGAGGACGAGGGGCTTACCATGACATTTGCCGCTCCGTCCAAAGCGCTGCCCTATAAGGATACAACCATCGGAATGTTTTATTCGTCTGTAGTCATGCTGAAAGGCGAAAGCTGGGATACGGACAAATATGCTTTTCGGGGTTGGCAGATCAGAGATGAATTTTATGACGGAACTGCTTCCTACGAAGAGAGTGTAAAAATTACCCCTACGGACGACAATGGCTGGAAGGAGTATTTGCCCGGAGACAGCTGGTGCTTTAATCTCTATTATTCGGATGGCTATTATCGGGTATCCTACAGCGGACAGACCAGCACGGTCCAGCAGGTTTTCCACGTTACGCCGGTCTTTGAAAAGAAACCGGATATGGCCTACGCGATCACCCTGGAGCAGAGCGAGGGCGGCACCATAAGTCAGGTCCGCGGTGAGGGAGAGAGCCATACCCTGACTGCTGTTCCCGACAGCATGTTCTGTTTCGTGCGCTGGGAGAAATCCGTGGCCGGCGGGGACTGGGAAGCCATAGACGGCAGCGCCACCGCGGAGGTTACGCTGACGGCGGATACCAGCTACCGGGCGGTATTTGAGCCCTATGCCATCAACGAAATGGAGGTGGCCCAGTACGCCCTTCCCTCCGAAGGCGACAGCTGGTTCCTGAACACGGCCCTGACCTTCAACGCAGCCCTGGCGGAGACAACCTCCATTACGCTGAAAATTTATGACGGTGAAACGGCGGATGAGGACAAGCTGCTGGGCGAGGAGACAAAAACGGTCAACGCGGGAAATTCCCAGGTGACGGTACGGGCGTCGGCCACCAAGCGGCCCTCCAGCGATGCGGGGAAGATCCTGGTTACGGCGGAGCTGTCCAACGGCAAGAGCGCCCAGGCGTCCTATACGCTGAAGGGCACGCTGGATATTACCCCGGCCAGCACGTCCATAAACACCTTTGACGCAATTTTCATGGAGACGATACCGTCCGAACTCCAGCTTTCCGCTTCCGGCAATCCGGCGGTGAAAAGCGTAACTTGGTCCGGCGGCGATGAAAAATTATCAACTTCAACTGGCAGCAGCGTAATCAACAAGAACACGGGCCTTGTGACGTTTACCCAGTATTATTCTCAAATGACCATAGGGTATACGGCGGACGCGGGCGACGGCCGCATTGCGGAAGCCCTTGTGACGTTCCAGTCGGGCGGCCCCGGCGCCAAGCTGGCGGAGAAGAACCTGTCCGTTCCCGAAGGGGAAAGCCGCGAATATACGTCTGTTAATTCGACTTATAACCTCAGCGTCAGCAGGCAAAATGTCACGGTAAAATCTTCCGACGAGAGCGTCTTTACCACGGAGATTATCACGAAGGCTGGCAGCAATTCCTGGGATCCTACGGACATCGTAGACAAGATTAAAATAAATGGCCTTTCCAAGGGGACGGGAACCCTGACCATAGATGTGAACGGGACGGCCTGGAGCTGCCCGGTCGTCATCACCAGCGAGGACGACGCGGTGACGGCGGTGAAGCTGTCCCAGGAGACGGCGGAGTTGCCGGTGGGCGAGAGCCTGACCCTGACCGCGGATTATACGCCGGTTACAGCTGCGGTAACCGTTGAATGGAGCAGCTCGGACGACGGGGTGGCCACCGTGGAGAACGGAGTTGTAACGGCTCAGAGTACGGGAAGCGCCGTGATCACCGCCGCCGTTACAGACGCGAAGGGCAATACCGTGAAGGCCTCCTGCGAGGTAACTGTAGAAGAGGTCCCCTATACGGTCGAATTGTACGTGCCGAAAAACACGGTGGGCGAGGACGGGCTTCACCTGTATCCCGCCGCGGGCTTTGACGCGGACGGACGGGACACCTACGACGCGGCCGGAGAGCTTGCGGCGGTGGAAAAGGATTCCGAAACCAATCTGAATTATGATATTTATACCTATTCCCTTCAGAAAGGCGTCTATTCCTTCCGGGCGGAGAGCGCGGACGGGAAGAGCCTGGGCGGCGGCGCCCTGTCCGTGCCGGACAGCGAGGTCGGCAGTGTGTCCGGACGGACCTTCCAGGTGTACCTGCGCCTGGCGGAGGTATACCTGACCAATGAGTTTGATGGGGAAAAGGCCGAAGCCGGGGACTTTTCCGTCCTGCTGGAAAACAAGACGGGAGCCGTAACCTTCGGCGAGCCTTACGCCAACGGGTCGGGCTATAACTGCTATCCGGCGTTGGTGTGCGCCAACGGCAGCAGCCTTTCCTACTATACCGCGGTCATGCCTTCGGAGGCATGTATTGCCGCGCATAACGCCATGGCATATGTGAAGCAGGATATTGCCGTCAGCGCGGAACCGGGCGTCTTCTCCCTCGGCGTGGAGCTGGCCGTGGGCTGCTTCACCATCAATGCTCCCCAGGGGGCGGAGGTGGCCGTCTGCGAGAATCTTTCCGACGGCGTTGTCAAGCAGCACAGCTGGGACGCCATGGAGAAGCTGGAGGATGGAACGGCGGACTACCGGTTCCATCTGCAGATTACAGGCGATATGTTCTATGAGGTGAGCGGGGCGGAGTACGTCTCCTATAAAGGCACCGTTGCGTTGAACAGCACCGAGCGCATTGTTGTCAGCGAGGAAATGCTGAAGCCGGAGGGGAAGAGCAAGACGACGGTTGATCGGGATTACACCTCCAACGGCGGCGCCAACATGGGCGACCTCTACCTGAATATCAACGCTCAAGGCAGCCTGAAGCTGGAGAGCGGCGATACCTTCCAAGTGTATGCCCGCCGGAACTGGTGGGGCAGCAACGTGACATGGGTGCTTGCCGATGCTTATTGGCTGATTGAGCCCGATTACCATTACACCGTGGTGGATTTGAACGGCAATGCCAGCGACAGCGTGGTTACCGTCAGCGACGGTGGGCTGCTTCAGGCGGTGGGAGAGGGAACGGCCGTCGTGCTGGTGACCTATGACTCCATGACGCTGAATTATCATGATGCGGTCAAAGTATCCTATGAGGGATATGATCCCAATGGCTTCTTTGGCTCCATCTGGCCGGAGGATACCGGGGTATTCGTCGTTTCCGTGGGGGCGGGCGACAGCGGTATTACCACCGGCATGACCCTCAATGAGGGAATGAATGACGGCAGGAGCAAGGACGCGGGCGACGCCTTGGATTCGGAGCTGGATCCCATCTATTTCCTGGGTGAGAAAGGGGAATATACCTTTATCCCCGGCACCGAGGGCGTGACCGTTTCCGTGGCGAATCCCGCGATTCAGGGTGGCGTGCTGAGCTTTAGCGGATTTACGGCGCTTACCGCCAACGAAGACGGCAGCTATACGGTTCCCCTGACCAACGGGCGCAATCTTGTGAAGGTGGAAAAGGACGGAGCCGCCGAATACCAGGTGATTACGGCGAAGCAGATCACCGCCACCGTCAACGGCCAGTCTCTGGAGGATGTGGTGGTCGCGCCGGGCGAAGAGGTGTCGGTTGTGTTTGACACGATCTTCAATCCTGTGACGAGAATGAGATACTACAATACCGACGCCGGAGTGGTGTATACGGAGATCAGCGGCCTGGAGGGCCAGAAGGCCGGAAATGGACGCGGAACCTATGGATATTACTTCTTTGGCTCCACAACTGCCAAGCAGACCGTGAAGAACTTCATCACAGAGGGCAATGACGGGTCGGAGTATGCTAATCCGACGGTGACACTCGGCGACGCCCTGGCGGTTCCGGAGGACTTCGATCAGGAGTATTTCGTTCTTTCCGGCGGCGTGTTCAGCGTGGCGGGCTTCGGCGGAAATTACGGAGCGCACCGTACGGGTTACACTCAGTCGGGGCTGGCGCCCAGTACTCGGGCCTACATGGGGCAGCTCCCGGATATTTCCATCCCGGTGGGCACCCTGGAAACGATTGAGGTGACCACGGCCCCCGCCAAGACGGAATACAACATCGGCGAGACCTTCGATCCCACGGGCATGGCGGTCACCGCTACCTACAAGAGCAGCAACGGCAGCCTCACCAGGGAGGTCACGGGCTTTACCTATGACACGGCGGCCTTTACCGAGGCCGGAAGCCAGAAGGTCACCGTCAGCTACACCAAGGGCGAGGTGACTAAGACGTTTGACGTAGAAGTGACCGTAAAGGATGTGAAGCTGGAGAAGCTGGAAGTGACGAAGCTGCCGGACAAGACCGTCTACAACGCGGGCGAGGCCTTTGACCCCACCGGCATGGTGGTGACGGCAGTCTACAGCGACGGAAGCTCCAAAGAGGTGACCGGCTACACCTGCAGCCCGGAAACCATTACGGCGGGCGTATCGGAGGTGGTCGTTTCCTACAACGGCCTGACGGCTTCGGTGCCCGTGAAGCTGAATCTGGTGACGAGCATTGCCGTTACGACCCTGCCCGACAAGGTGGCTTACACGGAGGGCGACCTCTTCAACCCCGCAGGCATGGTGGTGACAGCCACCTACGCGGACGGAACAACGAAAGCTACGGACGCCTACAGCTACGCGCCCATGCGCAGGATGGAAGTGGGCGATACGGAGATCACCATCTCCTACACCGGAAGCGATGGCGCGGAAACCCTGCAGCCGGTGAAGATCAATATCACCGTGACAGAGGACACCACCGATAAGGGCGACTATATCATCGCCTACGTTTCCTACAGCGAGGAAGGAGCTTTCGTCACGGGAGACGAGGGCACGCTGCTGTCCTACGCGCCGGTGAAGGTCTATGACAGGGACGGCCTGGGCGGCTACAACATGGGCGACGCCTTCGCGGCCCTCCATGACCAGTATTATTCCGGCGGAAGCGACGGCTACCAGGATTCGGCCACAGGCTGGATCAGCAAGTTCTGGGGCGTTACCACGGGCAATGTGTCCTACACCCTGAACCACAGCTGGGTATTCGGAACCATGACGGAAATTGAGGAAGGGGACCTGCTGGATATTTACCTGTATAAGGACCTGACCTACTATTCCGATCTGTATACCTGGTTTGACAGCAGGGAATACAGCGCGGACGCCAATACGGAATATACCTTTACGGTCAACGGGCTGAACCTGATGAACAGCAGCGACGAGCTGGCGGCTACGGCCTATCCGTCGGGAGCGACGGTCACCGTCTACGACGAGAACGGCGCGGTGGTTGAGGGCCTGACGGCTGTTACCGATGAAAACGGGCAGTTCAAGCTGACCTTTAAAGAAGATGGAATCTATACCATCGAGGTGAACGGAACCTGCGACTATACCTGCATGGGGTATGGCGGCTCCGCCGGAGCGACCTATACGGGCTCGACGGTGGTACCCTCCCGCTGTACGGTTACGGTGGGAGACGTTGTCCAGACCCTTCCGGGAGATCTCAACGGCGACGGCCAGATCACCAATACGGATGTGGCCCAGCTGTTGGATAAAGTGACGGCCGGAGAAGCGGTGGATCTGGCGGTTGGCGACCTGAACGGCGACGGCCAGGTGACCAACGCCGACGTGGTGCAGCTGCTGAATATGGCGACAGCCGGACAGTAAGAACTGGTCTCATAAAGAAAAGGGGAAACAGTATGAAAAAAGTGTTGAAACGATGGATATCATGTCTGCGGCCTGCCTGGGCGTGGAACCGGTTCAGACTCCCAGCCGACATAGGGGAGACTGTCTGAAAACGGGATAGCGTGTGTTTTGAATTTTTTGTGAAAAAAAGACAGAAGGGAAGGCCAATAAAAAGATAAAACGAGCATTGGATTCGTTTCTGGCCTTTGCCCTCATATAGAAGCGACGGAATAACAGAAATAACGGAAGCAACGGAAAATGAGTAAGGAGGCCGGGATGGCGGAAAGAAAAAAATGGAAGAAACATGTGGGGGCGGTGCTTTTAGCCCTGCTGGCCGCCCTCTCGGCCTTTAGCCCCCTTTCGGTCAAAGCGGCGGCGGAGACTGTGGAGAACGGCGCATCTCGGGCGGTCATTCCTCTGGAGGGAATGACTTTGAACCGTTCCAGTCTGTTTATGAAGACTGGGGAGCAGAAGAGCCTGACCGTGTCTTACGTTCCGGCGGATACCACTGAGGAGCCGGAGCTGGTCTGGAGTTCCGACGATCCGGCTGTGGCCCGGGTGGAGGGCAGCGGCACGGAGGCTGTGGTGATGGCTCCGGAGGGGGCCGGGGGCACGGCGGTGATCACGGTATCGGGCGGCGGCTTTACCGCCAGCTGTCCGGTGCTGGTCACGGTCCAGGAACCCATGCTGGAGAGCGTACTTTTCATGCAGAACAGCTCCGGCAGCAACCGCTATGAGCTGACCGAGGGAACGCCGGGGAGCCGGGAATTTACCCTGAGAGTCCCGGAGAACACCAACGTGGTCTATGTGAGACCCCAGCTCCGGGACGATATTTTCAGCACGGCGGTGATCACGGCCCGCTTTACCGACGTGAACACGGGAGAGGAGGCCGCCCTGGAGCTTCCGGTGGACGAGACCACCTCCCTGACGAGTACGGCGGGCCGGGTAATCAAGGCCTACGATACCACGCCCAGAGAGCTGGTTCTGGAGGTGACCGACCAGGGCCGGACGGAAACGTATCAGATACATATTGTCAGGGGCTCCTATCTGGGCGGCTTTACCCTGACGGACGAGGGCGGCGGAACGGTGGCCTACAGCCCGGAATTTAAGAAAACGACCTTTGCCTATTCGGTACACGTGCCCTCCTCTGCCAGCTGGCTGAAGCTGAACCTGACGCCGGCCGAGAAGACCAGCGTCCGGCTGGCGGTCAACGGCCAGGAGCTGACGGACGGCGAGTACCTGCTCCCCCTGGAGCCGGGAACGGTCACGGCGGTGCTGGAGGCTGGGGATGGTGTATACTCCGTTCCCTACGCCTATACGCTGACGGTCTATGTGGACGAGGTCTGCTACCTGACGGTAAATTTGGACCCCGCGGACGCGGTGTTCGCCGTCTACGACCGGGAAAACGTTCAGATTGATCCGAAGGATGGACGCTACGAGCTGATCAAGGGCGGAACCTATACCTATACGGTCTCCGCTCCGGGCTATCAGTCCCAGAGCGGCAGCTTCACCATTGAGGGCGACGAGGAGCAGAGCTATACCCTGGAAAAATCGGCGGACAGCACCCTGGAGGAGCTGGAGGCCCAGTGGGGCGGCTACTGGAAAAACGAGGACAATCAGAATATCGTAGACGCCGCCGCGCCCAGGGCCTTAGAGTACGTGGAGGTGAAGTGGAAGCAGCAGTACGGCGCCAACGCCGACTACAGCAACAGTGTCAGCGACGGGATTCTGGTGGAGGACTATATCTGCTGCTTTTCCGGAAACGTGCTGATGTATCTGGACCGGGAGACCGGGGAGGTGGTCAAAAGCGCCTCCATGGCGGCCAGGGGCAACAGCTCCTTCAATAAGCCGCTGTACGGGGCGGGAATGATCTTCGTTCCGCTAAACGACGGCCGCGTCCAGGCCTTTCACGCCGGAACCCTGGAATCCCTGTGGGTTTATACGGACACCGTGGGCGGCAACGCCTCCACGGCCCTCCGCTACGATTCGGGCTATCTGTACGCCGGTTTCGCGGACGGCAATCTGGTCTGCCTGTCGGTGACGGACGAGGACCCGGACAGGACCGACGAGCAGAAATCGGCGGTCTGGAGGAAGTACGACAGCGGGGGCTATTACCGGACGGGCGTGTATACGGGAGAAAAATGCCTCTACGCCTGCGGGCGCTCCGGTAGCGTCTACTGCCTGGATAAGCGGACCGGGGAAACCCTCCAGAGCCTTTCCCTTCCGTCGGAAGCGGGGGCGGCCTCCACGGCCGTCTGCCAGGACGGGGGCAGAATTTACTTTGCCACGGAAAACGGCTGGCTCTTTTCTTATCCCTACGGGGAGGACGGAAGGCTGGACGAGGAAGGGGTCGCGGTTCTGGACCTGGGCGGCACCGTCTATGGGACGCCCCTGGTCTATAACGGCAGGATCTACGTGGGAAGCGCCACAAAGGACATCTACGGTGTGGTGCTGGCCCCCTATTATCTGAATGTGGTGCAGCTGCAGGACGACGGAAGCCTTTCCCTGGCTTACCGGATGGAGATCCGTGGCTGCCCCAAGGGGCCGGGGACACTCACCACGGCCTACGAGGCCCAGGAGGGCTGTGTGTACGTGTATTTTACCACGGACAGCGCTTCGGGCAGCGTGTACCTGTTAAAGGACCGGGCGGGCGCCGCGGAGCCGGTGGAGGGCAGCGGCCTGCTTTACCAGCAGACGGCGGTCTCCGGCAACGGCGGCGGCAGTGTTCTGGCGGACAGCCAGGGAAATCTCTATATTCGCTATGAATCCGCCTGGCTGTACGCCCTGAAGCCCACGGATCTCTACCTGGAAGGGGTGGAGGCAGAAGGGGAAAATGTGGTCATAGACGGCGGGGCGGAGTTCGACCGCCAGGCGGAGAGCCACTCAATCCTTTTGGACGCCGGGGCGGACCAGGTCACCCTCACCTTCACGGCCAGCCAGGGGGCCGTGGTCTCCGTGGAGGGCCGGGAGGGCAACGTTCAGACCGTGACGCTGACGGAGGGCCGGGCGGAAATCGAGGTGCTGCTGACCATGGACGGCCAGACCCGCGTCTACCGGTTCACCATTCGGCAGAGGAGCAGCGACGCGGCCCTGGAAAATCTACAGGTCAGCTATTCCCCGGTTCTGACCATCATGCAGATGGAGCTGGAGCCGGCCTTCGACCCGGAAATAACCGGCTATAATTCCTCCCTTTACGGCAATGACGCCATCGGGACCTACTATGTATGGCCGCTGCTGCCGGAGGACTCCCAGGCTTCGGTCCGGGTGACAGTGGTCAGCGGCGTATCGGGCTCCGATCCGGGGACGGAGATTGAGCCCATGACCGTACAGCTGGCAGAGGGCCCCAGGCAGCGCTATATGGTGAAGCCCGCCAGCACGTCGGCCGCCGTGGTGGACGTCACGGTGACGGCGGAGGACGGGGCGACAGAGAGAACCTACCGTCTGTCCATGTTCCGGAACAACGACCGGCCCAGCATATCGGCCGGATCCGGGGCAGTGGTCAGCCGTCAGGAGGAAAGGGTGACCCTGAAGGTGACGGCCAATATGGCCGGCTACCTGTATTACCTGCCGGACCGGAAGGAGGGGACGGCGGGCCTGCCCTCGGCCAATGAGATTTCCAAAAACGGAACGCGCATAGCGGTCACGGCGGGCGAAAACACGGTGACCCTGGAGGGCTTTACGGCGGAGGAGAGCGTGGTCTATCTCTATGAGATGAGCTACGCCCAGCGCTGGAGCAGTGGTATCCAGGTGGAAATCCCGGCCTGGGACGGAACCGACAATCCGGGGCCTGTGGGGCCTGATCCGCCCCAGGGGGACCTGGGGGACATAAACGGCGACGGCAAGATTACCAACGCCGATGTGGCCATCCTGCTGGATGGGGTTACGGAAGGGGCCGTCCTGTCCGCGGAAAAGGCGGACATGAACGGAGACGGACAGGTAACCAACGCCGACGTCAGCCTTCTGCTGGAGCTGGTGACCTCCGGCGGCTGAGGCCGCCGCGCAGATAAGGGAAACCGCGCCTTCGGGCGATGTTTCAAATAAATAAATAAAAAACAAAAAGGAGAGAAAAGCGATGAGAACAAAGCAAAAATGGTTGTCCGTTTTAGGGGCTGCGCTGCTGGGAATTGCTGCCGTAACATTCCCGGGAGCCACAGAGGTCCAGGCGGCGGGAGCGCCCGTGGTAACCTCCAGTATCGGAAACGTGACCGCGGAGGTAGGGGATACGATTACGATCCCGATCACCTTCTCCAGCGAGACGGCGAATATCACGGCCATTCACGGAGAGCCCAGCAAGGGCTATGACAGCTCCCTGCTGCAGTATGAGGGAACCACATACGCGGGCATTCCGGCAGGCATGGAGAGCGGTGCGGGCGGAAATTTCGGTTATGTGACATCCTCCAACAACGCCTTTGCCGGGGGAACTATCAACATGACGTTTAAGGTACTGAAGTGTTCCGAGACGCCGGTAACGGTGACCGTCAACAACCTGTATTTCAGCAACGCTCAGGGCGACAGCGACTCGACCACTCTGGTATCCAATATTACAGTAAACCATCCGGCGGATCAGTACCAGACCACAGTGGACGATCCGGCCACCTGTACGGAGGCGGGCCACAAGACGGTGGTCTGCGGCCTCTGCGGGACGGTCATCAGCGATACGGATATACCGGAGCTGGGCCATGACGACGGCGTCTGGACGGTGACTAAGCCCTCCACCTGCGTGGAGAAGGGCACTCAGGAGCGCCGCTGCGGACGCTGCGGAGAGCTGCTGGAGACGGCAGAGCTGGATCTGGCGGCCCACACCTGGGACGACGGCAAGGTGATCAAGGAGGCGACCTGCTCCGAGGAAGGTGAAATGTTATATACCTGTACCGTATGTGAGAAAGCTACCAAGACGGAGACCATCGCGAAGACGGCCCATACCTGGACCGTGAGCGACGATACGGATGCGGACGGCTGGAAGGTTGTGACCGAGGCCACTGCAGACGCGGAAGGCAGCAAGGAAAGAGTCTGCTCCGTATGCGGCGAGAAGGAAACGGAAGTCATCGAGAAGCTGGGTTCCACGACCACCGTAACACCCACGGAAAAGCCGGACACAAAGCCGACCACAACGAACAAACCGTCTACCGGCACTACCGGAGGCACGACGACCACGGGCTCCGCAGTCAAGACAGGCGACAATAGCCTTATGGCTGTTTATGTGGCTCTGCTGGCGGCAGCGGCCTGCGGAGTTACGGCGGCAGTCGTTGTAAAACGCCGGAACGCCCGCCGTTAAGGGCAAACGGCCATAAAAAGGGCGCGCATGCCGGAGCTGGCGCGGGAAGCATCGAAACATGGAAGGAGCGTTGAGGGCTTCCCGCGGCAGCCCCGCCTCCGCCCCATTTTATGGGCGGAGTATCGACAGAAGGAACAGGAAAGGACAGGAGCGGAAGGCGGATGAAAGGATTGAAAACCGGAGAAAAACTGAAAAAGACGGGGGCAGCGCTGGGGGTAATGGGTCTGGCGCTGGTTTTGTGCGTGCTGCTGGCCGGTTTTGGGCGGACTGCTCCGGAAAATCCCATGGAGAGCCGGGAGGCGGAGGCTTCCCGCATGTATTTGACCTCCTCCACACTTGCCATGGACCAGGAGCAGCTGGCAGGCGTGGAGAATGCCAATATCAATTCCGGCGAAAGCGGCAGCGAGGCGGAGCAGGAGGAAGAGGAAGAGCAGCAGGAGCAGCAGGAAACGGCCCAGCCCCAGGAGGAGCAGCAGCAGGAAAAGCAGCAGGAGCAGCAGCCTCAGCAGGGAAGCACCTATGTGAACCAGCCTGTGACCTCGGACGCCTTGAGCGGCAGCCTGCTGTCCCTGATTCAGAAAAACCAGACATCATCTTCGACAGGATCAGACGGCAGCGGCAGCGATGGGCCCGGCGAGGGCAGCGGGGAAGGCGGCGGAAGTGGCGGGGGCGAAACGGGAAACCTGCCCACCGAGGGCGGGGAAGAAAAGACCCTGAACGCGGAGCAGGCCAAGGAGCTTTTCACCACCAGCCTCCGGGACTGTCAGGTCACGGAGCAGGACTATTCCTTTACCATTTCCCTGACGGAAAAGGGGCTGCAGCTGGACGATCCCCGGTTTACGGTGTTCGTGAACGGCGCCCAGCAGACGGCTGCCACCGGGGACAATCGGATTCGGCTTCAGGAAGGGGCCAACAGCGTCTATGTCATGCTGAAATTCCGGGCCAGGGAGAACACCACCGTCGATGAGTATACGGCCTGTACGAAGGTCTATACGATTACTTACATACCGGAAGGGACGGTTTCCCTCCGGGTGGTCAACGCCCGGACCGGGGAGGATTTGCCCGACGGGGGAACCCTGACCGTTTACCAGGAGAGCTTTTGGGTGGAGGTCATCGCCGAGAAGAACACCGGAGGAACCATTTCCGCCGTCAGCAGCCGGGTGAGGCTCGGCGGCGTGCCGCAGTCGGCGGATTCCGACGGGATTTACCGGCTTTCGCTGACGCCCGGCGACCAGAACCTCCTGCGGGTGGTGGCGGACGTGTCGGGCACGGAGCAGAAGACCTTTACCTGCACCCTTGTGTATCAAACCGGCAGCTTCATGGTGCGGTTCGACGGCCCCAGCGCCCGGTTCTCCGAGACCATTTCCAACGACCGCTCCGTGGGGGACAAGGTGTTCAAGGGCCTGACCGCCTGGACCTATGCGTCGGAGTCCTCAGACTTTTCCGTGCGCCTTACCTATTCCAAAAATACGGGGAAGGAGCAGCTCATCAGCTTTACGGCCGCG
This sequence comes from Wansuia hejianensis, assembly GCF_014337215.1. Taxonomy (NCBI): domain Bacteria; kingdom Bacillati; phylum Bacillota; class Clostridia; order Lachnospirales; family Lachnospiraceae; genus Wansuia; species Wansuia hejianensis. The sequence goes on along the minus strand of NZ_CP060635.1, from coordinate 2,864,860 downwards.
ACGCGGAACGGGACGGTGGACCTGACCAGCCTGGCGGGCGGCGACAACTACGCCACGGTGGCCCTAGATACCAGCCAGCCCACGGTCTTTGAGGTGGTCTGCCTGGATTCCGACGGGGAGAGGCAGTGGTATCAGTGGGAAATTACTTTCCAGAGGCAGACGCCCTCGGGAGGAAGCGGTACCAATGAAGTTAGAATTGAAATCGACCTGGCCGACGGCGAGACGGTGCGCAAGAATCCGAAACAGGTCGGCGTCAAGGTCCAGGACAGCGCCGGGAACTGGCTGGATCAGTACGGCACGGATTTCCAGGTGTATCTGAACGGGGAATACCTGAATTTTGACAGCATCGCCTACGGGACCGCGGAATATGTTTTTAACCTCTATCTGACCGAGGGGGAGAATACGCTCTATGTCCGCGCCGTAGATGCCAACCAGTACACGGCGGAAAAGACCCTGACTATCTATTTCGACCCGGAGGAGCAGAGCATGAAGATCCATCTGATTATGTCGGCCGAGACGGTGGGTCTGGGGACCATGATTGACGAGTACGTCATGGTATCCTCTGGAAAGAGCGTCGCGGAGGTGATTGAGGAGCGGCTGGCGGCCTACGGCTATACGACCATCCACGACGGCAGCCCCTCCGGCAGTGATTACTGGCTGCGGCACATTCAGAAGCAGGGGATTCTGGAAGGCTGGAGCATATCGGAGGAGGAGCGCTCCCTGCTGGAGGAGGAGGGCTTCTGGCTGGACGAGAACCCGGCCAGCCTGGACAGCCTGGGAGAAAAGGACTTTACCTCCGGCTCCGGCTGGATGGTTACGGTGAATCACCAGTACATTGCCCTGGGCATGGGAACCTGGGCCCTCCGGGACGGCGATGAGATTCATCTGCTGTATACCCTGGATGTGGGCAACGACGTGGGCGTGGAGGTCGATACGGGAGTTTACGGATAACGAGGAGGAAACGGACAGATGAACAGTCGCACAGACGCTGTGATCAAAGAGATTGAGAAGGTAATTGTGGGAAAGCGCACCGTGGTGGAGCGGGTGCTGATGGCTATTTTGTCGGAAGGCCACGTCCTTCTGGACGACGTTCCCGGCGTGGGCAAGACCACCCTGGCGGTGGCCTGCTCCCGGGTCATGGGGATGGATTACCACCGGGTGCAGTTTACCCCCGACGTGGTGCCGTCGGACATCGTGGGCTTTTCCGTATACAATAAGGAAACGGGGAGCTTTGACTACAAGCCGGGGGTAGTCATGACCAATCTGCTGCTGGCCGACGAGATCAACCGGACCTCCAGCAAAACCCAGTCGGCCCTTCTGGAGGTCATGGAGGAGGGCCAGGTGACGGTGGACGGCGTGACCCATGGGCTGCCGAAGCCCTTTGTGGTCATCGCCACCCAGAACCCGGTGGGCTCCGCGGGCACCCAGCTATTGCCCCAGGCCCAGCTGGACCGGTTTATGATCCGCCTGGAAATGGGCTATCCCGATTTCCAGAGCCAGGTGAATATTCTGAGGGACCGCCAGACGGTGAACCCCATTGACCGGGCGGAAGGGGTTGTTCCCAGGGAGGTAATCCTGGCCATGCAGGAGGAGGTCCGGGCCGTCCATGTGGAGGACGCCATTCTGGAATATGTCACATCCCTGGCCATGGAGACCCGTCAGGACGAGATGATCCGCCTGGGCGTCAGTCCCAGAGGGGCCCTGGCCGTGGTGCGCATGGCCAAGGCTCACGCCTACCTGAACGGCAGGAATTTCGTCATGCCGGAGGATGTCCAGCAGGTATTCCTGGACGTGTGCGCCCACAGGGTCATCATGAACCCCAGGGCGCGGGTGGCGGAACTGACGGCCAGAGACGCGCTGCTGCAGGTGATGAAGCGGACAAAATCGCCGGACCGGGGGCGCTGAGGGAGGCTGACATGAGAAAATCCAGAGTTTTGTGGGTTCTGTGGCTGGCCTTCGCCTTTCTCTTCCTGGCCGTCACCGAGAGCGCGGCGGGGTATCTGCTGCTGGCCGTGTCGGCGGTCCTGCCTCTGTTGGCAGCTCTGGCGGCCAGGCGGACGGCAGGGCGGCTGCGGGCGGAGCTGACCCTTTCCCCCTACGGGGAGAAAGGGGCGGTCACGGCGGGACGGCTCTCGGTGGAAAATAAGAGTCTTTTTCCGGCCGACCGCCTGCTCTGCCAGGTCTGCTGCGAGAATCTGCTGACCGGAGAGCGGGAGCTGTCCACCCTGCGGATGGCCGCCCCGGCCAGGAGCCGCACGGGGACGGAGCTGCGGCTCAAAAGCCGCCACAGCGGACGGGTGCGGGTCTCGGTGAGGCAGCTCACCTGCTTCGACCTCTTCGGCCTGTTCCGCTTCCGGGTGCGGCTTCCGGAGGAGGTCTGCGCCTTGACCCTGGCCTCTCCCCGCACCTTTTCCGTGGAAACCCAGATTTCCTACGGGGAGAGCGCGGATATGGACAGCGATGAATATTCCATGCGGAAGGCGGGCTACGACCCCTCGGAAACTTTTGCCATCCGGGAATACCGGCCCGGCGACCGCATCCGCCAGATTCACTGGAAGCTGACGGAAAAGTTCGGCAGCCTGATGGTGCGGGACTACGGCCTGCCCATTCAGAATACCATCTTACTGCTGCTGGAGACGGGCAGCCTGCCGGGCGGCGAAAAGCCGGAGCCCGACTGCCTGGACGCCCTGGCGGAGGCTCTGCTTTCCGTTTCCCAGGAGCTTTTGAGCCAGCAGACCGTACACAGCGTGGGCTGGCAGAACCACGAGGAGAACACCTTTTCCTGCGTGGAGCTGGAAAATGAGGAGGAGCTTCCGGGCCTGCTTCCGGGCCTTTTGGGCGCGGTGCCCGGCGAGGATGGCATGTCCGTGGCCGAGCATTACATGGAGAGCAGGGAGCAGCTGGAATTTGCCCATGTGGTGATTTTCACGCCCCAGCACCGGCCCGGCCTGAGCTTTCTGGCCAGCCAATGCCTGCTGACGGAGGTACTCATAAGCCCCGGAGGGGGCGGCCTCGACCAGCGGGACGGCATGGCGGTGGTGGGTGCTTCGCCGGAGACGGCGGCGGAGGCCCTCTCTTATATAGAAATTTGACATTCCCGGCGCGCCAAAAGGACAGGCAGAGACGGGAAACGAATAAAGGACAGACAGAGAGACAGAAAACCCATGAAGAGGAAAAGAGAGACGGAAAATGCATCCCGCGTCCGGGCGTTCGCTTTGGAGAGCGCCCCGGAGCGGGGAGACAGAAAAAACAGAATAACGGCCTTTCTGGTGGACGGGCTGTTCCTGTGGCTGTATCTGGCCGGGCTGTGGGCCTGGCTGGCTTCGGCCCTGGAGCTTCCGGCCGCCCTGGGGCTATGCCTGCCCGCCCTGGGGGCCGTAGCGCTGGCCATGGGTCTCTGCGGCCTGGGGCGGAAGAGGGCGCGGCGGCTGAAGCTGCTGGCCTGGGGCGCTGCGCTGGTTTTATTCGCCCTGATTTTCCGGGAAATCTGGGAAAACGGCCTTCACCTGGTCACCAATTACGCGGTGGATGCCCTGGGACGGCGGTTTCCCTATCTGCTGCCCGCCTACGCCGTGACCCTGGGGGAGACGATGCAGGGGGCTGCCCTTCACACAGCCCTGATCTGGCTGGGCGCCTTGGCGGCCCTGCCGGGCTTCTACCTGGTGCGGTCCTGCAACCGGCTTCTGCTGGGCCTCCAGACGGCGTCCCTCTTTCTTCTGTGGATGGTCACGGGAGTGGGGCCGGAGCCGGTCTGGGCCATGGCGGCGTCCCTCTGCTTTCTGGCGGTGTGGATACGGAGCCATGGGGAACGGACGCCTGCCGGGCGGCAGCGGCTGGCCCTGCCGGAGGCCTTCGCCCTGGCGGCTGTAGCAGCGGCGGTTCTGGCGGCAGCAGGCGGCTTCCTGGCGGACCGGCTTTCGTTGGGGGAGTTTCCCTTCTTTTCGGATGTGAAGGAGGATCTGGCCTGTACCATCAATGAGGCCCGCTACGGGGGCGGCGGCGAGGTGCTGCCGGAGGGGGACTTTTCGGGCCTGGGCTCCCTGGAGACCCAGGGGGAGGCGGTGCTGGAGATCACCATGAGCCGCCCGGAATCCTATTACCTGCGGGGCTTCACCGGCGGAAGCTATACGGGGACCGGATGGACCAATACGGCTTCCCTGCTGCTGTGGGAGAACAGGGATTTGTTCTACTGGCTTCACCAGGAGGGCTTCTATGGCCAGGAGTGCTTAGGCGACGCAGCGGTGGCTTTGAGTGATGAGGCGGCTTCGGAGGAAAAAAACGTCGTTCAGGTCAAAAATCTGTCCGGCAGCTCCAAATACTGCTATGTGCCTTACGAGCTTCAGTCCGGGGAGGGCAGCCTGATGCGAAACGAACTGGATGGTCAGAAGATCGGGGATTCCGGCCTGCTTGCGTCGGGGCTTAGGGGCAGCCGGGAGTATTCCTATGAGGCGCTGTCCAATCAGATTACCAACTATCCCTCCTATGACGCCGCCCTTTTAAAGGAAGATTCCCTGACGGAGGCGGGGCGGGCCTATCAGAACCTGGAGGGTTACTACAACGAATTTGTCTATTCCGCCTATTTGGACCTTCCGGTCCAGCTGAAATCCGTGTTCAACGAGCTGCTGGGCCCGGCCGAAACCGGCGAAGGGGAAGCTCACGCGGACTATGCCGAGGCGAAACAGAATATTCTGTACCTGCTGACCTCGGATTACACGGATACGGACGAGCTGGAAAGCGCTTGGAACGGCTCGGATTTCGTCTATGATTTCCTGAGGGGGACGAAAGAGGGCTATTCCGTCCACTTTGCCAGCGCGGCGGCCATGATGTTCCGGTACTACGGCATCCCGGCACGGTACGTGGAGGGCTATCTGGTGACGCCGGAGGACGCGGCGGCCATGACGGCGGGGGAGCCTTACGTCTTGGACGATACCCACGCCCATGCCTGGGTGGAGTATTATCAGGACGGGGTGGGCTGGCTGCCCTTTGAGACCACGCCCTCTTATCTGAACGTCATGGATAAGGCCGACGAGTACCAGGATATTTCCGGCCTGGACGGCCTGGGCTCAGAGGAGCAGAACCAGGAGGAGGAAGAGGAAAAAGAGGAAGAGGAGCAGGAGGAGGAAAACTTCCAGATCGACTGGATGCTGATCCTGACTGTGGCGCTGTTCATCGGCGCCTGCCTGCTGGTGCTGGTCATGCTGGGCTTCCTGATCTGGCTCCTGCTCCAGAGGCGCAAAAGCCGGAAGGCCAAACGGCTCTTTACCTCGTCGGATAAGCGTGAGGCGGTCTGCGCCCTGTACGCCTATACCATGAACCTGCTTTCGGTGGCGGGCCTTCGGATCCGCAATATTTCCCTGTTCCGCTATGAGCGGAATATCCGGGAGATGTTCGACGGGGAAACAGCGGAGGAGTACCGGGCCGTGGTCGCCATCCGCCAGGAGGCGGTCTACAGCGGGAACGAAATCACCGAGGAGCAGCGGGACATCGTGGAACGCTTTAAGGACAAGATCTGGCGGCGGGTCTTCGCGGGGGGCGGCTTCTTCCAGCGGATGCAGCTGAAATACATCTATTTTCTATAATTTCTATCATGGGGCCGTCGAACAAAGCGTCCACAATCGACACCTAAATGCTCTGTGCGGCAGCCCCGGGAACGTCATAGTACCAGGAGGACAGTGATGGAGGCAAGACGGAAAAAAAGGAGAAAAACGCCCGTGCTGGCGCGGCTTTTGGCGGTGCTTTTGGCCTTTGCCATGCTGGCGGACCCGGCGTCCGTATTTGTGACGGAGGTCCTGGCGGCTTCGGTGGAAAATCCCTGGGACGGCCAGACGCTGACGGCTCCGGCTACCGACGAGGACGGCACCTATCTGATCGGCACCGGGGCGGAGCTGGCCTGGTTCGCGGCGGAGGTCAACAGCGGCCGGGGAGAGATCAACGGGCGGCTGACCGATTATATTTATCTGAACGACTACAACACGGCCTATAACTGGACCATGATCGGCGACACGGAGGAGAACCCCTACCGGGGAAATTTCGACGGCAACGGCCAGAAGGTGGTGTATATGCGGGCCGAAATCACCATGGACGATCCGGAGCGCAGGTTTGCCGGACTCTTTGGCGTCATCGACGGCGGCACGGTCCAGAACGTGACGGTGCTGGGAAAAGTGATCCAGGGCTACGGCAATTACGGGAGCGAGGATTCCAACGACCAGCTCCGGGCAGGCAGCGGCGGTATCGCCGGCTACCTGAAGAGCGGGCAGATCATCAACTGCGTAAACTATGCCAGGACCACCATGGACGGGGAGGCCATGTACCGAAATTCCGGCGGTATCGTGGGCATCTGCCAGGGACTGGTGATGCACTGTGAGAACCAGGGCAAGCTGTCCACCACCGTGAGCATGGCCCAGAACCACATCGGCGGCATCGCGGGCCTGCTGTACGGCGTCAACGCCCAGGCGGTGAACTGCGCGAACTACGCCACGGTCCAGGGGTATCTCTGCGTGGGCGGCATCGCCGGGGCCGTGAAGAGCGGCGCGGAAATCAATTCCAGCTGCAATTACGGCGATGTAAAGGGCAATTCCCTCTTAGGCGGCATCGCCGGGCGGGTGTCCGCTACCGGAATCTACAGCAACGGGACGGCCAAGGAGTGCGCCGTCCGGAATGTCTATAATCTGGGAAATATCAGCGGCTACGGCACCGGCGGCGGAACGGAGATGGGAGGCATCGCGGGCCAGGTGGGCTATGAAAACTGGACCCAGCAGACGCTGCCGCCCATGCCGGTGATCGAGAACGCCTATTCCGCCACGAATTACGCCAATACGGGCTATGTGCGCCGGGGAGCCGTCATCGGCTACCTGCTGAGCGGCTCCTACGGCACCGTGTACGGCCGTTCCGTGACCGGTAATTTCCTGAACGTGGTGGGGGCGACCAACAGCAGCGCCACCCAGATTCTCGGAGAGGCCAGGATGCTGACTGAGGAGGAGATGAAAAGCGAGGTGATGGTATACAAGCTGGGCAGCGCCTTCACCATGGCCACCTCCTATGATACGGAGAACGACGGCTATCCCAAGCTGGTATGGCAGGGACTGTCCTCCGGCCTTCTGACCCAGATCGACCAGGCTCAGCTGGAGCTGAATGCCTGGCTTTCCGAAGTGAACCGGAAAAAATATGGGAAGAACTATTCCCAGATTGAAGCCCTGGTGCAGACCTACAAGGAAAAGCTGGGGGCCGTGACCACGGAGGAGGCGCTGACAGCCTGCATGGAGGAGGCCCGGACGGCGCTGAACAATGTGAAGCCCGGCGTCGAAGCGGACAATGAGCTGATGGAGGCCATCGACAACGGTCAGATCGCCCTGGAGGAATACTGCAAAACGCTGATTTCGGAGCATACGGACCTGACGGACGCCCAGAAGACCGACCTGAACAACCTGCTGTCGGTGTGGACGGAAAAGCTGGCGGCCGCGGCGGATGTGGATGAGGTCCGTCTCCTGATCCGGGACGGCAGGGACGCCCTGGACCAGCAGGTGGCTTCCTATGAGGAGGACAAACGGCTGGAGGAAATCCGGGCCAACGCCATTCAGGTGGTGACCGATTACCGGGCGGAGGAAAGCTACAGCGCCGTCTGGATGAATAAGATTAAGATGGCGCGGAACGAGGCTCTGGAGCAGATCGCGGCGGCGGAAACGGCCGCGGAGGTGACAAGCCTCATGGAGAGCGCGAAAAACGCCATCGACGCCATCATCGACCAGATCCCCGAAACGGGGGCCTGGGACGGCGTGACTCTGACCGAGCCGGTACTCAGCGAGGAGGGAATTTATCAGATTACCACGGGCAGTGAGCTGGCCTGGTTCGCCAGTAGGGTGAACGCGGGGGGAAGCGGCGACATCTGCGGGGAGCTGTGCAATGACGTCAGCCTGGGCTTCCGGAACTGGACGCCCATCGGGTTCAGCGAGGCCAGGGCCTTCTCCGGGAGCTTTGACGGGCACGGCTATACGGTCCGGGGCCTGTTTATAGAACGGGCGGATACCTACGCGGGCCTGTTCGGCTACGTGGTGGGAACCGGCGAGAACAAAATCCAGAACGTGACGGTCAGCGGTACCATCACGGTCAACGGCAGGGCAGCCTACGCCGCCGGGATCGTGGCCCGCGCTGAGGGCCTGGACCGGAACAGGCGGTGCCAGATTATCAACTGCCAGAACCAGGTCAGCGTTACCGTAGAGGGAATCAAGACCCTGGACGCCGGAATCGGCGGCGTGGCCGGACGGACCAAATACGCGGAGCTGTTGAACTGCGCCAATACCGGCTCGGTGAGCATCCTTTCCGAGGAAAAGGGAGGCATCACCTATTACGCCGGCGGCGTGGCAGGAAGCGTCCGGACCTATACGAGGATGCAGAACTGCTATAACAGCGGCGCGGTCTGGTCCAGCCATACGGCGGGAGGGCTGGCCGGAGAGGTGGCCGAAGGCGGGTCGGAGATTTACTCCTGCTACAACACCGGGGAGATCACGGGAGAGCGGTACGCGGGCGGCCTGGTGGGCGCTCTGTTCAGTACCGAAAGCTCCATTGACTGGTGCTACACCTCCGGCCCGGTGAACCTGAATCAATCCGGCCTGGGTCTGGGCGCGCTGTTCGGCATTCTGTCCCAGGGCTCCGAGGGCGTCCTCTACGCCCTGAAGCGCAGCGATTCCCTGAACCGGACCCTGGTGGGAAGCTCCGCGGACTTCTCGGCCACCGGAAAATTCGTCAGCGAGGCGGAGCTTCAGGGGGACGACGTGCTGAACGCCCTGAACAGCGGCGGCAGCTGCTTTATTCACGATTATCTGGGCTTCCAGAACGGCTATCCCATCCTTTCCTGGCAGCTGACCCTGGAGGATTTCAAAACCGGTGCCATCTCCGAGCTGCAGACCTTTGTGCAGGAGGCGGATTACGAGCCGGAGAACTGGGCCGCCGTCCGGAAAATCATAGAGGACAGCGCGGCGCAGATTCGGGTGGCCGCGGATATGGAGGCCGTGGCCGCCCTGCTGACCCAAGCCAAGGCCGCCGTCTACGAAATCGAGACGAAGGCCGACGCCGCAGAGCGCCAGCTGGCTGAGGCGCGGAACGAGGCCATCCAGCTTCTGGAGAATTACGTGGATTTAAGCGCCTACCGGGATCAGGAGCAGACGGAAATCCGTCAGATCATCGCCGACGCCAAATCCTATATTTTGCTGGCGGATTCCATCGAGGAGGTGGAGCGCCACAGGGACGAGGCTAGAAGCAAGATCGACCGCCTGCCGGACGCCTGGCAGTATTACCAGCAAGTGAATATGGCGGCCGCCGCCCAGGTGGACAGCTATATTTCCAACATCGGCGAGGTGATCTTTACCGCCTATGTGAAAACGGCCATCCAGATCGCCCGTTCGGCCTACGACAGCCTGACGGACGAGCAGAAGGAGCTTGTGACCCGATACCAGACGCTGATTGAGGCGGAGGAGACCTGGGCGCGGCTTGAGGCGGAAAACGAGGTCACGGAAGAGGATATGGACATGGCGGCGGAGGTGGATCTGCTGATCGATGCCATCGGGGACGTGACCGCAGACAGTGGAAGCGCCATCCAGGCGGCCCGTCTGGCCTTTGACAGCCTGACCGAGAAGCAGCAGAGCCTTGTCAGCCATCCGGAGACGCTGATCGGAGCCGAGGAGGTTTACAATAAGCTGCGGGCCTCGGAGGTGATCGCGGCGATTGCGGCCATCGGAACCGTAACTCTGGAGAAGAAGGACGCGATCTTCGCTGCCCAGGACCTGTATGACGCGCTGACGGAGGCCCAGAAGGCTCTGGTAACGGATTACCAGGTGCTTCAGACGGCCATCGTTACCTATCAGAATCTGGTGGTGGCCCAGCCCGTTATTGACCTGATCGACGCCCTGGGGAGCGTGTCGGATGTGACCCTGGACAGCGGGGACGCCATTGTGGCCGCCATCCAGGCGTACAATATGCTGAACGGTGATCAGCAGCAGCTGGTACATAATTATGACATTCTGGCGGCGGCGGCCTCGGTGTACGATTCCCTGGTGCGGGTGCAGACGACCATTCAGCTGATCGACCGGATTGGCGCGGTCAGCCAGGCCAGCGGCCAGCAGATTGCCGACGCCCGGGCGGCCTATGACAGCCTGACGGCAGGCGAGAAGAAGCTGGTGACCAACTTCAGCGTTCTGGAGAACGCCGAGGCGGCCTACGCGGCTCTTGGGAATCCCCAGGTGAACGGCAGTGCCGGCACAGAGCCGATTCCAGGCAATACGGCGGTGGGCCAGTCCGGCCAGAACGGGACAGGCTCCGGCTCGTCCGGTACGGATACCGGAAATCGGACAGCGGCCGCCGGAAGCGCGTCAGGCGCCTCCGGGGACGGCACAGCCTCAGACGGCTCCGCTTCGGACGGCACATCTTCCGGCGGGGCAGCGTCCGGAGAGGACGCCTCCGCCGGAACCGACGAATCCCTGGAGGAGGCCCTGGACGGAAGCCTTCCGGCCTGGCTGGAGGAACAACTGAACGGCATGGGCGTGTCCCTGGATGATGCGGTGGACGAAGCGGCCCTGCTGGCCGAGGCGGCCAACGCCAGGAGGCGGAAAAATATACTGCTTGTGGCGAGTATCGTATTTTCAGCCTGCGCGCTGCTGACGCTGCTGTTTGTCGCGGCTCTGCGCAAGGGGGCCGGGAAGCGGAGAGAAAAGCAGGTGCATTATTAAAAATCGGCATATGAGAAAAGGCGAAGCCCGTTCCGGGTTTGCGCCAGAGGAAAGGAAGTTATTGGATATGGACAGGCGGATACGAGGGGGAAAACAGAAAAAGCGCCGGAGATGGCTGACGTCGTTGGCAGCGTGGCTGCTGGCGTCGGTCACGCTGTGCGCGGGCGCTCCGGCCGTTCTGGCGGCCGGAGACGGCCTGAACGCCGAGAGGCCCAGGCAGCTCCAATCGGAGATTGTGGAGTGGAAGCGGGCGGCAGGCGGGGAAAATCTGCTGCTGGCGGGTGACGTGCTGGACAGCGCGGGAGGAGCAGGCAGCGATTGGGTTGCGTTTAATATTTCCAGAATTGGCATGGAGGACAACCAGGCCGCCTATCTGAGCCGGCTTCGGGACGCCGTGGAGAAAATTTACGAGGACACCGAGACCAGCGCCAAGCGCTACAACCTGTCGGATCTCCACCGGCTTGTGCTGACCGTTGAGGCCTGCGGCGGCGATCCCACCTCCTTCGGGACGGACCCGGAGGGGAATCCCATCGACCTTCTGGAGGACAGCACCTGGAACAGCATCTGGGGCGATCCCGGCAGGCAGGGGATTAACGGCTACATCTGGGCCCTGCTGACGGTGGACAGCAAGGGCTGGGAGGAGCCGGAGGGCGCCCAGTGGACCAGAGAGGACCTGGTCACCTCCCTGCTGTCTCGTCAGCTGGCGGACGGCGGCTTCGGCCTGGTGCTGACCGACGATTCGGATGTGGATCTGACCTCCATGGCCCTGACGGCCCTGGCCCCCTACGGCAATTCCGACAAGACCTATACCTTTACCAGCGCCGTGACCAAAGAGGAGGTAACGGTGACGGTGGACCAGGCGGCCGAGAAGGCCTTTGCATGCATGGCCGGGATGCAGAAGGAGGACGGCACCATGCTCACCTACGGGCTTAGCACCTCGGAGAGTACCAGCTGGGCCATGGTGGCGCTGGCGGCCTGGGGCCGGGAGCCGGAAACCGATCAGGCCTTTATCAAAAACGGAAATACCCTGCTGGACGGGCTGGAGATTTTCAGCCAGGAGGACGGGAGCATCGCCCACAGTCTGGACGACGACGCCCTGCTCATGGAAGAGGAAGGCGGCGGAACCGGGGGCAACAATATGGCCAGCTACCAGGCTGTCTACGCCCTGGAGGCCGTCTGCCGCCTGCGGGAGGGAAAGTGCGGACTCTTTGACCTGTCGGACGCCCCTACAGTGACCGAGGAGGAGATCAACGAGGCCGGGGCTTCCCTTCCGGAACTGGTGGAGGAAGAAGAAAAGACCGGGGCGGAGGTCCAGGCGGAGACCTCGGACCGGATGGTTTTCATGACTGCCATTATCGCGGCGGCAGTGGTGCTGGTGGCGGCCGTGTTCGTGGTTCTGGTGCTGAGGGACCGGAAAAAGAAAAAGGCTGGAAAGGCGCTCCCTGGAGCCGGAGACGGAGAGGAACCCTCCTGGGAGGACGACGATGAGGACTGGTAGAGGCGGAGGTAGAGCATGAAGAAAAATATTCTTCTGATCGCGGTGGCTGCCGTTCTGGTGCTGTTTCTGGTGAAGGGCACGAAAATACAGTCGGTAGACGAGTATTATCTCACCCATATGGAGGATATTACCGAGGATTTGGAGACGGTAACCATCAGCATCCGCTGTGACACGCTGCTGGAGCCGGAGAACTGGAACAACCTGGACGAGCAGCTGCGGGATGAAAAGTACGTGCCCTCGGACGGGGTCATACTTCCGGAAACGACCTACGTGCTGCGCAAGGGCGACACGGTGTTCGACCTGCTGAAACGGGTCTGCCGCTATAATGAGATTCAGATGGATTACCAGGGTCCGGACACCAACGTCTACAGCACCATTTTCATCAAGGGGATCAATTATCTGTACGATTTTTCCTGCGGCGAGCTGTCCGGCTGGATGTATAAGGTCAACGGCGAATTTCCCGGCGTGGGCAGCAGCGGCAAGAAGCTGAAAAATCACGACAGGGTCGAATGGGTCTACACCTGCGACCTGGGCCGGGACGTGGGGGACGACTACATGACACGGAACAACAGGCCGGACAGTGACGCGGAGGAAACGAGCTTTGCCGGGACCGGAGCCGTCGTGGGGAGAAGGGAGGAACCGGCATGAAGGGTTTTGGGAGCTACCATCCGGCGGTGCTTTTTTCCTATTATATATTGGCGGTGTGCTTTTCCATGGTGAGCATGCACCCGGTCATCATTTTCGCCTCCCTGGCCGGAGGTTTTCTGCTGTACGGGGCCCAGAAGGGCTGGAGGAAGCTGATTTCGGAAATGGGCTTTTTTCTGGTGCTGTTTGTGCTGATGTCCCTGGCGAACCCGCTGTTCATCCACAACGGGGAAACGGTCCTGTTTTTTATGAACGACAATCCGATCACCCTGGAGGCGATTATTTACGGCGGCGTTTCTTCGCTGATGATCGTGGGCGTGCTGCTGTGGTGCCGCTGCTACGGCGCGATCCTCACGACGGATAAGTTCCTGTATCTGTTCGGCAGGCTGATCCCCAAGCTGGGGCTGATCCTGTCCATGGCTTTCCGGTTTATCCCACTGTTCCGGACCCAGATCCGGAAGATCAATCAGGCTCAGAAGACCATGGGGATGTACGCCTCCGACAGCGTAACCGACAAAATAGGCAGCGGTATCCGCGTGTTTGACAGCCTGGTGTCCTGGTCCATGGAAAATTCCATTGATACGGCAGACGCAATGAAGGCCAGGGGCTACGGGCTCAAAGGCCGGACGAATTTCACTCTTTTCCGCTTCCGGAAACGGGACGGGGCGCTCCTGGGCGTTATGGGCGCTCTGGCGGCGGTGATTTTCGCCTGCTTCGCCGTGGGCGGCTATGATTTTTTCTATTACCCTTATGTGGCCGGGCTGGCCTGGGATACGCCGTCCGTTCTGCGGTATCTGCCAGTGATCGCGTTTATGGCGATACCTGGGATCATTGAGATAAAGGAGAAAGCGTCATGGAATTACTTAAAGTCGAAGATCTGACATTTACCTATCCCCGGCAGGCGCGGGATGCCGGAGAGGCTGCCCCGGCCCTGGAACACGTTTCCTTTCAGGTGCAGGAGGGGGAGTTCATCGTGGTCTGCGGGGAATCCGGCTGCGGCAAGACGACGCTTTTGAAGCTCCTGAAGCGGGAGCTGGCGCCCCACGGGGAGCAGAGCGGGCGCATCTGGTTCCGCGGCGTGCCCCAGGAGGAGCTTTCCGACCGGGAGGCGGCCTGCGAGATCGGCTATGTGCTTCAGAATCCGGAAAACCAGACGGTCACGGACAAGGTATGGCACGAACTGGCCTTCGGCCTGGAAAACATGGGCGTTCCCACCCCGGTGATTCGCCGCAGGGTGGCGGAGATGGCCTGCTTCTTCGGCATCGACGACTGGTTCCGCAAAAAGACCACGGAGCTGTCCGGCGGCCAGAAGCAGCTGCTGAATCTGGCCTCTGTCATGGCCATGCAGCCCAGGCTGCTGATTCTGGACGAGCCCACCAGCCAGCTGGACCCCATCGCCGCGTCGGATTTTATCAATACGCTGATGAAAATCAATAAGGACCTGGGTCTTACGATTCTTCTGACGGAGCATCGGCTGGAAGAGGTTTTTCCTGTGGCGGACCGGGTATTCATCATGGATCAGGGAAGGCTGCTGCTGGCGGAGCCGCCCAGAGAGGCGGGCCGGGACCTGAAACAGCTGAACGGGGATCACAAGATGCTCCTGGGCCTGCCCAGCGCCCTGCGGATTTATCACGGCCTGGACGCGGCGGACGCGGAGTGTCCCCTGACGGTCCGGGATGGGCGGAATTTTCTGGCGGCCAATTATGAGAACCGGATCCGGCGGCTGGAGAGGAAGCCGCTGGATGCGGAGGCAGAAGCGGAGCGGCCTGTGGCCATGCGGATGAAGGATATCTGCTTCCGCTATGAACGAGACTTGCCGGACGTGCTGGAGGGAGTGGCCCTCCAGGTCTACGAGGGAGAGATCGTGAGCATCCTGGGCGGAAACGGAGCCGGTAAGACGACGCTGCTTAGCGTGATTTCCGGCGTAAATAAGCCCTACCGGGGCAAGATTGAAATTTTCGGCAAGAGAATCCAGAAGTATTCCGGCAAGGAGCTGTATACGGGAAAGCTGGCCTCGCTGCCCCAGAATCCCCAGACTGTCTTTCTCAAGATGAGCGTGCGGGAGGACTATAGAGAGATACAGAAGGTCATGAATTACAGCGACCGGGAGATGGAGCGGAAAATCGAGGAGACAGCGGAGCTGCTGGGAATCAGCCGCCTGCTGAACCGCCATCCCTATGATTTGAGCGGCGGGGAGCAGCAGAAGGCCGCCATCGGGAAAATTCTGCTTTTGCAGCCCAGGTTTTTGCTGCTGGACGAACCCACCAAGGGAATTGACGCCTGGTCCAAGCGCCAGCTCCAGGAGCTTTTGAAGGATTTGAAGGGGCAGGGAATCACGGTTCTGATGGTAACCCACGACGTGGAATTTGCCGCGGGAGTTTCCGACCGCTGCGGTCTGTTTTTCGATCATGAGATTACATCTCTGGATACGCCGGAGGAATTTTTCTGCAACAATAATTATTATACCACCGCCGCCAACCGGATAGCGCGGCAGCAGTATGACAATGCCGTCACCTGTGAGGAGGTCATCGAACTGTGCCGCAGGAACGGCAGAAAGCCTGCCGCGGGCGGGAAAACCGAAGGAGAGAAGCCGGGCGGCGGCCGCGGGGAATTAGCGGACGGAAAACGGGGGATGAGGTATGGAGCGTAAATTGCCGGGCGCGGAAGCGCCTGTTCGGGGAAAAGCGGAAGCTGCGGAGCCTGTTCTGGAAAGGACCGGAGTCGCGGAGGATGCCGGAGAGAATGTCCTGGAGAACACCGCGCCCTATCATTTCCGGCGCGTGCTGGGCTGGATCTGCCTGGTAGCCGGGGTGATTTTGTTGATCGCCTTTGGGGTCAGGCTTTTGCAGGACCGTAAATACAATCTGGTGTCGGTGATGATCGCGTTCCTGGCCTGCGTACCCTTTTATTTTGCTTATGAGAAACGGGAAGGGAGTATCCGACGGATGGTGATGATTGCGGTTATGACTGCCATCGCCGTGCTGGGGCGGCTGCTGTTCGGGCCGATTCCGGCATTTAAGCCAGTGTCCGCCATCGTGATTCTGGCCGGTATTTATATGGGCCCCGAATCCGGCTTTCTGGTGGGTTCCCTTTCGGCGGTGGTTTCCAACATCTTTTTCGGACAGGGCCCCTGGACGCCCTTCCAGATGCTGACCTGGGGAATTATCGGGCTTCTGTCAGGGCTGCCGGGCATGCGGATCGCTTTGCGGAAAAGGCTTCCCCTGGCCATATGGGGGCTGCTGGCGGGAATCCTGTATTCGGGCATCATGGATATATGGACGGTGCTGAGCCTGATCGACGGCTTTGAGTTTAAACGGTATCTGCTGGCCCTGTCCACGGCAGTTCCCTATACCGTGACGTATATGGTTTCCAATGTGGTTTTTCTGATGCTGACCATAAATCCTATCGGGGAAAAGTTGCAGCGGATCCAGGTGAAGCATGGAATTTTCTGAAAGGAAACGGATCATGATAGAGGAAAACCAAACAGGGGGAAACCCGGGAAAAAGATTGAAGGAGCGGGAACGGCATTATCAAGCGGCGAATGGCCCTGTCCCCGCCCGGGCCATGAAGAATAATCCGCGCCTTCTGGCAGCGGATCTTTGCCGTGTGTCCGCTGTAAAAGAAGAAGCCTTTATGAACTGCGCGGCACTGCGGACGGTCCGGCTGGGACAGGTGAGCAAAATCGAACGCCGGGCGTTCAGCGGATGCCGCCGTCTGGAGGAAATTCAGTTTCCCCGAACTCTCGGCCGACTGGAACTCCAGGCCTTTGCGGACAACAGCCGCCTGAGGAGAGCGGATTTTCAAAAAGACAGCCGTCTGGAAAATCTGGGAAACGAAGTGTTTTCCGGATGCGTTGCCCTGCAGGAGCTTCGTCTCCCCTCCAGGCTTGCCGTAATCGGGCGGAGGGCCTTCTATAAATGCACTTCCTTGGAGGAGGTGGAGTTTCCAATCACGTTGCGGGAGCTGGGGGCAGAGAGCTTCTATCAGTGCGGTCTGCGGGAGCTGGAGCTTCCGGAGGGGCTTTTGGCCATTGGCGAGGGGGCTTTTCGGAAATGCCGCAATTTGGAATATGCCTACGTACCGGATACGGTGCGGAAAATCGGAAAATGGGTGTTTCACGGCTGCCAGAACCTGAAAGTGCTGGAGATCAACCATGACCCCGATGAGATCGGGGAATGGATAACCAACAAGCTGTGTACAATCCGCTGTCCGAAGGGAAGCCGGATGGAGGAGTACGCAAGGGACTGCGGAGTGAACGTGGAATATCTATAATGCGCAGTGATTGTGGCGTTGCATAGAGGAGGAATGAATAAAGCGTCATGAAGAGAAGCGGATAAAAAATGTCCAAAACCTTGAAATTCGTTTTCAAAATGATAAATTATTGCTTTTAAAGTGACAAAATACCGGATATCTTTATCCCATGAAAAGGAATAGAGGTATCCGGTATTATTCTTTTTCTTAAGTTAATGACATTGCCTTTTTAGGAATTTGCGAGAAAAGATAAAAAATTTTTTTCGCAAGTTTAAAAGAAAGAGGAGGTTTTTTCGGCAAAACAAAAGAGAAAATGGCAAGAATTAAAGGAAATTTTGGCACAGTTTGACCTTGCCTGTAAATTGGTAAAGGCGATCCGTCACTTTTTCGCGGAACTGCAGTCCTTGTTAAGGCGGGATGAGGACTTGAGGCATCAAAGCTATATTATCTATGGATGCCCTGTTGATGATACAAGAAGGTGGGAGAAGAATCGGATAGAAGAGGCGGAAGGAGTTTGTGATCATGCAACAGGAATGAATTGATATGGAGGGAGTATTCATGTAAAGGAGTAAAAAGACTTGGAAGAGAAAAGAAATTGTTAATTGCCTATAAGGAGAATTATTATATACTATTTTGCCTCTGTGTCTATTCTAAGTTTTAGCCGATAAACTTATAATATAGGTAAAGCGGGAGATAAAAATGGGGAATGAATTTGGACGAAATATCAAAGATTTTCGGAAAATACACGGGATAAAACAAGAGGTTTTAGCGAATGAAATTGGTTGTTCCGTTGGTTACATATCAAATGTTGAATCCGGAAAAAGAATCCCCAGTTTACCGATGGCAGCTAAAATTGCAAAGGCACTTGGTACTTCTTTGGATTTGCTGTTACGCGAAGATTACCTAGAACACGCAGATACATATAAAGAATTAATTCAGAGGCTGGAGCATTATCCGTCGAAAAATCAGCAAGAAATCTGTACTTTTTTTCTTCATAACCTTGATTTTTTAGAGAGCTATAATCGATGGTAGAAAAAAGGTATAAGATATCAAAAGACGTATGCAAACCAAGGATCAGTTGCATACGCCTTCCTCGTGTAAATTGAGACTTTTTATATTTGGATCCAGATCTGCAGCATATGAAAGGCAGTATTCGTTCTGGATTTGCAGAGTAGACTCTTGGATCAGCAGAACAGATAAGTTTAGATTTAAATTCACAGGTGGCTGTTCTGTATATATGTTAAATTCCTGTAGTGAATTGGTAACAATGCTGTATTTGTGTTTCTTTTCTAAAGAGCCGCAAAGTAATTGGTAATAGCAGTTGAGACGCTGCTGTCTGGCATATTCTTCCTGAAAACGAGGGAGAAACCGAAAATACCAGCAAATGTTGTTCCATTCTGGAAATTCGATAACCAGATCAAAACCAGTATCTTCTTGTGGCCGAATCGTCCAAGAAGTAGCAAAAGATTTTAAGGCAGTCAAAATAGTAGCTTCGGCAAATTCCGTTTCTTTTTCCGGACGCGAAACTGGCTCCGGAAGGGGCACTTCCGTTTCTTTTGTAGCATAGCCGCAGGCAGAGAGTAGTTCTTTATATGAGACAGATTCTGAAACCTGTGCAATTTTCCATAAAAGCTCCATAGAAGGTGGGCGCAAAAAGTTCTGATGCAGCAGCTTTGAAAGATAAAAAGGTGAGATTCCAAGCTGTACTGCAAAATCCTTCTTTTTTTTAGGTCCGATTGCTTTACTTAAAACTTCTGTAAATAGTTTGGGATTGTAAGCCATTGTCGTTGCCCTCCATTTTTAATATAGCATGAGATTGGCTTACACGTCAATTTTTTACC
The DNA here is from genome assembly GCF_014337215.1 of Wansuia hejianensis. Classification (NCBI taxonomy): domain Bacteria; kingdom Bacillati; phylum Bacillota; class Clostridia; order Lachnospirales; family Lachnospiraceae; genus Wansuia; species Wansuia hejianensis. The sequence continues at coordinate 2,845,907 of NZ_CP060635.1, read as the reverse complement.
CTTTCTTTTTTAATAAGAAAGAAATTGGCATATATAGCAATAATAATATTGACATATATAACAATTATGTGTATAGTGTAGACAGGAAGAAGGGGTAGTCATGAATTGTTATTATGTGGAAACCCAAAAGGAAGGGCTGCGCACCTTTTATACAGTTCGCTGCCGGTTGGATGGAAAAGAGGTGCCGGCTGCCAACCAGTTTCTGATGCACAAATTAAGAGAGAGCTGTTCGCCAAATACCGTGAAACGATTTGCCTTTTCAATATCTTATTATCTATCTTATCTGGAAGAAAAGCATTTGACCGTTGGTTTAGTATTTGGCATGGCATATGACAGACAGCATGCCCATTTCATAGAATTCCTGCACTGGCTCCGAGCAGGAAAGCACATTTTGGAGCCACGAAAGAGGGGACCCAATAATAGCACCTGTAATACATATCTGCAGGACATTTTCGGATGGTATCAGTTTTTAGAGCTGGAAAACGAGCAATTCCAGAATCTTAAAGTGTTATCCAGCCATGTTGTCACTTTTACGAATTCGATTGGCATCCGATTCAGCGTGGCGAGAAAGACGTTCAAGGGTTATCTGCCGGAGGATGAACACATTGGCCGGACGATTGAACAGGATCAGATTCTGATGCTATTGCTTCACTGCACAAATGTACGGGATCAGCTGTTATTGCTTTTGCTGGCGGAGACTGGATTTCGGATCGGAGAGATGCTGGGGATCCGTTATACAAGAGATGTAGATTACGAAAATCGCACGATCTCCGTACGGTTTCGGGAAAACTGGAATGGAGCAAGAGCGAAAAATGCAGAGCATCGGAGAGCGAAACTCAGCGAGGAAACGTTTGAAGTGTTTCAGTTTTATCTATCTGAATATCGTGAACTGTTGAAAAAAACGGAATATCTGTTTGTGATTTTAACAGGAGAAGATAGCGGAAAGCCCCTGAAGGTAAATACGGTTTATGCAATGCTGCGGCGGTTAGAGGTAAAAACGGGTATCAAAGCAACGCCGCATATGCTCCGGCATTATTTTGCCAATGAAAGACGGCGGGATGGCTGGGATTTGTTCTTGATTTCCAAAGCGCTGGGACACCGTCAGATCGCTACGACAGAAAAATATCTGGATGTAGGGAGCGACGAACTGGCGGAGGCGGCGGAGCAATATTATCAGAAGCATAAGGGTATGTTTATGGCGGACCGGTTGCTATAGGGAGAACCAACAATGTATGGCATGATGGAAATACGAGCGGAGAATTCATATAAGCGGCTAAAAAGGGAATTGGATTGTTGCCCGTATATAACGGGGATAGAAAGGGAATGGCTTACCGCATATTTGCTTCAGCATAGAATTGTCTCTTTGAATGAGATAGATTTGAAAAAGGAGATGGAATATCGCTCTTTTGTATGGGATTCTGAGGAAATCGTGGAATCGAAAAAGGTGTATTATGCGGGCGCCTTGGAGTCCTGTCTACTGAGTTATCGTCAAGGCTTACCGGAATATCAGGAATTGCTGGAGGAACTAAAGACCTGTAGGCAATTCTCACGGCCAGTTCACAATAAGGTGCTGCATTTCCTTCTGATACAGGGGATCCATCATATCCATGAAATTGATTATAAATTGCGGCAGCAATTTGATGCCTATTTAAAGGAAACCCATTGTAAGAAGCCGTTGGAGTATATAAAGGCGCTGGACTGTCTGAAGCTGCAGGTAATCCAAAACAGAAGTCAGAATCGGAAATTTGAAAAACCACGCCTGGCGTTCCGTGAAGAGCCGATCTTTTTGCTTTATCATCCGGATTATGAAACGGCGATGAAATTTTATTATCTCCAAAATAAGGAAGAGGCGGTGTTTGATTTTGCGCTTTCGGCAGCCCGAAAATTAAAAAAACAGATTTTTTCTATGTTGATGATGGCGTTGGAAAAAAAGATGAACCGGAAAAATCGGAGGGAGTTGTATCTCGTCCCGTTAAAAAAATTGTATCTGTATTGCGCAGAACAGGGAATCGAAGATCTGGAAGCGTTAGAAGAGGAAGAGATCGAAGGCTTTCGGGAGAGCATGGATGGTCGTGTGGGAACGAAAACACAGATCTATATGCAGATTGTGGATAACACCCGGAAACACTTATTTCTGTGTGCAAAAGAGACAAACTGGGAAGCCAATGTCTGGTATTTGGAACGGTTTCAGATGAAGGGAGAAAGAATGAATCCGGCTGATCCGGTAGAATCCCTGCGGTTTTATGGAATTCACGATCTGGAAAACCGAAAATATCTGAAAAAATACATGCGCTACTGTCTGGGCATTACATCCAAAGCCGTCCATACGATACGGGTGGAGCATTACAATATCTGCCGGTTTTTGCAGTATTGTGACCGAAAAGGCTGGAAAGTGAATAGTATTACGGAAAAAGAAATGGGACTGTATTTTCTGCAATTAGAAAATTCAAAGATTCAGGCGGAAACCTTTAATCAACAAGTGGCAGATTTGCACTTATTTTTTCAGTATTTGGTAGTAAAAGGATCTCGGGAAAAAATACCTTTTTGGAATCGGTACTATTTGAAAAAGACATTGCCAGTTCATTATGACCGTGTTGTGTCGGAAGAAGTGTTGGAGAAACTTCTTTTACACCTGAAATATTTTCCGGAACATTTGCGGCTTATGTACCTGCATCTGTTTTGTTTGGGCTTGCGGGTAAATGAAGTGTGCTGTATCCGAGGAGATGCGTATAGCTGGAATGGACAAGATGCGTGGCTTCGGATTTATCAGTATAAAGTGAAAGTGGACAAGCAGATACCGATTCCGGCTGTATTGTATAGGCAAATGGTAGTGTATATTCAAAAACATCGAATAGGGCCGGAGGAATTTGTTTTTCATCGGAAGGATGGCAGAGCCTATCATGTGGGAACTTTTTGTGTACAGGTAAAGGCGTTATGTCAGAGGTATGGGATTTCCTGTGGAGACTACATTTTTCGTTCACATGACTATCGGCATAGGATGGGGACGAAGTTGTATGCGGGAGGTGCCTCAGTGCAAGCGGTCAGGGATTATTTGGGGCATGTACATGAAAATATGACCCGGCAGTATCTGGATTTGATTCCGGAGACGATTGATCAGGCGAATGAAAACTATTTTCAAAAAGAAAGTAGTTTAGGAAATCAATTTTTGATGAGGAAAGAATTATGAGCCGAATTTATGTAAAAGATCTGGCATGTTATAAAAATGCGAATGCGGGACAACGTCGGGCAGCATTAAAACGGCTCTCGCCTGACAATTATTTTGATTTGGATTTGCTTCCAACGGAGGGTCTAAAGGAGGAGTGGAGAAAATATCTTACGTTTCGAGGTGAGCAGTTATCACTCGGTAGTATTCGGGCGGAACTCTGGCCATACCATGTGCTTTGTCGTTTTCTAAAAGAAGTATATCCAGGATTGGAAAGATTTCTGGATGAGGAATTACTACAAATGCAGAAACAGTTAAAGAAATGGATGATGAAAAACGGGTATAACCTGACGCAAAGCAGATATCGCCGTGAATTGGGGAAAAAGATAGTGGAGCGGTCGCAGATTCCCCGATCTCTGGATAGCATATATGATTTTTTATCAATAGAAGAAATGATTGAAACGGAAAAGGATGTCTGGAATTTGGAGGAATTGGGATTTCCGGTCCGGAATAACCCGGTGCACCGTTTGCAAAGTCTAAATTTTCGTGGAATTGCACAGAAAGGAATCCGTGTTGAAGTAAAACGTGCTGCAGCAGCTACTTTGCATTATCTGGCCGCTGCGACGGTTCAGCAACAACTGCGTGCAGTGAAACGTCTGGCAGAGTTTTTGCAGGTGAGGTATCCGAAGGTTCAATCTTTGTTAGAGATGACAAGGGATCAATGGGAAGATTATCTTGTGTTTCTCAATACGGAGGTAAGTGGAAAAAAATCGTTCCGATCAGAATTATCGAGCTTAAAGAGCTTAATCGAGACAGTTGGGAAAGTTTATGAGAACTCTTCGTTATCGCAGGTGATATTGGCGGGGGACATACCGGCCAGAGAAGGGCTAACACCAAGGAATGGATATACGGATCGGGAATTGCAGAAGCTAAACGAGGAAATCACGCAGCTGCAGGAGCAGATTGCCAGGGTGCTGATTTTACATCAGATACTTGCGAATCGAATATCCGAAACCTTGACTTTAAAACAAGATTGCCTGGTGAAACGAAATGGTCATATGATGGTACAGATTTTTGAAGTTAAAACACAGCGTACCTGCTATAAACCGGTCAATCAGGATACCATTGCATTATTGCAAAAAGCAATAGAATATACGAGACGTAAATATGGGAACACCGAGTATGTTTTTGTGAATGATAGACATCCGAACGAACCTATGAATTATGCATATATTCAGTATCATTTGATGAAAATGATACAAGAAAAAGACTTGAAAACGGATCAGGGACAGCTGTTTGGCGTGTGGACACATAAATTCCGCCATAGTTTTGCAAAGCGGATGACAGAGATGCATGTGGACGATTGTACAATAGCTGAATTGCTGGGACATAGGGGGACGCAGGCAGTGCGCTATTACCGTAAGTTTGGAAACCAGGCGTTGGCGGATGAAACCAGAGAGGTCAGAAGTTCCATAGACGATATATTATCAATTATTGTAAAGGACTGGTAGGGATATGGGAAATAAATACGATGAAATGGTAGCCGTGAATCAGGCGATAAGTGAGGAAAAAACGAGACTGGCTTTGCAGGTCATTCAGGAGATGGTGCAGGAAAATGCGGAGATTACAATAAAAGAATTACAGGAGCGAACCGGGTTATCCAGGGCATTTTTTTATAAAAATGGCAAGGTGAGAAGAGCATTGGAAAAAGCGCGGCAGGAGAGCGATCAGGTTCCGGCCATGAAGCCGCAACAGGTAATTTTAAACCGCGCAATGGAGAAACAACTGCAAATTATGATGCGTCGGATGAAGCAGCTTCAGGAAGAAAATGAAGCGTTAAGAGTGGAAAATATGCTTTGGAAGGCAACAATCGAAAATGCAAAAATAGGGCACTAATTGGGTTATACATAGAATAAGGTTCAGAAATTTCTTTAACTTCATACACAGTGTGTATTCTGTAAAAACATATTATATCTGTTATTTTTTCCATTGAGGTAAATATATTGGTGGTGTTGATTGGACTGGTAGTGATTTTTAAAAAGCAGCTGACTACTCTTGTTAAAAACATCCTGTCGAAGGTTACGAATCAAAGCAACGGCATCTGATCTCAGAAGGGGGCGCGCTATATGCGAGAGTTTTCTATGAAACGGAGTTCTAGCAATCAAGGCAGTATCACGATATATCTCTGCCTGGTGCTTTCCGTACTTTTGTCGCTGATATTTGTAGGCCTTCATTCTGCCTGTATCGCCGCTGGCCGGACAGCGCTGGCCAGCGGACTGGAACAGGGATTGTATTCACTCTTTGCGGGATATGACAGAGAGATGTTTGATACATATGGGCTTCTTTTTATGGATGGCGGATATGGAACCGGGGATCTGAAGCTGGAAGAAATCTACAGGGAGGTACAGGAAGCGGCGGAAGCAGTCGTTGATCCTGACAGGCTCCTGGACATTAAACTGGAAAGAGGGAGTCTGGACGGATATATTCTGGCGACGGATCAAGGCGGGGCAGCCTTCCGCAGGCAAATCTGCGCGGTAATGGAAAAGAAACTGGGAATTTCGGGAATACAACTGCTTTCAGATACTCTGGAAGATCAATTTGGCATCATGAAAAGTCAGGAACAGCAAAAGGAACAGGCTGGAACGGAGGAGGCAGAGTGCGATTATGAAGAACAGAAAAAAACAGCCGCTGAGACCGCGGAAGAAAGAGAACAGGAAAGGAAGGATGTGGAGGTTCCGCCCGATTTTGAAAACCCGATAGAAGTAATTCAAAAGGTGAGAAAGATGGGGATTTTAGGGCTGGTTATTTCCGACATTTCGGATTTGTCAGGATATACCCTGGGAAATGAAGAGCTGCTGGAAGACAGGGAGCTCCAACAGGGCATGGGTGTCGTGTCTGAAACTAAAACCGGGCTGGGGGAAAAGCTCCTTCTGCTGGAGTATCTGAGTGAGTTCTTCCCCTGCTATACCAGCGGGGAACAGAGAGAGGGACTGCGCTATCAGATAGAGTATGCCATTGGAGGCAAGAGGGATGATATGGAAAATCTGAAAAGTGTCGTTTACCGCCTGTTGGCCGTCCGGGAAGCTTCCAACCTGATGTATTTGTGCGGAAGTCCTGCCAGATGTGCCGAAGCAGATGAAATGGCTTTGATTATCAGCACCATACTGTTCATTCCGGAGGCTTATGCGCTGGTTTCTTTCGTCTTGAAGATCTGCTGGGCGTACGGAGAAAGCATACTGGATATCAGAGAATTGCTGGACGGTGGAAAGATCCCTCTGCTGAAAGATGATACGTCCTGGCAGTTATCGCTAAACTCTCTGTCAGGGCTTTTGATACAGGGGGATGAAGAGCGGCACAGCAGTGAAGGATTAGATTATCAATGGTATCTGAGACTCTTGCTGCTGATGAAAGATGAAGACTCACTTACACGCTCGCTGATGAACCTCACGGAATATAATATGAGAATACAAGGCGGAAATCCCGGGTTTTGCCTGGATACCTGTGTGGAATCGGCGTCGGTTACGCTGTCTGCCAGAATACGCAGCAGTAGTTTTTCCATAACCCGGAGCTATGGATACGACATGGATCAATGAAGAAAGGAGGTGCGGAAGGGTGCCCTTTTATCTGACTGCAAATAAAAATAAACTCTCATATCCTATATCAAAAAAATCTAATAAAAAAATCTCTCTTCCAAATGCAGCAATATCCAGAAAAACTTTTCCCTCCCCGAGGGGAAATAACAAGAAGTCCGGTAAAAGGGTAGCCTTCCGCATCTTCCGGAAAGGAAGCTTTACTGTTGAAGCTGCCTGGGCTGTTCCCTTGTTCTTCCTTACGGTGCTGGCTCTCGCAGGTCTGATGGAGATTTACGGTGTTTATGTGAGAAATATGGTCCGGCTTCAGGAAGAGGTTGAAAAACAGGGAATGTATGCGGCTGCTGCCGGAAGTGGTGAAGAGCTGATGATAGACAGGACCGAAACAGTCTATTATCAGCCGCCCTGGCTACCTTTTGCGGTTCCGGGTATTAAGATCACTTGCCGCGGAAGGGTAAGAGCCTGGACAGGACGAAGTGCAGAGAGAACAGAAGCAGAAAACCTGCGGGGCCATAACAAGCTGGTTTATGTTACGGAATATGAGAGTGTATATCATACCACCTCCCGCTGCAGCCATCTTTCACTGAGCATACGCCAGGTAGCTTTTTCTGGGGTAGGCAGCCAGAGGAACAATGGCGGCGGGCGCTATCAGCCCTGTGAAAAATGTATTGGAAAAGGAGGCATCAGCGAATTTGTATATATCACTGACCAGGGAGAATGCTACCATAACTCACTGGAATGCAGCGGATTGAAGCGCCGGGTAAGATTAGAGGAACTCTCTTCGCTGGAGGGATTAGACTGCTGCAGCCGCTGCCAACAACTGGAACGGGAGGGAGGAAAATGAAACCTGAGGAATGGGCAGTTTTGGGGATACTGACGGTTAATGGGTTCCAGGACATCCGGTGTATGGAAATTTTCCCGGTTCCTACGGCAGCAGCGGGTATCGCAGGACTTTTGTGGGAGCATCTGCGCGAAAATATTCCGGTTCCGGTTATTCTGTGCTGCATGCTTCCGGGACTGTTTCTGATTGGGCTGAGCCGGTTGACAGGGGGAAAGCTGGGGATGGGAGACGGGCTCATTGTCTGGGCTGCTGGCATCTGGATCGGTTTTTTTGAACTATTAGAAATGCTGGTTTGGGGATTTTTGCTGGCAGCTGCAGCGGCTTGTCTGCTATTCAAAAAGAGCGGTAAAAAGGAAATGCCGTTTGTGCCGTTTCTTCTGGCAGCATTCCTGGCGGAAAGGATATTTGGATGAATGAATGGAAAAAGGGAAGCTTTACAGTAGAGTCCGCCTTTTTAATCCCGATGGCGGTTATGCTTACGGCATTATTAATTGTATTTACATTTTATGCGCATAACAAAGTTTGGTATACGGCCGCGGCATATGAAGCGGCTCTGGCAGGCAATGGCAGAAGGGAGGGAAATGAATGGGATGCTTCGGCTTCAGCGAGGGAAAAAGCAGAAGAACGGTCAGTGCAGCAGGTAATGCCCGGATCGAAGCCTGATATTTATGCGGGAAGCAGTCCATGGGGAACTGAAGTCCGGTACAGCGGGCAGAGATTTCCGATGTTTTCGGAACATTTGTTTACATATACTGCGGAAGCGAAAGTAGAGAAGGTCAGGCCGGTTAAATATCTTCGTGCCCTTTGGCTGATGAAAGAGCTGGAAGGCAGCATCAGCAGCGAGAATCCGGAATAAGTGGCAGAAAGGAGAACGTAAAATGCAGATCGACTACCGCAGAGACATCCACCACAATTATCTGATCCTGTCGGGAGACGATCCTCCGGATACTGCCTCTTATCAGGTGAGGATGCTGATGGCTAATCAGATAGAAGGATTTTTGCCCTGCAAAGTACATCAGATTGACCAGAAGATGCTGTTTTATTATGATATCACATCCAGACAGCCTTTAAACATGCTGTTGGAGCATCAGCAAATTCAGAAGGACACTTTGGAACTACTGCTTTCCCAGCTCGCTGAGGCGCTTGAGAACATCAGAAATTATCTTTTAGGGCTTAATGGATTCCTGTTGAAACCAGAACTGATATATCTGGATGCTTCTAAAAAGCAGATGTGGTTTTGCTATTATCCTGGAAATAAGATTTCTTTTCAGAATCAGTTGAGAGAATTGAGTGAGTACCTGTTGCCTAAGCTGGACCATGAAGACAGAGATGCGGTTATGATGGGCTATGTATTTTACCAGAAATGCGTGGAAGAGACTATGACGGCAGATGTTTTAATGGAACTTCTGCACCGTGTTTCCACGTCTCAACCGGAGTGGGAGACGAAGGAAGCAGAGAGACGGTTGCAGGAGGATTATGGAGAAAAAAATATTAAAGGCCCTCAAGGGAAAATTCCTGAAACCAGAGAGGAGCTTTTAAATTCCTTTTTTGAGCCGGAAGAAAAAACAGAAAAGGTTCATTTGAGCTGGAAACAGAAAGTGATTGGGGTGGGTGCAGTAGCAGGTCTTACGGGTATTTTGGCAGGGCTCCTAAGAGCTGGGCTTCCGGTTGAAGGATGTCTTCTCGCGGCAGCGGCAGCTGGTATCTGCCTGGTTTGCTGGATAGTCAGAAGAAACATACAGGAAGGGAGAGAACAAGAAGAGGAAATGGAAAAATACCTTCAGCAGAACTGGTTGACCGGTGAAAGTAAAAATGTGGAGGAGGGAGTCCGGAATATACAGGAGGAAGAAGATGAAAAGACCGCCTATCTCGGCCTGGGTAGCTTGATAGAAAAGACGGATGAAGCCAGAGCATGGTTGATTCCATCCGAACCATCCGGCGGGGAACCTGTCACTTTGGAACGGGATGTCTGCCTGATAGGAAAGGGAAAAGCCGCGGCCGATGTTCTGCTTGTCTCACCGGCTGTCAGCAGGCTGCATGCCAGGCTGACATGGGATGGGGAGACATACTGTATTTCAGATTTGAATTCTAAAAATGGGACTTTTATAAATGATAAGCTTTTGTCCGTAGGAGAGACGTATGCCTTGAATGCAGGAGATAAAATTCAGTTTGCTGATTTGACGTATCGCTTTCAAAAGTAGTATACTGATTCTGACGAATATCCAGCGTTGCCGTGGCGGCGTTGATAAAGGAGAACAGACCGAATGCAGAATACGCCGGAGTGGAGATATAATCCAGATGAAGATATTATTGACCGGATGAGACACCGCAGACAAAAGAGTATTGTCAATTATATAATTGTAGCGGCAAATATTCTGATTTTCCTGATTGTGGAGATGACTGGAGGCTCTGAGAATGCGGAGCATATGATACGCTGCGGGGCGTCTTATACACCGTATGTTCAGGCGGGGGAATATTACCGGCTGTTTACGAGCATGTTTCTTCATTTCGGATTGAGGCATTTGCTGAATAATATGGTGCTTTTATTTTTCTTGGGTGACTATATGGAACGTTTCCTGGGGAAAGTCAGATATTTGATTTTATATTTGGGCGGAGGACTGCTGGGAAATGTTTTTTCCTATTGGAATGAGGTGCAGCAGGGAGATAACGTAGTATCAGCCGGGGCTTCCGGAGCAATATTTGCTGTCCTGGGCGGAATGGTAATCCTTCTGCTCATGAACAGAGGGAGACTGGAAGATCTGAGCCTGACGCGTGTACTGCTCATGGCGGTTTTATCTCTCTATGTGGGATTTCAGTCATCAGGAGTTGATGGATTCGCACATCTGGGAGGATTTTTGGGCGGAGCGCTTCTGACAGCAATTATAGGATTGCTGCAGAAGGCTGGAAACCGCCGGAATTATTAACTGGATAACGGCAGCAGAATTGTAAAGACTGTATTGCCGCCGGAAGAGGAGACAGATATACTGCCCTCGTGAGCCTGGATAATTTCCCGGCAGATCGAGAGGCCAAGGCCTGTTCCCTCTTTTTTGTGTGTTACGAAAGGTTCGAAGAGATCCGGCAAATATTCAGGCGGTATGCCGGGGCCACGATTGGCCACATTGACTTGCAGCTCAGTTTCATGTAAAGTCAGAGTGATGCGGATGTCGCCGCCATCAGGCATGGCTTCTGCAGCGTTGCGGATCAGGTTATAGAAGACCTGAAGGAGTTTGGTTTGGTCCAATAACAGGTGTGGGATGTCAGTGTTAGCGTTCACTGTTATGTGAACATTTTGCGGAACCAAAACCGAGTTTCCAGAATCTGCAAGCCCTGAAAGAAGGGCACAAAGATCCGTTTCTTCCCTGTGAAGTCTTGCGGCGTTGTTAAAGCGGGACATTTCATCAAGAAGACGGGTCAGTAAAGTCATATTTTCATTGATCTTTTCATAAAATGGGTAGGAGCTGATCTCAGGGTGTTCTTTCACCAGAAGCTGCAGAAAGCTGTTAATTAAAGTAACAGGATTGCGGACCTCATGTGAAAATTTGGACAACAGCAGCCGGCATTCTTGTTCATTCATAGTATTTACCTCTTTATGGATTGAGTTTAACACCGGTTTTTTTAAAAATCAAATAAAAAAGTGTTGCATGTTTCGACAAAATTTGACAGAATATGTTTAAGCGATGAATTAAATGGAAAATTATTCCATTTTAGAAGGAGGAACGTTAAATGAGTTGTATTTTTTGTAAAATTGCAGATGGGGAAATAGCCTCTGCTACGATTTATGAGGATGATGAGTTTCGGGTAATTCTGGATCTGGGTCCCGCCACAAAAGGACATGCCCTGATCCTTCCGAAAAAACATTATGCCGACCTTTATGAAATTCCGGCTGATCTGGCGGGGAAAGCTATGATCCTTGCTAAAAAAATGGTGAAAGTGATGACTGAAGCGCTGCATTGTGACGGATATAATGTGGTTCAGAACAATGGTGAAGCGGCAGGACAGACAGTCTTCCATTTTCATGTGCATTTGATCCCAAGGTATAAAGGAGACCAGGCAGGCGTCACATGGGAACCCGGGACCTTAACAGAAGAGGATAAAAAGGATATTCTCGAGAAGGTATCCCAGCAAATGTCATAATACGGGCAGAGGATAGAAAATGAATAAATCAGACTTTAACTACGTTTATTACAGATATGTCGACTTGGCACATTATGTTGCAAACAGTGTGGTACATGATTACCATCTGGCGCAGGATGTCTGTCAGGAAATATTTATAAAATTGTATCTCAACATCAACGGCCTTGATGAGGAACGTGTTAAAGGATGGATATTAGTCACAGCAGAGAATACAGCTATAGATTTCCTGAGGAAGCGCGACCGTTTGCGGGAATGCCCAGGCGACGACGGCGGAAATTTATATAAAGGAAAAGTGCCTGATCTTGATGAGATGCAGAGAAGCATTGAGGTAAAAGAATTCGGTCACCGGTTATTTTGTGCATTGCATGAGAAAAATCCGGATTGGTATGAAATTGTTATGGGATTAGATGTTGCTGAGCTTCCGGCGAAAGAAGTGGCGCGGAGGCTTGGCATCTCAATAGCGAATCTGAGAGTTAAGCACCACCGCGCCAGGGAATGGCTGAAAAATAATTTCGGCATAGGTTACCAAGAACTGCTCTGACTTTATTGACGTTCACATTCCTGGATTAAAGAAAGAATTCTGCTGATGGAATCTGTGTGGCTGCTGTTATTCATGGCAGCAATAAAGGTTTCACGGTTTTCATAAAGCTGACGGACAGATTGCAGCAGTGATTCCGGCGTAAGCTCTTCTTCTTCTAGTACCATGCTGTATCCTTGTTTTTCAAAAGAACGTGCGTTGAGAATCTGATCTCCCCGGCTGGCTTTTGCTGAAAGGGGAATCAGAAGATTTGGTTTAGCCAGAGAGCTGATTTCACAGATTGCGTTTGCGCCTGCTCTGGATATAACTACATCAGCGAGAGCGAAGAGGTCAGCCAGTTCTTTTTTAATGTATTCAAATTGTGCATATCCTTCCACACGATCCAATGAAGGATCAAGTTTATCCTTTCCGCAGAGGTGGATGACCTGAAAAGCTTTTAAGAGCTCGGGCAGAACTCCGCGGATCGCATCATTAACCACTACAGACCCCAAACTTCCGCCAATTACCATCACTACGGGTTTATTGGCAGTAAAACCGCAGAATTTCAGGGCGGCCAGCTTATTACCGGACATCAGTTCCTGGCGGATAGGGGTACCGGTCACCACCGCCTTTTTCTGTGGGAGATTTGTGAGAGTCTCAGGGAAATTGCAGCAGACGATAGAAGCGGCAGGGATACATATTTTATTGGCCAGGCCGGGAGACATATCTGATTCATGGATGATTACCGGTATCTTACGGCTTTTAGCAGCCAGAACAACAGGAACGGATACGAAGCCGCCTTTGGAAAAGACGACATCCGGATTCAGTTCTTTCATAAGTTTTTTTGCTTCGCCGATACCCTTCAACACGCGGAAGGGGTCAGAGAAATTCTTCGGATTGAAATACCGGCGGAGTTTTCCGGAGGAAATGCCATAATAAGGTATGTGCATATCCTCGATCAGTTTCTTTTCGATTCCATCATGGGAGCCGATATAAGAGATTGTATATCCCAGCTCCTGAAGGCTGGGGATCAAAGCAATATTGGGGGTGACATGCCCGGCCGTGCCGCCTCCCGTAAGTACAATATGTTTCATAAGTGTCCTCCTGTAGTGCAGATTTCGCATTCTGTTTTTATTATTAGTCGAACTGCTGAAAAAGTCAAGGCGCTATCTGAGAACTGGACCACCAGAGGACGGGCCGGGAACAGACGGAAAAGTAAATTGCGGGGCGCTCAAACGAGCTGAACCATGCGGAGCCGAATAATATGCTCCATTGCCCGGAAAGCCTGCATAATATCATAAAGTGCAGGGATGGAAAGGGTGAGAGGAAAATATATGAGTGAAAAACAAGCAGAAAAAAAAGACAAAAAATTATTAGATGCCCTGCAGGAAGAGGCAAAAGAAATTGAAAAACGTGCAGAATCCTATCAGGGGCAACATCTCACACAGGATGATAAAGATGACATGTATCTGAAAATCATGGAACGATTGAAAGAGATGGGTGAGCTGGAAAAAGACGAAGAAAAGGAATCCGAAGCTACAGGGACAGATGGCGCCGTTGTTATGCCGATGCCTAAGAAAAAGCCTGTCAAAAAACCACTGTGGAGGCAAATTGTAAAATGTGCCGGAATATTACTGGTAGCCGGAAGTGTTGTATTTGCCACGTCGTTGATTAGTGAAGGTAATCGAATGTACTGGATGGAAAAGTGGCAGAGTTTATTTCCGGGGAGTAAGGTTGCTACTTCTGATAATGATGAGGATAGGGTTTTAAAGGATATAACAGAACAAGAGGCTAAGTCGAAAATTGAAACTATATTAGGAATTCCTATGCCAGAGTTTTTTTATTTGCCTGAAGGGACCAAATTTGATGAAGCTGTAATTTCGGTTGATGGCCAATATGCCAGATTAAAATATCTGTGGAAAGAACAGATAATTTATTTACAGGTTACAGGTAATGCAATAGATACATCCGAAGGTAAAGCACCTAATATTGAGAAAGAAGAGACTGTTGAAATCGATGCACCAATGGGTGAGATATCTATATGCTTAATTAAAGATGATACAGGGCGAAATGAAACAGTGGTATATAGAGGGGAATGGGATTACTATAACTGTAAATATGAAATTAGTAGTACTATTGATAAAGAAGAAATACTAAATATTTTAAAAAAAATGCATTACAGTGTGTAATTTTTTGATGTTTTCTGTCGTATTCTTAATGTAGTATAGGGAAATAAGTTGAAAGGAGAGGTATATTGGATAAACATTCACTGAAAAAGCTGGCAGTATTTTTGGGAAGTAGTATATGTGTATTACAAATAGCCGTTATTCCAGTTATGGCAAATGTTTCGGAGGAAAATAATTATCTTTGGAAAAGCTTGGCCCCAGAAGGGGAAACAAGCGTTGAGGATACTGCCACACCGCGCGCACGTGGCGATATTCTAAACAAAGGTTATGTAAGGTTAAGCAATGTTGATGGAAAAGCTGCGATATATGGAGAAACTTTAGGTAATTTTGTTTCATTGGATGAGGTTGGCCTGGAATTATATTTAGAAAAATACGATGGCACTACATTCAATAGTTATAAAGACTGGAGTTATGTTGATTACAATACTTCAGATATTGCAGCAACATTTCTAGAAACCGTAGAAAAAGGATACTATTATTGCCTTCGAGGTTATCATTATGTAATAGATGACGATTTGTATGAAGCAGTAAGTACTACGACCAACGGACTGCCAATAAAATAGCAACTCGTAAACCTGTCCCTAATTGCCGTAATAAAAAAATCTTCCTTATACTACTTACGCAATTAGGGATTCTCAAAGAAAAGCTTATTTTCCATTGGATGGAAAGTCCGGGCATTCTTTGTGTAGCTTTTTATATTCCAGATCAATTTTAATATCGAACACTATGGTAACACCAGGACTGCTATCCCGACGGGCATCGGGATAGCGGTTTTTTTCTGGATTTTACCCTCTTCCGGGCGTATAATAGAATCAGAGGTTAAATAAAACGGCAAGGGGGTTTTTATATGAAGCTTATGTTCTCAGGCGCAGCCCATGAAGTGACAGGCAGCTGTTACTATTTAGAGGCGGCGGGTAAGAGATTTCTGGTAGACTGCGGGATGGAACAGGGGCCTGATTACTACGTGAACCAGCCGGTTCCGGTTCCAGCATCGGATCTGGATTTTGTTCTTCTGACGCACGCGCACATTGATCATTCCGGGAATCTTCCGGCGCTGTATGCAAAGGGGTTCAGGGGGCCGGTTTATACAACGGAAGCAACAGCGGATCTATGCAATATCATGCTCCGTGACAGCGCTCATATCCAGATGTTTGAAGCTGAATGGAGAAACCGTAAGAACCGCCGGGCCGGGAAAGAAGAATTTGTGCCTGCTTATACGATGGAGGACGCGCTGGGATTAATCCGCCAGTTGGTGGGGGAACCATATAATCAGATAATTTCCATTTGTGAAGGAGTGAAAGTGAGATTTGTGGATGCGGGCCATCTGCTGGGATCGGCCAGCATTGAAATCTGGCTTGAAGAAGAGGGTGTGGAGAAAAAAATTGTATTTTCCGGAGATATCGGGAACATTAACCAGCCCTTAATTAATGATCCCACCTTGTTGGAGTCTGCAGATTATGTGGTTATGGAATCTACGTATGGAGACAGAAGCCATGGGGAAGTGCCGGATTATGTGAATGCGCTGGCGGAAGTGATCCAGAGGACCTTCGACCGGGGAGGGAATGTTGTGATCCCGTCCTTTGCTGTCGGCAGGACGCAGGAAATGCTTTACTTCATCCGGCAGATTAAAAAGGATCAGCTGATACATGGACATGACGGCTTTTCTGTGTACATTGACAGCCCTCTTGCAATAGAGGCAACCGGCGTTTTTGATGAACACTATAAGGACTGTTTTGATAAGGAAGCAAAAGAACTGATTGAGCTGGGGATTAATCCGATCCGCTTCCCGGGACTGAAGACTTCCATCACCAGTGACGAGTCTAAGGCGATTAACTTTAATGAGCAGCCGAAAGTAATTATTTCAGCCAGCGGAATGTGTGACGCCGGACGTATCAAGCACCACCTGAAGCATAATCTGTGGAGGCCGGAATGTACGGTGCTCTTTGTGGGCTATCAGGCAGTGGGTACGCCAGGGCGTTCTCTGGTAGACGGCGCGGAGCAGATCCGGCTGTTCGGAGAAGAGATTCAGGTCAGGGCTGAGATTAAAGTACTTCCGGGGGTCAGCGGCCACGCGGATAATCAGGGCCTGCTGCGATGGGCGGCTGCATTTAAAGAGAAGCCTCAAAAGGTATTTGTTACACATGGAGAAGATAAGGTAACAGAGATATTTGCCGAACGTTTAAAGGAAGAATTGGGATATGATGCGTCGGCACCCTTCAGCGGAACAGTCTTCAATCTGGCAGCCGGAGTGGTGGAAGCATCACCGGAACCTGTGAAGGTGATGCGAACGGCAGAGAAAGCAGGGGCCAGGCGGGCCAACACAGTGTTTGAGAGATTGTTAGCGGCGGGCCAGCGCCTGTTGACAGTGATCCGCCATAATGAAGGCGGGGCCAATAAGGACCTGGCGAAATTCACGAATCAGATTAACTCGCTCTGCGATAAATGGGACAGGTAAAGGCGGATAAAAGGAAGCAGTTATCTGTTTTCAAAGAAAAAGGGCGTCCCTCAAGCCAATTCAAGACTTTTGGGATGTCCTTTATTCTGTCTGTTACAATGCTTCTTTTATTGCCTTTGCCAACTGATCCGGGCAGGAGGTGGATTTAAAACCGCAGCGGATGCCTTCCAGCTTGGAAATCACCTCGTTTGCGTCCATTCCTTCAACCAGGGAGCAAATACCCTTTAAATTTCCGTTGCATCCTCCGACAAATTTTAAATTATGAATTTTACCATCCTGCAGGTCGAAGGAAATCTGCTGGGAACAGGTACCATGAGTCTTATATACCATGCTGCACTTCTCCTTTCATGAGATAGACTGCCGTTCGTTCCGGAACCAGTAACGTGCACTACGATGCATATAAATACATGTTTAACAGATTCCGGAATTTCAACGGCCTGGACAACTATGTATTTTGCCACACAATGCTTCGTATAGTGGAGGCGGAAAACGGTTAACTGGGATAGCACATATAGAAACGTAATCAATTTGACGTTCCCTGTCCTACCGTGATATTATAACAAATATGGGAATAATATTCCACATCGAATTACAGGAGGAACAATCAATGAGTTTAGTCGGGATTATCGGGGCCATGGAGGAAGAGGTCAGCAAACTGAAGGAACAGATGATCGATGTGAGCGTCAAAGAAAAAGCCGGTATGGAATTCTTCAGGGGCACGCTGAGTGGGAAACCGGTGGTAGTGGTGCGCTCAGGAATCGGAAAAGTCAACGCGGGTATCTGCACTCAGATTCTCGTGGATGATTATCATATAGATTACGTAATCAATACAGGAATTGCCGGCAGTTTGAAAAGTGTCATTGACATTGGAGATATCGTGGTGTCAACAGATACGCTGCAGCATGACGTGGATGCTATCGGCTTCGGATATCCGTTGGGGCAGATTCCCCGGATGGATACGCTGTCCTTTCCGGCCGATCAGAGACTGGTGGAGCTGGCGCAGGAAGTCTGCAGAGAAGTGAATCCCGAAATCCATGTATATGCCGGAAGAGTGGTCAGCGGTGACCAGTTCATATCTGATAAAGGTGTAAAACAGAGAATCATAGATAACTTCGGAGGGTACTGCACAGAGATGGAAGGGGCCGCAATTGCTCAGGCTGCATATCTGAACAGGGTGCCTTACGTGGTGCTCCGCGCTATTTCTGATAAAGCGGACGACAGTGCTACCGTCGATTATCCAACATTCGAGCGGCAAGCCATACGCCATTGTGTCAATCTGGTGCTGAATATGGTGAAACGTCTGTAAAATCGAGAAAATACACTTAATTTGACGAACGGTTTTTGTTTACAAATCCGCCGCGTTGGGTATATCATGACCTCACAAAAACAAGGAGGTAGTGATTATGCTGCAAGCGATCATGGATCAAAAACTATTCTTATACGGCATGATAGTAGCAGGTATTGTAGGAGTGTGGTGCCTGTTTTGGAGTAATCGCTTTTATCATATTGCAATTAAAGACATGAGCCGGCGGAAAAGTCCCAAAGGTAAATGGACAAGCCAAGTGATGGAATTATACAACCGGCGGGAAACCCCTGTATCAAATTCTCAAGCCTTTGTCCGGGCTCATCTGCAGGAAGGACGGATATTGAAAATGCGGGTTGGGTCTCTTATGAACGGAGTTAACCTGGCTGTGAGCGTCTGCGGAGCCTTCCTTCTCCTGGGAATGTGGTGTATCTTCCTGTTCCAATATGAGCGGTATGTTCTCTATCAATATTTAATGCTGTCGGGTACTGTGATTTCAGCCCTCCTTCTGCTTCGGTTCAGTCTGAACATGAAAGGAAAAGAGCAGCGGCTTGTGGACGGATGGGTAGACTATCTGGAGAATCCCGAGACTCCTAGAGCCGAAAATGAAACTGTCAATGTTGTAACTCTGGATCAAAAACGGAAAACCCGCGGAGAAAAGCGGTCTGAGCAGGAAACGGCGATTACCCAGGTTGAGCAGAAAATACGGGAAAAAGCCGGCCCGAAAAGCAAATTTGCCGAGCTTCTGAATCCAGAGGATGAGAAGCTGATGCGGGAGGTCATTCGGGAATATTTGACTTGAATCCGTGATATTGATTTGATAAACTGGTAACTAAATAGATGTAAGGATTTGTGAAATAATTACACAAAGGAGATAAAAGAAAAATGGGAACAAAAGTGACATTTGATTTTTCCAAAGCAGCAGGTTTTATCCGTGAGCATGAGGTTCAGGCCTTTGAGGGAATTGCGGACGCGGCAAAAGAGGTGCTGGTATCAAGAAGCGGACTGGGCAGCGATTATCTGGGATGGATTGATCTGCCGGTTGACTATGACAAAGAAGAGTTTGACCGCATCAAGAAAGCCGCTGCGAAGATTCAGAGCGATTCCGAAGTCCTGGTGGTCATTGGCATTGGTGGTTCCTATCTGGGGGCCCGTGCGGCCATTGAATTTTTAAGGCACGGATTCTACAACAATATCAAGAAAGACCAGAGAAAGACGCCGGAGATCTATTATGCCGGCAACAGCATCAGCAGCAGCTATCTGCAGGGGCTGATCGACGTGGTTGGAGACCGCGATTTCTCTGTGAATATTATATCAAAGTCCGGTACTACTACCGAACCTGCCATCGCATTCCGTGTGTTTAAGGAAATGCTGGAGAAGAAATATGGCAAGGCAGAGGCAGCCAAAAGGATTTATGCCACGACGGACAAGGCCAAAGGGGCTTTGAAGCATCTGGCAGATGAAGAAGGATATCAAACATTCGTCGTACCGGACGATGTTGGAGGCCGATTCTCCGTACTGACTGCAGTTGGTCTGCTGCCCATCGCAGCCAGCGGAGCTGATATAGATGAATTAATGAAAGGTGCAGCTTCCGGAAGAGAGCTGGCGCTGAATAAGCCCTTTGCGGAAAATGACGCCATGCAGTATGCTGCTGTCCGCAACATCCTGCACCGTAAGGGCAAGTCCGTGGAAATTCTGGCCAATTACGAGCCAAGCCTCCACTATGTATCCGAGTGGTGGAAGCAGCTCTATGGTGAGAGCGAAGGCAAGGACCAGAAGGGAATTTATCCGGCATCTGTGGATCTGACTACAGATCTGCATTCCATGGGACAATTCATACAGGATGGTTCCCGGATTATGTTCGAGACAGTCCTGAACGTTGAAAAATCAAGAGTGGAACTGACAATTGGGGAAGAGCCTGTAGATCTGGATGGACTGAATTATCTGGCAGGGAAAACTGTCGATTTCGTCAACAAGAGCGCCATGAACGGCACAATTTTGGCTCATACCGATGGAAATGTTCCGAATCTCCGGGTGGACATACCGGAACAGAATGAATATTATTTAGGACAGTTATTCTATTTCTTTGAGTTTGCCTGCGGAATCAGCGGATATGTATCCGGCGTGAATCCATTCAACCAGCCGGGCGTAGAAAGCTACAAGAAAAACATGTTTGCCCTTCTGGGAAAACCAGGCTATGAAAAAGAGAGAGAAGAGCTGTTGAAGAGGCTGTAAACTGACCAAAACAGCTCGAAATATGAAAGTGTAAATAGAGCATCTCCATGAAGCGTGGTAGAAATCACGTTCTATGGAGATGCTCTTGATTATGCCCAATCATTCTTCAATAACCTGTATTTCCAGAAAATCAAAATCAATAGCTTCAATGAAATTATCCTGGTAAAAACGTGCCTTCTTGTGGCGCTGAAACTCCTGAATCGTAGCATCCAGCCAGATGGGTTTCCCCAGATCCCAGGCATAACAAATATCCTCCAGCGCCCGGAAGATCTTGTGGGTCCGTGTGTCCTCACTCTCTTCACAGACAGTCATATCCTTAATCATGTGATTATTGTACATTAACTTACCCCATAGACGAAACATGACAGTTGGCCTCCTTCAAGCGGTTTCTCCTTCTACTATACCCTATTTTGTCCAAATAAAAAAGAGCAGAAAACAAAATTACGGTTTTGTGGCGAGGTGGGGGTGGATACCCGGACGAAAAGCAGCGGGGGACCTCCGGCGGTTGTGGCCTGCCAGGCAGACTGGGCTTCGGGTTGAAGTGATTCTAAGACTTCCGGAGGCCACTCTCCAGGGGTACCGGGGAAAGTCCGGTGGAAGGCTTGATGCCTTCCATCCTCCGTTCCCCTCGCCCGCCGTGCATGAGGCACAGCGGACGCCCCCTGGAGAGCGGCCTCCGGAAGTCAAGAATCACTAACAACCCTGCAGAGGTCTGCCTGGCAGGCCACAACCGCCGGAGGTCCCCCGCTGCTTTTCTGGCTGTTCCAGACGGTACAATGGCTCTCGCCAGGGGTGGAACCCCGATAGTCTCAGGCGGTAGATTTCGATATTTAATAAAGAAATACTGGCGCCAGTCGGCCGCGATAAGCCAGTGATTACTGTCTGAAACCATTCTGATGACACTTTCGGAGAACTTGGGTGAAGAGTTTTAGATCACCAGAGAGGCGGGGTATCCAAAACGCCCTCCCTTCCCCGACCAATTGGAAGCAAAACCATAATTGTCTTAAGATATGTGGAAAGGATTTTGTAAAAATGGTATACTAAACATATTAGCGTCCGCCTGACGGTGCCGCTTTTAGAAATTCTTAACTTTTTTCATAACTACAAATAAAGATTTCTTTGTTATGCTTTGATCGTAGCAGGAAAATATGGATCAGGAGGAGGCCCGGCAGGGTTGTATGCGCGGCAAGGCATTGGAACAGAGAATGAGGAGAGGGAACGTATGAATATTTTAGTATGTGACGATGACAGAGAGATTGTAGAAGCGATTGAAATTTATTTGTCTCAGGAGGGGTATCATATTCTGAAGGCATATGACGGAATGCAGGCGTTGAAGGTTATGGAGCAGGAGGAGGTTCATCTTCTGATCATCGATGTGATGATGCCGAAGCTGGACGGTATCCGTGCAACGCTGAAGATCAGGGAGAAGAGCAGTATTCCAATCATTATTCTGTCAGCCAAGTCGGAGGACGTGGATAAGATCCTGGGCCTCAACATCGGCGCTGATGATTATGTGACAAAGCCTTTTAATCCTCTGGAGCTTGTGGCCAGAGTGAAATCACAGCTGCGCAGGTACACCAAGCTGGGTAATATGCAGAATGAGAGTCAGAATACGTATCAGGTTGGCGGCTTGACCATTAATGATGACCTGAAGGAGGTCACTGTGGACGGGGAATTGGTGAAGATGACGCCGATTGAATACAATATTTTACTGCTGCTGGTGAAGAATCCCGGGAAGGTATTCTCCATCGAACAGATTTATCAAAATATATGGAATGAGGAAGCGATTGGAGCGGACAATACGGTGGCCGTGCATATCAGGCATATCCGTGAGAAAATTGAAATTAATCCCAAGGAGCCCAGGTATCTGAAGGTGGTCTGGGGAGTGGGATATAAGATTGAAAAGCTCTGATAAAAGCTTCCCTGGAGAGGAGGTAAATAATGGAGACAGAGGATAGGAAGAAAAGGCTGTATTCAGCTCCTGCGAAAGTAACCGTCACTGTCCTCCTGTTTCTGGGTGCGCTGCTGTGTACGATTTTTGGAAGCGCTTTTTTACGGCTGGCAACGCTGGGAAGCGGTGATCCCACTGCGAGGATGGAGGGAGGCCAATACTATACAACGGCGGGCTGTGCGATCAAAATGCATATAGATCTCAGTCAGCTGTCGGATTATCTGAGCACCCGGAAGGTTTTTGATGTGAATGGGCAGTATGATCCGACACAGCTTGTAGATGTTACGAAGGATTACCACAATGGGATTACGGGAGTAGAGGTAAACAAATATACATCCTATACGTTGGAAGATATGTATCAGATGTATGTGTCAGGCTGTGCGGACAATCTGGACGCAAACGCGGATGAATCGACATATATACAGGAAGATGAGGCATTGGCCAGTGAAAGTTCAGAGGCGGCGGGTTACGGATTATCAGGAGACAGGAGTGATTTGACCGTAGCGTCAGGCTCTGAGTCGGAAGAGCTTGTGCCGCAGGCGGACCTGGAGAATATTGCGCTGGAGTATATGTCTGAAGATACCTGGAAGCATCTGCAGTCGGTAGGAAATTCCCGGAGCTACAGCAGGCAGTTCCTGTATCTGTATGGCTGCGGATACCCGAATGAGATCAGTTACGGCATCAAGACTGCCGCCGGGTCTACTCTCGCGGACTACGCGGCCGCCAATCCGGAGAAGGTCTCTCTGTACGATCTTTACCGGGCGCTTCCTGATCTGGCATCCCAGGTTTCCAGCTATGTCTGGGCAGAGGAAAGCCAGGAACAGTACCTGGGCCGGAATTCCAATCTGCGCTACTATGTGAAAGACGAGACACAGGTATATACAAATATGCAGGACTGGGAGGCGTTAAGTGAAGAAGAGATTCAGAACATGCTGGAATCCTGGCCCATGTATGTGTCGTATACCAGGGAGAATGGAAGGATGGTTGAAGGCCATTTTCCGGAAACAGCCGCCGGATACCGGCTCAGCAGCTACCTGGCGTCGGAACAGATCCTTTCTGGTAATGAGAGAGTATATATCGGCCTAGATACAGCTTATCCAATTGATGACGATTATAAGGAAGCGGCCAGATTTTACGACAGCCTGGCTCCGTATGCGCCTGGTATACTGGCCATTGCAATTATTGGCCTGGTGATGGCGATTGCAGCCTTTGTGATCTGTACCATTCAGGCGGGGCGCAATCAGAAGGATGGGACGGTACGGCTGTACGGTTTTGATTCCTTGCCCACAGAAGTGGCGATGGCGGTCGGGGTTATTCTGGGTATTTTGCTGATTGGCTATTTCGGCTATATAATTGCAATTAATATGTCGGATATGTCAGGGTTCTTCATGGTATTTCTCGGACTTTATGTCTGCATGAGTGTCGGATTGTTTATGCTGTTCTATCTGAGCCTTGTGAGAAGGATTAAGGCACACAATCTCTGGGAAAAGAGTATTCTGCGTGCGGTGATTCATCTGGGAGGCAGGGTTTATGAAGCAAGGCAGGAATCCTCAAAGCTGATTATGGCCGCTCTGGGATTAATGCTGCTGCATTTTATCTTCCTGCCGACGACGGGATTTTTCGGAGTTATGCTCTGCCTTGTTGTGGATATACTGGTGCTATTGTATATGCTCAGGGAGGCAACCGGAAAGAGGACGGTTATAGAAGGCTTACGTCAGCTGGGGAGCGGCGATCTGGATTATAAGGTGGATACGACAGAACTGAAGGGTAATAACAAAGAGCTGGCGGAGGTGGTCAATTCTATGGGTGACGGCCTGAAGACAGCTGTGGAAGTGCGGATGAAAAACGAACGGATGCAGGCCGACCTGATTACGAACGTATCACATGATATTAAGACGCCGTTGACTTCGATTGTTAATTATGTGGATCTCCTGAAACGTGAAAATATTGAAGATCCAAAAATCAAAGGCTATATTGACATCCTGGAACGGAAGTCCCAGCGGCTGAAGCAGCTGACAGAGGATTTGGTAGAGGCGTCGAAGGCCAGTTCAGGCAATGTGAATATGGAATTTGTGACGCTGAATCTGAATGAACTGGTCCAGCAGGTGAATGGGGAATTTGATGAACGCCTGTCAGGCAGGGAGCTGGATATGATTTGCAGCCTGCCGCCGGAACCGGCGCTGGTGCGCGCGGACAGCCGGTACCTGTGGCGTGTGATTGAAAATCTGTATGGAAATGTGGCAAAATATGCGATGCCTGGATCCAGGGTATATGTGGACGTAATCCGCAGAGAAGGCAGCGTTGTCTTCATCATGAAGAACATGTCGGAACAGACGCTGAATATCAGCCCGGATGAGCTGATGGAACGGTTTGTCCGCGGAGACAGCTCCAGAACAACTGAGGGAAGCGGACTCGGATTGTCAATTGCCGAGAATCTGGTGAAGCTCATGAAAGGAACCTTCGAACTTTTTGTGGACGGCGATCTCTTCAAGGTGGAGGTAACCTTCCCGGAGGTGAATAGGGATGTGTTTCGTCAATCTGTCTAAAGAAAAAATGGAATTTTGGTAGATTTGACGGCGTATATTTTAAAAATTAAATAAATCTCATGCAACCGCCGAAAACCCGTTGGGATGTTTGTGGAAAAGTGGCCTGGAAGAAAATGAGAAGGTCCTTTATACTGGAAGCAGTAAAGGAGGAATTCTTATGGCAAGCTTATCACTGGAACACATTTATAAAAAATATCCCAACGGGTTTGAGGCGGTTAAAGATTTTAACCTGGAAATTGCGGATAAGGAATTTGTTATTTTTGTCGGCCCTTCCGGATGCGGAAAATCTACGACGCTGCGTATGATTGCAGGATTGGAAGAAATATCAGAAGGAACACTGAAGATTGATGGAAAAGTGGTAAATGATGTAGAACCAAAGGACCGGGATATTGCGATGGTATTCCAGAACTATGCGCTGTATCCTCATATGACTGTCTATGACAATATGGCCTTTGGCTTGAAGCTCAGGAAGGTTCCAAAGGATCAGATTGACAAGATGGTGAGGGAGGCGGCCAGGATTCTGGATCTGGAACATCTGCTGGAAAGAAAGCCGAAAGCGCTCTCCGGCGGCCAGCGTCAGCGTGTCGCCATGGGCCGTGCGATTGTCCGGGATCCTAAAGTATTTCTCATGGATGAACCTCTGTCCAACCTAGATGCGAAACTGCGTGTACAGATGCGTACGGAGATCTCTAAGCTCCACGAACGCTTGGGGGCGACCATCATTTATGTGACGCATGACCAGACGGAGGCGATGACACTGGGCACCAGGATTGTTGTCATGAAGGATGGCGTGGTCCAGCAGGTAGACACTCCGCAGACACTTTATAATGCTCCGGACAATCTGTTTGTGGCAGGTTTCATCGGATCACCGCAGATGAACTTCATGGACGCTGAGGTGAAGAAGAAGGGCGAAGACGTATATTTGAAGGTGGGAAGCCATTCCTTGCTCCTTCCGCCCGGAAAGGCAAAAGTCCTTCTGGAAAAAGGCTATGAGGGAAAGGTCGTGACTGCGGGCATCCGTCCTGAAAATGTCAGCGATTCAGAGATCATGCTGAGTCAGTATGAAAGCGCGTCCTTTGAATCAGAGATTAATGTATATGAGCTTCTGGGCGCTGAAGTATTTTTGTATTTCGAACTGGAAGGTTTTTCTATGACGGCGCGCGTGGACCCAAGGACGACAGCGAGAACGGGAGATATGGTCAAATTTGCACTGGATATGGAACACATCCATCTGTTTGATAAGGAAACAGAGCGCAGCATTGTTCATTAAGCTTGTTAAAAACGCTGGTTTCGGGCAGTCTGTAAGAAAAAGATTGCTTTACAGGGGTTGTGAAAAATCGTGAAAGGAGCCAATTAGTGGGTTCTTTCACGATTTTTTGCGTACCTCAATTGATGTAGATCATAAAGCAGATGCGTTCTTCCCCTCTGCCCGCTGATTTTTGGCAATATAATTATAAAATGCGGTTTTACCTTGTAAATACGGCGTTTTCCGTCTGTTAGTGTATAGTGTTTATATCGCCAGTGAAACACTTATTTATTTTCTAACGCATTCTTTTTCTTCCATACTGCTAAAATAGTGATACATAATACACTTATTGCGAATAAAGATGAGTATAAGCCTACATTTGTCTGGTCGCCTGTTTCTACTCTGCCTTTATCATTGCTGGGTTTATTCGCATTCGGTTTTTCTGGAGTTGATGGTATTATTTCTTTTTTGGCATTCACAACTACTTTGATTACTTTTCTAGATGAAGCTCCCTCTTTATCTGTTACTTTGTATGTTACTTGATATGTTCCTGGCTTTAATGTATTAACCGTATTTTCTAAGATTTCAATTATTTCAGTCAAATTTCCATCTTCGTTATCTATTGCGGCCACATATTTTCTAGGATCAAATTTATCTCCGACTGTTAATGTAATATCATCCGCCTTGATTATTGGAGCATGATTTAATGTCTCTTCCTTAGGATTTACTGTGACTATACGTTTTACAGTTGTAGTGTTTCCAGCCATATCGCTTACAGAATATTGTAATTCATAAATACCAACAACATTTGTATCCACTGATGGCTGCCCGTTAACTGTTACCCGAATATCTTTGATTGCGCCACACTCATAATCATAAGCAGATACGCCTTCCAGAGGGTCAAAATTTGAACCTTGTACTAAACTAATATCTTTTACACCTCTTATTTCTGGAGCCTGTTTGTCAATATTTTTTACATCCACTTTGATTTTATTTGAGTTTCCTGTCATATCTGTAATTGTAATGTTTTCAAGAGTATTATCCGCATAAACTTTTGTAAATGTCTGTTCATCTACTTTTGTCCATCCCCGGATGTCTTCTATAGGCTCGCTAGTTGTGATAGTTACTGTTACATCCTCATTTGTCCAGTTTCCCTCATGTGAATAAACAACTTTAGCTGTTGGAACTTCATCAACTACAATTGTTGCATTGTCTTTTACCACATCACCATTTACTGTGATATCATTTCCGGTTTTATTTTCAACTGTTACACCATCAGGAACTTGAATTTCTGTAACATTTTGAATAATAGCAATTTTGTCCCCTTTCATTACATGATCTAAAGCTTCTTTGACTTTTTCTTTTCCAATATAATAATTAGTATCATTATTTTTTGTTACAGCAATGGATTCTTTAACTTCAACCACTTTATTCGTAACATCTAAGTCAAAAGCCCCACCATTGACTTGAACATTATTTGTGTTATTGAGTGTTGCGTCTGTTAAACCGCTGAAGTTTCCGCCATTAACAACAATACTTTCTATTCCTGTATTTGTTTTGGCTAATAAGTCACCGTTAAATTCACCATTATTGACAATAATATTTGCAGGGGTATTATAAGTTCCCTTATCAACATCCGCCCTTAAAGCAGCTGTCGTTCCTGAAAAACTTCCTCCTTCAATATTTACTGTTCCTCCTGAAGTATAAATGTATACACCATAACCTTCATTTTCCTTCATAAATTCAGAATCAGCGTGATATTTGCCACTCTTAATTGTTACGTTGGCGCCATAACCAACACCAACTGCAGTTCGTGCCCAAGTGTATCCGCCCTCATAATTACCTGTTACAGTCCAATCATTGTTTGATAAAACTGTATTACCGCCTGCTACTTCAATAACAGGTCCTCTCGCGATAACTGCCTTGGTGTTATCAATTGTGATAGTACTTGTTTCAGCAGTATCAATAATATCAAAATACATTGATCTCATGCCTGTGTAAAATTCAGAATTTCTAATTGAACCACTGTAATTTGTATAAGTTCCATTGTGCCCGATAATTTCATTGTTCGTATTTACAACAATGCCGTCAACATTTATAGTTCCTGTTTTACTCTCAGGAGTATTAATTCTAAATAATCTTCCGTTGTCAGTATTTCCTTGGTATTTACCACCTAAAATAGAAAAATTATTAACATAGGCTTCAACGAATCCATAGGCTTGGTTATTTGATTCTGGAATTACCATTCCGCCATTATTAGCCTTGATTGTAAAATTTTCTGCGCGAACTACAAATGGTCTTTTTGCGGCATTATCTGTAATTGTAAAGTCTCCTAAATCTAAAGTTGTATCTTGTGTAATTTCAATAATTTCATTAACAGATACATCTTTTAATAATGTTACTTCACCACCAACCATTAATGCTTCTTTTAACGTAGCATAAAAAGTTTCACCAATCTTAGCTTCATATGTTACTTCTTTTTCTTTTTTAGTAACACTATTCATAATTTCTTTTTCTACTGCATGATTTGCATTTTCTTCCTGCATTAAGTTTTCTGTTTTTTCAACATTTTTCTGTGCTTGTTCATCATCTACTGATTTACTTTCTACAAAATCTGATTGTGAATTATTTTCAAGTTCTTCAGATAAATAATTGTTTTCGTTCGGAACTGCATTTTCTTCTGCATATGCAGTCGTTGAAAACATCGTCATTATCAAGGAAAAACTTAAAAAAATCCCTAATAATTTCCGCACAAAAATCTCTCCTTTCTCTTTATAAATTATCTGTAGCATTGTGTGTGATAAAAATAAAATCAATGGTTCAAACACACAAAAGCATACCGTGTAATAGTCTACTCCTTCCCACTCACGATTTCAATAGGTAGAATAGAAAATGACTTAATATATAATTTTTTCTTCTTTCCTCAAAAAAAGGAGCCCTTGCTCCAGCAGTTAACTCATCTGCTTTTGCAAGAGCCCCTTCTCCACTTTTCGAAATCGCATATAGTAAGTGGTTTAGAAAAATAATAACCCTGGACCATTTCACAATTGGCTTTACGGAGAATATCTATCTGCTCCTGAGTCTCGATACCCTCGGCAACCACGTGAATACCCAGGTCCTTAGCGAGCCTGATGAATCCGGAAATAATTTTCTGAGCCTTGGTATTTGTAATATCACTGAAAAATTGCCGGTCCAGCTTAATGGTGTCCACATCGAAATCCTTTAGAAGTGCCAGCGCGGAGTACCCGACTCCGAAATCGTCGAGCGAGCAGCCGAATCCATATCTGTGCATCTCTGTTATGGAATCCCTGACCAGACGCCGCTGAAACGTATCAAAAAATATTGATTCTGTCAATTCTATCTCGATGAGGCCGTCAGGAATCTTGTATTTCTTTTTCAATTTCCAAAAAGCCTCAAGAAAGTTAGGGTTCCTAAAATGTACCCGTGAGAGGTTCACGGAAACTGGTATCAGATCTTTTTTTTCTTGTATGCATCGGTTCAGGTATATGCATACTTTCTCGAAAATGTATAGATCCAGGGAACAAATCTTGCCGTTTTGTTCAAACAGGGGAATAAAATCTGAAGGGAAGATCAATCCCCGCTGTGGATGCATCCACCGGACCAGAGCCTCTGCTCCGGCGGTTTTTTCGTCTGACAGGCGGACTTTTGGCTGCAGATATACCTGAAAATCCTGATTTTCCAGTGATGCTTCAAAAAGTGAATTGAGTTCATACTCTGTCTTCATCTTTAATGTCATTTCAGAGCTGTAAAAGACGCAGGAAGTATCACTGTTTTGCTGCCGGCAGGCCGTCCGCGCCCGGTCCTGGACGATTGTTACGTCCAGGGAAGGGTCGTCGACCAGATACACACCCTGACGAATGGTAAGGTTATAAGTGGTATCTGTCCCTTTATTGTAGGAATTAATATTTCCAACAAGTTCCTCCAGCCTGGAACGAACCTTCTCGGGACGGTCTTCCAGAAGGCAGAGGAAGTAACAGTCAGAGGCTGTCTTGGCAGCCAGCTCTCCCGGCCGTATCTGCTCCTGAAGTTTTTGATAGATATACCTGAGAGTCTGATCCCCTGTATGGGTGCCGAAATTCTCATTGATCAGCCGGAAACCTTTTACGTTCAGAAATACGACAGCACAGGCAGGGGGCTGTGGCTGTTCCATCAGCCGCTGGTATCCTATCTGAAAAGCGGCTTCATTCATACCCCCGGTCAGCTGGTCTGTAAAAGCGAGTTTCTCCAGCTGTCTGCGGTTTGCTCTGTAAAAATTAACAATAGATATCAAAAACAGTGTAAATACAATTGTGATTCCTGCGATGATTAAAAAAGTCCGGAATACATAACTGTTTGCCTGGCTGGAAATCAGGTCGGCGGGAACCAGGGTGAGAAGAGACCAGTTGTTGATGTTCAGAGGCTGGTAGGACATAACCAGATGCGAGCCATCAACGGCCTGGAACTGAAAAGTACCGGATTTTTGCTGCTGCAGGTCTTCCTTCATCTGTATCAGAGCATTGCGCGCGGCAGAATTAGAATCAGACTGAAAGATGCTGTCCAGCTGCAGAAAGGGCTTCAGCTCTGTGGGTGAAATGACCACATTGGCGGATGCGTCTACGATACAGGACAAACCGGTGCCCATAAAACTTTTGGGCTGGATCAGCGCCTGGACATTTTCTTTAGTGCTGAGTCCTGCCAGAACCCGATTGATTTTATTGCCTTCATAGACCGGGACTGAAAAAAGGAGATTTTGCCCCTCTGTGTAAACTACGGAGAATTCTCCGTTGAAGGAATTCCGGATTCCCGATATGTCATGCAGCTTCTGAAGGTCAAAGGTTCCGGGAAATGCCGTCCCGTCTCTGCAGATCACAGCCAGTTGATCATAATTGAGAAGCTCTGTTGTGTCTTCAAGAAATTCCTCCAGGCTGGAATCGTCTGGAAGAAAAGGAACAGATTTGGACAGAAGCGTCAGCGTTGTTTTGAGGGACTCGATATGCGCGGAAATTTCGCCTGTCAGCTGGTTAGTGACATCTAAGACATATTCTTCCGTGCTGGTATCCAGGGCCTTTTTCAGGCCTGAAGTGTTCCAGATCATAAAACATATAATAGAAATTAATATGGCGGCAATTACAGCAGAGCGGGGTCCCCAGAGGCTGTGCTTATGTTTGCCGGGCAAAAGCTGGCTTGTCGTTTTCATAATAACCTCCTAACAGATAAGAGAATAATATCATTTCTCAGACGGCGATGCAATATTTATAGGATAACTTAATCGGCACATCCCAATGGCTAGATTGCGGACCATGGAAACAGCACAGCCGTTCTATTATAGTGACAGCTCCTCTGTGCCGCAGCAATCTTTTCTTGATAATTTGGGTAAAATAATATATTATAATGAAAGAGTCAGTAAGTCAGTCGATGGCATTCTCTGCCGGAAAGGAAGTGGACAGAGTGGTTTCAGCCCAGATGCTGAAAAAAGTACTGAAAGAATTACATGAGATTATGCGGGTGGATCTTTGTCTATGGGACAGGAAAGGTTCCCTGATAGCTTCCACATTTTCCGGAGATGATCTGTCAGGCTTGGAGATTGATGTCTTTTTTTCTTCTGCCGCCGACAGCCAGGTTCTTCGGGATTTCCACTTTTTTAAAGTATATAACGGCCAGGTACCGGAATGTGTTCTGGTTGCGAGAGGCAGTGATGCGTATATGGCAGGCAGAATTGCTGTCAGTGAGATTCAGAACCTGATGCTGGCGTATCATGAACGGTTGGATAAGAACCATTTTATTCAGAACCTGCTGATGGACAATCTTCTTGCCACTGATATTCAAGAGCGTGCGAAAAAGCTCCACATCGAGGAAAACGCCTGCCGGGCCGTCTATCTGGCGGAGACGAAGGGGCACAGGGACAGCGGCGCCCTGGAGACAGCCAGGATGCTGTTCGGCGCTGATACGCGAAATTTTGTTGTATCGTTGGATGAGCATACGATAGTCATCGTGAAGGAGCTAAAAGGCGCGATATCCGACAGCAGCTTGGAGCAGACGGCACATATGCTGGTGGATACATTGAACGCAGAGGCAATGACTTCGGTCCGGGTGGCCTACGGGAATCCGGCTAAGGCACTGAAATCGGTGTCACAGTCTTTTAAAGAGGCCAGGATGGCACTGGAGGTCGGGAAGATATTCTATACCGACAGAACGGTAGTATCCTACGGCAGGCTGGGTCTGGGAAGGCTGATTTATCAGCTTCCGGTGCCGCTCTGTGAATTGTTTATGAAAGAGACCTTCAAAGAAAACATATTTCAGGAGCTGGATGACGAAACGCTTATGACGATCCGCCGTTTTTTTGAAAACGACCTGAATATATCGGAAACGGCCAGGCAGATGTATGTTCACCGGAATACTCTGGTGTACCGGCTGGAAAAGCTGGAGAAAACGATCGGCCTGGACATCCGTAAATTTGAAGAAGCTCTGACCTTTAAGATTGCCATGATGGTAGAAAGCTACCTGAAATATACCAGAGAAAATCCCTAGGTTTAACCTCGAAGCGAGGAATGCAACAAGGCAGATACAAAACATGA
Organism: Wansuia hejianensis; assembly: GCF_014337215.1. Lineage (NCBI taxonomy): Bacteria > Bacillati > Bacillota > Clostridia > Lachnospirales > Lachnospiraceae > Wansuia > Wansuia hejianensis. Next base: position 2,813,165 of record NZ_CP060635.1, on the reverse strand, counting down.
AGGAGGATATAGAAATGATACAGTTGTTAAACGGAGGCGCCTACCTGGTCGACGGGAAGCAGGTGATCCCGGCCGGCGGAGAAGCCGCGGCTAAACTGAAGGCAGCAGCCGGTGTAAGCCCTGCGCCTGAAGAAGCCAAAAAAAATACCATTGCATATGGAATCCTGAAAGCCCACAATACGTCGGGTAATATGGAGGATCTTCAGATTAAATTCGACAAGCTGACATCCCATGATATCACTTTTGTCGGAATTATACAGACCGCCCGCGCTTCGGGGCTGGAGAAATTTCCGGTTCCCTATGTGCTGACCAACTGCCACAATTCCCTGTGTGCTGTGGGTGGTACGATTAATGAGGATGATCACATGTTCGGACTGACCTGTGCCAAGAAATACGGCGGGGTTTATGTTCCGCCGCATCAGGCTGTCATTCACCAGTTTGCGCGTGAGATGCTTTCCGGCGGTGGCAAGATGATTCTGGGATCGGATTCCCATACCCGTTACGGGGCTTTGGGAACCATGGCTATGGGAGAAGGCGGGCCGGAGCTGGTGAAACAGCTTCTGAACAAGACCTATGATATCCCCATGCCAGGCGTGGTCGGAGTTTACATGACAGGAGCGCCAGTGCCGGGCGTAGGGCCGCAGGATGTGGCTCTGGCTATCATAGGCGCTGTATTTGCCAACGGGTATGTGAAAAATAAAGTGATGGAATTTGTGGGACCGGGTGTGTCGAGCCTGAGCGCAGATTTCCGGATCGGCGTGGATGTCATGACCACGGAGACCACCTGCCTGTCTTCTATCTGGAGAACTGACGATGAGATTAAGGAATATTACGAGATTCACGGCAGAGGCGGGGAATACAAAGAGCTGAATCCGGGCGCTGTAACGTATTATGACGGCATGATCCTGGTAGAACTGGACAAGATCAGGCCCATGATCGCGATGCCGTTCCATCCAAGCAATACGTATACAATTGAAGAGGTGAACCAGAACCTGATGGATATCCTTGAAGACGTGGAAAAACGTGCCCAGGTGTCCCTGGATGGCAAGGTTCCCTATACTCTGAAGAATAAAGTACATGACGGAAAGCTGCTGGTTGATCAGGGAATTATCGCCGGCTGTGCCGGCGGCGGGTTCGAGAATATCTGTGACGCGGCCGACATCCTCAGAGGCCACAGCATAGGAGCGGATGCATTTACTCTGAGTGTCTATCCGGCCAGCACACCGATTTACATGGAACTGGCGAAGAATGGTATCCTGGCAGATCTGCTGGAGACCGGGGCGATTGTGAAAACGGCGTTCTGCGGGCCTTGCTTTGGTGCAGGTGATACCCCGGCCAACAACGCGTTCTCTATCCGTCATTCCACGAGGAACTTCCCTAACAGAGAAGGTTCCAAGATCCAGAATGGACAGATATCCTCCGTGGCTCTCATGGATGCGCGTTCCATCGCGGCTACTGCGGCCAACAAGGGGTATCTGACTCCGGCGACTGAATACGCGGGAGAGTACCGCCATCCGGTGTACCATTTTGACAGTAATATCTATGCGAACCGTGTCTTTGACAGCAAGGGCGTGGCGGATCCCTCTGTTGAGATCCAGTTTGGCCCGAATATAAAAGACTGGCCGACTATGCCTAGGCTGGCTGAGCATCTGGTGCTGAAGGTAGTATCGGAGATTCACGATCCGGTTACCACTACAGATGAGCTGATTCCCTCCGGCGAGACTTCTTCTTACCGGTCAAATCCTCTGGGCCTGGCTGAATTTACTCTTTCCAGGAAAGATCCGGCCTATGTAGGGCGTGCAAAAGAGGTGCAGAAGGCGGAACTGGCCATCGAGTCCGGGAAAAACCCTGCTGAAGCACTTCCTGAGATTCAACCGGTGTTAGCGGCGATTCAGAAGGAGTTTCCGTCGGCAGACAGTCCGAATCTGGGAGTGGGGTCTGCGATCTTCGCAGTGAAGCCCGGCGACGGTTCTGCCCGTGAACAGGCTGCTTCCTGTCAGAAGGTTCTGGGCGGCTGGGCGAATATCGCCAATGAATATGCGACCAAGAGATACCGTTCCAACCTGATTAATTGGGGGATGCTGCCATTCCTGATTCCTTCCGGGGAGCTTCCCTTTAAGAACGGGGATTACCTCTTTGTCCCCGATGTGAGGAAAGCAGTTGAGGAAAAGGCTGAAACAATTACCGCCTATGTGGTGGGAGACAGCCTGAAGCAATTTGAGATGAAGCTGGGAGACCTGACAGACGATGAAAGAGAAATCATACTGAAGGGCTGCCTGATCAATTATTACAGAGGCTGACAGCTGAGTTTGCTGTAAGCTTACACATGAAATCAGCGCCGCAGGTGAATAACATCTGCGGCGCCGTCTGTTAACCATTTAGAAACTGTGGCTTAGAATATGCTGTTCATTGAAAAGTAATCCAGGTACCATTTTCCTTTGACTTTAATGGTATTCAGCTCAGCCTTTTCTTTATTCTCTTCCCCATCCTCAGTGGAATAGAGTGAAACCTTAATTGTATAAGCCTCGCTTATTTTCAGATCGACATCAATATAGTCGCTGTACTGCTCCTCCAGGGTTTCAATATCATCAGAATCCATCTTTTTGGTGCCGGTAATTTTATAGGACGGGTTATATTCTGAGATATCATCCGCCATATCTTCTAATTCACCTGCCAGTTCCTCAACGAATTCTCTTTCCGTATCATATGCGCCATAGTCCTCTATCATGGCGTCTATCACAGGGTCAGGAATCTGATCTACCATCTTCTGGGCGGTTTTCATGTCGTATTTTCCGCTGATCATCGTATCCAGCATGACCTTGACCGGTTTCTCATAGGCTGCGCCTCCGCATCCGCGCAGGAGCAGAACGATAACAAGTACAACTGCAGCAGCAATTCCGATCAAAATGAATAAAGGCGCTTTTGATTTATTCGGCGCGGTCGGGACCGGCTGGCTGAAGTTCGTCGGCTGATAGTCGGAAGCCGGCTGTGATACCGGTTCGCCGCACCGGGGGCAGAATTGTGCACCCGCATTCAGCTGATTGCCGCATTTCTTACAAAAACTCATGTAGAACCTCCTGAAATATGTTCGTCTTAATTATAAACTGAACAGGTCCAGATACCAGCTTCCATCGATCTTGATCACTGTCAGGGAGAGAGATTCAGATTCCTTCTCACCGTCAGCCTTGAAATCCACATCAAGATCTAAATCATATGCGTCGGTGATATCGAGATCCACATCCAGATTATAGGAATAATCATCAATCAGATCATCAATCTCATCATCGTCGAGCTGTTCTCTATCTGTCACTTTGTAAGAAACCTTAATGCTGTCATAGTCTTCAAAATCACTGAAGATATAGCTGGCCAGATCATCTGCCAGTTCTTCTTCATCCTCGTAGTATTCCAGCTGCAGATCTACAATCTCATCAGGAAGGACATCGACGACCAGCTGTGCGTCCTGATCTTCTATCGCGTTCATCAGCTTCTGTACAGGCTTCTCGTAAGCCGAACCGCCGCTTCGTCCCCCGCCGAGAATCCCGGTGGTGAATAAGAGGATTAATATTACAGCTACAATAGCCACAATAGCGATCACCAATATCAGCACCAGCTTACCGGAACCCTTCTTGCCAGGTTCATAGCTGGGGCCGCTATAATCGCTGCCGCCTGAGCTTCCATACTGATTGTAATTAAAAGGCGCCGGCTCAGGCTGCGGTGCCGGATCTACCGGTGGGAATTCACCGGTCACGCCTGGATTCGGAACGCCTGGTTCCGGCGAATTCACCTGGGAAACCATGGGATTCCCGCATTTCGGACAAAACTTGGACCCATCGGGTATGGATGCTCCACATTTTCCGCAAAAACTCATAAATATACCCTCCTTATGCAGAATATGACGGGAGTATTCAGATAAAAGCCCGAATGTAAAACAGAATAACCTCCCTCAAAAAACCTCAATTTGATTATAGCACGGGGCAAAAAGGGAAGCAAGTCAATTCTCCGCAGGCGGTGCGGTACTGCCGTGAATCCTGAATATCCTATTTTTTCAGTTCACCGGCCGCTTTAATCTTTACTTTGTTGGTGTTTCCGGCATAATATTGAAGAGGTACATCCTCTGCCTCGATTATTTCTACGGTTTCCCGGAGTGCGCCGGCTGCAACTGCCAGATCTATGGCATCTGCTTTTGCCTGCTCCAGGGCCTGTTCTCTCGGTATTTCATCATAGCTGATCAGCTGTTCAAAGGTTCCGGATACCTTGGAGATAGCAGAGCCTATGGCATTTGCTATGCCGAAGTGTTCCGGCTTCATCACTGATTTCGCACCGGCCAGCTGAGTGGGGAGGATGATGGAGCCGCCGCCTACCAGGATCAGATCTATATCCTGGCTGGAGACTTTCATGGCGTCTATGGAGTCTTCCACCAGTGTCCTGATGGCGTCCAGAGCCTTGCGTGCGAAGGTTTCATCAAGGCTGGCTGCTTTAGCCGGATCGCCTATGGCAGCCATTCCCAGGCGGACGGCTATGTCAGTGGCGGTGACGGTGTTTCCGCCAAAAACCAGCGCTTTTTCCGTGATTTTATAGCCGACGGAATCCGGGCCGACCGTAACTGTGCCGTCAGGCAGCTGCCGCACAATCGAACCGCCCCCGAGGCCGATGGATACCACGTCCGGCATTCGGAAATTGGTGCGGACTCCGCCGATGGTTACTGCCAGGCTGGATTCTCTGGGGAAGCCGTTCTGAATGAAGCCCAGGTCGGTGGTAGTTCCGCCGACGTCTACGACAATTGCGTTTTCCAGGCGGCTTAGATAAGATGCGCCCCGGATAGAGTTGGTAGGGCCGCAGGCGATTGTCAGAATCGGATATTTCCGTGCGTTCTCCATGGTCATTAATGTTCCGTCATTCTGTGACAGATAAACATCCGCATTTGTAACACCTTCATCATTCAGGCTTTTTGCGAAACCTTCGGTAAATCGTTCGGCCACCCGGTAAAGGGCGGCGTTTAAAATCGTCGCATTCTCACGTTCAACCAGCCCCATGGAGCCTATTTCTGAGGAAATTGACACGTGCACGTCACTGCCCATTATTTCCCTGCAGAGCTGGGCAGCCCGCAGCTCGTGATCATTGCGGACGGTGGAAAATACGCAGGAAATGGCGATGGAATGAATGTCCTTCGCTTTCATGTCCTCAAAGAAGGTTCTGGCGGCCTCTTCATCGAAGGGGGTCAGCTCTTTTCCGTCGTATTCAAAGCCGCCGCCTATGATCTGGCTCCCGGCAGCTATTTTACGTATGTCGTCGGTCCAGTCAGCCATGGGCGGTATGCCTTGGGTAGCAGGAGCGCCGATCCGCAGAATGCCCACGCGCGCCAGGTTTTTTCGTTCCACGATGGCGTTGGTACACTGTGTGGTACCCAGCATGGCCTGGCGGATTTCAGTTCTGTTGATTCTGGACTGGTCCAGCAGCGTGCGGACGGCGCCCATGATTCCTTCATAGATATCACCGGTGGTTGGGTTCTTGATTTCGGCCACCACACGGCGTTCTTCATCAATCAGTACGGCGTCGGTATTTGTGCCTCCTACATCTATACCAAGCTTATACATATTCAGCAGCCCTCCTTTGCGCGTTGTTCGATGGGGATGTAATCAGTATCAATTCCGAAGTAACGGGGGCCGACAAGCTCAAGCCCTTCGGGGGTTCTCCAGAGAGGAAAGCACTGAAGGCCTATTACCATCACACGTTTGCCGTATTTCAGGGCGTCGGTAGGTATGGGGGCAAAGGTTTCTGTGTCTACCAGGCAGATCAGGTCTGGAGTGGTTCCGACGATTTTGCCGTCCACCTCCGCGCAGAGGTTTTCATTCTGGAAGGTGACGGAGGCCTGATGCCCCTTCGCGCTGCCAGTGCCGTCCAGCATCACGCGGCCGAAATTAAAGGCGCCGCGGGTCTCTCGCAGAACATCGGTGATTTTTCCTTTAAACAGGCGTATTCCCTGCGAGAACTCCAGAAAATTATCCTCGGGAGTGCCTTCCTGTATTTCTTTAACTTTGCGGATGGCCGCTCCCAGCCGTTCACTGCGGGTGACAATCCCGTGAACGCCGTACTGTTTCATCTGCTTTCCGTTCATGGTGAACAGGGATACGGATACGGAACCGCCGCATGCCATAGTGACCGCCCGGGCCAGTTCTTCGGTCCACTTATTCGTTATGGTGCGGAAAATCACATGATTGCCCTTTTCATCAGTCAGAGCCATAGGTGTTGCTGAAAGTCCGCCGATGGTAAAGGTCACCATCTGAAGCTCCGGAAATGCCCGTCCCATGCCGTCCACGTCCACCAGAGGAAGGTTCAGGCGGGCGGCTGCGGCTATGGGGAGCATGGAGTTGACGCCGCCGGCCTCTATGGGCATAAACGCGTAAACGGGCTTGCCATAGAACTGAGAAACGGTGTCATACAAAACCTGATATTCTTTTCCGCCGATTCCTTTTTCGCTTAATATGGTAGGCGCTCCCATCATGGCGATGGGGACAATCAGAGCGTCGTCCGGCACTTCTTCAGGGCTGAGCAGAGTGACAGGTCCGCATTCACGGATCGCACTCATGGCCACCAGCTTGCCGATGTAGGGATCGCCGCCTCCGCCTGCGCCCAGCAGGGCGGCGCCGAGGGCGATGTCTTCAATTTCGTGTAAACCAATCTTTCTCACTGTGTTCCTCCTTTTTTAATGAGCTTTGCTAAAATAATATATATAATAAAGGATACGGCAATACCGTTGATGGGGCCGACAAAAAATGGTAAGTTCAGCCAGGGAGCCGCTGTGGTCAGCACCGGGAAAGCGGCAAAGGTACCGCCGGTGATGCAGGCAATGAAAGCACCTGCGAGATAAGCGGCCAGACCGGGGCCGGAAAGTCCTTTTTTCAGCTCGAAGTTTTCTCTTTTTCCTTTCCCAATAACCCAGTAAGCTGCTATGATAACTCCTGCCAGTGGCGGAATAATCGCTGACATCAGGGACAGGAAGGACTGGAACATATTCAGAAGCCCTATAGCTGCCAATACCGTTCCTGCGCCTCCGGCTACAGCTGTGGTGACTTTGAAACGGCTTTCATCAAAGCCTAACAGGTTACTCAGGGCAAGGCCTCCGGAATAGGCGTTGGTAACGTTTGTTGTCCAAGTGGCCAAAACCAGGGCTATAACTCCAATAACCGGAACGCCAAGGCTTGCCAGAATAGCGGAGATATCGTATTGCCCGGTGACGATGCTCATTACTGCCCCCATGAGCAGCATGAACAGGCCGGCCGGAATTACGCCGATGATGGAAGATTTCACGACATCCCGCCGGCTCTTGGCAAAACGGCAGTAATCTGCTGATATCACGCCGCCCAGAGCGAAAGAAGCGACTGTCATGGAGATTCCAAACACCAGTCCTGCCGACTGGGCCGGTGCATAGGCGGCCAGTACCGATGCGCCGTCGTTGCTGATGAAGCTGGCGACGACTCCGTAGATGCATACAATCACCAGAAGAGGTACGGCGATATAATTAAGCCATTTCAGTCCCTTAAAGCCGAAACAGGCGGTAGCCAGCATGATAATGCCCCAGATGAGAGTACAGACGGCAGTCATGACAGGGCCGGCCGTTCCAATGCCCAGCATTCCGGCTACCATAGATGCGAAGGCCGCTCCGCAGGTAGCGGACTGGATGCCGAACCAGCCGATGCATGCGATTGCCAGAATCAGGCTGATGACATATTTTGAACCTTTCTCTCCCAGCGCGCCGGCCGCCATGACGGATACCGGAAGGCCTGTATCGCAGGCCTGCATTCCAATACAGATCATATAGGCGCAGATCAGGCCGTAACCGATCAGGATCGACACCACAATCTGTCCGATGGACAGGCCGCCCTGTGAAAGGACTCCGCCTACCATCAGGCAGGGCACGCAGATCATTCCGCCGGCCCAAACCATAGCGATGGACTGCCAGCTCTGCCGCTGTTCGGGTTTGATTTCAAAACCTGTATTTGTAGTTTTCATAGTATTCCCCCTTCATCATAAAATTTAATTCATTATATAAGAACGAGAAACCCCGGAACAACAGAAGAAGGGACAAAAAAACACCCCTGTCGTTGTCTCTTGGGACAAAGACCAGAGGTGTTGCTATACATCAGCTGATCAGACGGCACAGTGCTGCAGCCCGGTAGAGGGCCATGGTCTCAGGCTGATGTCCGATGTGAAAGCCACATGATTCCGAACAGCGCTGGAGGCGGTATTTAATCGTATTCTTGTGAACAAAGAGACGGGCAGCCGTCCGTGTGATGCCTGATTGTGCGTCCAGAAGATAGGTGCTGAGGGTTTTGAGTAATTCTTTCCCCTCAGGAATATCCAACAAGGGGCCGAGCACAGCGGTTTCCTCCCGGATTGCCAGTTCCCCCTGGTTCAAAATATCCCGGCACTGTTGTGCGAACCGTATTTCAGACAACTGAAATACTTGCTGAGACGGAAAGATTTTCCCGGCGTCTTCCAGACATTCCTGATTGAGAAGAAATGCATTCCTTGCATCTACCGTATGCTCCAGATGGTTGCAGCATGTCATAACAGCGGAAATCTTCCGGGTCTCCAGGGAATTGAGGATTCCCGAACGGATCGATTGCTCTTCCGTCAGAGACTGGCGGCCATCCATGAAGAGGACAAGTACATCCTCGTATACATCGATCAGAACGGAAGCGCTGTAAGGAGAAAGCAGCCGCTGCAGTTCGGCGGTTAGTTCCTCGCATACCCATTCGGAAGCTTTTTGGCAGGCGCTCAGTATCCACATGGTATGGATGGACGCAACGTCTATATGAAAAATATCTGCCAGACGCCGCATCTTGGCAGGTTCATCCTGGAGAATCGCCCGCACAAGTTCGCGGGTGGCAACTTCACCGTGCCTGCGGCTCCAGAGGTTCACTGATAATTGTATGACGTCTGTGAACTGACGGAGTATATTTTGCTCTAAGGGCTTGCCTGTATGGAAGAGATAGAGGTTCATGGGAGAATAGTCTGCGTTGATTACGTAACTGTATATCAGCAGGCCGTTCTTTCTCAGGGGAGTACCCGGCTGTCCGGACAGGCTGAGGGTGGGAAGCAGGGTTTGCAGCTCTCCGGCACGGCTTCGGGGCCAGGCGGCTTCATTCAATATGCGTCCGTCGCTGCCGGTCAGAATGATAGAGACATGCATGCGGTCAGAGAGCATTTTCAGCACAGTATCTATTGTCCGCTGATGTTCGGCCAGCGCGGATACCCGCTCCAGGATCTCTGTTACAAGGGATATATTGCTTTGCTGGTCCTGGAATATTGCTTCCATCACTTCACAGATTACTTCACTATACCTGAGATCCATGCGGTTTTCAGGCATCAGAATCAATGTAAAATCCAGTTCGTCGGCCAACGCGGCCAGGCGCGCGTCCACCCTGGGCATCAGGATGCCTACATAATACAGAATAATTCCCACCTCGCCGGCTTCTGCCAGCCGCCGGATATTATTACACTGTGCGTCAACATCGTCCTTAATATTGGCAAAGGCGGTGATAACGATCTCATTACCGTAGAATTCAATGTGGTCAAAGAGGGCATTTTGTGTGAAAGTAGGATCGGCATATTCCAGAACAGATACAGAAGACAGTATCCGGGTCAGGCCTTTTCGGCCAGCTATTATCTTAGCGCCTTGCAGAGAAGGCAGCTTCATCATATCTGCGACCGTTACACTCATATGGATTCCTCCTGTTTCAAACATTTTTATTCTACCATGAACAGATGGTGGGTTCAATAAATACCCTGGAATGAATAAAAGAAAGTAAATGACAAAATTGGTCAAATTATCTGAATAAAACAGGAAATATATAAAATTAAATGTTAGAATAATCTGAAAATTTTCATAATGGGAAAATAATGAATTTTTTTAAGAAATGTATTGACAAAGATGGGGTAATCTGCTATTATACAATCACAGATAAAAAATACAAAGAACCTGATACAGAAGATCAGGTGAAAGAAAATAAAGAAGGAGGTAAAGTCCAATGGGACAGACAGAATCTAACCTTCAATATGAGAGTGGTATTGCATAGCAGTTCCCCGCAAGAAAGACCTTTTATAAGAGAGAAAAAAGGAAGATCATCATCAATAAGAATTATGATGAATTTAAAATGAAAGGTAATATGAAGCTGGCACTCATATTGAATACATACCACACAGATAATAAAAAGGTTTTTCAGTCCGTGTGAAGAAACGGAATGAAAAAAGCTCTTCCGTTATATGAATCAGAATTGCAGACAGAGGTTGATAAAATTTTAAAAAGTATTAATCCAATATCCGTTAGTAGAAAGAAAAGTCGAAAAGGATCTGCATGAAGAAGCTATATAACAGGAACGGCTGGAAGATTATAAGACGAGAAATTATAATTTGAAACTTTTTATTATTATATAGATCTGCATATGTACTTTCTAAGTAAGAATTCAGATTCTGCAGCATAAGCATTAACAGCAGAAGAATGAAAAGTACTTACGAGGCAGGGAATGAACAATTCATTGAGAGATGAAGATAAAATTTAGAGAAAGAGAACGAGGAAAAAATTGAATAAAGAAGAACATTAGAACAGCCGTTTTATCAGGTATTATCCGATAGGACGGCTGTTAACGTGTGGATTTTCCGTTGACAAGGCGGCAGGATTGCAGCATACTTCTTATGAGATTATAACTGGGAGGAAGATATGCGGATATTTGATAAAAGAAATATTATTGCGGAGGATGAACAGATACTTGTAGTCTATAAACCGTCCGGCATAGCTGTTCAGAATAAGGGGGCGGGCGAGATGGATCTGGAGCATATGCTTCTCAACTATCTCGCATCAAAACTAACGGGAAGGGAGAGGGAGATCCCTTATCTGGCTGTAGTACACAGGCTGGATCAGCCGGTGGAGGGACTTCTGGTATTTGCGAAAACAAAGAAAGCCGCCGCCGTTCTTACGCGCCAGATACAGGAACATATGCTGTATAAAGAATATTTGGCTGTTACGGACGGGGCTCCGGCAGCGCCCATGGGAATCCTGACAGATGAACTGATCCGGGACGGCCGTTTGAATACCTCACGGATTGCCAAAGAGGGAGAAAAGGGAAGGAGGAAAGCCATTCTGGAATATGAGTGTATTCAATCACAGGCGTCCGGGCGGTCACTGATCCGGGTACGGCTGATGACCGGCCGCCATCATCAGATCCGGGTACAGCTTTCTCATGCAGGGATGCCCATCGCATGCGACCGGAAATACAATAAAACCGCAGAAGAAAAAAAAGAATCAGGCCAGCTGGCCCTGTGCGCCAGCCGGCTGATCCTGTATCATCCTGAGACCGGGGAAAAGCAGGAATATCATATAAAACCTAGGGGAGAATATTTTCAGCCGTTTGATTGTCTATGACCGCACCTATTTATATAAATATTTCTGATTTTCTTCCAGTTCCATGTTGCTTTTATCGATCCACTGATAACCTGGATCGATATAGGCATCTACCGTCTGATGGGCTGCAGCCCGCAGGGCTGCTACAACGGATGCGTAACCCATGCCATAAGGATTCTGGCAGACCGTCCCGTACTCACTTCCGTCGGCTATAGCTTTGATTTGCTTTTCCCCGGCGTCAAATCCGACAATTTTCAGATCGTCCCTTTCGAGGTCCAGCGCTATATCCAGCATTTTTTCTGTCATGCTTTCATTCGTACAGAAAATACCCTTAAGATCCGGGTGCGCTTCAAGAAGGGACAGCACCATGTTTTCTATTGTTTCTTCTTCATTTTCATAAAGCACTTCAGCCAATTCAATTTCCGGATGGTTTGCTGTAAGTTCCCGCCGGAATCCTGCCACGCGGTCGGCGCTGGTTTCAGAACTCTGAATATGGGCGATGACGGCTACTTGGCCTTTATCCCCAACTGCCTCGCACAATTTTTTAGCTGCTTCTGCCGCGGCCGATTGATTGTCGGTGATGCAGGAACTGACTGCCAGATCGCTTTCTACCCCTGAATCCAGCATCACAACAGGTATTCCGTTATCCTGGGCAGTTTCCAGCTGTGGCTGACAGGATTTCATATCGATGGCGGCTAGGCACAGAGCAGTTGGATTCTCAGCCAGCACCGCATCAATTGTATTAATCTGTGAGTCTACGTCACTATTATCACCGGGGCCTTCAAAGGTCATACGTATCTCATGGTCCCCAGTGTAGCCCAGTTGTTCGTTAAGATCCTCTATTGCCCGGGATGCTCCTTCCTTAACAGCATCCCAGTATCCGCTGTCCAGGCCCTTGGCAACTACGGCCAGATAGGCTCCGGCTTCAGCGCGGACTCCTTTCACAGTCGTGTAATCCACAGCGAGCTCCTGCTCTTCAGGCAGCGTGATCTCCGGCTCGTCATCCTGGCTGTTTCCTGACGGTGCAGACGATTCCTGATTTTTTCCCGTCGGCAAAGCGCTTCCGGCGGCGTTCACTTCCCCCCTGCTGCAAGACGCAGATATGGCCGTCACCAGGCTCAGTAAAATCGCTCCTGCTAATTTCCTTTTCATGACACATCCTCTCATTCTTTACATGCTGTCATACATTCTTTAATGAACTAGAAATAAATGTAACAGTTCTGTCCTCTGCAATCCTGAGATATACAACTGTGTATCAATTTCCAATAATCATTATACACAAACTTGTAGATTAGTCTATAATACTTCATATAATTTTCATAACTTTGTAAAATTTATCAGCAGTTCGCAGGCTGTTTGGCCGTGAAGCGTCCATTCCCCTGGCTTTTGGTCAGAGGACCGTAATAATCGTACTGCCAGGCAGGGCGGTTTATTCCTTTGATTCTTCTTGTTGTTTTTGGTAGATTTCCGCCACTTCCTGTGACAACTGGCTGCGTACATCAGAGAAGTCCAGGGGATTGGATTCCGGGAAGGCGCCGCTTGTTGGCGCAGGGGTGCCTTCTGACGCTGCGGCATCTGAACGTTCGAGAAAATCAGCATGAGCGGAAGAATCCGCGTATCCGGCGTGGCTCTTGTGTGCGGCAGAATCTATGTTTGTGTCGTGGTCAAAACGTGCGTCGTAATCAGAGCGTGCGGCAGAATCAGAGTGTACAGAAAAATCTGAGCGTGCGTCAGCCGGCTTGTTTTGTCCGGAAGGCTGCTGGTTCTGCCGTCTGGACGATTTTCCACGCCGGTCGTCCTGGCGCTTCTCTTCTCTCTGGTCTTGACGGCGGTTTTCTTTGCGGTCTTTTCTTTTGCGCTTCCGGTTTTGGCGGGCCTTTTTGCGTTTGGCTTTTTTCTTTTGGGCACGGCGCTCACGTTGTTCTTTTAATTCCTGCCGGTTTTTTTCATCCTCTGAATTCCAATATTTCCGATCCTTCCATGGCTTCAGCTGAAGCATGATACCAAGAAGGGACAGGGCGATCGTGATAAAGATCAGCAGTATCAGTTGGTGATGCCCGGTCAGCTGAGAAAAGAACCAGGCGGTGCCCCAGGCGCCGCCTATGGAGGTGGCAAGGGAGACAGTCAGACGTTCTTTGGCGAGGGCAAGTACTCCAACGACAGCCCCAATGACCAGATATACAATCAGGGCAGGTCCCGTATGGAAGGGGAGCAGCTGCCACAGGAAAAAGGCAGACAGTCCGGCGCACAGGAAGAACAGTCCCAGGCGGTATAGCAGGAATGCTAATAGGGCAAAAAATATACCAATGGCAAGGGCCGCCACCAGGGCAACTTTTCCTGATTGTTTTAAGTAAAACGCGAGGCCAAGACCAGCGGCGGCTCCCACGAGGAAGCCGAAGAGCACGCCCCAGAGCTTTCGCAGCTTGTAACCGAACAGACAGTTCAGAAGTGCCAGAATCAGACCAGCTGTCCAGATATATTTTCCATAGGTGTCAAAAAATGCGTCTATCAGACCTAACTGTTTTGCCAGTTCATAGATCGTCGTAATATTTTCCATCATTTCCTCCAATAGTAATTCTGTGTGTTACCGTTCAGAAACCATGTTCCGAGGGGTGTTTCCACGTGAGCATAGCGGAAATCTCAGCAGCTTCTGCTTTACGGGTGATTGTAAACCCCGGAAATAGTTTTGGCAAGGTTCTTCACAGATTTTTAAGAAAATCCACCCTTCACAAAAGCGGCCGGTATGGCATATCATATAGAGAAAACAACGGATAGGAGCCTATCAGATGTTCTATGAGAAGCCAATGCCATTTTACATGGCTTATCCAGTCCCTTACCTGTTTGACCAGGAAAAGGAACAGGACAGAGATCTGCAGGTGATGAAATCCTTTTATTCGGAAACGGCCGCACAGGTACAGGAACTGGTGGAGCAGGAGTGTGACCGGATGGAATATGATGGAAGCATGATGTTTGACGATTATCCGGACAAATTGATGATGCGGCAGATTTGCCGGCGGATTGAGGAAAAGCTGCCGGGAGATGGTAAAGAGATGGAAGCGATGAACCGGAACCGGGGAGAGGGACTAAGAGACCTGATCGGGGTGCTGCTTTACAACGAAATGTACCGCCGGAGATGCCGGCGCAGAAGATGTCGGAGATTTTTTTAAATTTCTGGTTGCCGATTTTACGTAAACCGATTACAATAGAAGCAAGCGAGAGATAGATGCCATAGGTTAGCAGAGGAAAAGGGGAGTCCTTTGTCAACCTATGGTGCTTAATGATATACAGGGGAGCAGTATAATAATGAAAAGATTTCTTATAAAAGCAGGGGTTCTTATCGGCGTTTTTATTGCCGGTGTCATTTTATTTTCCAATATTTTAAACCGAAAAGAGACGGCGAATACGAAGGGGATGGAGTATCCCACGCTGCCGGTCATGTATATGGTGGAAGCGGAAACTACAGTCAACCGGATGTTCGGCTACAGGCAAGAGGTTGAAGAGCGGGCAGAGAGAGAAAGCCTGACGCTGCTTCCGACAGACCGTACGCTGACCCTGCAGCTGCAGCCTTTTGACTGTAAGGTTCAGGGGATCAGCTATCAGGTGACTTCTCTGGAGGATGGATCGCTGGTCGAAAATGGCAAGGTGAAGAATCTGACAGGAGATGGAAGCCTGCAGTTGGCTTCTTTTAAACTGGACACGCCAATTCTCATGAATCAGGAATACATGCTGCGTTTTACGGTGGATATAGGAGCAGAGACGCCGGTATATTACTATACCCGCCTGGTTCAGAGAGGCGGCCTGAATGTGGGCGAATATCTGAAGTTTGTTCAGAATTTCTATGAAACCTGTCTGAATAAGGAGATGTCCGGGGATCTGGCGTCTTATCTTGAACCCGACAGTTCTGCCAGCAACAGCAGCTTCCATAATGTGACAATACATTCCAGCCTGGATCAGGTGACGTGGGGAAGCCTCGGGCCGGAGCTTGTGAAGAAAGCTGTTCCCGTCATCAAGGAGGCCAATGAGACGACTGTCAGTGTAAGCATGGAATATCTCATAAGCGCAAAGGACTCGGAGGGAAATACGGAATACTATGGTGTACAGGAATTTTACCGGATGAGGAATTCACAGGATCAAATCATACTGCTGGATTTCGAACGCAGCGCGGAGCAGGTGTTTGACGGAACTCTTCCGGTTCTGACTGATACGGGGATTAACCTGGGCGTCACCGGAAAGGACGTTCAATACGTCAGCAACCAGAGCGCGGATATCGTGGCATTTGTAACCAGTGGTGAGCTGTGGTCTTATAACAGAAGTGCCAATAAAGCAACGAAGGTTTTTGGTTTCCGCAGCGCCGGAACTCCGGACGAGAGAACAGAGAACCTGAATCATGAGATTAAGATTTCCAAAGTAGCGGAGACGGGAGATATCTCGTTTGTGGTCTTCGGGTATATGAGTGCCGGTGACCATGAGGGAAGGCTGGGAATCTCAGTCTATAGCTACAGCGCGGAGCAGAACGTGGCGGAAGAGAAGATGTTCATCCCTGTCAGTACGAGCTGGGAGGTGATGCAGCAGAGTCTGTCAATGCTCTCTTATGTAAATGGGGCGGACATGCTGTATCTGTATCTGGGAGATTCCCTGTATCAGATCAATCTGCAGGATGCTGTCTGCACTGTTTTGCAGGATGATATGAATCCGGATTGTTTCGTTGTGTCGGACAGCCAGCAAAGCGTCGCCTGGATGGAGGAGATGGATGAAAACAGCTCTTCCCATGTGACGGTGATGAGTCTGGAGACAGGAAAGACGATGGAGGTTTCAGCTCCGGCGGGAGAAAAGGTTAAAGCGCTGGGATTTATAAACGAGGATTTTGTCTATGGGCTTGCCCATGATACAGATATTGTCTCAGATGTGGCTGGCAATATCACCTTTGCCATGTACCGCATTTGCATTCAGAATATTGATGGGGAGATAGCCAAGGAGTATCAGAAGGATGGAGTATATGTGACAGCTGTGAAGCGAAAAGAAGGTCTTCTGGAGCTGGAGCGGGCCACCCGCACCGGCGGGGGATTTACGCCGGCAGACAGCGATCATATCATGAATAATATTCAGAATACTGAAGAAACTGTATCTATCAGGCTGAATGTCAGCGAACGAAAGGGGACACAGGTCGCAATTGTATTTACAGTAAATGGCAAGACCAAAAATCTTCTGGTGCTGAAGACCCAGTACATCGATAAGGAGACGGTGCCGGAGGCGGTGCTTGAGCTTCCTGCCATGAGCGAGGATGTGTATTATGTCTATGGCAAGGGAAGGCTTCAGAATATCTTTACAAAGGTAAATGATGCGGTGAAGGAAGCGGATGAACAGGTGGGAGTTGTTCTGAACGGCCGTCAGCAGTATGTATGGGAACGAGGTAATACAAAAAGTTCAGTCAAGCTGGAGACATCCGGGATACCTGAGGGAATTCTTCAGGCCCCGATCGATGAGGCCTCTGTGCAGCAGTCTCTGGGGGAAGGTTATACCGTATTAAATCTGACAGGCTGCTCTCTGGACAACATTTATTATCAGATCAGCAACGGCTATCCGGTAATCGCGAAGATATCCGCTGAGGAAACGGCCGTGATTATAGGATATGATATATACAATATCTGGTTGTTTACTCCTGCGACGCAGGAGGTGAAGCCTGTGGCATCCGACGATGCGGAGACACTGCTGGCCTCTCTGGGCAATGTATTTGTCAGCTACAGAGAAGACAGTGATGGCTGAGCTGTTATAAAATTTATTTCCGAGGGCAGCAGGCCAGGCGGGCAGCATGAAGGGATGGAGCCGGCCGCATGACTGGAAGGTCTGCGGCCGGCTCTTAAGCATCTGTATGCAACATTATAATGAAACAGGAGGAAGAATTATGGACATAAGAATTCAGGAGCTGGCGCATAATCTGGTCAGCTATTCCTGCAGAGTGGGTAAAGGCGATCAGGTATACATTAATTATATAGGGCGGGATACCAAAGAACTGGCAAAAGCCCTTGTGAGGGAAGTCTATGACGCAGGCGGAATTCCCTACCCGCACTATGAGGAACCAGAGATCCAGCGGGAGGTGCTGTTACATGCCACAAAAGAACAGATGGAACTGATGGCGGCTGCGGACGCGCTTCAGATGGGAAAGATGGACTGCTTCATCGGTGTGAGGGGAAGTGATAATGTGTCGGAACTCGCGGATGTTCCGGCAGAACGGATGAGCCTTTATGAGAAGTATTATTCTACGCCTGTGCATCATAAAATACGGGTACCCAAGACCCGCTGGGTGGTGCTCCGTTATCCCAATAGCGCCATGGCGCAGCTTTCCGGTACAAGCACAGAAGCCTTTGCTGATTTCTATTTCCGCGTCTGCAATCTGGATTACTCCAAGATGGCCCAGGCGATGAAAAGCCTGGTGGATTATATGGAGAAGACTGACCGGGTGCGGATGACAGGCCCAGGCACCGACCTGTCTTTTTCTATTAAAAATATTCCGGCAATCCCATGTGCTGGACATATGAATATTCCCGATGGTGAAGTATATACAGCTCCGGTCCGGGATTCAGTCAACGGAACGATCAGCTATAACGCTCCGTCTTTGTATCAGGGGTTTTCATACGAGGATGTGAAGCTGACTTTTGAGAATGGCAAGATCGTCAAAGCCACAGCGAACGATACCCGGAGGATTAATGAGGTTTTTGATACCGATGAGGGCGCCCGCTATATTGGTGAATTTGCAATCGGTGTGAATCCCTACATCCTGGAGCCGATGAAGGATATATTGTTTGATGAAAAGATTCAGGGTTCCATACATTTCACGCCAGGGAATTGCTATAAAGATGCCTATAATGGAAATCAGTCGGCCATCCACTGGGATCTGGTGTGGATCCAACGGCCGGAGTACGGCGGCGGAGAAATCTATTTTGACGACGTACTGATACGGAAAGACGGACGTTTTGTGGTGTCGGAGCTGGAATGTCTGAACCCGGAGAATTTAATTTAATTGAGGGTCGGCGGTGAAACGGCCGGATCTTTGTGTATAAGCGCGGTACCCGGCCCGGCGGCCTTGTCAATGGCGGCCGGGCCGGGTACGTGATTTTCAGTATCTTTTGCAACAGAGTTTATTATTTTGGACACTGTATGGATGAACACCGAAACAGGAACGCGTTCTAAGAGGGGTGATACAATGGATAACTATCTACAACTGGTTGAAAGGGCCAGAAATAGGGATGCGCAGGCATTCGCAGCTTTGTATGCGCAGGTTTATCAGGATCTGTACCGGTTTGCGCTGTATACTCTGAAAAATACTCATGACGCGGAGGATATGGTCAGCGATACGGTGACGGATGCCTTTGCCTCTATACATAAATTGCGCAGCGCGGAGGCTTTTCGCGGCTGGATCTTTAAAATATTATCAAATAAGTGCAGGATGAAACTGAAGGAATATGTGAATAAAACGGCGGAGCTCCCAGACGACCTGGCTTCCGAGGGGGGCGATATGCTGGACCATATGGAAGTGAGACGGGCCTTTGCCAAGTTGGATGATGAGGAAAGGTTGATTATTTCCATGCATCTTTTTTCAGGCTATAAAAGCCGTGAAATTGCGGCGGCGCTGCATATGAATGAAAATACGGTCCGCTCAAGGGAAAGCAGAGCTTTGAAAAAGATGGGAACCATTCTGGGAGAATAGGAGGTGCCGGAAGATGGATGAAAACAAATTGTTAGAACGGATTCGGGCTTCTGCACAGGACGTCCAGGTGCCGGACTGCCTGAAACCGGAGGAGATAATAAAAAAAATGAATGCTGCAGAACAGTGCGGCGGCGGTACAGGAAACAAGCGCCGGAGCGTCTGGAAGAAAAGTCTTGTCAGCGCTGCTGCCGTGCTGCTATGCATTGGAATTGTGGCGGCTGCCGGAAGATACCTGATGTCCGGGAGCAGTTCTGGAGACGCGTCATCAAAGGCCAGCGCACCTATGGAAAGCGCAGCGGCAGAGCCAGAGAGCGGGGAGGGGATATCTGGAAGCACAGCAGGAACACAGGACAGCGCACAGGCGTCTGGCGGCCAAAGTAAAAGCGGCGGCATGGCAATACAGGCGGAACGCATTTCTATGAACAGCTTGTATACGCAGGCACAGGATTATGGAGAAATCTATGACAGCCTGAAGGCCGGCGAGATGAAAGAGGAGCGTGCGGCTGATGACATGAAGATGGAATCTGAATCTTCAGGTTCAGACGGGGGGCTTACCTCCGGCACAGGCGCAACCTCCGGCGGGGCAGATGGAGCTGAAAGCGTATGCTACGGTTATTCTTCTACGAATGTGCAGGTGGAAGGGGTTGACGAAGCAGACATTGTAAAAAATGACGGAAGCTATCTTTATATACTGAGCGGCCGCATGGTTAAAATTGTCAGAACCGAGAACGAGCAGCTGGAATTGGTATCGGTAACAACACTGAAGAATCTTGGCTCAGCCGCGGCCGCTTACGACATGTACGTGAACGGCGATATCCTTCAAGTAGTGGCAGGCAGCAAGGACGCCGTTCGTGTTAAAGAGGATTCATCAGAAATATATAGCCTGGAAAGCAGGGAAAAAACCCTGCTGCTGACCTATGATATATCCGACCGGACCAATCCGGTGCTGAAGGGTAGCATCACCCAGGACGGCGCCTATCAGACATCCAGAAGAGTCGGTGATTATGTCTATCTGTTTACAAAAGAATATCTGGGAGTGCCGGAGGGAAGCAAGTCTGTATATGAGAAAGAAGAGACTGCACCCGAATGGCTTCCAGAGGTAAATGACGAACCGATTTCCGCCGGCAGCTGCTATCTGCCGGCAGGAGGAGGGAACCTGGCATGGATTATCTCTTCAGTCAGTGGGGATAAGCCAGGAAAAGCGGCGGATACGAAGATGATACTGAGTAATGGTACTGACGCTTATATCAGTACCGGAAGCATAATTTTGCAGGAAATCAGTTATGGATATAATGGAGATGCAACTAATCTTGCAAAATTTACATTCCATGAGGGGAAGATCAAAGCAGAAAGCGCGGCAGCAGTTAACGGGACGATCCGGGATGTATTTGCGATCAATGAACAGGAAGGCTTCCTGCGCGTGCTGACAACCTCCATGGATCATAGTTCCGGCCAGGAAAAGAATAATCTGTATATATTAGAGGAAGATCTAAGCCTTGCCGGCTGCATTGAGGGAATGGCTCCCGGTGAGAGCATATATTCGGCCCGTTTTATGGGGGATACCGGATACTTTGTCACATACCGGAACACAGACCCACTGTTTTCAGTAGATCTGTCAGACCCCTATCAGCCGAGGGTGATCGGAGAGCTAAAAGTGACAGGCTTCTCAGAATATCTCCATTTTTGGGGAGATGATCAGCTATTGGGCATAGGATACGAAACAGACCCGGAAACCGGAAGGACGCAAG
This sequence comes from Wansuia hejianensis, assembly GCF_014337215.1. Lineage (NCBI taxonomy): Bacteria > Bacillati > Bacillota > Clostridia > Lachnospirales > Lachnospiraceae > Wansuia > Wansuia hejianensis. Next base: position 2,792,311 of record NZ_CP060635.1, on the reverse strand, counting down.
GGCTCAAGCTGTCTATGTTCGACATCTCCGATCCGGCAAACATGAAAGAAGTCAATAAGTATGTGCTGGAAGATTTCAGCTACAGCCCTGCCCTCTACAATTACAAAAGCGTGCTGGCCCATGCAGAAAAGAATGTGATCGGATTCGCGGCCCAGGGCGACGCAGAAAAAGGAGGAAAAGACAGCTATCTGGTATTCTCCTACAGCCAGGAAGAAGGCTTCACCTGCGAATTAAAGGAGAATCTGTCTGAAGAAGCCGCAGGCGGGCAAGAAAATATCCGCGGCATATATACCGGCGATAGCTTCTACCTGGTATCGCCCGACTCCATCAGCTCGTACAATATGAAAGAAGGGTACACAAGCATCGCAACATTAGGCCTCTCATAAATTATGGTTTTGCTTCCAATTTGGCCGGTGAGGGGGGGGAGGCGGTTTGGATACCCGGACGAAAGGGTGGGGGGAGGCGGGGCGGAACAGGGACGGGGCCATGGAAGGCTTCGGCCTGAAGTTCTGCTAAACGGCCATCAGCACCTACAGGGAGGTACCAGGGCAAGTCCGGTAGAAAGACTGATGTCTTTCTATCCTCCGTGCCCTTCAGGTATTGTGCGTGAAGCACAATACCTGCCCTCCCTTCCGGCGCTGCTGCCCGCTAAGCAGAACTAATCAGGCCTGCAGAAATCCATGGCCCCGTCCCTGTTCCGCCCCGCCTCCCCCCACCCTTTCTGGCAATCTAAAACGCTTCACCCAAGTTCTCCGAAAGTGTCATCAGTATGGTTTCAGACAGTAATCAGCGGCTAATTGTGGCCTACTGGCGCCAATATTTCTTTATTGAATACAGAAATCTACCGCCTGAGACCATCGGGGTTCCACCCCTAGCGAGAGCCATTGTACCGTCTGGAACAGCCAGAAAAGCAGCGGGGGACCTCCGGCGGTTGTGGCCTGCCAGGCAGACTGGGCTTCGGGTTGAAGTGATTCTAAGACTTCCGGAGGCCGCTCTCCAGGGGGCGTCCGCTGTGCCTCAAGCACGGCGGGCGAGGGGAACGGAGGATGGAAGGCATCAAGCCTTCCACCGGACTTTCCCCGGTACCCCTGGAGAGTGGCCTCCGGAAGTCTTAGAATCACTTCAACCCGAAGCCCAGTCTGCCTGGCAGGCCACAACCGCCGGAGGTCCCCCGCTGCTTTTCGTCCGGGTATCCACCCCCACCTCGCCACAAAACCGTAATTTTGGGCTGGCGGGGGTCTTTGCGTATGGTATAAAACATGGTAAAATATATAAAATACGTTTATGGAGGCTGCATAATGGAGCATTTGACGACGGTACGGGAAATTTACAGGGACAGGGAATGTTTTCTTGGGAAAGAGGTTCAGGTTGGCGGCTGGGTCCGCAGCGTTCGGGATTCTAAAAGCTTTGGATTTCTTGTATTACATGACGGATCGTTTTTTGAGACTCTTCAGATTGTATATGAAGATAAAATAGATAATTTCGCGGAGATTTCCAGACTGAATGTGGGAGCTTCTGTGCTGGTCAGGGGGACTCTGGTGCTGACGCCGCAGGCGAAGCAGCCTTTTGAGATCCAGGCGGAGGAAATTCGAGTGGAAGGGGCTTCGGCTCCTGATTATCCCCTTCAGAAAAAGCGCCATTCGCTGGAATATCTGAGGACGATTTCTCATCTCAGGCCCAGAACGAATACTTTTCAGGCGGTTTTCCGCGTGCGGTCGCTGACAGCGTATGCCATCCACCGTTTTTTCCAGGAACGGGGGTTTGTCTATGTTCACACTCCGCTGATTACGGGGAGTGATTGTGAAGGGGCGGGAGAAATGTTTCAGGTGACCACGCTGGATCTGAATGATCCTCCGCGCACAGGCGACGGGGCGGTGGATTATTCTCAGGATTTTTTCAGGAAGATGACGAATCTGACTGTCAGCGGGCAGCTGAATGGGGAGACATTTGCCCAGGCTTTCCGGAAGATCTATACCTTTGGCCCCACATTCCGGGCGGAGAATTCCAATACCACCCGCCATGCGGCGGAGTTCTGGATGATTGAGCCGGAGGTGGCTTTCGCGGACCTGGAGGATAATATGGAGCTGGCAGAAGCCATGTTGAAATATGTGATCCGCTATGTGCTGGAGGAAGCGCCGGAGGAGATGAATTTCTTTCATACGCTGATTGACCGCGGGCTTCTGGAACGGCTGAATCATGTGGTGAATTCTGAATTCGGCCGTGTGACGTATACGGAGGCGGTGCGTCTCCTGGAAGAGCATAATGATGAGTTTGAATATAAGGTAGCATGGGGCTGCGACCTGCAGACGGAGCATGAGCGCTGCCTGACGGAGAAAATCTTCCGGAGGCCGGTCTTTGTGACGGATTATCCGAAGGAAATTAAGGCATTCTATATGAAACAGAATCCGGATGGAAAAACGGTGGCGGCCATGGACTGTCTGGTTCCGGGCATCGGAGAGATTATTGGCGGGAGCCAGAGAGAAGAGAACTATGAAAAGCTTCTGAAGAGGATGGAAGAGTTGGGGCTTGAAGAGAAGGATTATGAATTTTATCTGGATCTGCGCAAATATGGGACCACCCGCCATGCGGGCTTCGGACTGGGCTTTGAGCGCTGTATTATGTATTTGACCGGAATGGGCAACATCCGGGATGTAATTCCCTTCCCCAGGACGGTTAACAACTGTGAGCTGTAGTTGGAGGTAAAAATGAAAATTATTCATACGGCAGATATTCATCTGGGAGCTTCGCCGGATCTGGGATATCCCTGGAGCAGGAAGCGGAAGGAGGATATCTGGAATACATGGAAAAGGCTCATTGAAAGAGTGCGGCTGGAGAAAGCGGATCTCCTGCTGGTTTCGGGGGACCTGTTTCACCGTCAGCCGTTGGTGCGGGAGCTGAAGGAAGTGAATTATCTGTTTTCCACCATACCGGATACAACGGTGGTGCTGATGGCGGGAAATCACGATTATATTAAGAAGGGGTCTTATTATCCGGAATTTCCCTGGAATAAAAATGTGATCGGACTCTGGAACCGCGAATGTGTCCGGGTATCCATCCCGAAGAAAAATGTCTGTGTATACGGCTGCAGCTATTACAGCCGTGAGGTGACGGATGATCTCTATCAGAATGTCCGTCCGTCCGGGCGGGAGGCATTTCATATCCTTCTGGCCCATGGCGGGGACGAAAAGCACAGCCCTGTGAACAGGGAGAGGCTGGCGGAGGCAGGATTTCAGTATGCCGCGCTGGGGCATATCCATAAGCCCCAGGTTCTTTTGAAAAACAGAATTGCATTCTCGGGGGCGCTGGAGCCAATTGACAGGAATGATACCGGCCCGCATGGATTCATGAAGGTGATCTGCACGCAGGAAGGGACAACGGCAGAATTTGTGCCGTTTGCGTCCTGCTCGTATCTGGACCTGGATTTTGACGTGAAAGAAGAAACCACACAGTTTGAACTGGAAGAGTGGGTTCATAAGGCCATCAGGGTGGCTGGGGAGGACAACATCTACCGTGTGAGGCTTCGCGGGCTGAGGGACGTGAAAACAGAGTTTTCTGCCAGAAGACTGGAACAGACCGGAAATGTGTCAGAGGTGGTGGATGAGACGCGCCCCGCCTATGATTTTACAGAATTGTCTCAGATCTATGAGGGCGGGCTCATTGGGGAATATGTGGATTGTTTTGCGGGAAGTGAAGATCCGGTGGAGCAGAAAGCTCTGTTTTACGGGATTGAAGCCCTGCTGGATGCGAAGAGGGAGCTATGAAATTAAAAGAGTTAAACCTGAAGAATTTCGGAAAATTCCATAATCAGACCATCCGGCTGGGAGAAGGGCTGAACCTGATCTCCGGAGAGAACGAGAGCGGTAAATCTACCGTACATACATTCATCAGAAGTATGCTGTTCGGGATGAGGAAGCAGAGAGGAAGGGCCTCCAGGAATGATTGCTACAGCCGCTATGAGCCATGGGAAGAGCCGGCACACTATGCGGGGACCCTCCGGTTTGTCAGCGGAGGGAAGGATTTCCGGCTGACGAGGAATTTCTACCGGAACGAGGTGTCGGAACAACTGGTGTGTGAATCTGACGGCGAGTGTCTGTCCATAGAGGACGGAGATTTGAAGATGCTGCTGGGCGGAATCGGCGAAAATATTTATGATAACACGGTTTCTGTGGGACAGCTGAAGAGTGTGACGGATGAAGGACTGGCCATTGAGCTGAAAAATTATATGGCCAATTATCAGGGAAGCGTGGACGGGACGCTGGATCTTCAGGCCGCGGCAGACCATCTGAAGAGCAAGAGGAAAGAGCTGGAGCAGAGAATCAGGGCCAGACGGGAAAAACAGGAGGTTAAGAAGCAGGAGCTGTATTCCAGAATGGAATATGTGCAGCAGGAATGTGAAACGCTGAAGGAAAACCTGAAGACGGCAGAGGAGCAGTTGAACCAGGAGATCTTCCACAGGGAAATCCCTCACAAAGAGGTGAAGGAAGCGCTGAAGGAGTCCATTGAGAAATCAGGCCATAAGTGGGTCAGGACCGCGGGAATTTCTGCAATTATTTCATTTCTGACGTTTTTGGCGGTTCTGCTGTTCCTTAAGGTTTCGTCATTGATCATCCGGACGGGCCTGGCTGTATCTATCCTGGCGCTGCTGTGCCTGGTAGCCTATGACCTGAAGCACAGGAAACAGTCTGTCATTGTGGAAGAGACGGATGAACTCAGTGAGAAAATCCAAAAACTTCAATGGAATGTGGAATATCTTCAGCAGGAAATATTGGGTAAACAGACAGACGCGGAGAATCTTGAGCAGGAATACCAGGAGTTTTGTCTTGCCTGCGGCGGCAGGGACAGTCTGGAAGCGGACCTGGCCGGCGTCAACCTGGCGCTGGAAACCCTCGCCCGGCTCTCGGCAGACATGCAGAAAAAGGTCGGCGCAGACCTGAAGAACAGAATGTCAGAGATCCTTTTTCAGATCACGGGAGGAAAATATCTGTCCGTATCTCTCGACGATGATTTGAAGATGGGACTTTATACGAAGGATTATTATGTGCCTCTTTCACAGGTGAGCAGGGGGACCATGGAACAGGTTTATTTCGCCCTGCGTATGGCGGTTACGGATATCCTCTGTGCGGAAGAGCCGCTGCCGGTGCTGCTGGATGACGTCTTTGTCATGTATGATGACCGCCGCCTGGGGCAGGTACTGAGATGGCTGGGAGCGCTGGGACGGCAGGTGCTGGTATTTACCTGTCAGGGGAGGGAAGAACAGCTATTGCTGCGGCTTCAGATCCCTTTTCATAAAATCACGCTGGGGCAGGAAGCGAAAAATACGGGAGAATAAAAGATGTTTAAGATTGGAAGCCATTTATCGTCTTCAAAAGGATTTTTGCACATGGGGAAAGAAGCGCTCAGTATCGGAGCTAATACCTTTCAGTTTTTTACCAGGAATCCGCGGGGATCGAAGGCAAAGGAAATAGATGAAAAGGACGTGGCTGCGTTCAGGGAATTTGCGGAGGAGAATGGAATCGGGGTCATTCTTGCGCACGCGCCCTATACGCTGAATGCCTGTTCCAAAGATGAACACACGAGAGAATTTGCGCGTATGACCATGGAGGATGATCTTCGGAGAATGGAATATCTGCCTGGCAATTATTACAATTTTCATCCGGGGAGCCATACGGGGCAGGGTCCGGAAGAAGGCATCCGACAGATCAGCGGGTTGCTGAATGAACTGTTAAGGCCAGAGCAGACTACGACAGTCCTGCTGGAGACTATGGCAGGAAAAGGAACGGAGGTTGGCCGGAGCTTTGAAGAGCTGCGTGCGATACTGGACGGTGTGGAGCTGGAAGGGCATGTGGGCGTATGCCTGGATACTTGCCATGTATATGACGCGGGTTATGATATTGCGGGAGACTTAGACCGGGTCCTGGAAGAATTCGACAGGGTGATCGGCCTGGACAGACTGAAAGCGATACATATCAATGACAGTAAAAACCCCTTCGCGAGCCATAAAGACCGCCATGAAAAAATCGGGGAAGGCAGTCTGGGGCTTCAGACTTTTGTGAATCTGATCAATGATCCGAGGGTGAAGGAGCTGCCGTTTTACCTGGAGACGCCCAATGATCTGGAAGGCTATGGAAGAGAAATACAGCTTCTGCGGGAACAGAGCCGGTAGAGGTTTCGCAGGCTGTTATCCCCGGCATATTTCCAGTACCTTCTGAAAGGACAGTTCACCTCCGAAGAGATCCAGGGCGCTCCCTATAGTGACATCCAGGTGATTGCAGCCGGCATTCTTTAACAGGATAAGATCCTGATAGCTTCCCACGCCTCCCGCATATGTGACGGGGAAATCCTCCAGGCGGGCTAACAGTCTTACAAGTTCTGTTTCGATGCCGGAGGCCTTGCCCTCTACATCTACGGCGTGGATTAAAAATTCATCACAGTGAGAAGAAAGTTTCTCCAATACCGGCAGGTCAATTGCGACGCCGGTAAAGGTCTGCCAGCGGTCAGTGACAATATAGTAGCGGCCGTCTTTTTTACGGCAGCTCAGATCCAGAACGAGACGATCCCTGCCAACGGCCCGCACCAGACGGTTCAGGTTCTCTGTGGATATCTGGCCGTTTTGAAAGACATAGGACGTGACGATCACATGACTGGCTCCTGCATCCAGAAAGCCCCAGGCGTTGTCAGCGGTTATTCCGCCGCCTATCTGAAGGCCGCCGGGCCAGGCGCGAAGAGCTGAGAGCGCCTGAGAACGGGTATCCGGATAGTATTCCGAAGTATTCGGATTCAATAGGATGATATGGCCTCCGTCCAGGCCGTGTTTCCGGTACAGGCGGGCGTAATAGGCGGCATCCTGTTCAGACACAAAGTTTTCGGAGGCCTGGTCGCCGTCATCCTTCAGGCTTCCTCCAACTATCTGTTTTACTTTGCCATTGTGTATATCAATACAAGGTCGAAATTTCACGGTGACTCCCTTCCGGCTTTTGAGAAAATTCGTTTAGCCGACATTTTTCATATCATCATCATATCACAGGAAAAATAAATTGTCATCGGGCAAAAACGTGTGCGCCCCCTGTTCCGCGCTTATTCCAGCGCTCCTAAATGCCGATTTCTCGCAGATGGACATTTTGTATTTTGAACCGGCAGATCAGATAATCCATGAAATGAATGATCAGATGGGAACCGGCTGGAAAAGCTGAAATACAAATTACCAGTAAAAAGGGATTCCAAATTTCTGTTCCATCCATTTAGCCAGGGGAAGGCCTTCCGGCGCCGCCACCAGTGTCCGTTCCGGAAGAACTGCTTCTTCCGGGTGTAAAAAGGTCTCACGCCAGATTTCTACGGTGTATGCTTGCCTCTCCAGCTGCTTGATCTGCTGGCTGAGGTTCTTTTGTGTCCCGGAAAATGGATTTCCCATATCCAGAAAATCTACCGGATGACATTCCGTGTCCCTTTCGGAGGGGCAGGTCAGACGGGAGAAGCCCAATATCCAGATCAAACCTCGGACAATCTTTGTGCGGCCGGACAGAAAACGCCGTCCCAGGGAAAGCCATGCCTGTTTCATTCCGTAAGAGGCTGTATGGAATCCGCTGCTGGGCAAATAAATGGTCTGCTTTCCGAACTGTGTCAATTCACAGGCCAGCTGCTCCAGGTCCAACCCGATAGCGTGGGTAACAGCGCTGCTGAGCAAATACAGGGGGCGTTTTTCCGGAAAATCAGAGAGCAGAATCTGACAAATTCCGGAGAGATCGCCGGTCGCGGCAAAACGGTCATCGAAGCGGCTGTTCCGGCAGTTACGATAGGAAAACTGTGTTTCAGAGCAGCTGAGGCATTTCTTACAGCCGCCGGCTGTGAACAAAAAAGTATCACAGTCCCATTCCTGTAGAAGAGAGAGAATCCCTTCAAAATCCGGCGGTGGCGGAGGCTGTGCGGAAGAAACAGACGGTGGGAGCGCTTCAGAGCCTGGGGGAAGGTTCCAACGCTGCAAAATTTGCCGCAGCTCTTCCAACGGCTCTCGTTTTCGTTTTGCCAGAGGCCCCCGGTATAAAATTTCCACGGGTACAGGTAAATGGTCTCGTATAGATTCTATAGCCCCCTGAAAATCCCACATGGTGAGAACCTCCATGCAGGAGGCGTAAAAAATAACTCCCTTCACCCCTTTGGCAGCAGCGGCTTGACGTATGGTGTCTGTAATCCGTTTTTCCTGCCGGCCCAGGGCGTATTCCCGATCACTCAGACAGCAGCTGAAGAAGTGATGAAGCTTCCCGGTTCTCTTGGCCTGAAAATACAGAGTGCGAATGCAGGCGAAGGACCCGGCGGCCACAAGGGCCACATCCGGGCTGGCCAGGATCTGAGAGGGTAGATCTTCGTGGCCGGAGTTGTTCCTGGCTGTCAGGGGTTCCGTTTTAAAACCAGTCATGGGCGGCTCCTTGTTCATAGATTTTTTGCCCAAACAGCTCCAGGGCCTCCCGCTCCATAGGCTGAGGCGCGGGAAACTCTTGGAGCCGGGCGTCTTCGATTTTCTGAAGCAGATGTTTGAAGCGCATGGAGTTGGGATCTCCGGGACATGCGGAGATTAATAATTCTCTTTGAAAATCCATGCGTTTGACAGCAGTGCTCTCCAGAAAATATTCGGTTAAGTGCGCGTTTGTTTGTTCAGCGAAGAGCTGTGCGACAGACAAATCTGTTTTGCTCTTTACATGGTTCAGAATCAGTCCCCCGAACAGCAGATGGCTGCCGCAAGAATAGCGCCGGATTCCCTTTAGGATGTTATTCGCGGCATACAGAGCCATAAAATCTGAGGAGGTGACTACATAAACCTGATCCACATAGTGCCGGCGCATGGGGACGGAAAAGCCGCCGCAGACCACATCGCCCAGTACGTCATAGACGATGACGTCCCAGTTCTCCTCAAATACGCCGGTTCTTTCCAGTTCCTTCATAGCTGTAGTGATACCGAGGCCGGCGCAGCCGGCTCCGGCTTCCGGGCCGCCCGCTTCGGTACATTGTACCTGAAAACGCCCCTTCCAGACCAGATCGTTTCGGGAGGGTGCCTCCTTCAGTGCCAGTTGTTCCAGCACAGAGGGAATCCGTCTGCCAGTGAGGCAGCGGGTGGAATCCGCCTTGGGATCGCAGCCGATATGCAGCACACGTTTTCCCTGAAGGGCAAATGCAGCGGAAACATTGGAAGCAATGGTCGATTTGCCAATTCCGCCTTTGCCATAAAAAGCAATTCGGATAGGTTTCATTTAATGTCCTCCTGAGATACAGACTTTTCGTTTTACCTCTTCCACATAGACCATATGCACATCCACATGGTACAGGTTTTTTAGGTTTTCTTCGGTCAAAATTTCATCAGTGGTTCCGGTCATCAGAGAGCCGTCTGCCCCTAACAGGCCGACCCTGCCGTCCAACAGCAGCACATGATCCGGTATATGGCTGGTGATGATGATTCCGTAGCCCTTTGAAGAGAGGCGTTTGATCAGATGAATCATCCGGAGCTGGTTGCCGTAATCCAGATGGTTGGTAGGTTCATCCAGTAAAATGATGTCGGGCTGCTGTACGATAGCCCTTGCTATGGTGACTTGCTGCCGTTCCCCCCCGCTCAGCTCAATATAGGGACGGTGAGCCAATCGGCTGATGCCAAAATCTTCCAGAATTTCATCTGCCAGCTGATAATCACTGGCGGAGGGATGTGAAAACATGCCGATATAAGGAGCGCGCCCCATTACCACGAAGTCACGGACTTCATAGCCATAAGCGGGCATATGGATTTGGGGAACGTAGCCAATGCACTGAGCTACTTTTTTCAAGGGCATTTCTGACATCTTTTGGCCTTTTAGATAGATCGCGCCGCCATGAGGCTCCAAAAGGTTGGCTATACAATTCATCATCGTTGATTTGCCGGCACCGTTGGCTCCCAATATGGAAAAAATCTCACCTTTTTTCAGAGAAAAGTTCACATTCCGGAACAGAGGGATTTCGTTGTGATAGCCGAAGGTTAGGTTTTCTACTTTCAGAATCATGACAGTTTCATCCTTTGCTACTACAATATATTTATGGTTAATACCCCTTACAGCCAGTAAGGAATTATCCATCTTGTTGCTTAAGCTGTTAGAATGAGTATGGCAATAGGTCTGGCCTCCTTCCTTTCAGGACTTTACGTCCGTAGAAAAGTCAGCCAACCAGCCCCCTCATTCGCAGCATTCGTTTTACGCAGGTTGAACCATGAGACGTTCGTGTGAAACACCCAGTAGATTGAATAGGCAATGGGAAAACTGGTATTGACCATTGCTAATCCATTTACAAAGGAGTATCCATTATGAACGCTGTTGGTATTGATGTTTCCAAAGGCAAAAGCACCGTTACGATCCGCAGACCAGGCGATGTGGTCCTCATGCCGCCCCGCGACATCCCACACACCAAGTCCGCCATCAATGAATTAATCAAACAAATCCAAAGCCTTGACGGCGAGACAAAAGCCTGCATGGAACACACGGGCAGATACTACGAGCCGCTTGCCGCCTGGCTTTCCGACGCCGGCATCTTTGTCAGTGCCGTAAATCCTGTCCTCATCAGGGATTTCGCTGATGATTCCCTCCGCTCTCCCAAGACGGACAAGGCGGATTCCAAAAAAATCGCACGATATACTCTTGACCGATGGGCAAAACTGAAGCAATATGGAAGCATGGATAAAACACGCAACCAACTCAAAACAATGAACCGGCAGTTCAGCTTCTTTATGGCACAGAAAACTGCCATGAAGAACAACCTCATTGCACTGCTCGACCAGTCTTACCCGGGCGCGAACGACCTCTTTGACAGTCCCGCCCGCAGCGACGGCAGCCAGAAATGGGTGGATTTTGTTTACACCTACTGGCATGTGGACTGTGTCCGGGGAAAATCCCTTTCCGCCTTTACGGAGCACTATCGGAAATGGTGCAAGCACAAGGGTTACAATTTCAGTGCGGAGAAAGCGGAGAAAGTCTACGAGGCTTCCTGCGACCTCATTGCCGTGTTCCCGAAAGATGACAACACGAAAATGCTCATCCGGCAGGCTGTCGCCATGCTAAACACCGCTTCCGAAACCGTGGAAAACCTTCGGATAAAGATGGACGAAACCGCTTCTGCTCTACCGGAATATCCCGTTGTCATGGCAATGAACGGCGTCGGCTCTACCCTTGGTCCGCAGCTTATGGCTGAGATCGGGGACGTGACGCGTTTCACGCACCGGGAAGCCCTAACAGCCTTTGCGGGCGTCGATCCCGGAAAGAACGATTCCGGCAAACACGTCCAGAAGAGCGTGCGTACCTCAAAGAAAGGTTCTCCCCATTTGCGAAGGACGCTCTTTCAGATCATGGACGGGCTAATCAAGCGTTCGCCCATTGACGACCCCGTTTACGTCTTTATGGATAAAAAACGTGCTCAGGGCAAGCCTTACTACGTCTACATGACTGCCGGCGCAAACAAGTTTCTCCGTATTTATTACGGACGGGTACGGGAATACTTCGCATCACTGCCCGAAACGGGAGAAAACTAAGCCCAGCTTTCATATCTTTGTCAGACCAACGTCCTGCGGTGGTCTGGTTTTTGTACTTTTAATTCAACCTGTATAAATTTTTCAAAGTTCTCAAATTTCTGCTTGACTTTTTATTTGCAGACTTTACTAATAAATAGAAATAGAATGGCGCTCCTATGAGGCCGGTTAAGATACTCAGGGGCAGCTCCGCGCTGGTGATATTTCTGGCAGCCGTATCAATCAACAGCAGGAAAGCAGCGCCAAGCAGAGCGGAAACGGGTATCAATTTACGATTATCTGGCCCCACCAGCATGCGGCCGAAATGGGGAATGACCAGGCCGATCCAGCCAATAGTCCCACTGATACAAACGGCGCTGGCGGTCAGGACTGTCGCACAGATGATAATAATTCCCCGGGATTTCTGAATATCCGTACCCAGTGATTTCGCTTCGTTCTCACCCAAAGACAGGATATTGATTCTCCAGCGCATGATCAGAATGATTAATGCGGCCAGCAGAATGGCCGGGCCGACGTAGATGACATCCCGCCAGACAGAGGAGGATAGGCTGCCCAGCTGCCAGTGAGTGATTTCAGACAGTTCCGTGTCGGGATCGGCCAGATATTTTAATAGTCCCAAAATGGAACTCATGACGCCGCTGACAATGACTCCTGCCAGAACCAGCGTCATCATGGATTGATTCCTTATGAATTTGGGAATGGCGGTGGCCATAGCTACGGCTATAATGCCGCCGATGAAAGCGGCGACCTGAATTCCCAGCTGTCCAAAATGCAGCAAAATGGCTGCAGAAGCGCCGACACAGGCTCCGGCAGAAACGCCCAGCATATCGGGAGCCACCAGGGGGTTCTTAAATACACCCTGATACGCGGCACCGGAGAGGGACAGGGCCATTCCTACCAAGAGGGCGGAAAGAATCCGCGGCAGCCGGAGGGTGAAAATAACGCCTGTGGCCTGTGGTTCCCAGGTGGGGGTGACAGGAAATATCCTGGAAAAAAGAATCTTGACAACATGAACTGGAGAGATAAAATATCTCCCCAGTCCGATGGCTACGATTGTCAGTGCGATAAGCAGGAGCAGCAGCCAGAGCAAGATCACCTTATAATTTTTTTGCGTGTGTTTCTTTTTCATAAGGTGGCTACTCCTTTTTAAGACGCGCTGTTTTTATTCATCTCTGTACAGAGAATCTGTGCCAGATTTTCCTCCGACAGATCAATGTTAAAATATGTTTTATAATAGTCTGCTATTTCCGCTTTTATATCAATGTCAGAAAAAATTTCTGGTTGAATCATAGTGGCCAGCCACTCCATCATGAGCGGGGTTTCCACGCCGGGGGCGTCATAACGGTAAATGCCGATGGGTGTCTTGTATACCCGTTTTTCCTGTACGGCTTTTACCGAACTCCAGTCCTGTCCGTCAATGGCGTTGTTGTACAAGTCGTCAGGAGTAAAATCATCAAACCAGCTTAAAAGGATAATATCAGGATTGATTTGGATAATATCCTCCATAGTGATTTCTGAACTGTCGGCGGCCACATTGTCTGCGCCGGCCAGCTCCAGAGCTTCTTTTATAAAATTGTCATTGCCCTGCAGTTTCAAATCAGAATTTCTCAGATAGAGAACCTTTGGTTTTTCCGCGGAGGATACCTGATCCTGATAGGATTGGATTTCATTATATATATTTCCATATAAATCGATAAACTGCTGGGCGCGGTCTTCTTTTCCGAGAAGCTCACCCACAGCCCGGAAGCTGCTCTGCAATTCTTCAACGGTTTCATTTTTTACCATAACAGGGGCGATTCCCAGTTCTTTCAACTGTTTTGCTTCATCCTCCTGATAATCCCAGATGACTACGGCCTGGACACCCATCTTGACGATTTCTTCCATGTTGATGGAAAAATCTTTTCCGATGGCGGTGCTGTTAATAGAGCCATAGGAGGGATCCAGGATTTCAAAGAACTGTCCCTTGTAGGCAGTTCCGCCCAAGGCGCCGGGATTAAGTGCTGCGATACGCTCAGAACTCCCGTCAATTGCGTAAATGACAGAAGACCAGGGCAGAGGTGTAACGGCGATCTTCGTGATGTTCGCAGGAACTTCTACCACATTGCCTGCTGCATCGGTAACGGTCCGAAAATTATTATCATCGGAAGAGACAGAAGATATGGAGCTATCTGTAAGCGCAGAGGAATCATTGGTTACGGAACTTGAAGATGTATCCGTTTTTTCTGCGGTTTTCCCACAACCGCAGAAAGTGGCGCCGACCAAAATGGCGGATAATACCACGGCGAGTGTCCTGTTTTTGATTGCTTTGTTCATAGTTATTTCCTTTCTCATTCTGTATTTGAACCAATAAAAAAATCCTTTTCTTTGAGAAAAGGATACATAAAAAAACAGTCCGCTCTGTTCTTTTGTACCCCCATCTAATGGTCCGTTAAATAGAGGGATATCACAAAATATTTAAGTATCCTGGCTCGACATCATCACTTTTGCAGACTTCCCGGAAAATTCCAGTGTCATACTTGCATTAGCTCCGTCCTACAGTGGCGGCACCGCTTCGGCATTAGACCGAATTCCATGAAATATTTTGTACATATATATTATAGCATACGTATTTTTTGATTACAATAAGCGCCCGCTTTCGAATTTTCTATTGCTAGTCATCAATTTTATTGATAATATAATCGTAAAGGAGAGAGAAAGATGACTTTACAAAATCTGAAATATATATTAGAAATCGCGGACAGCCGTTCCCTGTCCAAAGCGGCGAGAAAACTGTTTATTTCTCAGTCCACTCTTTCGGCTGCTCTAAAAGAATTGGAAACGGATCTGGGGGTGGAATTATTTCAGCGGACAAACCGCGGGGTGACGCTGACTTATGATGGGGAAGACTTTATCAGGTATGCCAGGGAAATTGTAGAGCAGACTCAGTATTTGGAGCAGCGCTATCATTCCAGGAAATCTCTTCCCATGCGCTTTTCCGTATCCACCCAGCACCTGCCGTTTTCAGTCCGGGCGTTTATAGAGCTTTTCAAGGAGGCGGATACTGACACGTACGATATGGCGATTCGTGAGTGTGATACCAATTCGGTGATACACGATGTGGCTGGCAATAAAAGTGAGCTGGGAATTCTGGCGATACAGGAATCCCATTTGCGAACGATGGAAAAGCTGCTGGTATCTTATGAAATTGAATTCACAGAGGTTGCCTGTGTCAATAATTTCGTGTTTTTTCGGAAGTCTCATCCGCTGGCAGAAAAAACGGAGGTGACTCTGAAAGATCTGGAAAAATATCCTTTTGTGACCTATGACCAGGAGATAGAAACTTCTCATTTTTCGGAAGAACCGTTGTTTTATAAGCTTTTGAGCAAAAATGTCCATGTCAGCGACCGCTGCACGAAAATCGCCCTGGTGCGGAATACAGACTGCTTCAGCATCGGGCCGGATTTGACCAACAGCAATGCGGACGCTTTTCATAAGGGAACGGGAGAGGTCGTGGCCCGGTCTTTGAAGCATGAGATCGGTTATCTGCATCTGGGTTACCTGCACCGGAAATGGAGCACGGTCAGCCAGCTGGGTGAGAAGTTTTTAAGCTATCTGAAACGGGATATTCGTAATCTTATAGCCTCAGGACAGAAATGACCTGAATCCGTCTATGTGTTACAGCCAGGAAACCTGATACATATTTGATCTTCGGAGAATTGTGTGGTATAATGTGCCTCGACAGGGAAAATACAGGAATGTATTTTCAAATATAGAATTCAGGAGGGTAAGATGTTCAGATAATCTATGAATGCGCTATGTAGACAGCTAGAGGTGCCCGCAGGGTCTGGTTTGCATGCGCGTGCGGCACTTGCTGTTTATGTGCCGGAGATAGATTGTCTGTATCTTGCCTGTTTTTATATAAGTTTACTTTTATATTGCTCAGGGTTTGGGTTTGTACAGTCTGCTTTCCGGTATATATCTGAAAGCAGGCTTTTTTGTCCTGCTGTGTGATTTAGGAGGTGAAGGGATTGCTGCAGATTAAGAATCTGACGATTACACATAAGACAGATTTCCGCATACTGCTTCAGGATTTTTCTTTTGTTTTAAACCAGGGGGAAAAAGCGGCGGTGATCGGTGAAGAAGGGAACGGGAAATCAACGCTGCTGAGGCTGATCCATGAAGAATATCCAGCCTGCCCTTATGTGGAATATACAGGCGAGATACTGAAAAACGGGATTCGGACAGGATATCTTGCCCAGGAATTGGATGAATCTGAATTGGAGAAGACAGTGCTGGAATATTGTGAGGGTTTTTATGATTTTTACAGCCTGTCTCCCAGGGAAATTGCTGAAATATCCGGGAGGCTTTCGCTGGAGGCGGAGCTTCTCTATTCTGACCAGAAAATGAGGTGCCTTTCCGGAGGGGAAAAGGTAAAGGTGCAGTTTGCCCGGCTTTTGATGGAACGTCCGGATGTACTGCTCCTGGACGAGCCGTCCAATGACCTTGATCTGGATATGCTCGCGTGGATGGAAAACTTTATCAATACGTGCGGACTGCCAGTCATGTATATATCTCATGATGAAACGCTGCTGGCGCGCACGGCAAATGTGATCATACACCTGGAGCAGAGCCGCAGGAAGACCGTTGCCAGCTATACAGTTGTGAGAACGGGATATGAGGAATATGTTTCTGCACGTGCAGCCCGCCTGACACGGGAGGAACACATGGCCCGCCGGGAAATATGTCAATGGAAACAACAGCAGGAGCGGTTCCGGAAAATCCAGCAGAAGGTTGAACATCAGCAGAAGTCTGTTTCCAGACAGAACCCCCATGGCGGAGCCTTGCTGAAGAAGAAGATGCATGCGGTAAAGGCCCTGGAACGGCGTTTTGCGAGAGAGCAGGAGAATCTGACTGACATACCTGACGTGGAGGAAGCCATTTTTCTGAAGCTGAGAACAGATGAGCAGTTGCCGGCTAGCAAAAGGATTCTGGAGCTCCATGACGCCCGGATCGTTCTCGGAGAAAAAGTGCTGGCGGAGAACCTTAGCCTCTCAGTCACAGGGCCTGAAAAAATCTGTATTACGGGAAAGAACGGAATAGGGAAAACAACACTGTTAAAAGAAATTGCAGGAATACTGCTGGGGCGCAGGGATATAAAAGCGGCCTATATGCCTCAGGACTACAGTGAGATTCTGGATATGGAGAAGACACCTGTAGATTTTCTGTGCAGCTTTGGCAGCCATGAGGAAGTGAGCCGGATCCGTACCTATCTGGGCAGCATGAAATATACGGCGGATGAGATGGAGCACAGGGCCTGCCAGCTTTCCGGAGGTCAGAAAGCGAAGCTTCTGCTGCTCCGGATGAGCCTGGACGGCTGCAATGTGCTGATCCTGGATGAACCCACCCGCAATTTCTCCCCGCTGTCCGGGCCGGTCATACGGCGCGCGCTGAAAGACTATCAGGGAGCGGTCATCAGTGTTTCCCATGACAGGAAGTATATGGAGGAGGTCTGTGATAAAAGATACTGCCTTACAGAAAAGGGTTTATTAGAAATGAGCTGAATTCGTATCTGTGTTACAGCCTGCTTGCCCTGGGTGAAGGAAAAGAGTATAATGAAAGAACTTAAATTGTCTGAGATTAGGGGGAGTGAAATGAGAGAAATCAGACTGCCCTTTGGGCAGGAGACCCTGCCGCTTCATCTGCCGGATGGAATGGTGGTGCAGGAAATTGAAGCGAAGTGCATAGAACCAGGAAAAACGGAGCAGGAGATTGTGAGAGAGGCGCTGGAGCATCCGATTGGCAGTCCTTCGCTGAAAGAGCTGACACGCAGTGCTAAGAAAATTCTGATTATTACAGATGACAATACACGTCCCATGCCGAGCAGGATCACGCTGCCCTTGATCCTGAATTCTTTTGACCGGCCTGCGGATCAGTACGAAGTTACGATCCTGATCGCGACCGGCCTTCACAGAAGTATGACTTCACAGGAACAGGAAGAGCAGCTGGGTGAAGAGATCTGCAGGAACTACCGGGTATTGAATCATAATGCGAGAGACGGGGGACAGCTGATTTCGCTGGGCAAGATGAGTACGGGCAACGAGCTGGTGGTCAACCGGGTTTTGAAGGAACAGGATCTGATTTTGGCGGAGGGTTTTATAGAAGCCCATTTTTTCGCGGGATTCAGCGGCGGCAGAAAGAGTATCCTGCCGGGTGTCAGCGGGGAGGCGACGATCCTTCGGAATCACAACCCTCATAATATTGCGGACCGCCACTCCCGCGGCGCCTGCCTGGAAGGAAATCTGATTCATCAGGAATGCTGTGAGGCGGCCCGTCTGGCGGGCCTTGGCTTTATATTGAATGTGGCTTTGAATGAACGGAAACAGATTGTTGCCGCATTTGCGGGAGATCCGGCTGAAGCTCATGAACGAGGGTGCGAATACGTGAAAAATACCATGTCTGTACCGGTCAGGAGAACAGATATTGTAATTACGACGAATAATGGCTATCCGCTGGACCGGAACCTGTATCAGGTGGTAAAGGGAATAGAGGTGGCGGGGCAGGCTGTAAAAAAAGGAGGGGTTATCGTCATCGCAGCCGAGTGCCGGGATGGAATCGGGCATGAGGGCTTCAGCAGGCTGCTGGCGAGCTGCTGCAGCCCGGAAGAGCTGTATGAAAAAATGTCTGCGTATCCTGTGGAGGTGGATAAATGGCAGGTGCAGATCCTTGCAAGAGTGTTGAAGGATACACATGTAATTCTGGTAAACCGTTCCATTGATACGGAAGTCTTAAAATCTATATTTTTAGAGCAGGCACCGGACCTGGACGCAGGGCTGGCTATGGCGATGAGGCTGACGGGTCCTGAAGCAGCCGTCAGCATTATGCCGGAAGGGCCTGTGATGATTCCGGTGGCGGAGGACTGACGGTATAATTCTGTAAAGCCTTAGGGAATATGGTTCCGGTCCGTACATACAATATAGAAAAGACGAGCAAGGAATGATCATGAAAATTCTCTATATTCTATCGGATCTTTTGATACCATGCCTGATTTTCTATATAGTTTCCTATGGGCTGATATCCAAGAGAAACATTTATAATGATTTTGTATCAGGAGCCGGGGATGGCCTGAAGACGGTCGTCCAGATCCTTCCGACGCTGGTTGGCCTTCTGGTGGCGGTAGGCGTCCTGCGGGCTTCCGGTTTTCTGGATATGGTTGCAGGCCTGATCGGAAGAGTTTCAGAACCTCTGGGATTTCCCGCCGCGCTGGTGCCGCTGGCGATTGTACGGATGTTTTCGGCAAGCGCGGCCACGGGCCTTTTGCTGGATATTTTCAAGCAATACGGTACAGATTCCCAGATCGGAGCCATCGGCTCTCTGATGATGAGCTGTACGGAAACAGTCTTCTACACTATGTCGGTCTATTTTGTGGCCGCTAAGGTGAGCAAAACCAGGTACACGCTGGCCGGCGCGCTCATTGCTATGACGGCGGGTATTGTAGCCAGTGTGTTGCTGGTAGGAATGGGCGGATGAACATGACATACTGATGTCGTGTTCTCTGTGTTAGGATGAAGATCACACATGAAAATCAGTACCGTACGGAACAGGGCGAACTGTTTCCCCACCCCGTCAGGGGCAGGTGCTGCGGGCTGCCGTGAACTATGTTAAGGAGGACAGAATGGAGCTGATACAGATTACTGAGGAAAATCTGGAAAGAGAACACATTTGCTGCGCAATTTCTAATAATAAGGACTGTCAGGTGAAGTCTAAAAAAGCCTGGCTGGCAGAACGGCTGGCAGAAGGCCTGGTATTTCTGAAGGGGAATGTCAGAGGAAAATGCTTTATTGAGTATATTCCGGCGGAGTATGCCTGGGCGCCGGTGACGGCGGCTGGGTATATGTATATTAACTGCTTTTGGGTATCAGGACAGTTAAAAGGCCAAGGGAATTCCAACCTTCTTCTGGATTCCTGTATCCGGGACAGCAGGGAGAAGGGAAAGCTGGGACTGGCAGTTCTGTCTTCACTCAAGAAAATGCCGTTTTTGTCGGACCCTGGATATCTGAAGCACAGAGGATTCCGGGTTGCGGATACGGCGGAGCCGTATTTTGAGCTCTTGTATCTGCCGTTTGGGGAAGATGCACCGGCGCCTTTATTCCGGGAACAGGCGAGGCGGCCGCAGACCCAGGGCTGTGGATTTGAGCTGTATTATACCTGCCAGTGTCCCTTTACTGCAAAATATGTGCCCCTGGTGCAGGAGGCAGCCCACGATATGGGAATTCCATTCCGGAGCATATTGCTTGACCGGTGCGAGGCGGCTCAGAATGCCCCGTGTGCAGCGACGTCGTATTCCATGTTTTATGACGGGAAATTTATTACCAACGAAATACTTTCAGTTAAGAAATTTCTGGCGCTGGCGGAAAAGCTGGCCGGCGGCTGAAGCAGCCGGGGAAAGGAGTGCGCGGATGAAGATAGACCGGCTGATTGGGATTCTGTCCATTCTGCTGCAGAGGGAGAGAGTGACGGCTCCCTATCTCGCGGAAAAATTTGAAGTGTCCCGCCGGACCATTAACAGGGACATAGAAGATCTGTCTAAGGCAGGGATACCCATTACAACCTTACAGGGTGCCAACGGCGGTATCTCCATTATGGAAGGTTACCGGATAGACCGGACGTTGCTGACCTCTTCTGAGATGCAGGCAATCCTGGCAGGACTCCGCAGTCTTGACAGCGTCAGCGGGACGAACCGGTATGCCCAGCTGATGGAAAAGCTGTCGGTGGGAGCCAGCGGACTGATGACGGGTGACCAGCATATCTTAATCGACCTGTCATCCTGGTATAAGGCTTCTCTTGCGCCAAAGATAGAGCTGATTCACAGAGCAATCGAACGGTCGGAAAGGGTTTCTTTTACCTATTGTTCACCCAGGGGGGAAAGTGGGCGTCAGCTGGAACCTTATGATCTGGTCTTCCAGTGGAGCAGCTGGTATGTCTGGGGCTGGTGCATGGACAGGCAGGAATTCCGTCTGTTCAAGCTGAACAGGATGACAGAGCTGAAAGCAGCGGGAGAAAAGTTTGAGAGGCGGGCCGCTCCGCTGCCGAAGCCGCCGCCTGTTGGGGTTTTTTCTGAGAATTATCAGGTCAGGGCATTGTTTGAACCGGAGTGTAAATGGCGTCTGGTGGAAGAGTTCGGGCCGGACAGCTTTGAAGTACAGGCGGACGGGAAGCTTCTGTTTTCCTTTGGATTTCATGACAGAGACGGGATTGTAAGCTGGATCCTGACCTTTGAGGATAAGGCAGAGCTGCTGGAACCGGCAGAGTTCCGCAGGGAGCTGCGCAGGATCGGAAAAAGGCTGAAGAAAAAATATGGAGGGAAAAACAATGGAGAAGTGGGATTATAAGAAGACAGATAAAGATCTTTATTTGCCGAAAAAAACACCTGCATTCCTCGAAGTGCCGGAAATGACCTTTATCCAGGCAGTAGGCCGTGGGAATCCAAACGTATGCCAGGAATATAAGGATGCACTGGAAATATTGTACGGGCTGTCTTATTCCATAAAAATGAGTAAGATGGACGGCAGCCAGCCGGAGGGCTATTATGAATATGTGGTGCCGCCGCTGGAAGGATTATGGTGGATGCGGGAGGAAGACGGCGTGGATTTTACCAGAAAGGATGGATTTTACTGGATTTCTATGATCCGTCAGCCAGAATTCGTGACAGAGGCCGTGTTTGAAGAAGCGAAGCAAAAGCTGCTAAAAAAGAAACCAGAGCTCAATTTTGACCGCACAAGGCTTGTCAGGTGGACAGAAGGACTTTGCTGCCAGGTCATGCATACCGGACCCTATGACGATGAACCGGCCACTCTGTCAAGGCTGGAGCAGTTTATTGCGGAGAATGGCTGCGTGCCAGATTATACGGAGTCCCGGAAGCACCATGAAATATACCTGGGTGATCCCAGAAGGACAGCGCCGGAACGTCTGAGAACGGTTCTGCGCCTTCCGGTGAAAAAAGTCTGCAAATAAAAAGTCAAAAGGAGGTACTGGAGATGTATGAGTCAAGATGTGGCATTTGCTGTGATGAATGTGAGAGAAAAGAAGAAGTACACTGCACGGGCTGTGTTACGATGGAAAAAACTTTTTGGGGAGGGGACTGCGGTGTGAAGAGCTGCTGTGAATCCAGGCGGCTGAATCATTGCGGGGAATGTGAGGAGTTTCCCTGTACCATGGAAGCGACGATGGGAGCCGATATGGGTTTTGATCCGGCTCCGAGGCTGGAGCATTGCAGAAAATGGGCAGGGGAAAAGCCCTGCCCGCAATAAACTGCCGGATGAAAGTGTTTAGCCCAGCAGGGGAATTCCGTTGCCGGCGCCGATCCGGTCGGCTCCGGCCTCCAGAAGGGCCTGGGCGTCCTCCGGCGTGCGGATTCCTCCGCTGGCTTTTACCAGAGCTTTCCCGGCTACGGTCTTTTTCATCAGGGAAACATCTTCTGTTGTAGCGCCTCCTGTAGAAAAACCAGTAGATGTTTTTACAAAGGCGGCGCCGGCGGCCACGGAGGCCTCACAGGCTTTTGCCTTTTCTTCATCTGTCAGAAGACAGGTTTCGAGTATTACTTTTACGGCAGCCGGTTTGGATGCGTCCACAACCGCAGCGATATCTCTTTGTACCAGATCCCAATTGTGATCCTTGACGGCGCCTATATTGATGACCATATCGATTTCGGAGGCGCCTTCTTTTACCGCGCATTCTGCCTCAAAGGCTTTTGCGGCAGTTGACATGGCGCCCAGTGGAAATCCGACCACACTGCAGGTCTTTACTTCGGAACCGGCCAGTTCTGACACCACAAGCGGTACCTGGCAGCTATTCACACATACGGAAGCGAATCCGTATTGAAGGGCCTCGCGGCAGTAGCGCCGGATGGTGTCTGAGGTGGCGTCTGGCTTTAACATGGTATGATCTATTTTGGGGGCGATATTCATATGAAAGTTCTCCTTTTTAATAATGAATGTTTGCTGACGTTATGATTTACGGGTGCTGTACCAGCAGCTCCCTCAATTCTTCATGTACGCTGCCATTCGTAGCGAGAATGGAAGACGGTGCAGAGCAGTCTGGCGGATTGCCGGAGAAATCGGTAACCCTGCCGCCGGCTTCTTCAATCAGCAGCAGGCCTGCCGCATAATCCCAGGGAGACAGATATATTTCATAAAAACCATCTGTACGCCCGCAGGCGACGTAAGCCAGATCCAGCGCGGCAGAGCCGAGCCGGCGGATATCCTGGCAACGCAGAAAAATCTCCTTTGCCCTGCGGAAGTTCCAATCTGCGTAATCATGAATGTAGGGCGAGGTTCCGACAGATACCAGGCTATCGGATAATGAGGCGCAAGAGCTGACAGTGACAGGCTGTCCATTCAGGGATGAGCCGCAGCCCTTCAGGGCGGAGAATAATTCGTCGGTGTAAGGATTGTAGATGATGCCGGCGATTATCGTGTGATTTTCTGCCAGCGCCAGGGAAACGGAGCTTTGGCGAAAGCGGTGGATCAGATTGGTAGTTCCGTCCACAGGGTCCAGAATCCAGACCAGTCCGCTGAAATCTATGTTGCTGTTGTCTTTTTCCTCTCCCATGAACTGGATATCCGGGCGGAACGCCGCCAGTTCGGAGAGCAGGAAGGATTGTACCTGATAATCAACGTCGGTGACAAAATCTGCCTGGCCTTTTTGATGTACGGAGGAGAGCAGTTCAGTGTTTTCAAAAAGGGGTCTGGTTTTGCGGACGATATCCGCCAGCCGGTCCAGCTGCGTCTGGCTGAAGTTCTGCATACGATACCTTCTTTCTGTGTATAAAAAGAATCCTGCCCGGCAGAATTCTCCGCCTGCAGCTTGTTAACAGATCCGTATTCATACCCGCAGGGCACCCCGCAATACATGCCCTATCGGGCGGGGGCATGAGTTACGGGATACTCTGGAGTTATTATATCTGGGATGGTCTACAAAGGCAAGACAGTTTATTGATAACCCAGAGCCGGAAGCACGTTCATCGGCCGGTCCAGTATGACCAGGTCAGCCCTATAATCCAGCCTGTTCTCTTCTTCATGGATGATGACCAGCTTACTGCCTGAAAAGTATTTGATATAATTGGCATACAGCTCTGAATCTATTGTTGTCTCCAGCAAAAGTAGCACATCGGCTTTTTCGATCTCGCGGGTGGTGCGTGTCATCAGATGGCTGTCTATCATTTCGCCGAAAAACAACAGCTCCGGCCGTATGGTGGTTCCGCAGCTCCGGCAGTGGGGGACACCCTTGGTGTTCAGGATTTCCTCACGGGTATACTTCTGTTTGCAGTGAGGACAGATGAAGTAATTTAGGGTCCCGTGCAGGTGTATGACATTTTTGCAGCCTGCTTTCTGTTCCAGGTCATAAATGTTGCCGGTGATAATGCTCTGAAGCCTGCCGGCGCGCTCCATGGCAGCCAAAGCGTAGGCGGAGGGACCT
The DNA here is from genome assembly GCF_014337215.1 of Wansuia hejianensis. Lineage (NCBI taxonomy): Bacteria > Bacillati > Bacillota > Clostridia > Lachnospirales > Lachnospiraceae > Wansuia > Wansuia hejianensis. The sequence goes on along the minus strand of NZ_CP060635.1, from coordinate 2,768,331 downwards.
GGGAGAGAAGGGACAGAAAGGATTTCTTCCCGAAAAAATTTATAAAACTGTGAGGTACGGTTGGTGAAATAGATATTAGTAAACATCCGTTCCGGTGAAAAACCGTATTTTGATTCGAGTTTAAAGGCCAGATCCTGAGATTTCAGACTGTAAATCCCACATTCCTCCAACATGCGGGAGCCGCTGATGGCTACGGTATAGCTGCTGTCCTCAATGATCTGTTTTAGATAGAAAATCTGGTTTGCTGACATGAAAACACCCCCGTTTCAATACTGAGTGAAACAGCATAAGCTGTTCACCGTCCCGCAAAAAGTATGGTTTTGTTATATTCCAGAGCATGCTTTGCAGTACAGCATAGACTGTTCCCCGGCTGCGGGATTTGTATACAGTTCAGACTGTATACGCACAGCGAACCATCGCTTTGATTTTCAGCATTGGATGCAGACAGGGTATACAGGCAACTGTAATGGATTTGTGTTAGTATTATTATAATATAAAAACGATAAATAGTATAGGAAATTTGTGGAATTTTACCATAAAAATCAAACAGCGTGAATGTTTTGAAGGGTGTGGGAAATAATAAAAATATTCTTGTTTTCTGCTTGAAAATAGGAAAGTTCTGGTATATAATGATTATAGTAACAATTACTAATATTATTTAAAGACAGAAAGGACCTACAACTATGAAAAAATATGAATGCGAACCCTGCGGTTATATCTACGATCCTGAGCTTGGAGATCTTGATGGAGGTATTGAGCCCGGTACGCCGTTTGAAGAGATACCTGATGACTGGATTTGCCCTGTCTGCGGTGTGGGAAAAGAAGAATTCAGGCCTGTAGATTAGTCAGGATCAGGGAGCCTTGATGCATTAGGAGGGCGCGGATGTTACAGCGCCGCGCCATTGGAGGAATAATATGAAGACATTGCAGTTAAGAGAGGGATTTTATTGGACGGGCATTGTGGATGCCGAACTGAGAGTGTTTGATATCATCATGTATACGGAATTTGGCACCACATATAATTCTTATGTCCTGAAAGCCGGAGATAAAGTGATTCTGTTTGAAACGGCTAAGGAAAAGTTTTTTGATGAATACCTGGAAAAATTAAAAGAAGTGATCGACGTATCGAAGATTGATTATCTGATCGTCAATCATACGGAGCCGGATCACGCAGGCAGCGTAGAGCACCTGCTGGACTGCAGTCCGCAGATGAAGATCGTTGCGACAGGCTGTGCCATCAGCTTTTTAAAGCAGATTATAAATAGGGATTTCTGCTCGATTCCGGTAAAGGATAACCAGGAAATGAAGATTGGGGATAAGACCTTCCGTTTTCTGATCGTGCCGAACCTTCACTGGCCGGACACTATGTATACTTATATTGAGGAAGAACAGATTCTGGTAACCTGTGATTCATTTGGGTCCCATTATGGATTTGAAGACGTCCTGGCTAGTAAGGTAACTGATATGGACGGCTACCTGCGCGCTACAAAATACTATTATGACTGTATTATCGGGCCATTCAAGCCTTATATGCGAAAGGCGCTGGACAGGGTGAAGAAAATGGATGTCTCCATGATATGCCCGGGGCATGGGCCTGTGCTGGATCAGACCCAGAAGATTGACTATATCATGAACCTCTATGAAGAGTGGAGTACGGTGGTCAATCCAAATCAGAAAAAAACCGTTATTATGCCGTATGTCAGCGCTTATGGTTATACAGGCAGCTTGGCAGAACGCATTGCGGAAGGAATCCGCGACAGTGGGGATGTGGACGTGCGTCTCTATGACCTGGTGGAGGCAGATCAGGCGAAGGTGTTGGATGAACTTCTGTTTGCGGACGGCATATTGTTTGGAACACCTACAATCGTGGGCGAGGCGTTGAAACCAATCTGGGATCTGACCACATCTATTTTTGCCGGCACCCATGGCGGCAAGCTGGCCAGCGCATTTGGAAGCTATGGCTGGAGCGGTGAAGGAGTCCCTCACATCATGGAACGGCTGAAACAGCTAAAAATGAAAACAATGGAGCCTTTCCGCGTGCGTTTCAAGCCCAGTGAAGTGGAACTGACAGAAGCCTACGAATATGGATATAATTTTGGCTGTACCCTTCTGGATAAAGAAAACCCGAAAAAATCCACAGGGCCGAGAAAGCTGGTTAAGTGCCTGGTGTGCGGTGCTATTTTCGATGCTTCTCTGGAAATATGTCCTGTCTGCGGGGTGGGGAAGGAAAACTTTGTTGAGGTTGAAGATACTTCAACGGATTACCGGAATGATACAGAGCAGTTCTATCTGATCCTGGGAAATGGCGCTGCCGGACTGCATGCGGCGAAGGCTATCCGGGAGCGGGATAAGACTGGTTCTATCGTGATGGTGTCTAATGAACCTTACCCTTCCTATAACAGGCCGATGCTGACGAAATCGATTCTGGCCGAATTGTCGGCTGACCAGATCGCCATGGAGGACCCGTCCTGGTATGAAGAAAATAAGATCTATCAGGTGCTTGGAAAAACCGTGACCGCGATTCACGTACAGGAAAAGGAAGCTGAGCTGAACGACGGCATGCGGTTGAAATATGATAAATTAATATACGCTCTGGGCTCCGAATGCTTCATCCCGCCCATTGAAGGATGGGAAAAACCAGAGGTAATAGCGATCCGGCGCATGGACGATGTGATAAAAATAGAGAAGCTATTGCCGGCCGTAAAACAGGCGGTTGTGATCGGCGGCGGGGTACTGGGCCTGGAGGCGGCGTGGGAACTTAAAAAGTCCGGCTGTGACGTGACAGTTCTTGAATTAGCACCCCAGCTCATGGGAAGACAGCTAGATGAAGAAGCAGGAAAACTGTTAAAGACGATCAGTGAAAGCTGCGGAATATCCATTCACACCGGAGTAACTATTGCGTCCGTTGAGGGAAACTCCCATGTGACCGGCGTCCGCCTGGCAGACGGCACCGTATATCCTGCCGGCCTGGTCATCGTATCCGCCGGTGTGAGAGCCAGTACAAAGATTGCGGCAGAAGCCGGAATCGCCACAGACCGCGCTGTTGTAGTAAATGAAAGAATGGAAACCAGCCTGCCGGACATCTACGCCTGCGGGGACTGCGCCCAGTATGAAGGAATCAATTATGCGATCTGGCCGGAGGCCTCTGAACAGGGAACGGTAGCCGGGGCAAATGCCGCCGGAGAAAAGCTGACTTACGAAACCGTACCCGCAGCGCTGACCTTCAACGGAATGAACACCTCCCTGTACGCCATAGGAGACAACGGCAAAAAACCGGATCTTCTGTACCGTCAGGTAGAATTCAAAGACATGGGCAAAAAACAATATGAAAAATACTATTTCTTCAACAACAGATTGTGCGGAGCAATCCTGATTGGAGATACATCGCGGATAGGAGAAATCACAGAGGCGATGGAAAAGAAAAAAACATTCCACGAGATGTTTAAGTAATTGCTTCCAAATGGTCGGTGAGGGGGAGGCGGTTTGGATACCCGGACGAAAGGGTGGGAGGAGGCGGGGCGGAACAGGGGCGGAGCCCCGCCTCCTCCCACCCTTTCTGGTGATCTAAAACGCTTCGCCCAGGTTCTCCGAAAGTGTCATCGGTATGGTTACAGACAGTAATCACTGGCTGATTGTGGCCTGGTGGCGCCAGTATTTCTTTATTGCATATCAAAATCTACCGTCTGAAACCATCGGGGTTCCCCCTCTGGCGAGGGCCATTGTACCGTCTGGAACAGCCAGAAAAGCAGCGGGAGATCTCCAGGGGCTGCGGCCTGCTGGGCAGACCTCTGCAGGGTTGTTAGTAGTTCTTGCATTCCGGCGGCTTCTCGCAGGAGGGCGAAAATTGTGCTTCAAGCACAATTTTCGAGGGGTACGGAGCTCAGAAAACATCGGTTTTCTGGGCGACTTACCCCGGTCCCTCCGGAGAGGAGCCGTCGGAATGCTTAGAACTACTTCAACCCGAAGCCCAGTCTGTCCGGCAGGCCGCAGCCCCTGGAGGTCTCCCGCTGCTTTTCGTCCGGGTATCCACACTCCCTCACCCAAAACCCCAATTTATGATATGTCTCTGCGTAAGCTGAGCATTCTGAATGACATCATCAGGTAGAAAAGCATGTCTTCGTCTTCAAAGTCTATACTGATGAGTTCTTTGATTCTGTCCAGGCGGTAGAGGAAGGTGCTGCGGTGGATGAAGAGACGGCGGGAGGCCTGGACGGCGTTGAGGTGGGTTTCCAGGTATATTTTCAGGGTTTCACAGTATTCGGAGTGGTGCCTGATGTCGTAGGCTTTCAGGGTAAGCAGTTTCTGGGAACAGACCATGTGGGTCGGCAGTTCTCTGGTGCAGCTTTCCATCAGATAATAGAGGGAGATGTCCTCGAACCGATGTACCCATCGGTAGTTCTGGTATTTACTTCCGATGTCGAGGGCGATCTTGGACTGCTGATAGCAATAGAGCAGATCCATGGTTCCCTTGACTGGGTTGCTGACGCCTGTTTTCAGGAAGCTGTCGCGGAGGAAGAGGACGGTGTTGTTCAGCAGCTGGTCGACAGAACCGTCGTAGCGGGTCAGGTTGATGAAGATGACCAGGTCATCTTCATAGCGGAATGCGCAGGAGCCGGGAACAATTTCTTCAAAATGGTGGCACAAGTATTTGCTGGTCAGGTTTTGCTGGTCCAGGGAGGCTATTTTCAGATTCATACAGCAGTAGGTATGGGCGGAGGTCCATCCGAATTCTGAGAGATGGCTGTCGATTATGGAATAATCTGTTTCTTTTCCGCTGATAATATCACTGAGCAGGTGTTCCAGAGAATATCCTTCACCGATATTTTCCATGTCTGAGTGAACCAGAATCAGTTGTACGTAGCCAGCCAGGTGCGCCAGAAGGGGAGCCAGTTCTTCGGTTATCTCCCCCAGAGCTTCTACCAGAATCAGCCGGTGGGAGAATATCCTGTGCTGGAAAAGATTGATGCATAGCTCGCGGGAGCCGGAAAGATATTCTGGCAGGAAAAAGGGCTCTTTATAATTTCTGGCTTCGTTGTAATATGGATCGAGTTTACTGGTGGTCAGGGTATCGAAGGAATAATTGGGATCGATCAGGTGGGTCAGGCCGGGGTTTTCGTCTATGATGCTGGAATAGGAGAGCATGAAAAAATCAGCCGCCCGCAGGAGCAGCGGGTTCTGAAAGATGGGGAAGCTGATATCCAGCAGGTTTTGTATATTTCCTTCGTTCTTTATAAGCTCTTTCAGAGAGTTATCCCAGCTGTCATATTTGTCAAAAAGGCTTTGCAGCTGGTTGAATAATTCAGGTAAGCTGCACAGATCCGGTAATTCAAACAATTTGTTGGAAGCAGAGTGATAGCCGGAGGCAGCGCGGGGTGAAAGCAGGACCAGTATATCGTCAGGAAGTGGTTCGCTTAGCAGATGGTCCGGGATCGATTCACAGATGCAGACGTGGCCTCCGGGCCAGTGATCCTGATTGGTCAGAAAGACCGGGCGGCCCAGGTTCAGGGTATTGGGCAGATTCTTTCTGTATTGCAAAGCATATGATTGCTTTAAAAAATTTATAATTAATCTCACACTTAAGTTCATAGGTGATCCTCCGATCTTCATACACATTGTAGGAAAAAGGGATGGAAATGTCAATAGTTTTGCGGATTCTGGCAGAACTATTTTTTTGTTATAATATAGTCAATGTATTTTTGATAAATAAAACCGGAGGTAACTGAAATATGATTATTATTGGTGAGAAAATTAATGGTTCCATCCCTTCTGTAGCGGAAGCAATAGCAAACAGGGATGCAGATCTCATTAAGCAGCGTGCCATCGCACAGGCAGAAGCGAATGCAACCTTTATCGATTGCTGCGCATCTGTGCCGGAGGCAGAAGAGGTTGAGACCCTGAAATGGATGATTGACTGCATTCAGGAAGTGACCGATCTTCCGATCAGTGTAGACAGCCCCAGCCCCGACGTATTGATGGAGGCATATAAATTCTGTAAACGTCCCGGTCTGATTAACTCCGTATCCATGGAGGGCGACAAGGTAGACAAAATTTTCCCGGTTATCGCGGACAGCGATTGGCAGGTGGTTGCACTCTGCAGCGATGATACAGGTATCCCGAAGACAGCTGCAGACCGTCTGAGAGTATTTAACAACATCATGGCCAAAGCAAAAGAGTACGGTATCAAGCCCAGCCGTCTGCATATCGATCCGCTGGTAGAGATGCTCTGCACCTCCGAGGATGGCATTGCGATGAATGAAGAAGTAATCGGAACGATCCGGAGCCAGTATCCGGACATTCATATTACGGCCGCAGTCAGCAATATTTCCTTTAACCTGCCGGTTCGTAAGCTGCTGAACATGAGCTTCACTGTTCTGGCCATGAAAGCCGGACTTGACAGCGCCATCCTAGATCCGACCAACCGTGATCTGCTGGGAATTATCCTGGCTACGGAAGCGATGCTGGGTCTGGATGATTTCTGTATGGAGTATATCGAAGCATACAGAGACGGGCTGTTTGGACCGAAGAAATGATTCCGGTCATAATACATGCTTAATATGATCTTCGGCGGAAAGAAGATTATATTATATATTCAATAATTAAAACATATAAAATGGAGGAAAAAGGTTATGTCAAAGATTGATGAAGTTGCTGCATTAGTTGAAAAAGGTAAAGCAAAACAGATCGGTGCTGCTGTACAGGCTGCTCTGGATGACGGATGTGATCCCGCAGAGATCCTGAACAAAGGTATGATCGACGCTATGGGCGTTGTTGGCGAGAAGTTCAAAAACAACGAAATCTTCGTTCCGGAGATGCTGGTAGCTGCAAAAGCTATGAAGGTTGGCGTTGAGGTTCTGAAACCCCATCTTTCCAGTGGTTCCACAGGAGCTCTTGGTAAAGTTATCATCGCAACTGTTGCAGGCGACCTGCATGATATCGGTAAGAACCTGGTAGCTATGATGATCGAGTCTGCTGGATTTGAAGTAATCGACCTGGGTGTTGATGTTCCGATCGACAAGATTATCGCTGCTGTTAACGAGAATCCGGATTGCAAGATTGTTGCTCTGTCCGCTCTGCTGACAACTACTATGCCGTCTCTGCGTGATACTGTAGCTGCTCTGAACGGAGCTCCGTTCCGCAGCAACATCAAGATCATGGTAGGCGGTGCCCCGATCACCCAGGCATTTGCTGATGAAATCGGTGCAGACGGATATTCAGAGGATGCAGCATCTGCAGCAACTCTGGCTAAATCCTTAGCATAATTAAAAGATCAAGAATTCGCACCCCGTGCTGCAGAGTCTGCGCGGGGTGTTTCTATTACACGGGAAAGTTCTCTGAAAGAGGTAAACCATCTATGAAAAAAACATATACTGTTACCTTTCTGCCCCAAAATCTCGTACTGGAAGTAGAAGAGGGGACGACACTTCTGGCAGCCGAGCAAATGGCTGGATTAGAACCTGATGCACCCTGCGGCGGTAAAGGGAATTGTGGAAAATGTAAAGTGAATATAGTGGCAGGTGTTAAGACGGGCGTTGTTCTGGCCTGCCAGACGCCAGTGACCTGTGATATGAAGGTAGATACCATGTATCAGGAGAAGATTCAGAAAATCCTGACAGACGGTTTTTCAAGAAATATTGAGGTCGCTCCCGGAGTGAGCCGTCCGGAAGGGGGACAGGACCTGCCTTTTTATCTGATGGCCTTTGATATCGGGACTACGACGATTGTCGGTTATCTGCTGGATGGGCGTACAGGGGCGGAAAAGGGAATTGCCAGCATGATGAACCCTCAGCATCAGTTTGGTGCAGATGTTATTTCGCGTTCCAATTATGTGCTTGAGCATGGAGGGCGGGAAATGCAGGAGGTTGTGCAGAAGGCCCTGAACCAGCTGATCGGCCAGGCTTGTGCCGAGGCCGGGGTTCGCCGTGAGGACATCCTGCAGGTTTCCATAGTGGGCAATACCTGTATGCATCATCTGTTCCTGGGGATTTCTCCGGATTCACTGGTTCATGCACCGTATCTTCCTGCTGTAAAGGATGGAATGATCCTGGATGCCGCGGAGAATGGCATCCGTATCGCGGATGGGGGAAAGCTGGTGATGTTGCCAAATATTGCGGGTTTTGTGGGAGCTGATACGGTGGGCTGCATGCTTTCAGTAGCATTTGACCAGTTGAAGCCGATGACGCTTATGATAGACATTGGGACCAATGGTGAGCTCGTGATGGGCAATAGAGATCATATGGTGACTACTTCAACGGCGGCAGGCCCTGCTTTTGAGGGCGCCAAGATAGAGTGCGGCATGCGTGGCTCTAAAGGGGCAATCAGCCATATAACGGTGGAGGATCATGAGCTGAAGCTGGAAGTGATAGAGGATGTCAGACCCATAGGGATCTGTGGTTCTGGCTTGATCGATATACTGGCGTTTATGATCCGTTACGGATTTATAGATAATTATGGAAGCCTTTGCGAGGAAGAAGATCTGGAAGATGAATTTGCCAAGAGCCAGGCCTACAGGCTGAAAGAAAAGGATGGAAAGCCCGTATTTGTACTGGTTCCTGCGGAGGAATCTGCCAATGGAACTGATATTTATATCAGCCAGAAGGATATCCGTGAGGTGCAGCTGGCCAAAGGCGCCATTGCGGCAGGTATTCAGATTATGGCAGCGAAGCTTTCGATCCGCCCGGAAGAGATTGAGCAGGTCTATCTGGCAGGGGCGTTCGGCAACTATATGGACGCTGAGAATGCCTGCGAAATCGGCTTAATTCCCTATGAGCTCCGAGAACGAATTATCCCGATTGGCAATGCGGCCGGTGAGGGCGCGAAGCTGGCTGTTGTGAACAGGGGAGAGTACGAGTATGCCTGTGAAATGGCCAAAAAGGCTGAATTCATAGAGCTGGCGACAGAAAGTTGTTTCCAGGATACCTTTGTGGATGAATTAGAGTTTGCACGAGCCGTAGAAAGGTGATAAGATAGTACTGGAAATAATACCAGGAGGCCATCTTATGCCTTACGATGAAATTCAGAGAGCAGTGATCGAGGGAAAGCCCCGCCTGGCTGCGAAGCTGGTTCAGAAAGCTCTGGACAGCGGTGAAAAAGCTACAGATTTATTAGATAATGGACTTCTGAAGGCGATGCGCCGGATGGGGATCAATTTTCAGGATGATGACAGTGATATAGCGAGAGTTCTGGCCTGTGCCAGAGCGATGAAGGCAGGTCTGGAACAGCTGGAGCCTCTTCTTGAGGACGGCCGTTTTGGCAATAATGGGAAAGCAATTGTAGGAACTGCCGGAGGTGATTTGCACGATGTAGGTAAGAATATTGTTGCGATCATGTTTCGGGGTTCCGGTTTTGAAGTGGTGGATCTGGGGGTGGATGTATCTGCCCAGCGGTTTGTGCAGGCGGTGCAGGATCACCCGGATGTGAAGATTGTCTGTGTTTCTTCCCTGCTGACCACATCCCTTCCGGAAATGCGGCATATTGTCCAGTGCCTGAATGAGATGGAGAACAGAAGCCAGTTTCATGTCATGGTGGGCGGAGGCCCTGTTACGGGGGAATTTGCCCGTCAGATAGGGGCAGATGCTTATACGGAAAATGCAGTCGATGCTGCGGAAATCGCGAGAACCTTTGTTTAATGTAAAGATTGTCAATACTGGGATACCCTGTGGCGCAGAGAGCTGTTCCCAGGCTCAGCAGGAGACAGGAAGCATGGTATGATCAGGAGTATACATAACTGATACACAGCGGTCTTATGAGAATGGCCGCTGTGTATCAGTTTTTTGTTTGCAGGTTTGATTTGTTTATTCGATATTCCGGACGAAGACTGTGAGCAGTTTCGCTGCCCGTTCGATGCCGAAGGTAGTGCTGTTAATGCAGAGATCATAATTATGTGGATCACCCCAGGTGCGGTCTGTGTAATAGTTATAATATGACCGGCGCTGTTTATCCATTTTCTTCACCAGGGCAACGGCGTCTTTCTCACTCAGCTGATGGCGCTTCATCTCACGGCTCACACGGTCATCGAAGGGCGCCGTGATAAAAATGCTCAGATGGGGAACCCCGGTCTGCTCAAGCACATAGTCCCCGCATCGTCCTACAATCACGCAGGAGCCTTTGTTGGCGGTTTCATAAATCCACTCGCTCTGAAGCTGATATACAATGTCGTTGGCGGAAAGGCCGCGGAAGCGGATCTCTGAAACATTGTACTGGGGAGTATTCAGCAGAGGATTGGCCTTGGCTTCGTCGGCCTTCTCCAGTATGGAACGTTTCAGGCCGATATCTTCTGCGGCATCTATTAATTTGCGGTCATAATAAGGAATATTCAGATTGGCTGCCAGGCGTTTGCCGATATCGTGGCCGCCGCTTCCATATTCCCGTGCGATACATATGATCATAGTTTAGCCCCCTTTCGTACTCTGCTTTCATTATAACAAGAACTGACCGGAATGTCATTCAAAACTTCCGGCCGGCCCTGAGGAACCATGTAAGCTGTTTCGCGGCATTACTGGGAAGCGGAGACACCCAGCTGCTGCCGCAGGATATCGAAGGGCATGGGTCCGAGCTCTAATACCTGCTCGTGAAATTTTTTCAGTGAAAAGTGATCGCCCTCTTTTTGACGGACTGCCTCCCTGATATCCAGGAAATTCAGATATCCATAGTAATACTTCAGGTAATTTGCCGGTGTTTCAATAATGTACTCGTATATTTTAGAAACGGTGGCCGTATCAGAAATGCCAAACTGTTTTAGAAAAGCATAGGTTTCAGCCATCGTCCAGCCATCGTGATGGATGCCAATGTCCAGCAGGGAGTAGAGGCACAGGTTAATAGAGCGGTTCAGCCACAGGAGACGTGTCAGTGAGGGATTGCCGCTGGCATAGGAATAAGCGTAGGATTCTACATAAGTGGCCCAGCCTTCCACGTAACCGCTGGGGACGTAGAGATAACGGACCAGCTGGGGATTCGTCCGGGCGAAATAGACAGTCTGGTACAGGTGGCCGGGGAAGCCTTCATGTGCCAGGGTGGTGAACAGTTCGATCCCTTCCATGGAGGAAGCCTGGTTAATATAGATTGCGTTTGGGCTGGAGGTGTCGGCAGGCGGTGTCAGATAGAAGGCGGGGCTCAGATAATCCTCCAGGGATTCATCCACATACTTTATTTCATAGTCCGTTTGTGCCAGGGCCGGAAAGTCAGTCTGTATACATTCCTGGAGGGTTTCCAGTATTTCAGCCGGCGTCTGGGAGCTTGAGGAGATGCTGTCTGAGGTCAGAAGAGAGGGATCTGAGGATAAAATGCTTTGCATTTCCTCGGAGTCAGATAAGAGCTGCCGGATCATGCGCTGGCGGATGGTGTCGACGGAATCTGATGTACCTACCTGTGAACGGAGCAGGTAGAGGTAGTATTCCTGGCCGCCTCTTAGTCCTGCCAGCCCCCGGTCGTTTATGCCGGTTCCTTTGAGCTCTGCCAGGCCGTCGATCAGAGACTGATAGGCTGGGATGATACAGGATGAGATGAGCTTTGTATGTAACTGGAGAAGGGAGGAATGCTCTTCTTCGCTGAGTCCCTGGAAACTATCCAGCTTCTGGCGGAATACGGACTCCAGGCAGATCTGATCGGGATTTTCTATGAATGAGGCGCATTGAGCGATTACGCCATCGGCAGCCGCATCATTCATGAAATACCCATTTTTTGATTTTTCCCGTTCAAAGTCCAAGATTTGGGAAAAATATTCAGGGACCTCTTTTAGGAGAGCCATGTAGTCCAGAATATCCTGTTTCGTGCGGAAGGTGTATTCACATAGAAGAATGGGAAGCTGTGCCTGTACCCCCAGGGAGGGGCTCAGGTATTCCTGGAGCAGATCCAGGCCTTTGGCTGATTCCTGGGTTTTCAGCTCCTGGACGATGATCTGGTAGATCAGTTGGTTCTCATCATTGAGCTTGGATGTATCAATAGAAGAGAGAAATTCCTTCTGTTCGGCAAGAGCTGTTTCCGCAGCTTGCAGATTGGAATCAGAGGCTGCTGCCGAACCCAGGGAGATGGGATATTCTTCTATTCCGTTTGCCGCCGGGTCAGCGAGAGTGTAATGCAGGTTCATGGTAGTCGAGGTGATTTCACTGGTAAAAAGTTCTTTCGTGTATGCCTCGAAACGGCGGTCCTCAGCGGTATCGCCGGTCAGAAACCTGACCAGCAGGAACAGGGCGCCTAATAGTATAAAAGCCAGCGGTATAGGGAACAGATATTTACGAGATGGGAGTTTTTTCATAGCAGCACCAGAGTTTATTCTTTCTTCACAGTTTATGAGGTTACGGGATTGGAAAGTACCCTGATTTATGTTAAAATCAGGTTGGATATAAGAAACTGAACAGTTATCATATTTTATAGAGAGGATAAAGTTCTATGAAAAAATATATCGGGCTCCTTGTGCTGGCCGGGGCTGTGCTCATGGCTGGCTGCCGTGAAAAAGAAGAGATTCCGCTGACTCTGAGCACCACTTCCCTGGAGGATGGGGAACCCAAGGATTCCCTGGAGGACGTGGAGCTGCCGGGGGAGGAGATTCCAGAATATGCCGTGGATCTGCCGGAGGACCTGAGCAGCTTTACCATTGCAATCTGGGGTGAGAATTATCAGCTGCCCATGGAATGGCAGGCATTTGAAGACATGGGATGGGATTATCAGGGGGATGGAGAGCTGACTGTCGATTCAGAGTCCTATCTTCAGGGCGAAATTTTTGAACAGAGTGGGAATTCCCTGACTGTAGACATTATGAATCCCAGGACTACCGCTCAGCCGGTGTCCGACTGCTATATTGCCGGTTTACAGATTGATTCTTCAGCGTCGGAGGGGGCTGGCATCTATGTGGATTTGCCGGGAGGGATTACCTTACAGAAATCCACACTGGAAGAGGCGGTAAAAGCCTACGGAGAGCCGGTGGACCGGTTTGAGGGGGAAAAAGAGGTACTGCTGACTTACGAATATGGAATGTACCGGTCAGTCCAGCTGGGATTTGCGAAGGATACAGGCATCCTGGCACGGATGGATATGAAGAACATGAGGAATACGGAAGGAATGGATGTAGCCAGTGTCAGCAGCAATCCTACGGAAGAAGTGCAGAATTATACAGCCCCTGAAGGGCAGGGGGATGTATTGGGAGACTTTGTTGTAGAATATGACGGCCAGTTTTATCAGCTTCCGGCCCCGGTTGCTGTATTTGAAAAAAATGGCTGGGTGCTCAATGAAGCAGAATCTGATTATGCTGTGATGTATGGCAAATATGGCTGTGTCACCCTGGAGAAAAACGGAGTTAAGCTTTATGCGGTAGTAAATAATTATGGAGAAGAGGCTACCACAGTTTCCAATTGTTTTGTGACAACACTGTATGGAGATTTGGACACGACAAAGGTGCCGATTGTCATAGCCGGGGGAATCACTCTTGGCATGCCGGAGGATGATTTTCTCGCGTTGGCGGGCGATGACGAGTGGGAGAAAAAGGAAGATGAGGAGACTCATCTGGTTACTTATACTTGTTACCTGAATGAATCCCGGGTTGATTATACAGAGGTCACCGTAGACGGATTACTGCATCTGGTCCGCGGCATCAAGGTAGTGAATAATGAGGATGTGGAATTGGCGGGAGAAACAGACAGCGAAACTGGAAATATTTCTTAAGGAGGAAGTAAAATGGAAGAAATCTATGATCTGATTATCATAGGGAGCGGTCCCGCCGGTCTGAGTGCGGCAATATACGCCCAGCGCGCGAAGCTGACTACTCTGGTGATTGAGGCCAGCTACGTGAGCGGCGGCCAGGTGGTGAATACTTATGAAGTGGATAATTATCCCGGGCTTCCGGGGATCAGTGGAATGGACCTGGGAACAACGCTGCGGGGCCATGCAGATCAGATGGGAAGCGAATTTGTCAGGGAAAAGGTTTTGGACCTGGAACTGGAGGGAGAGATTAAGACCGTTCGCACGAAAAAAAACCTATATCAGGCGAGAACACTGATCCTGGCTACCGGTGCCGGCCACAGAAAGCTTCAGGTTCCGGGAGAAGATGAATTCGGAGGCATGGGCGTGTCCTACTGTGCCACCTGCGACGGAGCTTTCTTTAAAGATAAAGTGGCCGCCGTAGTAGGCGGCGGAGATGTGGCTGTAGAGGATGCGATCTTCCTGGCGAGAGGCTGCAAGAAGGTATATCTGATCCATCGCCGTGACAGCCTGCGTTCTGCAAGAATCCTCCAGGAGCGCCTGATGGCTCTGCCGAACGTAGAGATTATCTGGGACAGCGTTGTGAGGTCAATTGAAGGAGTGGAACAGGTGGAAGCCCTGCAGTTGGAGAACGTTAAGACAGGCGCGAAAGAAAAGCTGCCTGTAGACGGGTGCTTTATAGCCGTCGGAATTCTGCCCAATAACGCCCTCGTACAGGGAAAGCTGGAGCTGGATGAAGGCGGCTATATAAAGGCTGCTGAAGACGGTGTGACGAGCGTACCGGGCGTATTCGCTGCAGGGGACGTCAGGACGAAGCAGCTTAGACAGATTGTAACGGCTGCGTCAGATGGGGCAAACTGTGTGACATCAGCTCAGAATTATCTGCTGACTCAGAACATATAAATTGTGTTAAATTGTATAAAAAATTTTAATTTCGTGAAACTGCACAAATGCCGTCGAAAAATGTAATAAAATGGAAAATCCAATCAATGTGGATAGCGAAAAGTTATCCACATTGAAAAATCGCAGAAACAGGGCAAAAGTAAAGTTATACACGAAGTTATCCACATTATCCACCGGAATTAGAGTGAAAAATACTACTTTACATAAAGAAAAAGCGGAACGGACGTTTTGGTAACATGTCCCAAATCGTATTTCTGTGGAAAAAAACCGGGAAAAAACCTTGACAAAAAGAATGTCAAATTATTGGAAAAGGTGGCGGAAAACGGGCTGGAATTGTAAAGTTAAATTTGAAATTGTCAGAAAGTATACGATAGAGTTGTATATAGGGAGGGTGAAGGGCGGGAGCTTGCCGATTCCGGCAAATTTCAAGTGTTTATTAGCAGAGGAATTCTATTTTTAATGATGGACGTAAGCAATAATTAAAAAGTCTGGCAGAGTATGGGACGGGCCCTCTTTTCTTCAGGCTAAAGCTGTCTGTAGAAGAGTTTAAGGCTCGGCACTGTACCCTGCCAGGCTGTATTTATTGATTCTGCTGCATTCTTTTTATCACTTTCAGCCTTGTAAATTCCTCACGTTCCTTTTCCTCCAGTGCCTCCGAGATATCCTTTGACAGCTGTTTATAATGAGGGATCGTAATGTTTTTCAAGGCATTGGCCCGTTTCTGTGTCTTTTTGATCGCGATTGCCAGACGGTAAGCAGAGTTTTCTACCATGGACAGTTCAATGGATAATTCCTTTACCTTCGTAAAAGCGATCCTGGCTTTATCCATGGATTCTCTTGTGGTGTAGAAAGCATAGGTAGGAGCAGTACCGGACTGGTCGGCCTCGGCCAGAGGGATTTCCACTCCCATGATGCTGCGGGTCTTGATCCGTATGGATGTTTCCACTGGCACCGTGTAGGAGATGGTCTGTACATAGCTGATGCCGTTGTCCATATTGGCTTTTTGCAGGGCGGAATAGGCTTCTCGGAACGTGCGGTCGATCTGAGACTGTATTTCTTTGGCTTTGTCGATCAGATCCATCATCTCCCGGATCAGAATATTCCGCTTTTTATCCATCAGGTCGTAGCCCATGTTGGCGAGAGCAAGGGAATTCTTTGCCAGTATCAGATTGCCCTTGGTAGGAAATGTATTCGGATCCATAAAATTCCCCCTTTCACTTAGCGGTTCATAGCTTCTGCTTCTGCCTTTGCCTCCGCGATTGCGTCGTGTTCTGTGGGCTGATAATACTGATCCAGAACCTTCGTATCGATACGGTCCAGTTCTTCCTTCGGAAGGAGTCCCAGGAGCTTCCAGCCGATATCCAGTGTTTCTTCTATGGTACGGTTTTCGTCGGCGCCCTGGCCGATAAAACATTTCTCAAATTGTGTGCCAAATATCAGATATTTTTTATCCAGCGGTGAAAGCTCATCTTCACCGATGACGGATGCCAGCGCCCTGGCGTCGCCCACTTTGGCGTAGCAGGAAAAAAGCTGGTTCGCTACATCCTGGTGATCTGCGCGGGTATAGCCTTCGCCTATGCCGTCCTTCATCAGACGGGACAGGGAGGGCAGCACGGAAATGGGCGGATAAATTGACTGGCCGTGTAGCTGACGGTCCAGTACGATCTGGCCCTCGGTGATGTAGCCGGTCAGGTCAGGGATTGGGTGGGTAATATCGTCATTGGGCATGGTCAGGATCGGGATCTGGGTCACAGATCCCTCGCCTCCGCGGACAATGCCGGCCCGTTCATACAGAGACGCCAGCTCACTGTACAGGTAGCCGGGGTAGCCCTTACGGGATGGAATTTCACCCTTTGAAGAGGAAACCTCACGCATAGCCTCACAGAAGGAAGTGATATCCGTCAGTATGACCAGAATATGCATGCCCTTTTCAAAGGCCAGATATTCAGCGGCCGTCAGGGCTACCTTCGGCGTAATCAGACGTTCGACTACCGGGTCGTTGGCCAGGTTCAGGAACATGACCACGTGGTCAGAGACTCCGCTTTCCTCAAAGGTCTTGCGGAAGAAATCAGCCACGTCATATTTAACGCCCATGGCGGCGAAAACGATTGCAAATTTTTCATCAGTATCGCCGCCAAGAGATGCCTGCTGAACGATCTGGGCTGCCAGATTGTCGTGAGGCAGTCCGTTTCCGGAAAAGATCGGAAGCTTCTGTCCCCGGATCAGAGTGGTCAGTCCGTCAATGGCGGATATACCGGTTCTGATGTAGTTACGGGGATACTTCCGGGTTACCGGGTTCAGAGGCAGACCGTTCACATTTATTTTCGTGTCGGAGGTGATCGGACCCAGCCCGTCGATAGGCTGGCCGATGCCGTCAAAGGTACGGCCCAGGATATCCTCCGAAAGTGCGATTTCCATGGGATGGCCGGTCAGATGGGTGCGGGTGTTTTTCAGGGACATGTTTTCTGTACCTTCAAATACCTGGATCAGGGCTTTATCCTCATAAGCTGCAATGATCCGCCCCAGTTTTTTAGTGCCGTTTTCAATGGTGAATTCCACCATTTCTTCATAGGCAACATTTTCTACGCCCTCAAGAACAACGAGAGGGCCGTTAATTTCGCTCAAGCCTAAATATTCAATAGACATTGCTGGTTCCCTCCTTTATGCGTTCTTTTCCAGCACTTCATCGTAAAACTTGTCAATTGCTTTTTTATAGTCGGCAAACTGTTCGGGTTTGTCATTGGGAACATCATATTTTATAGAAATCACCCGGTCAAAGATGTCGCTTTCCTTCAGTACGGACATGGGGTGTCCCATGGTGACCAGGGCTTTTGATTTCTTGTAGAGGTAAAGGATGGTTTCCATCATCTGGAACTGTTTAATTAAGGGCACGCAGGTGTCATCCTTATGGAAGGCGTTCTGCTGCAGGAATCCCAGGCGGATTACCCGGGCGATTTCCAGCACCAGCTTCTGGTCGTCGGGAAGTACGTCTCCTCCGATCAGCTTGACGATCTCCATCAGAGAGCTTTCCTGATTCAGAAGCCCCATAATTTGGTTCCGGTCGTCTACAAAGTTTTTGTTCACGTGGTCCTTATACCAGGGAGACAGGTCTCCGAGATACTCGCTGTAACTGGTCAGCCAATGGATGGCCGGGAAATGGCGGGCGTAGGCCAGCGATTTGTCCAGGCCCCAGAAGCAGCGGACATAACGCTTGGTATTCATGGTGACGGGCTCTGAAAAGTCGCCGCCCTGAGGGGATACGGCCCCGATGATGGATACGCTGCCCTCAGTGCCGTTTAGGTTCTGCATCATCCCGGCGCGTTCATAGAATGCTGACAGCCTGGAAGCCAGATAAGCGGGATAGCCTTCCTCGGCGGGCATCTCCTCCAGACGTCCGGAAAGCTCTCGGAGAGCTTCGGCCCAACGGGAGGTGGAATCAGCCATAATTGCCACGTCATAGCCCATATCACGGTAGTATTCGGCCAGAGTCAGCCCGGTGTAAATGGAAGCCTCACGGGCGGCTACAGGCATATTAGACGTATTCGCGATCAGCGCGGTACGGTCCATCAGCAGGTTGCCGGAACGTGGATCCACCAGCTCAGAGAATTCCTCCAATACCTGTGTCATTTCGTTGCCGCGTTCTCCGCAGCCAATATAGATAATGATATCCGCGTTAGACCACTTAGCGATCTGATGCTGAGTCATGGTTTTACCGGTCCCGAAACCGCCGGGAATGGCAGCAGTGCCGCCCTTGGCGATAGGAAACATGGTATCCAGGATACGCTGTCCGGTGATCAGAGGCTCTGAGGCAGGATACCTCTTGGCCGTTGGCCTTGGAATACGGATCGGCCATTTCTGACACAGGGAAATTTCCTGTTCGGTCCCGTCATGAAGCTCCAGTCTGACAATTGGGTCTAGAATGGTGTAATCCCCGTCGGGGGCTACCCAGGTGACGGTTGCCTGATGTACAGCCGGGGGTACCATTGATTTGTGGATGATACTCTGAGTCTCAGGAGTCTCGGCAATGATTGTTCCGCCCATGACTGTATCACCTGGGGCCACTTTCATGGTAACAGGCCATTTTTTCTGGGTGTCCAGAGAATCAACATTGACTCCCCGCGTGATGTACTTACCGGATTGCTTTGCAATTTCGGAAAGAGGACGTTCAATTCCGTCAAAAATATTATTCAAAATACCGGGGCCCAGAAGGACGGATATGGCGTCTCCGGTTGCTTCCACCATGGCGCCGGGTCTCAGGCCGGTAGTTTCTTCAAAAACCTGAATGGTGGTGGTGTCTCTTGTCAGTCCGATGACTTCTCCCACCAGATGTTCTTCGCCTACATAGACCATCTCGGACATCTTAAAGCCCGTGTTGCCCTTCAGATAGACGACAGGTCCATTGATTCCGTAGATAATTCCTGTTTTTTTCTCACTCATGTACGTGTCCTCCCTCGAATATGAAAGAATCACGTTCCTCCTGCAGCATGGCGGCAAAGGAATTATCAATCAGTATATGTTTTTCCGGGATAACTGCCCGGAGGCCGCCCATGAATTTTTCAGGATAGATCTGGATGGGTACGCCGGCTTTCCGGGAAATCGTATCTGAGAGAGCGCTGTCTGATGCGTCCAGATAAAATTCAATAGCGCTGCTCTGGGCAAAATCCGAAGCCGCCTTAATTTTCTGACAGAGATAGGTCTCATATTCGGGGGTCTTCTTAAATGCCAGGAGCTTTTCTTCTACTTCAGCAAACAGTTTATTCTTCAATTCCATGTTCTTCAGGGAAAGCGTCCGTTTGATCTGGAGCTGTTCCGTTGAGAGAGTTTTGTTATTCTCACGCTTCAGCTTTTCCTTTTCAGCTGCCAGCTCTGCGGCGGCCTGACGTTTCTTCGTCTCCTGATGCTCTGAAAACAGCTGGTCCAGAGCGGCCTGATGTTCGTTAATCAGACGTTCTGCCTCATTGTGGGCGCTCTCTATGGAATGGTTATAAAAATTTTCTAACTTTTCTTCAGTTGTCAAATCCTTCACCTACCTTACAGTTTCAGTCCGATTGCTTCATTTACATAGGATGTGATAAAATCTGCTTTCCGCCCGGTACCGTGACGGTCCGGAATCTCAATGATGAGGGGAAGCTTATGGTTCAGCTTGACATCGTCTATGATATCCGGGAATTCACGCCCGAATTTCTCAGTCAGCAGAATGATGCCAATGCTTTTATCGGCCAATGTTGTCTCCAGGGCCTGCCGGAGTTCGTCACGCTCGTGAACGACAACGCCCTCGACGCCGGCAAGCCTCATACCAGTCTGTGTATCCACATTGTCACTGATTAAGTACATTTTCATGGCGCTGCCTCCAGGTGATCAAAGTTTACCGATAATCATGAAGGAAATGATCAGGCCGTATAATGCGATACCTTCGGCCATGGCTACGAAGATCAGGGATTTACCGAAGATAGAACCGTCTTCGCTGATCGCGCCCAGTGCCGCGCTGGCGGAGCTGGCAACGCCGATGCCGGAGCCAATGCCTGAAAGGCCGGTAGCCAGAGCGGCTCCGATGAAGCCCATTCCTGCGCCTGTGCTCATGCCGTCGGTGGCCGCCGATACAGAGGAAGCTCCCGCCAGGGTTACGACCGCGGCGACCATTAGTATTCCGAAAAATGCAAGACAGTTAATGCCAAGTGTTTTTTTGTAACGTTTCTTGTTATGATCCCCAAGAAAATAATAGCTAAACGGGATGATGATGCTTAATACCAGAGCTGCCGCTGTAAGAATCTGAATGAATGTTGTCATAATGATAATCCTCCTTAATTTATCTTAAATAAAATAATAGCAAAACCATTTTATAGCGTTCCTCAATTTTTTTTCAGGAAGGGCTTAAATTCTCTTCCGTTTCCTTTGTAGAAACGGCTGAACATCTCGTAATATTCCAGACGGAGTACCTGGATGGCGACCATCAGGCCTTCCATCGCTGCGACGAATGCGTTGCCCAGAATGACAACAACCATATTGGGGGCTCCGCCGCTTTCAGCCCCGGCCAGCATCATGACTACCTGCATCATTGCCACATGGCTGACTGCATAGGCGCCGATACGGACGTAGGACAGCGTATTGGACAGGAAGCTTAAGACTGTCTCGAATGTCTCAAAAAATGCCTGGACAAAATACATTCCCTTGCCGCCTTCGATGGCCGGTCTGCGCTTCATGGCTATTCTGCTCAGCATTTCTTTCAGGAAAATGACGATCAGTGAAACGGCGATCAGCACGATCAGTATTGGAAGCAGCGTATTCAGACCTCCGTTTCCCGTCATGATCAGGAACACCAGCGCAACGATCGTGCCATAGAAGACAAGACCTGCAAGGGCGTTCTGGCTGAACCATATATTTTCCTTGTCTTTTTGCTTTACCGCGTTTACGATGCTCAGGATGATGTCAAACAGGATCATGAACATTCCGAAAGCGATTGCCAGGACGAACACCGTATTCAGACTGCCCAGCCCCGGCAGGGTGAGCATGTCGTCTTTAGCGTGAATAAGCGGTTCGTAAGGGAAGAAGCCCTCAAATCCAAAAAAGCTGTTGTACACAAGCCCCCATATGACGGAGAATATTCCGGCTGTTCCCATAATCGCGGCCAGTGGTACTTTTTTAAAATGGTAGATTAAAAAGCCGCCGATCACAAAGCAGAGTCCCTGACCCGCGTCTCCGAACATAATGCCGAAGATGAAGGAGTAGGTGATGGCCAGATAAATGGTGGGGTCGAATTCATTGTAACCCGGCAGGCCATACATCTTTACAAACATTTCAAAAGGCTTGAAAAACCTGGGATTTTTTAGCTTTGTAGGAGTCTGGCTCAGAATATTGTTATTGTTATCCTCCACAAAACAGTATAGGTTGGGATCATCTGAGATCTCCTTCTGAAAGGCCTCTGCGTCTCTGGCGGACATCCAGCCGCACAGGATATAGAAGGTCTCTGCTTTTGATTTCGTACAGGCGGCCAATTTCCTCACATCAAAATTCTCTGACATATCGGATAGCCTGTTTTTCGCACCTACCAATTCCGAAGCATGTGAGTTCAGATAATCGGCCATCCGGTCGTCGCAGGAGCGGATACCTTCTTCCGTCCTTGCGGTATCTGAAATCAGCTTGTGATAAGCCTCTTCGGGAATGCCCTCGTATTCGTCCGGCAGATAGATCCTTTCAAAATGCATCGACGCATACAGGGCGTCAATCCGGCTGATCTGATCCTTGGGGCTGAAATAAACACCCCATACATACTGGCTGTCGGAGTGGCAGCGGTAAAATACCGTGTCAGAATTTTCGTAAATATAATTCTCAAATTTTGTGTAATATTCCTTCGGAATCTTGCCAAAGCGGAAACGGATGAATTTGAAATCCAGCAGGGAAGAGAGGCTGCAGGGGATATCCTGAAACGGCTCTATCTTGGCGGACAGCTCCCGGTATTTATTCCGTTTGGCTTCCAGTTCAGTCCGTTCTTCCTTTAGCTTTGCCAAAGTCCGGTCGGTTTGCTGTATACAGGCAACCGCCTGTTCCAGGGACATTGATTTTCCGGTCTGCCGGTTCTGTTCCGGGAGAAGCTCTGTATAATCTTCGGCCAGTTTCAGTTTTTCCTTATAAGGATTGATCTGAATGTATGGAGTCAGATTCTGTACGGTCTTTAATTCGGCCAGTGCATTTTCCAGATGAATCTCATATTTTGACAAATATCGCTCGACGACTCGGTCAATATCTGCTTTTGGACCGGTGATACTAAGAAATTTCATCTTGACGATCACAGTTAAACACCTCCGGTTTTTAGTTCAGGCTTAGCGGCATGCGACGTGAGTCATGGCTTCTTCCGGAGAAACCTGATACCGCACGCATTCAAGCGCTATGATCAGACGGTCCACCTCATGTTCTTTGTGATAGAGGTAGGAGTAAACAGTTGTTACAGAATATGGTTCCTGCCTGGAGCCTGAACTTAGTATATGCTTCAGGATCTCCGCATACATGGATTCCAGGGATGCTTCTGTAAAATTTTCATAATGCTTCGCGTAGTAACTGCGGCTTATGACAGCTTCCAGAGCGTCCAGATCCTCTGCTTCTACCATTTCTCTGGTCTGCTGCCTGCTGATATGGTAATTGACAGGTATCAGCAGAGCGTATATATCTGCATGATCCATGTGATAATACCGCTTACAGCGGTAGATCCACTGGATATTCAGCATATCAAATTTGGAGCCCAGGATACGGGTCAGTCCATTGGACTTTTCCTCATGAATGACTTTATCTTTTTCTTTCCACAATTTCCGGAAATAGTAAAGATCCAGCGCCATTTCGTAGTCGAACAGCGTTGGCTGATCCACGTTCTTGATATTGGACAGCGGAATGTAGTATTCGGAGCTTTTCAGATTGGCCAGGAATTCTTCCGGCGTGGAAGAAGCGGTCAGCAGTTGGAAATTCAGCCGTGAGTGCTTCGTAAAAAACGATTCAAAAGCTGACAGATCCAGAGGAGCATTCCGATGATCAAAAATATTGGTCAGGCAGACTTTGAGGAAATAAACCTCATACCGCATAAAGTACAGATCCAGGAATTTCCGCTGTTTTAGATTAGCAAAGCTGTAGATCTTAGTAAAGTCATGGTAGATGCTCTGGCGAAGCATCTTCTCGATTTCTCCGCGGTGCAGCTCCGTCTCGCCGGCAGCCGACAGGATTGCCGCATAGGAAGGCTTTTGCCTCAGATATGCTACGGCGGCGGGCACACTTGGCAGTTCCACGATCTCCCGGTAATTCTCTGTGGTCAGAAGATGGCTTTGCATGGCGCGGATTTTCGTCGTAAGTCCGCTATAGGACATTAAACCTCGCAAACAATCACTTCCTTATTATTTTCTCATAAATTTGTTCTACAAGCGTTTCGTGATTTTCTTTATAATAGGTCTCCAGAGACTGAAGCGCATGTTCCGAGCTCTGCTTGAGCTTTTGTAATTCAGAATCCATGGAAACAGAAAGTTCCTGCTGAAGTCTGGCAATCTCGGCAGCGGTTTCCTTGTCGATCTGCTGGTCATATTCTGCAATCTGTTCTTCCTGCTGCTGGTCTAAGACTTTTTTCTGATTTGCGGCGCCTTCCAGTATCCTGGATGCTGCAACTTCAATCTCAGATAATTTGTTGATTACAGTGTCCATTTTTTCACCTCCGGTGACTCATTTCATTTTTGCTACTGCCTATCATATACCTTCGAAATAGAAAAAGCTAGCTTTTCTTTTTAAAATCTTTTATTTAATCTTTTATTTTGGCAATTTATATAGTAAACTGTAGTTTACGGACAATAAATGCTGAAAATTGTTCACCTGTATGTTAATAATTTAACGGAGGCATGGGAAATTGCGCTTAAGAAATATACCTGGTTCGAGAGAGGCCATTGCCGAAAATTTCTTCTGTATCCAGAATCCGGAAGGAATCAAGGGAAAATGGAATACAATCTTTAAAAATGACAATCCTATCCATATAGAGGTTGGAATGGGTAAGGGCCGTTTTCTGATGGAAATGGCCGGGCTGCATTCAGAGGTCAATTATATAGGGATAGAAATGTACAGCAGCGTGCTTCTCCGGGCAATACAGAAAGCAGAGTCGCTTGAGAATACGGAAGGGAATTTCCGTTTTATCCGTATGGATGCGAGAGAGCTTCCGGAGGTGTTCTCAAAAGGAGAGGTGGAGAAAATATATCTGAACTTTTCAGACCCCTGGCCCAAGGAGCGCCACGCAAAACGCCGGCTGACCTCCAGGGAATTCTTGCGGCGCTATGAACGGCTTCTGCCGGAAGGCGGAACAGTGGAATTTAAGACTGACAACAGGGAGCTGTTTGATTTTTCGCTGGAAGAGATACGGGAGCGGGGCTGGAGCCTGGAAAGCTTTACTTTTGATCTGCATAATGACCCTATCCTTAATATAGGAAATGTTATGACGGAATATGAGGAAAAGTTTTCCGTCATGGGCAACCCGATCTGCAAACTGACAGCCCGGCCCGGCTCTGTCAAATGACGCGGGGAAAACATATGATAAAGAAAAAGGCAAGTGTTCAATATGAAAAAAAATTCCGGAGTCAGGGGAAAGATCTCACAGTTGGAGTATGAAGCGTCAGGCCGAAGCAGTCAGGTGGCAAGAATACAGAAATCCATGAGTGAACTGAACACGATGTTAAAGAAGATAGAGAAAAAAAAGAAAAAATAAGAAAAGGAGAAAACAAGATGGTAAAAGAAGTGAACGAAGGTAATTTTGAAGCTGAAGTACTGGATACAACAGGGGATATCGTAGTGGACATGTATGCGGACTGGTGCGGCCCGTGTAAAATGATGACACCTATCCTTGAAGAGCTGTCCGAAACCATGACAGACATTAAGTTCTGCAAATTGAACGTGGATAAAGCTCCTAACATAGCGGCACAGTTCCGCGTGATGTCCATTCCCACCTTCCTGTTTTTCAAGGACGGGGCCCTGGCCGGATCAGCAGTAGGCGGTATGGATGAAGAAGGGCTGGAGGAAGAGATAAACAGAGCTTTAAAAAAATAAAGAATTTGTAAAAAAAGGGGTTGATTTTTCCGCGGCAATCTATTATAATGAGTCTTGCGTTACAAAAATAACGTAAGACATAAGCGCCTTTAGCTCAGTTGGTAGAGCAGTAGACTCTTAATCTATTTGTCCAGGGTTCGAGTCCCTGAAGGCGCATGGAAAGCACTGTTTTCGATGACGAAAAGAGCACCGGGGGCGGTGTTTTTTTTGCGTTTCTGCGGGTTTGCGGCTTTTCAGGGCGGACGGATCAGCTACCCCGGCGGACTCTGCTGTTTTTAACCCACCTTGTGTCCGTTTGCCATCACCTTGAACTTAAGCCCCAATATCTCCGCCGCTCTGCGGCACATCAGCATTCGCTGAAGGAATATCTCAAAATAATCCATAATTGAACAAATCTGTTCATCCAGTTCGATATTTAATGTGATCTGTTTTTTCTCAATGTTGATTTCCAGACTGGAAGCGGCTGCGGCATAGTTGACCCTGTCGTGCTTGTCGAAGGTGGCCTTGATTTTATTGCGCACCCGGTTGCGGCGGACGTCGGTCTTGTCGGCCAGGATGATGGCGGCAGAGACGGGATCTACGGCGGCGCCGGATTTCTCGTCATGGTTGCCGATGGCGGTGATGATAATTGCGATGTCTGCCGGGCTCATATTCATTTCCCGCAAAAGCTGAAATGCCATCAGGGCGCCGGTGTGTGCGTGGTCTTCCCGGTTAATGCTGTTTCCGATATCGTGGAGATAGCCGGCCATCCGGGCCAGCTCTATCTGATGGTCATCATATCCCAGCTCCTGCAGAATATTTCCGGCTGTAACTGCCACCTTAGATGCGTGAACGCCGGAATGCTCCGTGAAGCCCATGGCTCCCAGTACGAGGTTGCCCTGCTCAATATATGTGTTGATCTCTTCTGTTTTCTTTAATTCTTTGTACGTCAATTGTTTTCTCCTTTTATTCTTGCGTTTATTCTATAAATTTTGCCCTGTAAATATCATCATAACCGCATGTATGAGTATTAATCATCAGAAGAATGTAAATTGTTTGTTAAATCCTCTGGTCATAAAGAAGCAGACTCTCCGTCAGACTGGCCGGATTCATACCCTGTTTTTGTCTGCAGAACCTTTGGCTTTTCCGGTTTTCCAGAGAGACAGGAACTAATAGTTGGAAAGTTGCCTGGGATTTGTTATACTGTATCCATCATTTATACTCTGACAACGTATCAGGGATGAGATGGGGGAAGTGCAGGCGATGCGTGAGAATCTTAAAAAAATGGTAACTTACTATAAACCTTATAAAGGGCTGTTTTATTCGGATATGTTTTTTGCGATCCTGGGAGCGGCTGTGACGCTGGCGATTCCGCTGATCGTCCGCTATATTACGGGTTCTGTGGTGAACCGGCCGCTTCAGGAGGCTACCGGCCTGATTATGAAGCTGGGGATTCTGATGGTTGTGATGATTCTGGTGGAGCTGGGATGTAATTTTTATATCTCTTATTTCGGGCATATTATGGGAGCGAAGATCGAGCATGATATGAGGCAGGAAATATTCGGCCACTATCAGAAGCTGTCGTTTGCCTTTTTTGACAACCAGAAGGTGGGGCATCTGCTTTCCAGGGTTACCAGTGATCTGTTTGATATCAGCGAGCTTCTGCATCATGGGCCGGAGAACATTGTAATTTCCTGCATTAAGCTGATCGGAGCGTTTGTGATCCTTCTGACCATCAATCCGAAGCTGGCCCTGGTTCCGATTCTGATCGTGGCCGCCATGGTGGTTTATGCAGTATTTCTCAACGGGAAGATGAAGAACGCATTTAAGGATAATAGGAGAAAAATCGCGGATATTAACGGGCAGATTGAAGACAGCCTGTCAGGAATCCGGGTAGTGAAGTCTTTTGGAAATGAGACGGAGGAAATGCGGAAATTCGAGGTAGGAAACAGCCGTTTTGTCCAGTCCAAAAGGAAAAGCTATTGGTATATGGGATTTTATAATTCCGGGATGGGCGCTTTTTCCACGCTGATTACGGTCGGATCTTTGATTGCGGGCGCTTTTCTGATGACGGAGCAGCAGCTTTCAGCGGCAGATCTGGTGACGTTTCTTTTGTATATTAATAATTTTACAGAGCCTGTGAAGAGGCTGGTAGATTTTACAGAGCAGTTTCAGAATGGGTATTCTGGTTATGAGAGATTCCGGGAGATCATGAATATCGCTCCCGATATCGCTGACAGGCCGGACGCCGTGCATGTAGAGCGCGCCCGGGGTGAGGTAGAGTTCGATCATGTGTGCTTTCATTATGAAGATAATCCGGAGGAAGTGCTGCGGGATGTAAACCTGTCGGTGAAGGAGGGGGAATATGTGGCGCTGGTGGGCAGTTCGGGGGCCGGTAAAACCACTTTGTGCAGTCTGATCCCCAGATTCTACGATACGACAGGCGGGACAGTACGTCTGGACGGGACGGATGTGAAGGATATCTGCCTGAAGGACCTCAGAAGCCAGATCGGAATTGTGCAGCAGGATGTTTATCTGTTCGCAGGCACGATTATCGAGAATATCCGGTATGGGCGTCCAGATGCCACGGATGAGGAAGTGGTTGCCGCGGCCAGGGCGGCAAATGCCCATGAGTTTATTATGAGTATGCCGGAAGGATACCAGACAGATATCGGACAGAGGGGTGTGAAGCTGTCGGGAGGACAGAAGCAGAGACTTTCCATTGCCAGAGTATTTCTGAAAAATCCTCCGGTGCTTATATTTGATGAGGCTACATCAGCTCTGGATAACGAAAGTGAACGGGTAGTACAGGAATCACTGGAAAGCCTGGCAAGGAACCGTACGACGTTTGTCATCGCCCACAGGCTGTCTACGATCCGGAATGCGCGCAGAATTCTGGTGCTGACGGAGGACGGCATAGCGGAGGAGGGCACACACAAGGAACTGCTGGAGAGAAACGGTGTATACGCACATCTGTATCAGCTCCAATTCTGATGTGAGGCGCCCTGGCAAACCAACAGTTGAATTTCACCTGAAGCTGTAGTAATATTAAACAAAAAAGTAATCCGAAAGAATGAGAGCAACGGAGGATACGGCCCCATGCGGAAGAAGAAAAGAAGGAAAGGCAAGAAAATTGCGGTGTTACTGATAGTGGCAGTCATCATTCTGCTGGCGGCGGGGGTTTTGTTTCTCACAATGAGTCAGGTAAATCAGCTGAACGATGAGACGGCGAAAATTGTCCGGATGGATATAGACGAGGATGTCATTGATGAGGAAATTTACACGAACGGCAGCTACGCGGAAATAGAGCAGACCATCAAGGATTATATGTCTGATTATATTGAAAACCTGAAGACGGTCAGGACACTTTTTCAGGATCAGGAATTCTCAGATCTGCTGAGCGTGGAGAATATAGAGGCCGATGGGCCTGAATTTAAAAACTCTGCGGAATATCTGTCAGAGAAGCGGCGGACAGCGGATGAAGCTTTTCAGAAGCTGGAAGAGATGGCCGGGGAAGAAATGATTATGGCAGCCATAGAGAAAAAGGGGCTGAGCAGTTATTTTGAGCAGCTGTACAGGAAGCTGGCGCTGGAAAACCTGCGGGTGAATTTTATGTATTCAGCGGAGGAGCTTAAGACAGCGAAGGAAAGTGTTGAAGCCATGATTGCCAGCAGGGAGGAGGCAGTTACCTTTTTATCAGAACATCAAAGCAACTGGAAACTAGAGGATGGAAAGCTGAAATTCGATTCTGACGATCTGCTGAGCCAGTATAATGATCTGGCGGCGGCCATCAGCCAACAGTAAAAGAAGGTGAGGATGAAGAGATGAAATGTCCTTATTGTGGTTATGACAATTCAGAAAACTCTCATTTCTGTTCCGGGTGCGGAAAAAAGCTAGATCAGATAAGATGTGGTACCGGGCAGGGCCGGCCAAATCAAAGCCAGCCAGGCCGGGATCAGCCGGGACGGGGTCCGTACCGTCAGGAGCAGCCAGGCTGGGAGCAGCCGGGACGCGATCCGTACCATCAGGAGCGGCCTGACCGGGAGCGGTCCGGACAAGGTACGCCATCAGGCGTGAAACAGGGCAAGCCCGGGCGTTCCAGAGAAGAAAAGAAAATTATGATGATTGGGATTATCTTGGCTTGGGCGGTTGTGGTTGCAGGGATCGGCGCTTATTTTGGCGTCTCACACTTCCTGGACAGGGATGAGACTGCCAGCAGCAGCCATGAGAGTGATGATAAGAAGGACAGGGGTGATGAGAAAACCCCGACGGAGACACCGGCGCCTTCCAAAGAACCGACTGTGACACCGACGAAGGAGGCCACTGCTACGGCTACGCCCACTCCCACTCCAACGGAAGAACCGGAGGAAATTACGGCTTCTCTGGTGGACCGGTCTTCTGTCAGCATGACAGGATATTACCGGGCGCCCGTCAGACAGGCCACAGCATCTTCGACGGTGGTGCAGGAGGGCTATGACAATTCAGCAAATATGGTGCTGGACGGTGACGATTCAACATCCTGGCAGGAGGGTGCGGACGGCGACGGCATTGACGAATTCCTGAACTTTAAGCTGGATGGAGAGCAGGAGGTGAAGTATCTGACCTTTAAGCTGGGGAACTGGCGGGATCAGGAAAGATATGAGATGAATAACCGCCCAAAAACTATGACCGTCTGGCTGGATGATCTGAGCTTTTCGATTACCTTTCCGAACGAAAAGAAAGAGTTCTGCGTGGAGCTGTCATCTGAATGTAAGGCATCTGAAATTTATGTGAGGATTGACAGCGTGTATGAAGGTACAGAATGGGATGACACCTGTATATCGGAAATAGGAATATATGGTAAGTAAGCGGGGGAGACAGGAATTATGAAGGAGCATATAAACCGCAGGGCATTAGTGCTGATTCTGGTCTGTGCGGTTCTTTTAGGCACCGTTATTCTGTTTCTGGCCGGCAGGTATCATTCCGTATCCGGAGAGAACAGAGATCTGAGGGCGGAGCTGGCACAGAAGGAAGAAGAGCTGGAGAAGCTGAGAGAAAAAGAAGAGGCGCCGGCTTCTACGCCCGTACCGGCTGCCGTTGAGACGCCGTCTCCTGCCCCGACAGAAGCTCCGTCCTATATAGGAGACCTGGAAAATGTTGAAGCCGGGACGATTGTGGCTGAGGAAGAAATTGACCGGGAACATTTGGAACAGTATTTTGCGAGTTATGAAATATCCGACGCCTTGTTCGGGAGAATTTACGGGGATGACCGGTCCTTTAAGACCTATTGCACGGTTCCGAGGGAGGACCTCCGGTATATAAAGGTACTCCATTATGGATTCGACCAGCAGATTCATGTGGGAGAATTGATGGTTAACTATCTTCTGGCGGAAGATATGACGTCCATATTTCAGTCACTTTTCGAAAACCGGTATGAGATTGAAAAAATGTATCTGATTGATAATTATGACGCGGACGATGATCTTTCGTGCAATGAAAATAATACCTCCTGCTTTAATTTCCGCCTTGTGACAGGGGGCAGCACCCTTTCTAATCACGCCACGGGCTGTGCGATTGATATCAATCCCAGGAATAATCCGTATGTTACGATCGACGGAGACGGAATCAAGCACTGGGAGAATGTGGACGCGGAGCTTTACATCGACCGCACGAATCCGGACGCGGCGGCGATGCACATGATTACCCATGAGGATCTCTGCTACCAGTTGTTCGCTGAGAGAGGATATACCTGGGGTGGAGACTGGGCAAATCCCATTGATTATCAGCATTTTGAAAAAGTGGTTTATTGAGCGGACTGACCTGGCGAGGTGTAGATATGTCGAAGGAAACAAAAACTAATGCCATGCGTATACTGGACCGGATGAAGATCCCTTACAGGGTCATCCAGTACGAATGTGATGAATTTATCGATGGGCTTCATACTGCGCAAAAGACCGGAGCTCCGGTGGAGCAGTCTTTTAAAACCCTTGTCACCAGGGGGAAGAGCGGACAGTATTATGTAGTGGTAATACCAATTGCGGAAGAAGTAAATCTAAAAAATGCCGCGAAGCTGGCCGGTGAAAAGTCGCTGGAAATGATCCATGTAAAAGAGATTACAGGAATCACCGGCTACGTCAGAGGCGGCTGCAGCCCGATCGGAATGAAAAAACAATTTCCCACATTTATCCATGAATCGGCCATGCAGTATAGTGAAATTTACATAAGCGGAGGCAGGATTGGTACTACCCTTTGTCTGTCTCCTACAGACCTGCTGACAGCTTGTGAGGGAACGTATGGTAATCTCACATGAAAATGTTTTTTCTGTCAGAAAATGCTTTTCAAGGGTCGGTAAATGGGCTATAATCAAAGCAGAACTGAAAATAAGCCCATATGGGAGGTAAAATTACCATGAAAATTGAGAATATTAAAGACATTGACAAATTTTTTGAAGTAGTGGACAGCTGCAAAGGACGTGTAGAGCTGATAACCGGAGAAGGTGACAGGCTGAATCTGAAGTCCAAACTCTGCCAGTACGTTTCTCTGGCTAATATTTTCTCCAATGGCGAGATTCCGGAGCTGGAGATTATCGCATCTGAGAAAGAAGATGTTGATAAGCTGTTAAACTTCATGATTAACGGCTGATTCCCGCACGGGAAGATCCAGGCGGATGTATTTGTGCGTCCATCAGAGCCAAAGACAGTCAGGCGCGGAAGGGAATGGCCTTCCGTGCCTGTTTTTATCTTTACAGGCAAAAAAAAGAGTGTTATAATCCGATTAGCCGTGAGGCTGTGAAGAACTAGACGGAGGCGGAGGTTTATACCTTCGTCTCCTTAAATTGAAGGAGGCATATATATGACCAAAATAGACATTATTTCCGGCTTTCTGGGCGCCGGAAAGACAACCCTGATTAAGAAGCTTTTAACAGATGCGCTGAAGGGGCAGCAGGTGGTGCTGATTGAAAATGAATTCGGTGAAATAGGCATTGACGGAGGATTTCTGAAAGATGCCGGCATTGAGATCCGGGAAATGAATTCAGGATGTATCTGCTGTTCTCTGGTGGGAGACTTTGGGACAGCCCTGAAAGAAGTAGTTGAGCAGTACCATCCGGAACGGATTATCATAGAGCCGTCGGGAGTGGGCAAGCTGTCAGATGTTATCCATGCGGTAGAGGGCGTACAGGCAGACGCGGATGTGGTATTGAACTGTGCCGCCACTGTTGTGGATGTTATGAAATGCAAGATATATATGAAGAATTTCGGCGAGTTTTTCAGAAATCAGGTGGAAGCGGCCAGTACCGTTATATTGAGCAGGACTGATACGCCGAAAGCGACCGATGAAAAAGTAAAAGAAGTTTTGGAGATGATCCGTGCACTAAACCCGGACGCAACAGTCATCACAACGCCGGTAGAAGAGCTGGGAGGGCGAAAAGTGCTGGAAACCATGGAAGGTGTGAAAATAGACCTCTCACATGTGGAAGAAGAGGAGGAACATCATCACCACGGCGGCGGATGTTGCCATGACCATCACCACGGCCATGAAGAAGAGTGTGGCCATGAGCATCATCATGACCATGGAGAAGAGTGCGGCCATGACCATCATCACGGCCATGAGGAAGAGTGTGGCCATGAGCATTATCATGACCATGGAGATGGGTGCGGCCATGACCATCATCATGACCATGAGAATTGCTGCGGTCATGACCATGGCCATCATCACCATCATGCGGATGAGGTGTTTACCAGCTGGGGAAAAGAGACGGTGCATAAATATGGGAAAGATGAAATGGAGGGAATTCTCCATGCCCTTTCTGACGATGATTCGTATGGCACAATCCTTCGCGCCAAAGGAATGGTAGAAGGAACAGACGGGAAATGGATTTATTTTGATATGGTGCCGGGTGAGGCCGACGTCCGTGAAGGGCAGCCGGAATATACCGGTAGAATCTGTGTAATTGGCGCGCAACTTAAGGAAGACAAGCTGGAACAGCTGTTTATGCTTTAACTGTTAGGGGAGGTATCATTCATGAAAACACTGAAGAGGGAAGAAGCATGGAATTTGCTTACAGAATATAATAAAACGGCGGCGCTGCAGAAGCATGCGCTGGCTGTAGAAGCGGCGATGAGACATTTCGCAAAGCTAAAAGGGGAAGATGAAGAACTTTGGGGTGTGGTTGGCCTCTTGCATGACCTTGACTATGAAATGTTCCCGGAAGAACACTGTAAAAAGGCGGAAGAAATTATGAAAGCCCGTGATATAGATGAGTTCTATATCCATGGCGTATGCAGCCACGGCTACGGTATTTGCAGCGATGTGAAACCCGAAAGCGAGATGGAAAAAGTCTTGTTTACCATCGATGAATTAACAGGATTGATTAATGCGCTCTGCATTATGCGCCCATCCAAAAGTGTGCTGGATCTGGAAGTGAAATCTTTGAAGAAAAAATTTAAAGATAAACATTTTGCAGCAGGCGTCGACAGGCAGACTGTGTTAAATGGCTGTGAGATGCTGGGTATGCCGCTGGAAGAAGTTATGAAAGAAACCATAGAAGGTATGAAAGAAAACGCAGAGGCAATTGGTCTAAAGGGAAATCTTTAAATTATAGGATTGCTTCCAATTGGTCGGTGAAGGGGGGATTTTTGGATACCCGGACGAAAGGCTGGCGGGAGGCGGGGCGGAACAGGGACGGCGCCATGGAAGGCATCGGCCTGAAGTTCTGCTCCGCCTTCCCCAGCCTTTCTGACGATCTAAAACGTCTCACCCGGGTTCGCCGAAAGTGTCATCAGGATGAGGAGTTCCCACTCCCTTCTTTACCACTAAACGAATACTATACTTCTCTTCGGGTGAAGCCGTCGTATGCGATTAGCAGGAACACTACCATATAGACAATCAGTGTGACTACTGCGAATGTGAGTGACTGATTCGGGAAGTATGGTGTTCCGGCTGCGATATCCGCCAGATTTGTGTTGGAAAATGGCAGGTACCTGCCTCCGTCCACTCCCAACTGGGAGAGGATTTGGGTGATGATGCTTCCGCCCATCAGTCCGCCCAGGCCCAGTGCGATGGAGAGGGCTGAGCTGCGGAACAGAGAGCTGATGGCAAATGCCATGGTCATCATGAGCAGCGGATTTACACTGGCCAGCAGGAATTGCTGGAAGCCGTACAGCAGGATTGGCGTTCCGGTTGCCACCCCGTTTATTACCTGGACATATTGGCCTCCGTAGGCGGAGAAACCGTAACTGAAGCCCAGAAAGAGGGTTTCAAGGCCGAAGAGCAGGAAGAATAATCCGGCCAGAAGGCTGAGACAGCAGAGATATTTACTCCACAGGATTTTTCCTCTCCGTACCGGGTTAATCAGCAGGAATTTAATGGTGCCCTGGCTGAATTCGTTGGCAATAATTCCTCCGGCGACTACGATCATCACCAGTGCCAGAAGGGTAACCAGCATGGGCGCCTGGCACAGCGTGCGTATCAGATAGGAATCTGTGACCGGATACCCATAGGAATCGAAGGTCAGAGAGCTTTCCAGCTGATGATCCTCGATGTATTGGGCGATCAGGTAGGCGTTATGCGCGTCTTCCAGTTCGGATGGGTCCACGGGGGTGCCGTTATCGGACTGGGCTTTCAGCTGTGAATAGTTTAATTTTGCTTCTTCAGTCCGGGCGTGCAGAGTTTCTTCCAGCGACATAGTGTTCTCTTCTGCGGCGGCTTCGGTCCCGGAAGAGCTCGAGGCTACCGTTTCATAGGAGTCGGAGCTGTTAAACAGGGGTAAATGGAAGAAAAAGGCCAGGCCTATAGTTGCCAGCAGCAGCAAAAGCAGTAAAAGCTGCGTGGTCTTGCGGCTGAACAGCTTGCTGTATTCATTTCCTATTAACTTAAACAATTTGACTACCTCCTTCATCGGTCAGCCGGATAAACGCATCTTCCAGTGTGTGATCCTGGCTTTCTGTAACGGTGTACAGGGAAATGCCAGACTGAATCAGAAAGCTGTTATAGGAAGACAGCTCTTTTTGGAAAGGAAACGTGCCGTATTCTTCTGTGGCCTCTGGCTTCAGGCGTATGGAAAATTCCTGTTCCGTCAAAACGCTGGCAGCGATCTGCGGGTATTTACCGCGGAGCAGGGAAACTGCCTGTTCTGCCTGGCTAACGCGGTATAGGAAGGCCGTGCTTCCGTCATAAGCTTCCTCGATCAGGCTGCCAATGGGTTTCACATCCCGGATTTCCCCGTTTACGATCAGTCCGACGCGGTCGCACATCAGCTCCATCTCTGACATCAGATGTGAGGAAACCACTACTGCCGCTTCTTGACCGTGGGCTATTTGTTTCAGGATATCCCTGAGCTGGCGGATTCCGGCCGGATCCAGGCCGTTGGTCGGTTCATCCAGAATCAGAAGCTTGGGATTGTGGAGAAGGGCCTGTGCAACGCCCAGCCGCTGGCGCATGCCCAGAGAATATTTCTTGACCGGTTCCTGTATCCGGTTTTCAAGTCCTACCAGGCTGACAACCTCATGAAGCCGTTCATCACTGACGCCTGGGCGCATATTCTGGTATAGCTTCAGATTTTGCCAACCGCTCATATGGCGGTAGTGTTCTGGATTTTCTACAATGGCTCCCAGGTGCTTCATCGCCTGCTCATAATGTTTTCGTATGCTGGTTCCACAGATCTCGATGTCTCCGGAATCTATGGACAGGAGGCCGCAGACAACTTTGATGGTAGTGGTTTTTCCGGCGCCGTTCGGGCCTAGAAAGCCAAATACTTCTCCGGGATAGCATTCAAAGCTGATATCTTTTAAAATTTCCCGTTTGCCGATTTTCTTATTCAGATGCCGTATGGCAAGGATTGGCGTTT
The DNA here is from genome assembly GCF_014337215.1 of Wansuia hejianensis. Taxonomy (NCBI): domain Bacteria; kingdom Bacillati; phylum Bacillota; class Clostridia; order Lachnospirales; family Lachnospiraceae; genus Wansuia; species Wansuia hejianensis. Next base: position 2,732,378 of record NZ_CP060635.1, on the reverse strand, counting down.
TACTCATGCTGGCACCTCCGTCATTTTCACAAGTTCTGGCGTTCCGTAGCTCCCCGATGGGGCGGCGGTTGCGATTTTCCAGCTTCCGTCTTCTTCATAGAGCTGGAGCAGTACCTGTTCTGTTGAAGTGTAACGGATTGCTTCTTCACCATTCTTTACAGAATCCGGCGTTACATCGCCGCCCTCTGAGTTGGGGTCATAGGCATAGCCCACATAGAATGGAGATACAAAGGATCCATATTGATCAAGATATGCGGTCTGTTCGTAAGTCACCTTCGCGGTACAGGCGCCGGGACCGTTTTTCTGAATCTTACAGCTTGTAATCTCAACATCAAATGCCATTGGCAGCGTGAGATTAGAGTCTTCAGACTGGGTCAGATAATTGTAAAAATCAGATTTAGTGTAGTAATAGTAACCTTTGGTTCTGGAATCGCTGCTCCAGAACTGGTCGAGATTCTGCAAAAATGCAGATGATGAAGTGTCTTTACCTGTCTCATTGGTCAGGACGGCGCTGGTGTTGTTCAGGTAATCCTGAATGTTGCCGCTGATCAAAGGGATGCTGCGCTGAAAACGAGCCTGATCTGCAGCCTGGAAAATGATGACTCCGATAATCAGGATAACGGCGAGCATGAGGCCGCGGTTCCATCGGCGAAACTTTTTCATAAACTTCCTTCCTTTCTGTTCGTGTCCGGACGGAATCGTCCGTGTCTGTAGCTGAGATTAGCATGGAGGAATTGGGAAGTCAATAAGGGCAAGAAATGCTTAAGAAAGCTTAAGAAAAAATACCAGAAATGTGCAGAGATATTCTGTCTGTTGTTGTCGGATTTTATATTATCTTAAGAAAATCAGCCGTAGGGTCTGGGATCGCCTCTGTCGGTAATGATCTCATATCCGATGGCTTGCATGCGGTTGTTTAAACAGTTTCTGCATTCCGCTGATTCTTCGCCGGTGCATATTTTATGATCGTACAATTCATATTTTGAGCGCACGTTGACAGGGGAAAGATTAGGCATGACGACATTGGCGCCTGCAAGTATACCTTGCTCGCGTCCTGTAGGGTGGATTGTCCCCAGAGCGGTTGTGGCCGGCAGCAGTATGCCGGGGGAAATGAGGCGGATGATGGACAGCAGATAGGTAGTCATCTCCAGTGTGCCTGCCGCCTGGTTTTTAAAGGGTGTGGCGCCGTGTGGGATAAAAGGACCTATTCCGCACATGGCGGGCTGGAATTGTTCGATAAATTTCAGATCTTCGGCGATGCAGTCTGGCGTCTGCCAGGGTGAGCCCACCATAAAGCCGCAGCCCACCTGATAGCCAATTTCTTTTAAATTCCCTAAGCAGCTCATTCTGTTAAAATATGACATGTCAGAAGGATGCAGTTTTTCATAGTGCTGCGGGTTAGCTGTCTCATGGCGCAGAAGGTAGCGGTCGGCGCCGGCATCAAACAAAGACTGATAGCTTTCTCGTAATTTTTCGCCGAGCGACAGGGTTACGGCACAATCCGGGAAGTTCATCTTAATTTGCCGGACTATACCGCAGATTATTTCGTCGGTGAGAGCGGGGTCCTCTCCGCCCTGCAGTACGAACGTGCGAAAGCCGAGATCATATCCCTCCTGACAGCATCCGAGAATCTGTTCCTGCGTCAGTCGGTAACGGCTGCAGGAACTGTTGCTGCGACGGATTCCGCAGTAGAGGCAATTGTTTTTGCAAACATTGCTGATTTCAATCAGGCCTCTTACAAATACAGCGTTTCCATATATTTTTTTACGGATGCTGACAGCCTTGTGAGCAAGGACTTCCGCGGCATCATCGTCCCGTCCGGCGACCAGATATGCGTATTCTTCTGTGTCCAGAGAATGCATAGTTTCCAATTTATCAATTAGATTCATAATTTTTTCGTTCATAGTAAACCTGCCTTTAAGAAAGCATATCATAAAATCTCTAAACGAGCAATTATGTTTTGTGGAGAGGTTTTGTGGCGAGGGGGTGGATACCCCTTCACCGAAAAAATACCCCGACGGCTATTGCGAAGAAAGGCTTGCAGCGTCTGGTAGAAAAAGGTATACTTGTGGTTGTGATAGGGGCCAGCGGCCCTGTGTGAATTCTTAAGGAAAGGAAAGGCTTTTACAGGCCTGGAACATGGAATTATGAATGAGAATGAAATAGATGTACCAATATATTTAATCACAGGTTTTCTTGAAAGTGGGAAGACTACATTTATAAACTTCACTGTGCAGCAGGAATATTTTCAAATTGAGGAACCTACGCTTCTCGTTACCTGCGAAGAGGGAGAGATTGGATATGATGAGAGAATGCTCCTTAAGCATCATACGGTACTGGCTGCTGTGGAGGAGCCGGAAGATTTTACGCTGGAGAAGCTGAAGGCATTCGGGAGAAAGTACCGTCCGGACCGGGTGATTCTGGAATATAATCCTCTGTGGAGCGTGAAGAAGCTGGAAGAGATGGAGCTGCCGGGAGGCTGGGGGATCGTGCAGCATATTGTGACTGTAGATGCCGGGAGTTTTCAGGTGTATATGAACAATATGAAATCGTTGTTTGTAGAAATGGTGAAGAATGCGGATATGGTAATGTTCAACCGCTGCACCAGTGACCTGCCGCTGGCTAACTTCCGGCGCAGCATCAAAGTGGTCAATCCTGGCTGCGAGATCCTATTTGAGGATTCGGAAGGTGAGCTGACGGATATATTTGAGGACTCGGTGCCCTATGATTTGAATGCAGATGTGATTGAAATTGAGGATGTGGATTACGGCATTTTTTATGTAGATGCAGGGGATCATCCGGAACGGTATAAGGGGAAAACAGTGAAATTTAAAGGAATGGTGCTGAAAAGCCGGGATGTGGGGGCGGACTTCTTTGTTCCGGGACGCATGGCGATGACCTGCTGCGCGGATGACACTACCTTTATAGGATATATCTGTAAAAGTAAAAATGCCTCAAAGCTGGCAATGGGCAGCTGGGTGGAAGTGACAGCCACTGTGGATTACAAATATGTTCCGGTTTATCATGAGACAGGGCCTGTTTTCCAGGCAAAGTCTATAAAAAGCACGCAGCCGCCGGAGTCTGAGCTGGTGTATTTCAATTGATTATGGCCTTTGGGCATGAAACAGGGTATTTTCTGGAGTATATTTAGGAGATCTTGTATGTATATTATTGTAGGCTTGGGAAATCCCGGCAGAAAATTTGACGGTACTAAACACAATGTAGGCTTTGACACCATTGATTATCTGGTGGATGAGCACCGGATTCCCTCTTCTGGAATCAGTCTGAAAGCAATGTATGGAAAAGGGGTGATCGCGGGACAGAGGGTACTTCTGGCGAAACCCATGACATATATGAATCTGAGCGGCGAAGCAGTCAGGGCGCTTGTGGATTATTATAAGATTGCCCCGGAGCAGGAGCTAGTGGTGATTTATGATGATATCAGCCTGGAACCGGGACTGATCCGGATCCGTAAGAAGGGGAGTGCCGGAGGCCATAACGGGATGAAGAATATTATCAGCCATTTGGGTACCGACAGATTTACCCGTATCCGGATCGGCATCGGCGAGAAGCCGAAGGAGTGGGATTTGGCCGATTACGTTTTGGCGCCCTTCAGCCGGGAGGACAGAGGAAAGGTGAATGAAGCGGTGAAGGACGCCGTCTCTGCCCTGGAGATGATCCTGCAGGGAGATACGGACGGTGCTATGAACCGCTATAATAAAAAGGCGGAAAGCAGTAAAGGAAATCAGACATGAAGGCATTAATGCAGCCGTTAGAGGCAGTCGCAGGGTTTGACGACCTGAAAAGGCAGCTAAAGAAGAACCGGGGGCTGGTAGTGGTTACCGGGTGCCTGGAATCCCAAAAAGCACATATAGCTGCGGGACTGGCGGAGGAAAGCCCTGCCGTACTTCTGATCGCAGAGAATGAGCTGAAGGCCAAAGAGCTGTATGAAGATTACCGTCTCTATGACCGGGAAGTTCTGCTGTATCCGGCTAGGGATTTGATTTTTTACCAGGCGGATTTATCAGGGAATCTGTTGACCAGACAGAGAATGCAGGTTATACAGGCACTAATGGAGCGGAAGAATGTGACCGTCATCACCAGCGCAGGGGGGTGTATGGACTATCTTCTGCCTCTTCGCGTGCTCAAAAAGCATATCAGAACGCTGAAAAATGACAGCGAACTGGATCTGGAATCATTCAGCAAAGAACTGACGGCCATGGGCTATGAGCGGTGCGCCCAGGTGGAAGCTTCCGGGCAGTTCTCGATCCGGGGCGGGATTTTGGATATCTTTGCGCTGACAGAGGAGAACCCCTGGAGAATCGAGCTGTGGGGGGACGAGATTGATTCGATCCGGAGCTTTGACGCGGAGAGCCAGCGTTCGATTGAAAATCTGAGCGAAATAACCATCTATCCCGCGACAGAAGAAATCGGCAGGGATGAGAAGGGATTTTTCCAGCGGCTGACGGATACTTTTCCTGACTATTTTCCAGAGGACACGAGGATATTTCTGGATGAGCCGGGGAGGATTCTGGAGAGTGCTAAAGCACTGTTTGACGAATACCGGGAGTGCATGATCCACCGGATGGAAAAGGGGCAGATTCAAGCGGAGGAGGGAAACCGGCTTCTGACACCGGAACAGCTGGCCTATGAGCTGAACCGCCGGAACTGTACGGCACTCTGCCTGATGGAGCTTCGCAAAGGAAGCTGGGAGATCCAGGGACAGTATTCTGTGACGGTGAAATCTGTCAGCCCCTATAATAATCAGTTTCCCATGCTTGTGAAAGACCTGAGTCAGTGGAAGCGGGCCGGTTACCGGGTAGTTTTACTGTCGGCATCCCGTACGAGAGGAGGGCGGCTGGCCAGGGATCTGCAGGATGAGGGACTCAATGCGTTCTACAGTGAGGATGCGGACAGGATTTTGAACCCGGGTGAGATTCTGGTGGTCTATGGCAATGCCAGAAGAGGGTTCGAATACCCCATGCAGAAATTTGTTCTGATTACGGAGACAGATATATTCGGAAAAGAGCAGAAGAAAAAGAAGAAAAAACCCAGATACAGCGGCCAGAAGATCCAAAGCTTTGCGGAGCTGTCTGTGGGAGACTATGTGGTGCATGAGAATCATGGGCTGGGCGTCTACCGGGGAATCGAAAAGGTAGAGATGGACCATGTGGTTAAGGACTATATTAAGATTGAGTATTCCGGTGGAAGCAGCCTGTACATTCAGGCTACCCAGCTGGATGCATTGCAGAAATATGCGGGGGCCGACGCTAAGAAGCCCAAGCTGAACAGGCTTGGAGGCCAGGAGTGGAATAAGACGAAGACCCGCGTCCGCGGCGCCGTGGCGAATATAGCCAAAGAGCTGGTTGCCCTCTATGCCGCGCGCCAGGAAAACAACGGATACCAGTATGGACATGATACGGTGTGGCAGAGGGAATTCGAGGAAATGTTCCCCTTTGAAGAGACAGAGGACCAGCTGGCGGCCATTGAGGCGACGAAGCAGGACATGGAGAGTACGAAGATCATGGACCGGCTGATCTGCGGAGACGTGGGCTATGGCAAGACGGAGATCGCCATCCGGGCGGCGTTTAAGGCAGTGCAGGAGAATAAGCAGGTGGTGCTCCTGGTTCCAACTACGATCCTGGCACAGCAGCATTATAATACCTTCATGCAGCGGATGAAGGATTTTCCGGTACGAGTGGATCTGCTCTGCCGTTTCCGGACGCCTGCCCAGCAGAAAAAGACCCTGGAGGATTTGAAAAAGGGGATGGTGGATATTCTCATAGGCACTCACCGGGTGTTGTCCAAGGATGTCCAATTCAAAGATCTGGGGCTGCTGGTGATCGACGAAGAGCAGAGATTCGGCGTAACTCACAAAGAGAAGATTAAACAGATGAAGGAAAGCGTCGATGTCCTGACCCTGACGGCGACGCCAATCCCCCGGACGCTTCACATGAGCCTGATCGGAATCCGGGATATGAGCGTCCTGGAGGAACCTCCCCTGGACCGTGTACCGATCCAGACCTATGTGATGGAGTATGACGAAGAAATGGTGCGGGAGGCCATCAGCCGGGAACTGGCAAGGGGCGGGCAGGTATATTATGTCTATAACCGTGTCAATAATATTGTTGAACTTACGAACCGGATCGCGGCGCTGGTACCGGAAGCAAATGTGGCCTTTGCACATGGACAGATGAAAGAGCGCGAGCTGGAGCAGATCATGTACAGCTTCATAAACGGGGACATCGATGTGCTGGTTTCCACTACAATCATAGAAACAGGAATGGACATTTCCAATGTGAATACCATCATCATCCATGATGCGGACCAGATGGGGCTGTCACAGCTCTATCAGCTTCGCGGCCGGGTAGGCCGCGCCAACCGGACGGCATATGCGTTCCTCATGTACCGCAGGAACCGGATGCTGAAGGAAGTGGCGGAGAAGCGGCTTCATGCGATCCGGGAATTTACGGAGCTGGGCAGCGGCGTCAAGATCGCCATGCGGGACCTGGAAATCCGGGGAGCCGGGAACCTTCTGGGCGCAGAGCAGCATGGCCATATGGAAGCGGTGGGTTACGACCTGTATTGTAAGATGCTCAGCGAAGCAGTCAAAGAGGCGAAGGGAATCCATCAGCAGGAGGATTTTGAAACTTCGATTGACCTGGTAATGGATGCGTTTATACCGCCGGGGTATATACCTAATGAAGGGCAAAAGCTGGATGTATATAAAAGAATTGCCAGCATTGAGAACCGGGAAGAGGCGGAAGATATGCTGGAAGAGCTGCTGGACCGCTTTGGCGAGCCGCCCAGATCCGTGCAGAACCTTCTGGCTGTGGCAGAACTGAAGGCGCTGGCGCACCGGGCCTATGTCACTGAAATTAAGCAGACGGGCATGGAGATTAAAATCACGTTTTATGAAAAGGCAAGACTGGATGTACAGGGAATTCCCAGCCTGCTGGAGCAGTACGGCCGCAAACTGAAATTTAAAATAGAAGCGAATCCGTACTTTTTATACCAACCCGGCCCACCGAAAAAAAAGCGGGAAACGGTGTTGGATCAGGTGAGAGGCTTCATGGAAGATTTGAGCAGATATGTCATGACAGATGAGAGCTTCGGGCTGGATCAATGAAATGTGAAAAATGTTTGAATTGAGGAAAAAACATTGCCTGCAAGGGAAAAAGAGGATATACTAAAAAACAGTTATAAAACACTATATTGGAGGAAGCTATGAAAAAAGCAAAAGCATTTGCCGTATGCGGCATTTTATCCCTGACACTGGCTGCTGCCGGACTGGCAGGATGCGGTGGCAGCGTAGATGGAACAGCGACAGCTTTGGTTATTAACGGTGAAGAGGTCAATACGGGAACGGCGAACTTTATACTTCGTTATGAGCAGGCGGAGACAATGTATATGATGACCAGCTATGGCCTGGCTTCAGCCGGAAGCATGTGGGATTCGCCCACCAGCAGCGGCGTGACCTACGGTTCCCAGTTTAAGGACAGCACAAAGGAAAGCATTGCGGAGATGGTGCTTTTACGCCAGCATGCGTCAGAATATAACGTAACGATATCTGACGATGAGAAAGCGAAAATTGACAGCACAGCCCAGTCTGTAGTGGACGGTAACGGAGACGCGCTGAAACGGATCGGCGCCACGAAAGAAGACGTGGCAGATGCGCTGGAGCTGTATACTTACAAAATTAAGATGAAGGCGCCAATGGTTGAGGATACAGACAGGGAGGTTTCTGACGAAGAAGCGGCCCAGACCAGGATAACCTATGCGCGCATCGCCCTGACCCAGAGCGATGACAGTGGGAATGTATCAGACGTTTCAGATGAAGAAAAGGCCAGCAGGAAAGAAAAATGTGAAGAGGTGCTGAAACAGGTTCAGGAATCTGAAGATCCGGCGACAGCCGATATATCCACGATCGCTAAGGCTGTGGATGAAAAATTTGTGTCCACTGGTTATAACTATGGCAGCGATGATACCGCAATCGATGATGCGGTAAAAGAGGTTGTGAAGAATTTGTCCGACGGCGAAGTATATGACGGAGTGATAGAAGGGGAAAATACCTATTATATTGTCAGGCTGGATAAAATGTTTGATGAGGACGCTACTGAGACTAAGAAGAAATCCATAATTTCCGACCGTGAGAACGAAAATTACAATAATAAAGTGCAGGAATGGAAAGATGCGATTACTGTGGATGAGAAAACCCCATGGAAGGATCTGACGGTGACTGATAAAGATTCTTATACAGTCAAAGCTGAAGACACTTCCTCCGGGAGCAGCAGTACGTCTTCCGGCAGTTTAACAGGCAGCAGTTCAGCAAGCAGCAGTTCAACAGGCAGCAGTTCATCAGGCAGCAACTCAACAAGCGGCAGTACGTCAGCCGGCAGTTCAAGCAGCGCGGGAAGTTCGTCAAGTGCCTCCTGAGCAGAACCGGAGAAAATGAATGAATAAAAAAGAGTTTGCAGATTTAGCTGAGGGGAATATACTGTTTCTGGATGGGGCCCTGGGCACTAATATGGTCAAAAAAGGCATGCCCAGGAATATCTGTGTGGAAGCCTGGCTTCTGGAGCATGCCGGGCTGGTGACAGAGCTTCAGCAGCAGTATCTGGAGGCCGGGAGCCAGATCTTGTATGCGCCCACCTTCTCTGCTAACAGGATCAGCCTCAGGAAACATGGAAAAGAAAAGGATGTGGAAGCATTAAATAAAGGTTTGGTGGAGATAACCAGGAAAGCTGCGGGTGGCAGGGCGCTGGTAGCAGGAGATCTTACGACATCCGGAGAGCTGTTGGATCCCCTGGGAGATCTGACGGAAGAAGAGCTGTACGAGGTATACTGCGAGCAGATCCGCGTACTATCGGATGCCGGTGTGGATCTTCTCGTAGCTGAAACCATGCTGAGCGTTCAGGAGACAGCCGTCGCCCTGAAAGCGGCGCTGGATACCTGTAACCTTCCCATGATCTGTACGCTGACCGTACAGGAGGATGGACGGGCCCTCTTTGGAGGCACGGCGGCAGAAGCGGTAGAGACGCTGCAGGATCTGGGTGCAAGCGCCGTAGGCGTAAACTGTTCAATAGGACCCGATCAGTTGAAGACAATTGTAACTGAGATGAAAAACCGTGCCAAAGTGCCGCTGGCAGTTAAACCGAATGCCGGACTGCCTTTGACGAATGCAAATGGAGAAGCTGTGTACCAGATGGGGCCGGAGGCCTTTGCGGAACATATGGCAGTTCTGGTTGAACTGGGTGCAGGCCTGATTGGAGGATGCTGCGGAACAACTCCCGAATATATCAGAATGATGAGAGAACGTATCGGAAGATAGAAAGCAGGGTGCATAAATGTACAATGATTTATTTTCAATCGGGCCATTGACAATCCACGGATATGGACTGATGACGGCAATTGGAATTCTGTCGGCATATTTCACTGCAGAATATAGGGCAAAAAAGAAGGGTCTGAAGCCTGAGAAGATTTTTGGACTGGTATGCTGGTGTGTGATATTGGGTTATATAGGCTCCAAACTCTTATACATGATCACGATTCTTCCGGATCTGATTGCTGATCCCAGTATCTTCCTGCATTCCCTTGGGGATGGATGGGTCGTATTCGGCGGAATTCTTGGCGGAATTCTCGGAGGCTACATTTACTGCAGACGCAGTAAGCTGGAGGTGTGGAAATACTTTGACTTGGGGCTTGCCAGTGTGGCGCTGGCCCAGGGCTTCGGAAGAATCGGCTGCTTCCTGGCAGGCTGCTGTTTTGGTACGGAGACGTCCTGCGCCTTATCCATCACATTTACGAACTCAAATTTCGCGCCGAATGGGGTTCCATTGGTTCCGACACAACTGATTTCCAGCGCACTGGACTTCCTCTTGTTTTTCTTCCTGATTTTTTACGATAAGAAGCTGAAAAAACGGGACGGCGAGGTGACAGCCTGGTATCTGATCCTGTACAGTGCAGGCCGGTTTATTCTGGAGTTTTGGAGAGGCGATTTAATCAGAGGATCAGTGGGGACCCTCTCAACTTCTCAGTTCATTGGAATTTTCACCCTGATCGCCGGAATCGTGCTGCTTGTTTTAAGAAGAAAAAGCAAACCTGCGGATGACGGCAGGCAAACGGATGCCGGAACTCCTCAGGAGGAAGCTGAAGCCATAGACGAGATTGACAGCCCGGCAGAAGAGGCGCAGGCCGATGTGGCCGCGGAGGGCGAAAAGGATAAGAAAAAAACGGACGCAGAGTCCGAGGAATAATCAACGGAGTGCTGAAGCGATAATTTTCAGCACTCCGTTTTTCTCTAACTTAAAGCTACGGAGGAAAACAGACCTGTTAGTCTGTGCATGCTTTCGGAATTGGTGATTTCTGTTTGAAGAAGAGGTTCTTAATTGCATATTTAATTATTGTATGCTACACTATAATTGATCTTAATATGAACAGAGTGGCCCCCCCTATACCTTATAGATGGTAACCGGTTTGTAAGAATTGCATGAAGAGGTATAGATATAGGGGCCGTTTTTATATTATATCATATAGAAGGGCCTCAAACCGGGGTCTGGAAGTCAGAGGGAGATATTAGGATGCTCACAAAAAAGGAAATTCTGATTGTAGAGGATAACGCGATTAACCGCATGATATTGAGTGAGCTGTTATCTTCGGAGTACAAAGTCCTGGAAGCGGAGAACGGACAGGAGGCTCTTCAAGTCCTGGAAAAACACAGGGACGAGGTTTCATTGATTTTACTCGATATCACGATGCCGGTAATGGATGGGTACACATTTCTGTCCATTGCTAAGAAAGACCCTTCGCTTGCGTCGATTCCTGTCATTGTAGCCATATTATGACGTCACACTTAAGCGAGTGCGACGTGAGAAAAGCCTCCGATTTTTCGGGGGTTTTTCTTTATTTGTGCACCAGTTTTTACTCTAATGATAGATTTTCCTGCCTCATAGAGCCGCATATTTTTCGTCACAGATAGGTGTTTTTCTATTTTTGCACCAATTCTTCAAATTTGTCCTGTTCGAGCAAAATCAGAAATTGGTGCAAATAAGCATAAGCCACACGGCTTCAAAAACGCTCTAATATATCAGTTATACGAGTCGTTTTTACGATATGAAATAAATTCGCTCAAAGGTCGGTCTGATTCTGTTCTCCAATACGTTTTTCCGTTACACGCCCCACCACGAATAAAGTTTGCGGCTCCGGATGGCGTATTGAACGTAATGTCTCGAATAACGACCATTCCATCTTCGCTCAACGAATCAGCGTGCTCTTTTCTTGACTTTCGGATACTACTTTCGTTTGATGTGATTTTAGGATCTAATATAGACCCCTCAAGAACAACATACTCGCATCCATTTTGAACTCTCATTTTACCCTCCGAGACTCCATTTGAAAGATAAAATATTTCATCGTTCTCTACAGTATAATTCCCCAGATGAGTATAGCTTTTTGAGTGAGCAGAATCGCCTCCACTAGAGCTCGGCTCGTCTTCCGGGGCATTAATCTCAGCATTTTCATCCATCTCGGCAATTAGCTTCAGATAACGAAACCCTCGCATAAGCGGCAACCCGCCTTATTCCAATATTCGGTAATTTTGTAGCGCTAATCTCTTTAATCTGCATAACTTCCACCTCCTACAGACATTCATCACTCTCTTTGGCGAAAATGTCGAGTCCGAAATCTAACATCCGGTTACTTTTTTCGTCTGGCTTCTTTCCACCATTCAATACGGCACTTATCCGAGCAGAAGTTTTTCTTTTGCCCAGCCGTATTATCTAGCGGTCGACCGCAATGCTTACATTGATTTGGCAATGCTTTTTCAGCCTTTGTTTTTCGTTTTCCAAATGCTTCATAGCCATTTCTGCGACAAATTGATTTCACCGTATTAGGCGAAAGATGTAGCGTTTTTCCTATAAAAGCATAGGAGTAGTTTTCTTTTCTGAGCGAAGCAATTCTTTGCTTTACCTCTGAGCGCATGAGCGCCTCCTTCCTGTTAATGTGCGATAGTTTTAACTATAGAATTGCCAGCCCACAATGGGGCTGGCGTGTAAGTGGGTATAGCCCTAAATTTTGCGGATAATATCCTCGCCATAAGCGACACCTAGGCCGGAGCCGCAGTCCCAATTGACAAAGATCGTTCCGATATCGTCAACGAACTGTACAGTTCCTTGCTCTCCAGGCGTAAGCTTGGCGTATGGATCGTTCATAGAAATAAGTTCTATGCGCGTTCCTGTTGGATACATTATTCGTAGTCTTTCAATCGCCTGCTTATTCGGAAATCCCTGCATCTGCTTCGCCTCCTTCAATGACTGCTTGCCCAATGGTTACTTCCGGTGCTTCAATTTCTGTTCTGATTTTACGGGCATCATGTCTTGCTTTCGCCTCCTCGGTTCGCCAACCGCTGTTTCCAGACAGGTTGCGAAGCAGAAATTTACGGGCAAAGGCATATTCTGGCCCTTTGAAGTTCAGAGATACGAGAAAGAGTCGCATCGTAAATTTGTCATTGTCTGACGGGCTTTCCGTAGCTGTAACCCGGGTGAGCATTTTAGCTCTCTTCGCGATTCCGGATACAAGCTGCATGTAGGCTTTCGCCTCTCCATTAATCCCATGATCAGTAAACCACGGGAAGCAGATTTTATCCTCTTTACGCTCAATGGACAGAGCGTCTGTTTCGAGCGCTTTCTTGAGAACCGTTGCTTTACTGGCAACAATTGCTCTGACTCTGCCAAGTTCAGCCTCATCAAGGTAAGAGCCTGGCAACTCAATCACGATTTTCTTTGGCTCGGTCGCTTCCGGAATCGAACCTTCCTCTGATTGCTCGTCCGCAACCTTTTCCGTAGCTTCCGCTGATTCAAAACTACCTTCCGGCAAAACAGGAGCTTCTGGTTTTTCGATGGACTCTGCTGATGTTTCTTTAGAAGTATCATAATCCTCAGTTGCGCCGATTTTATTTTCATCGGCAACGGTTTCGTCTAAAACATCTTCAGATTCTTCGACGGTCGTGTCCACGGCATCGGATACATTTTCCTCAGTAGGATCTTTTGTTTCGAGGGCAGACTCTTCTGCATGATCGTCAAGAATTCTTTCGAAGCCATGCCAGGTTAGTTTCTTGACGATAGCTTCTATTTCTTCTTCCGTCATATCATCCGGAAAATCAATATCCCCGGCACGATTCACAATGCATGAACCGACCTCATATCCATAGCTCGGAGCTCTGAGATATTTGGACTCACATTCGAGAATCTCAGACAATGCGTTTACGAGTTGTTTTCTCTGTTCGCCAGATGCGGCGTATTTGATAGTCGTCATAATAGAGACCTCCTTTAATTGTGCTGGTTTAGCAGGATACAAAGAGCAATTTCGGCTTCTTTTGTGGTTGGGCGAATATCCCAGCCACGGTCGTAATTAGCAACGATCTCACCGTTTTGCTTTAACTGCAATTTTGAGATTTTGCCATGATTGATACCGAATTTGCTCGGCTCATCATATACCTTTATGGAATAATGAACCGCTATGTATTCTTTTTTAACCTCTTTTTCTCCTGGGATACCAATAGTTCCTTCTTTCCACATGATTTTTCTTCCTTCACACAATTCATCACTCTTTGTTGCTTTACTTGCAAGTGAAATCAGTGGGATTCTTAAGTGTGGCCTGCGAGATAACATGAGTGCCTCGGCGATAAATATATGCACTATCGCTGAGCTTCTCTTGCGGTAATACGACAGTCTGATTTACATCCAGTACAGCTTCAATGATTCGTGCGGGCTGTACAAGAGAAAGCGGAAAGATGAGAACCTCGTGAATGCTTGACGGTGCAATACAGAGGTCATCCTCTATCTGCGCCGCAAGATCCTCAAGATATAGGAAACATTTTGCTCTTGCTTTTCTTGTTGATTTCATTATAGAGATAAAAAACTGCCCCCGATATTGGGAGCATGTTGCGATATTGTTGCAAAAAAAGAGGCCTGTCCGCAGTGATTGCGAACAGGCTTACCATAAAGAATGGGGGATGCTTATGGATAAGATTCCTTTTTGTTTTCCGGTATTCTATCATGGCTTGATTGCCAACCGAACAATTTTTTCACAGCCGGACGTTCTTAATATATTGATTAGCGGACTGACTGAGAAAGAAACATCCGATTGGCTAAAAGTAGATCGCATAACCGCAAATAAATATATTAGCGGACTAGAATGTATTTCATCGGAACGCCGCAAAGAAATATTTGAGCTATCCGGCAAAGAACTTCTTGCTCGTGTTCAGAAATTGAATATACAGAATATAAAAACCACCATATCTGCTTTTCATGACTTTTTGCGAGAAAAGATTCTGATAAGTGAAGAAACCATTGCTTCTTTAGAGGATAGCGTACGAAAATGCAAAGATCCGTACTGGTATTATGTAGTTGCCTTGCGAGAGTCGCTGTTCTTTACGAAAGCTTCAAAAGAATATATTACAAAGGAACTTAAGAACGAATTGCATAATTTGCATAAGAATAATCATGTGCCCGATTTGTTCCAGTTACAGAGAGAAAGCCTTATGCAAAAGGAGGAAGCTAGCAATGTTCTCCCGACAATAGTTGATACTGCCGTTCCTATGGTCGTGCAGGGTGTAATGACGATACTATTTGCTGACAAGAATTCTTCTTCGGCAACGATAGAGCAGATTCAATCCGGTGATTTTTCTTCCGCCATCAAGTCGTTGACGAGTGAAGGTAAGCTGACAGCTTACGACTTCTATAAATGGAATAATATTCTGAAGATTGCTCAAAAAGCGGATAGTGAACTTGAAAAAGGAATCATTGCAGATCCTTCCGAATTTGATTTTGATTGGTTTTTACGCTTCTTTGATGCTGCCGGAAATATTCGTTCCGATGACATGCAGCAGCTATGGGCACGTGTGCTTGCCGGGGAGATTAAGCAACCTAGAAGTTTTTCCCTTCGAGCGGTCGAAGTTCTGCGTAACATGACCGCCCATGAAGCATTGGCTTTCAAAAATGCGGCAGCACTTGTTTTGCAGGAGTCCGACGGAACCTTCTTTCTGTTTTGCGACACTGGTCTCTCAGACGCCTCAGTTAATCAGAGATACGGTTTGAGTATGAGCGATATTCTCACCTTGGAAGAAATCGGTGTGATTAGTGCTCTTCGGGTAGATAATGAAATCGAGGTCTGTAACGATGGGGCTGACGGATTCTTTAATGATTCTGATTTGATGATTCTATTTGAATCGAGCAATGAACAGTTCAACACTTTTCGCTACCGAAGCTATCCCTTATCCGAGGTTGGCAAACAGCTTCTGCCTATCGTGCAGGAAGAATCTAATGATGATTATTTAATTGATCTGGGCAAGCTATTGAGAGAAGATTTACAGGAAAAAGTCGACGTTTGTGTATATCGGGTTATTTCAAGAAACGCAAATGATTTAGAGCTGGATTTTGACGTGAACTTATTGGACAAGTAAAACTATATTTGCGGACAAGAAAAATCCTCAGCACCGTTGCGGGTGTTGAGGATTTTTCCGTTGCAGAGTTTTTTGTCTTTATTACTATGTCGGCGAATCGAATCAAACCAAGATTGCAACAGAAAAGGCCGCATTGCTGCGGCCTTTTCTGTCCGAGTTTCGTATTCAGTTCTTTTTCAGTTCTGCTCCACATTTCACGCAGAAGGTGCTGCCGGGTTTTACCGCAGCGCCACATTTGGTGCAGAAAGAAGCCGTCTGTCCCTGAGCGGAAACTACCTGGATATCGGCAGGGTTACCGGGCTGAGGCGAAACAGGCTGCGGGGGCGGAGTCTGGTTGGACTGGACAGCCGGGGGATTCTGCCCGGGAACGCCCAGCCGCTCCGCCAGGCTTTGGTTGCCCGTAGCGCGGGTACCCGGCTCAATCTGCCGCAGCTTGTTTTCAATGGCATCTGTTCCCTTGTAGACCACCTTTGCGATGATATACCGGATCAGATATATAAGCGCTACAACACCAACGGCGCATATAATAAGCAACAGATTTTCATTCATGGTTCTTTCCTCCTGGTTCCATTAGAAAAAGCTGGGGTTGGTTTTTACTTTGATGGGGATGTTCTGGACCTGGGCACCTGGGTCAATGGAAAGGAACATTTTCTCGATTGCGGTAATCAAAATGTTCATAGGGATGTGCTCCTGCACCATACCCCGGTAGGTTTTCCAATTGGTGAAATGGAAATACCACACGTTCTGGTCGCCCACATCGTTCTTCCGATACATTTCAGCCTTCCAGTTGCTTCCGGTAAAGAAGAATGCCTGATTTGTATCATTCCTTTGAACGGATACGCCGCTTCCTCTTAAATCAGCATCCTGGATACCCTGCAGAACACGGGCAAAATCTGCACCCCGCAGGGTGAACTCCTCCGCCTGCTCCGTGATGACATACTTACGTTTTACGATTCTTCCTTCATCCAAAAGCTGGTTGTTGACCTTTCCTTGGCGAAGTCCAAAGAACAGGCCAATGGCAACCGCTCCAACGGAAAGTAAAATTGCAAACCACATAATCAATTCCTCCTAAATTTTATTTTTCAAATTCTGTGCCGCCGATGTTGATCACATTTCCCGACTGTGAAAAGGACTGCTCCCAGGTGTATTCCTGGCCGAACAGGGTATATGTAATAATGATCTGGCCGCCGTCGATCTGATATGTGCCGCTGGCATTGATGCCAAAAGCAGACATGGTCACTTGGTCTCCGTCAAAAGTAAACGATTGGGAAATAAGACCTTGAGAGTGATATGTGCCGCTCAACTTTGAACCTCCGCAGGCAGTCAGCATCGTGACACACAGGATGACGGCCAGCAGTATAGCCAGCAGTCGCTTGTTTCTTTTCATGTACATGAAGAATCCTCCTTTGATTGATTTTTTATGCTACGATTCAATTTAAACAACAGCTTTTTGCCCGGGTTCGGCATTCATCCTTATTCCAACCTTGAACCGCATTTCGCGCAGAACTTCGATTGACTATCCATAGCAGCTCCGCACCGTGCGCAGAATTTTACTGTCGGCTCGGGAGCCGGATCCTGCACCTCCTCCGATATGGTGGAAGGATGCTCCTGCGGCAGTACGGTTGTTTGAGGCTGTTCGGGCGAATAATACGGCATCTGTGGATTGATGGAATTTATACCGCTATTGACGCTCTGCACGAAGGTTTGACGTTGCAGGGCGTTTTTTCGATAAAGCATGAAAACCTGTATGGCAAAAACGGCAATAAAACCAATCCATGCCAAACCGTACAGGGCAAGCTTAAAGCTTGTCCGCAGAGCGAGCAGGACATATATGACCTCGTATGCGCCAAGCACACAAGAGATGACGAAGAAAACAAGCCGAAGAGTATTTTTATTTTCGTCTTTTTTCAATGCCAAAATCCATGCCATAGTAACCAATACATACAATACAAGCTGAACGATTACCCGTTCCGCCCCGCGCCAGCCGGAAAAATAATAGCCTCCGTAATTGATAATCTGCTGAATTGCAGTAATCAGGCTGCCAACGCTAAACAAGGAATATGTAAAAGCCATGGAGAAAGATTCTATCTTCACTTTCTTCACGCACATCCAAAGCTGCAGAAGGCCGGCAAGCGCACACATCCAGATGTACACCTGAACGTTGAGATTGATCAGTAAAAAAAGCGAGCTGACGGCAGAAATGATTGCCAAGGTGCGCTGAAGCGGATCCAGCTTCCAGCTTTTTACAAGCAAGGCTATATAACTCATCGCAGAGCGAAAGCTGCCGTCCATCAACTCTTCCGTTTTGGAAGTAGCAGGACTGTATTTTGTATCGTTCATAAGTAAATCCTCCTTGTTCTTAGTATCTCCGTATCATGATTCGACAGGAATCTCTTCGTATGTATTCTCCACCTTCAAATAAACACCGCTTGAATCGTAAAGTTCCATTTCCATTAGCTGACCAAATTCATTCATTTCGAAATGGTTCCCGGGCTGACCATCGCTAAAAACGGTAATTTCCCGGATTATATCGTTTTCTACGTCATAAACCACATAATAGTCTTCATAATAGACTGTATTTCCTTCTACCTTTACAACGCCGTCTTCTCCCGGTACGAAGTCAAAATAATTGTCCAATAAAAGCACCGTATCTTTCTGGCCGGACGGTTGCTCCTCGCGGCTGCCTACCGGTTTTCCGTCCGATGTATAGAGCCATTGCACGCTGTATGTTTCATCCCCGCTTTGCATCGTTCCACAAACCTCAATATAACCATCCTCATGAACGATGACTCTGTCATGTGAATAGTTCGTAATGGTTTCTGTCCCTTGAACAGTTACACATGCAGTTTTTGGAAAGCTGACTGATAGCGTTCTTTTCCCGGAAGATTTTCCGCAGGCAGTCAACATTGTGGCGCATAGGATTACGGTCAGCAGTACGGATAATAGCCGTACTTTTACGTTTGTTCTCATAGATTTTCCTCCTACTAATTTTTTGTAAAAATTCTTTTGTGTGTGGAAATAAAAAGCAAGCGATGCGCCCGGTTATCCTACCGGATCATTTTTTAGTCTTGCACCACATCTCGTACAGAACATGGAATGGCTGTCCATAGCAGCACCGCACTGTGTACAGAAAACGGTTCCAGTATCAATCCCATTATTTTATAGGTCGATATGACCGCCGTACACTGTATGCCCGCTTGTTTTATCTACAGGGCGCTTTGTACCGCAGGCACCGCAGAAATCCTCATCCGGCGGAAGTTCCCTGCCGCAACCAGTACAGAATACCTTTTGTTCTGCTTGATCTGGGTTAGCCCGAGGCGGTTCCGGACGTCTGGTGCCACAGTTGACGCAAAATGTCTCATCCGGCAGCAATTCCCGACCGCAGTTGGTGCAAAACACCTTTTGTGCGGCGTCTGAAGCGCCAGCGCTCTGATAGACCGGCTGTCCGTAAGGCTGTCCATATGGTTGCGCAACAGGCATTTGGTAGACAGCCCTTTCCTTTTTATAGGGATGCGTCAGCCACCAGCCCAGCAAGAAGGTCATGGGGAGCCCCACTGCCAGAATGGTAAACATACTCAGCATGTACTTGTCATGGTCTGGTGCATGATTAATGATTGCCAGATATCCCTGATACAGGTCAGATAGATTGTTCACCAGGTACAAAATACCGGGAACAAACCAAATCGCCCGGTTGAACTTTGCAATACCGGATTTCCCCTTCCAGTCCTGAAAGGCAGCAAACAGCAATAACAGAAGCGCAATCACTGCGGCAATTGCTTGGCCTAAGAGAAGATCTTTCCAAGCTGGCCCCCAGAGGCTGCGGCTAAACACAATATCGCAGATGCATAAAAGCGGTATGACCAGTTCCAGCCCCAAGGCGAGGAAAAGGGTTAGTCTCCGCTTCCGCTGGTACAGCACCGCTGCCAGCACGATCCCCGAAATCAGGGAAAGAATTGGAAGAAGTAGGGTGTTCAGAAGCCGGTTCCAGGGCATATGTGGAAGTGAGGCATAGGTCATAAAAATGCTTAGTAGCCCCAGTAGCACATTGGCTGTGCAGAAAATCGCTGCTACCGGAAATTTTATTTTCTTTGTTTCGTTCATGTTTCTACCTCCAAGAAATACAATTAGACCGCCAATGGCCGCAATCGCTATCAGCAGAGCAATCTGCAGTCCGTTTCCAGCCTCCCGAATCGGCGGGATACTTCCGTCCGGGTTGACCTTTCCGCTGCGCAGCTAAGCATTCCGCTCAGGATGGCGAGATCGTTGTCGGATTCATAGGCGAATTTCTCGAACAGACTTTCTTTGAATTTCGCAGATGCTCGGCACAACGAATTGGAATTCCCTATGTTTCCTCTTCTTCAAATTAGCTCCCAACGTCCGAAACCCGCACATATTCTCTGTCTGGCCACCAACCGTCCGGGTAATCCACAACAATCCGGTTGTTCTCCAAACGATAAAAGATAGAGTCGATGCCGTTCTGGAAGGGTTCCGAAGCAGTAACGCTGCCGTCTTTGCTCCAAACAAAATCACGCTGGTCATATGCACCGCTTGCTGTGGCGAACACATAGACGCCGCGCACCTCACTGCCATTCGACTCATTGATGATAAACTGCTCTTCCTGATTTCCGTCATCGTATTGGTAAATACCGCACCAGTCTATCACGCTGTCTGGCCCATCCAAATCCTCCGATGAATTCTCTGGAACCGCGATCCCCAGCACGTTCAACATATATTCCATATCCGTCCGGAGGGATTCCATCATTTCTTCTTTTACGTTTTCAAAACCTTTATCGTAGGCCAACTGGGTGTTTGTGTAAAACAGAGTTTCCTTGCTTTCCGTAAAATTCATCCCATCCGGAAGCTGGTTCATATAAAAGGCGTTGTTTTCATATTGATAGACCTCTCCAAATTCCCCATTCTCGTCAAAGCCATATAAATGAACATACATGGGGGCATTGTCCAGGGAATCATATACCGGAACATACAGGTTTCCGCCATTTTGATAAATGCGGCTGCTAATGGCAGCTTCGTGGTTTTCCTCCTGCTGCCTTTCGCAGAAAAGCTGAACCGCTTCGCCGTTTTTTACTGTCCATACATCAACAAACGGAAAAATACTCTCGCGATTGTTATAGAGCATCACCAATTCCTCAGTGCCATCCTGATTAAAGTCCATCAGATCAATTTTGAATACACCACGTGCACTGCATTCATACTCAGCTTCATCAAACCAGAGAGAGCCTTGATCTGCAAAGGTCTGTTTAACCACATTCGCATACAGCTCGGTGGTATTGACAGTCTCCTGATTCTCTATTGAAGTGTCCTGGACATAGCCGTCCCCTTGAACCGTGCCGTTCCAAAAAACAAAGGATCCGTTGTTCCCATTCGGGTGGAACTGGCGGAAACGGCAATAATCAAAACTGTCAGCCCCCAGGATGAACCAGCATTCGCCATTCCAGCCTGCATAGATCAAATCAGGAATCCCGCTTACGCTTTCCGGCAGGTCGAAGGCAGTTTCCTTCAGCGTTTCAAGATCAAGAAGGCAAAGGGACATATCCCTGAAATAGTAGAGTCCTGCGTCGCTAAGGGCAAATCGGTTATATGTTCCCTCATAAGATGCAAGCTTTTCAATTTCGCCGTCATGAATGCTTAATTGGTAAATGTTGTCTGAATCTGCATAATACAGATAATCGCCCTTGGGAATAAAGGAGAAATACTTCTCCCAGTCATCATCGTCCTGGGATGGCACTCTACCGATTACCTCTTCCTCAGAATTCTCCGTTTTTCGATATAGGGTTTCTCCCATCAGATTATTCACCACGTCAGGAACAAAATAATAATAGTATCCGTCGTTATACGCTACAAAGCAGGCAGGCCCCTCAAGGTCAAGAAAATCCTCCTGTCTGCACAGCTCACCGGTATTCAGATCCAGCCGGTAGAAGAAAAATCTGTTGCCGAAGATGAGATAGTCTTCAAAGAAGTAAATGCCTTCCATTTGAGACGGAAAATCGCCATATGTATTGAGCTGCTCATAGCTTACAAGGGTGCCGTCTTCCTTGCCGTCTTTGCTGATCCAGTGAATT
This sequence comes from Wansuia hejianensis, assembly GCF_014337215.1. Taxonomy (NCBI): domain Bacteria; kingdom Bacillati; phylum Bacillota; class Clostridia; order Lachnospirales; family Lachnospiraceae; genus Wansuia; species Wansuia hejianensis. The sequence continues at coordinate 2,710,841 of NZ_CP060635.1, read as the reverse complement.
TCATATTTCTCGTCGCCCTGCTCTGTGGCATTTGTGCATTCCAGAAAGCAGATCTTATCGTTCCACAGGAACAGCGCTCCCAGCGGATACTTGGACCATCCATCGCCCTTTATTTGATCTGCTTCATAGAGAATTTCCGGCCTTGAATTCGACTGATCGCCGATGCGCATGATATAAGCCTGCTCCGCTGCCTGTTCACCAAGATAGTAAATGTATTCGTCATCGTAAATAACTTCACTGGCACCAAGGGAAACAGAGCCTTGACCGTATTCAGGAACGCTGTCTTTGGGGCGGAGCACAAAAATCAGCATCACCGCAAGAATGACTGTAAGCACTACACCGCCAATGGACAGGCCGATTGCAAGCCCCTTTTTTGATTTCTTCACGGACGCTACAGCGCCGCTCATTTGCACATTGAAATTTTGCGCCTCCATCAGCGGCTCCGGCTTCGGTACATTCACCGGTTTTGGCATTTGGATGCCGCCCACTTCATCCGATACACTTGCCGGTTGCTGCGGCACCGGCGAAGCTTCTTGTGATATCTTTACAGGTGCGCCGCACGCACCGCAAAATTTTGCGTTATCCGGCAAAGGATTCCCGCACTTTGAACAGAACATAATCTCTACTCCTCTCGCTTGCCGGAGACAAAAGCAGTCCCAGCTCATTTTCCATCCCATTTTACCTGAAGCGACAAAAAAGCGCCCCACACAATCAGGTAGTTTTCAGAAAATAATTTGAAAAAATTCTGTACACTACCCTTTTGTGTGGGGCGAATTTGGCTTATTGTGCTATAATAATCTTATTATGTTCTAGCTGCATCAACCAGTTAGAATCATCTTTTCTAAGGAGGGAATCCGATGGACGAGCGTAAAAAATCCGTTGTCCGGCTTTTTGCGGCGGCAGTGCTACTGTTTGCTGTCTCCGCATACCGGCAGCTTAGTATGCGGTACTTGCCGGAAGATTCTCTGCGGCCATATCTTGTCTGGGCGGTCTATATGCTGCTCCTTTTTAGCTGGCAGCATACCATTACAACGAAAATCATGCAGAAATCCATGCGCAGTCATCTGACCGCGCAGAATATCGTCAACATTTTATATTTAACGATTCGCTTTGTTCAGGATGCATTCCTTTATGTAAACATTTCATGGATGCGTTTTACCGGATATTTTATTGATATCGCAGTTATCTTTGTTCCGCTGTTCGGACTTTACGGTGCGTTCTATCTCGGCAAGGCAGACGATTACCGAATTAGCAAAAAGTGGTATCTGCTCCTGATACCGGCTTGTTTTCTGAGCGTAATGGCGCTGACCAACGATCTGCATCATTTTTTCTATTATATCGTGCCAAATGAGCCACAGTCGAATTTGTATTTTCACCCATACATTGGCACATATATGATTCACATATGGGCGCTTAGTATCATTGCATATCAGGTGTATGTGATTTATCAACGTAACGGCACGGCAAAGTCAGATCCGTTTTACCGAAAGCTGGTTCCCTTCTACGAGCCGATTTTACTCTTTCTGTTCAGTATTCCTTATGCTGCGACGGCCTACGTAGTGCGGTTTGAGCTTGTGGAATATTCGGCGGGACTGATTTTCATCATCGTGCTTTGCTGGCAGCTCTATATTTTGACCGGGCTGATTCCCGTAAACACGCAGTACGGCGAAGTGTTCCGGCGGTCTACGGTGGCAATGCAGACTCTTTCCCCAAGTGGGGAGACGATTGCAACATCGGAAAACGCGGCGGATATCACACCGGTTATACTGGAATCCCTAAAGCAGAATCAGCATTTTTCTGTTACGGAAGATGTTATCATGCACCTGCATCAAATCCCGGGTGGGTATATGGTCTGGCAGACCGATCTCTCGCAGATCAATCAGGCTTTACGGGAGCTTCAGAGACTGAATGCGGAACTGGAAGAAGAACAAGATCTGCTGGCGCAGGAAATCCGCGTTCAATCAGATGAGGCAAGCATTCAGGCGCGCAATGGTATTTATGACAGCTTATCATCGGAGGTGGCCGGACAGCTCGCTTTGATGGAAAAGATTCTGTCGAAAGAATCCCTTTCCTCAGATGACTGGAACCGCATCTGCCTCATCGGCACCTACGTCAAACGGTTTTGCAATTTACAGCTTACTTATCAGGAACAGCAGATGATTCCGATGGGGGATTTAGCCATCAGCTTACAGGATGTGGCGAAATGTATGAAGAATCTTGGAATAAGGACAAGCTTGGATTTCTGCCCCACATCAAATTTAGAGCCGGAGCTGATTCTCCTCATTATGAAAACTTTGGAAGAGATTTTAGAGGAGGCAGATTTTCGTCTGACCTCTATGGAAATCCAAATCAGTGACACAGCTTGCTTTGAGATTACCGGCACAGACCATGAACTTGCTCCTCGTTCTTTAGAATACGGATATCGGTTCCAGACAGAAAAGATTCCGTCAGGTTATCGTTTTTTACTCTCACAGGAAGGAGAGGTAATGCGGTCATGAAAAAGAATATGTCAGCTAAAATGATCAAAAAGTCAATTGACTCTTACCCCGGCGGCATCTGCTTCTCCGCATTGGACGGACGGGTCATTCTCGTTAATGAAAAGATGAATCAGCTGGTGCTGGAACTGACCGGGCATACAATCCTGAACGCAAAGGCGGCGTGGGAGGAACTCACAAACTTTGCTAATAACGGTAAAGCGGAAAAGCTAACTCAATCTTGGCTGCCGAAAGATACGGACAAAGTAAATGGAAGCACCCACCAACAGTTGTTCTTCCGCTTCTCAGACAGCTCGGTCTGGCGTTTTGAACTGAGGTTTCTTGATTCTAATACCGTTCAGGTTGAAGCGGCGGAAATTACCGAACTCTACCGGCTCAGCGAAGAACTGTACGAGAACACCATTCGGCTGCAAGAGATGCAAAAGCGGCAGAAAACCTTGCTGGACAGCATCGTAGAAGTCAATTTGAATAAAGAGATTCTCGCTGCGAAAATGCATATCCATGATGAGCTGGGTCACTGTTTGCTGGCCACCACTAAGGCAATTACGGAAGACAGTCTGGCCGAGAACACCGATGTACTGCGGGAAAGCTGGAACAGCACCATTCGTGATTTTTTCAATATTCCTACTGTGTGGACGGTTCCTGATTCTTCCCTGCAGTCTGAACTGATGCAGGTGGCGGAGCTGATTGGTTGTAAGGTTGTATTCCTTGGCGAACAGCCAAAAAGCCGTAAGGCATTACAGCTTTTGTATGCCGCCGTCCGCGAGGCGCTCACCAATGCGGTACGCCATGCGGATGCTACGGAACTGACGGTAAAAATCGAGCAGGACGAGAAAAGTTATCATATAGAGATATCCGACAACGGTAGTGTATCTGTTTCAAACATTACGGAAGGTAATGGTCTTAGCGCATTGCGGCAACGATTGGAACAAGAAGGAGCATCCCTAAAAGTGCTCTGCGACAACAGCGTTTCCCTCATTGTGAGTATTCCATTTGATTTAGACGAAATCCAGAAAGGAGGACGAAAATGATACAGGTTTTAGTAGTAGAAGATTCTAGGATTACCCGGGACGCCATTGAGAATCAGATCGCCAAATCAGAAAAATATATCCTGTACGCCTCCATAGAAAATGCGGCGAATGCTGAAATAGCCTGTCTGCGCGGGTGTGTCGATTTAATCCTGATGGATGTCTGTACGGCTGATGAAGAATCAGGCCTGAAAGCTGCGGCAAAGATTAAGCAGTATAATCCAAAAATCAAGATCATCATCATGACTTCTATGCCAGAGCATTCCTTTATTCAAAAAGCAAAAGCTTGTGGCTGTAACGGCTTTTGGTACAAGGAATATGGCAGCACTGCCCTGATGGAAGTCTGTGACCGGGTGATGAACGGCGAATATGTTTACCCCGAGGACACACCGATGATTCGTATCGGGTACAGCAACAGCGCTGAGTTTACCAGCCGGGAGTTTGATATTATCCGGGAGCTGGCACAAGGCAGGAAATATGAGGAGATTGCGGCAGATCTGGATATTACGCCAAACACCGTCAAGTACCACATCAAGAATATATTGCAGAAAACGGGCTACCAGAACACCTTGCAGTTGGTGGCTGAGGTGGTAGAAAAGCGGTTGATTCTGCCGAAGTATTAAGCATGAAGGAGAACGCAAAATGAGTAGATTAACAGAGCTTTATAAGCAACAGTCAGTAAAAGTTGGTGCAGAAGCCGATGCCGCAAAAAACGCTGCGCAAGAAAAAGAACGCCACGAAGGCGTTATCAAAAATACCAAGTATCTCCAGATGCAAAGTGCTTATCGTTTTTACTACAAGTTTTATCCAGAAATATAAAAACGCTCATACATAAATCGTATGAGCAGGTTACCTGGTCGGGGTTAGCAGGCTCGAACTGCTGACCTCGCGCTCCCAAAGCGCGCGCGCTACCAACTGCGCCAAACCCCGGATATAGAATATTATAACACCTTTCGATAATTTGAAAAATGCTTGACTTGTTAGTATCCACGCAATCTGCACTAAAGTTTTGGAATTTTATCAACTTTAACAGATTGATTTTTTGTTCTTGCTTATTTGTACTATTTGAAAACTTTGGATGCAAAAATTCAAAATACGAGATCTGGCTGGATAAGACGCTTAACATTAAACTATAACATTACCGCTCTCCGACCAATATAAAAATTGGTGCAAATTCTCATTTTCTCACGGCTTTCGCTCTAAGCGTAACCGCAAAGTAAAGCCGTGAGAAATGCGCATTCCGCTATCAGTGTGACGTCCTAACACACACAGAGTGACAGCGAGGCTGACGAGGTAGCCGCGCTGTCCCACGGTGCGACTGATTTTGTGGGAAAACCTTATAAACCACAGATTATTTTACACCGGGTCGCCAGCATTATTCATCTGCGGGAGACCGCGGCCATGATTAATCAGTTCCAGTATGACCAGTTGACGGGTATCTACAGTAAGGAGTATTTCTATCAGCGCGTGAGGGAATTCCTGCGGCAGAATCCGGGTAAGCGGTGTGATATCATCTGTTCTGATATCGAGAATTTTAAACTGATTAATGACGTATTTGGCGTAGCGGCCGGGGATCAGCTGCTGTGCGGAATTGCAGAACTTTACCGGAAGATGACGGGACATCATGGTATCTATGGACGGCTGAATGCCGATCAGTTTGTATGTCTTCTGATGCATGATGGAGACTATACCGATGAAATGTTTATCGGCGCCAGTGAGCAGGTTAACGCTCTTTCCAACGCCAGAAGCGTTGTGATGAAATGGGGCATTTATTCCGTCGAGGATCGGAACGTGAGCGTGGAGCAGATGTGCGACCGCGCTCTTTTAGCTGCCCGCAGCATTAAAGGGCAGTATGGGAAATATTTTGCCTATTATGATGACAAGCTGCGGGATGAACTGCTGCGGCAGCAGGGTATTATCGACAGTATGGAGAAGGCCCTGGGGGAAGAGCAATTTTTAATCTATCTCCAGCCTAAGTACCGGATCAGGGATGACGGCCTGGCCGGCGCTGAAGCTCTGATCCGCTGGAAGCATCCGGACTGGGGATTTCAGTCCCCGGCTGAATTCATACCGCTATTTGAGAAAAATGGGTTTATAACAAAGCTCGATCAATATGTATGGGATAAAACCTGTTCCTATATGTGGGAATGGGATGATAAAGGGTATCCGCCGGTGCCGATATCTGTCAACGTATCCAGGGCGGATATTTATAATGAAGATATAGCGGATATCCTCATGCAAACAGTACAGAAATATGGCCTGTCTCCTTCCCGGCTTCATTTGGAAATCACAGAAAGCGCCTATACGGAAAACCCCAACCAGATCATCGAGACTGTCGGGTATCTGAGAGATTTAGGCTTTATTATTGAAATGGATGATTTCGGAAGCGGTTATTCATCTCTGAATATGCTCAACCAGATGCCCATAGATATTTTGAAGCTGGATATGAAATTCATTCAGAGTGAAACGGCCAAGCCAATGAATCAGGGAGTGCTGCAATTTATCATGGAGCTGGCCCGCTGGATGCATCTGGGGGTTGTAGCGGAAGGGGTAGAGACCAGAGAACAGCTGGAACGTCTCATTGAGACGGGCTGCGATTATGTACAGGGCTATTTTTATGCGAAGCCCATGCCTGAGAGAGAGTTTGAAGAGCTGCTGAAGGTACAGCCCGCTGGAGAGGAGGCATGGAATCGGGAGAAGGAGGAGTTCGAGAACAGGTATCAGAGTCAGGTACTATTGGTAGCCGATGAGGACAGCGGGTACCGCGGGCGTGTGCAGAGAGCCTTTTCAAAGTATTATCAGGTTGTCGAGGCAGTGGATACAGGCTCAGCCCTGGGGTATATCTCAATATATAAGGATCGGATGGGGGCAGTTCTGCTCAGCAATGCTTTACCGGGAGGTGATAGCTATTGCGTGCTGAAAGCCGTCAAAGAGGAAAAAGGAGTCTGGGATCTTCCGGTTATCGTAACCGGCCCCCCGGATATTCAGTACGAGCAGCAGGCTCTGGAGCTGGGGGCCGCGGATTATGCGGATAAACCCCATTCGGAAGAAAGCTTGTGGAGGAGAGTGCTTCATGCGGTGAAACTGGCTTCATTTCAGAAGAGGGAAAGGGATCTGCAGGAGGAAGCATACAGGGACCATATGACCGGGGTCCTGAACCGGAGAGGGTGGGAGATGGCTGTCAGAGCGCTGGAGAGAGAGGACGCGCCGTTTGCATTTTACCTGTTTGATCTGGATAACCTGAAGCAGATCAACGATACTTTAGGGCACATAGAAGGTGACCGGCTGATTCAGGAGTTCAGCAGAGTGCTGCGCACCCGTACACGGAGGACGGACATCCTGGCCCGATACGGCGGAGATGAATTTATGGTTATCATGAAACTGATGAAATCTGAAAAGGATATCCTCAAAAAGGGAGAGGAAATCTGCCATGCATTTTCTAATATTTACTTTTCAGACCAGTTGACTGTGACTGCGTCTGTGGGGATTGCGGTCTGGAATGCGGAGGATTCGGCAGAAGAAGCGATAAAACGGACAGATATGGCATTGTACCGGGCAAAAACGAATGGTAAAGGCGGGTGCTACCTGTGGAGAGAATAGAGGGAAGGGAACAGAATATGACTGCAAGGGATGCAGCTCTGGCATTTTGCCGGTACTGGTTTGAACAGCGTGACGAAATTTCTGCGACAGAGATGCTGGATGAGGATGTGGATTTTGTCGGAACGGGCGAACATGAAGCCGCCCATGGGAAGGAAGAGATGTCTGAATATGTCAGACAGGATATCAGCGAGATCACGGAACCGTTCGTCTGCAGCCTGGAAGTGATCTGTGAGCAGATAATCTGTGAGGATGCGTGTAATCTGTCAACGAAAATGACGCTGAAAAACGGGCAGTATATCTGGCATCTGAGATCATTCTTTACGATGGTGAAGGAAGACGGCGGGGCATGGAAGGTGAAAAGCTTTCATGTATCTGAGCCGGGCGGCAGCCAGCGGGGAGAAGAGCATTATCCAAAGACTCTGGTAATGGAGCAGATAGCCAGGCAGAGGCAGGAACTGTTAAGCGATTCGGTGGCAGGTGGCATGATGGGCGGTTATATAGAGGAGCAGTTCCCTTTTTATTTCATAAACCGCCAGATGCTTGATTACCTGGGATATGGAAGTGAAGAGGAATTCGTCAGAGATATAGATGGCAAAATTACCAACTGTATGCATCCGGACGACCGGACGATGGTTGACCGGACGGTTGACGGGCAGCTGGAGAAAGGGGATGAGTACGTCGTCGAGTACCGGATGCGGAAAAAAGACGGTTCTTATATCTGGGTGCATGACCTGGGGCGGCGGATTATTGCGGAAAACGGCCGTCCGGCGATTGTCTCAGTCTGTATAGATATTACGGGGCAGAAGAAGATGCAGGACGAACTTCTGCATCTCTACAATAATATACCGGGAGCAGTTTTCAGGTGCAGATATGATGAGGATCTTTCAGTGATCGATGCCAATGACGGACTGTTTGAATTCCTGGGATATTCGCGGGAGGAATTCTCAGCCATGGGCAGCAGGATGTCGGCGGTGATCCATCCGGAAGATATGCCGGATGTGACAGAGAGGATCAGTGAACAACTGCGCCATGGCAGCACAGTTCACAGTGAGAACCGCCTGGTCTGTAAGGATGGGAGCATAAAATGGGTTTCTGTCAAAGGCCAGATGTTCCAGGAAAAGGATGGCGCGCAGTTTTTCTGCGTATTTATTGATATAACAGATGAGAAGCGCCTTCAGAAACGCAATAATGAGCTGTATGAGCAGGAACTGGCGTATTTTGTGGAGCTGTCCTCAGAAGAAGGGAGCAGTCAGGGAAGAATTAATATAACCCAGAACCGGACGGAGAATTATATCGCTACCCCCCAGATGGCGATTGCCGGTGTGGGAACCACTTATGATGAACTGGTAGAGCACCTGGCCGCTTCTGCGGTTGATCCGGCGTATGGGGAGAGAATCTACAATTCGCTGGCCAGAGATAAGGTCCTGACCGGATATGCTTCCGGAAAGACAGATTACCATTTTGAGTTCCTGAGGAAACGTGAAGATGAGGGGGCATTCTGGAGCAGCACAAGTTTCCAGCTATACAGAAAGCCTGGGACAGACGATATCATCGCGTTTTTTTATACCACGGATAACACAGCCTTTAAGCTGCAGGAAAAGCTGCTTAAGAAGATTGCGGAACTGGATTTTGATCTGCTCACGCAAGTGGATATCCGGAGGAACCGTCAGCGGCCGATATCTTCCTCTCCGGGGGATTTCCAGGCAGAATTGAGGAGGATGGCCCTTCAGTACATGGATGAAGAGGCCAGACAGGAATGTCTGCAGAAGCTGGATTTTGAGTATATGGAACAGAAGCTGGAGCAGACGCCGGTATATACATTTGTTTTGGAGATGAAAGATGAACAGGGCAATCAGAGGGTAAAAAGGTTCCAGGTGTTCTACATAGATAAGGAGCTGGGCAAAGTCTGCGTGGCGCGCAGCGATGTGACAGACATTGTCCAGAAGGAGCAGAGGCAGAAGGATGAGCTGGCGGCGGCTCTGGTTGCGGCCGAACAGGCGAATGCTGCAAAATCCGATTTCCTTTCCCGCATGAGCCATGAAATCAGGACGCCAATGAATGCGATTATCGGTATGAGCACCATCGCCGCCCAGTCGGTCGGAGATGACGAACTGGTGTCAGACTGCATTTCCAAAATTGGGATTTCTTCTCGGTTCCTTTTATCGCTCATCAATGATATTCTGGACATGAGCCGGATTGAAAGCGGGAAGATGCTGTTGAAGAATGAGAGGATTCCCACAGAAGAATTCCTGGTAGGAGTCAATTCCATCTGTTACAGCCAGGCGGCGGCCAAAGGAGTGGAATATGAGTGTATTGTGGACCCTGTGCTGGATGATTACTATATGGGAGATGCCATGAAGCTCCAGCAGGTGCTCCTGAATGTTTTAAGCAATGCGATAAAATTTACGGGAGAGGGCGGAAAGGTCACCTTTTCTGCAGCTCAGCGCCACCGGACGAAGAATGATGCGGTCCTTCGGTTTGTGGTAAATGATACGGGGGTCGGCATGAGTGAAGAGTTTCTTCCCCGCATCTTTGAACCCTTTTCTCAGGAATCCACGGGAACTACGGCTCTGTACGGCGGCACCGGACTGGGCCTGGCGATTTCTAAGAATATAGTGGATCTGATGGACGGAAGGATTACCGTGCGTTCGATCAAGGATATTGGGACGGAATTTACGATAGATGTGAAGCTGGATATTACAGAAGAGGAGAAACTGCACAGGCACCAGAAAAAACACGACTATAACTTTTCGCATCTGAAAACGCTGGTCGTGGATGATGATGTGGTAGTCTGTGAAAGCGCCGTCGTCACACTGCGTGAGATGGGCGTTACCGCCGAGTGGGTGGACAGCGGCCATAAAGCGGTCGAACGGGTGCGGGAGCTATGGGATACAGAACGATATTTTGATATGATTCTGATTGACTGGAAAATGCCGGGCATGGATGGTATAGAGACGGCCAGGCGCATACGCGCAATAGTGGGGCCGGAAGTTACAATAATCATCATGACGGCTTATGACTGGGTTTCCATTGAACACGAAGCCAAGCTTGCGGGGGTTAACCTGCTGATGAGCAAGCCAATGTTTAAATCTGCGCTGGTTTCCGCATTTTCAAGAGCTCTGGGAGAAAAGGAAGAGAAGGAGCAGCAGTCAGAGCCAGAGGCTTATGATTTTACCGGAAAAAGAATACTGCTTGCTGAAGACAATGCGATTAATACAGAGGTAGCGGTGATGCTTCTGGAAAGCAGAGGGTTTCAGGTGGATACGGTAGAAAACGGCCTGAAGGCGATGGAGCTGTTCAGTAAGACGGAAAAGGGATATTATAATGCGATTCTGATGGATATCCGTATGCCGCTGATGGATGGACTGACCGCGGCCAACAGTATCCGTCATCTCAGTAACGAGGACGCACAGACAATTCCGATTATTGCAATGACTGCCAATGCATTTGATGATGACATTGAGAAGAGCAAGGCGGCCGGGATGGATGCGCATCTGGCAAAGCCCATTGATTCAGAACGGCTGTACCAGACGCTTCATCACTTTATTTTTGGAAAGGAGGAATGAAGCTATGTGGGGATTTCAGAAAATTTTAGAAAATTACGGTGTTGATTATAAGGGCACAATGGAACGCTTTATGGGAAATGAATCTTTTTATTTACGGATGCTCGGGCTGCTGTCCAGTGACGAAAGCTTCCGGAATCTGGGCAGCGCGCTGGAGAACGGGAATCTGGACGGCGCGTTTGAAGCCGCCCATACTTTAAAGGGGGTCGCGGGAAATCTGGGACTGACTCCGCTCTACCGGTCGGTCTGTGCGGTCGTGGAGCCTCTTCGTATCCGGGAAGAACGGGATGATTATGCAGATTTCTATCAGGCGATACGGAAAGAATATGAGAAAGTGGAGCAGATGAGGCAGGAGTTAACGGGAGGGAATTGAGGATGGTGACGGAAGAACTGCAAGAGACGCTCAGCAATGTTCCCTGCGGTGTATGCGTTTATCGGGTGGACAGGATGGGAATTTCGCCGGTGTATCACAATCCGGCTTTTTATGAGATTGTCGGATATTCTGAGGAACACATACGCGAGGTGGAAAGGGAGACAAGATATCTGGGTGTTCATGCTGATGATATAGTTATCTTGCAGGAGAAGGTTGAGAAAGCCATCCATGAGAACGGCAGTCTGAGATACACCTACCGGCTGTGGAATGACCGGGAGATGGCATACCGCTGGATCCGCCTGGAAGGCAAAGTGAAACCCCAGGGGGACGGCTCTAAGCTCTTGTATGGCGTGTACAGCGATGTGAGCGAACAGCTCCGTCTGGACAGGGAGCTGAAGGAGGCCAATGACAGAATACAGAATATCATCAATACCATGCCCGGAGGAGTGGCCAGCTACCGGGTTGAAGGGGGCAAATTTATCCCCACGTATTATTCGGACGGAGTGATGAAACTTTCCGGGCATACGAGAGAAGAGTTTATGGAGCTGACCAGGGGTGACGCGCTGAACGTGATCTGTGAACCGGACCGTCAACGGGTGACGGTGGCGGCGGGAGCCGCGCTTGCCAGCGGGGAGGTTCTGGATGTCTCCTACCGGATGAAGCACAAGGATGGCAGTATCATATGGATTCATCTCAACGGGCGCCGTGTGGGCCCATTGACAGAGCCTGCGGAATTTTATGCTGTTTTTACAGGTATTTCTTCAGAAACACGCCTGTATCAGAGTATTGCTAACGAGTCTGCGGACGGGATCTATGTCATTGATAAGGAAAATTATGACCTGCTTTATATCAATGAATCCAGAGAGCTATTTTCCGGGGGAAAATCATGTCTGGGACAGAAATGTTACACGGCCCTGCACGGCAAGGATCATCCCTGCGAGTTCTGCACGCTGCACAGCCACAAATCTGATGGAGAAGAACATGAAATGGCGATTGCGGGAGCCGGCAGGTTCTATTCCACCCGTTTCCGGGAAACAGACTGGAACGGCGTCCCGGCATACATAAAATATATAAGAGATATTACTGAATCAGTAAAAACCAGGAAAGAAAAGGAGCGTCTGGAAGAATACTTTGAAACGGTTGTTAGGAACCTGCCTGACGGTATTGCTGTCATTCGCTATGAAGAGGACGGCAGCATGACGCCTGAATATATTTCAGATGGGTTTGCTGCGCTGACTGGCATGTCGCCGGAAGACGCATGGAAGCTGTACGGGTCGGACGCTGTCAGAGGTGCCCATCCGGATGATTTGGGTTACATTAAAGAACAGCTTTCTGCCCTTATGGCCGGGGGAATTGACCACCATGAGATGTCCTACCGGCTGAAAAAGGGCGTGGACGGCTATGTGTGGGTGAGAGTTTCGTTTTCTGTCATTCAGAACCAGATGGGGGAAAAACGCCTGTACGCTGTATACCGGGATATTACTGCAGAGAAAGAGGAACGTGAGCAGGTTCGGCGCAGGTACAACGAGCTGATTATCCAGCATTACCGCGCGCCCGGCCCGAATGCGCTGATTATCGGGCATTGCAATATCACCCGCAACAGGATCATTGAGATCATTGACTATACGAATTCTGATCCGCTGAACACCTTCGGTTCTGTCCGGGAAGAATTTTTCATGGGAATTGCCGGGATGATTGTTGAGCCAGGCGAGCGGAGGGAATTTCTGGATACCTATCTGGGAGCGCCTGCTCTTGCTGCATTCAGAAGAAATGAGACGGAAAAGGTGATGGAGTGCTTCATCCGCCTGCCCGGCGAGGAACTGGGGAGATATGTACGGTTCAAGATGAATATGGTGGTTTCTCCGGACAATGAGGATGTGACAGGAATCCTGACGGTGACTGATATCACCGAGCAGATAGTAGCCGGACGGATTCTGCATCAGCTTTCTGTAACAGGCTATGATTTTGTTGTGGATGTGGATCTGACCAGAGACCATTACTCGATTCTTTCCTGCAATGAAAATGCCTGCTGCATTCCGCCCCGGGAAGGGTGCCATACGAAATGGATGGACGGTATGCTGAAGAGCCGGATTGTCCCGCGGGACAGGGAACAGTATAAAAACTGCCTGGATCCGGAGCTCATGGTTAGCCGCCTGAGGAAGAGCGGTCCTTATACGTTCGCTTTTTCTATGTCTGATGATAACGGGGATATACGCACTAAAAACATGACGGTCTCTGCTGTCGATCTCCGGCTGGGAAGGGTGTGCCTTCTGCGGACAGATATCACTGAATCAGTGAGAGAGCAGCAGGGCCTGCTGAATATGATCGCTTACACCTTCGACCTGGCATGCTTTATTGATGTCGGAACCAAGAAAATGACCATGTATACCCGCCAGACGGTACTTGAGAACCTGCCGCCCTATCAGATTACGGATTATCAGGAAGCCATCGGCCGTTTTATCAGCCAGTACGGGACGGGAACGGCGGATAACCCGGCCGGCCGGCTCAGGCTCCCGGCAATTTTAGATCGTCTGGAGGAATTTCCCGGCGGCTATGAATTTATACTCCCGTACCGGGCAGAGCAGGAAGTGCGTTATAAGCAGGTCAACGTTCTATGGGGCGACCAGAACCACCGGACGGTCTGTCTGGTGAGGGCGGATGTGACAGACATGCTGGCAGCGGAGAGAAGGTCCCAGACGGAGCTTGAAAATGCCCTGGAGCTGGCGAAAAAGGCGGACCGGGCGAAAAGCAGCTTTCTTTCTACTATGAGCCATGATATCCGGACTCCCATGAATGCGATTATGGGAATGACGGCCCTGGCGTCAGCCCATCCGGACGATCAGGAACGGGTGAAGGATTGTTTGAAGAAAATAACAGTCTCCTCCCGTCATCTGCTGAGCCTGATTAATGATGTGCTGGATATGAGTAAGATCGATGGCTCAAAGATTAAGTTAAACCGTATGAACATTTCCCTTTTAGAACTTCAGGAGCAGATCTCAGCCATGCTGATCCCTCCGGCAAGTGCGTCAGGGCTGCAGTTTGTAACGAGGATGGGTAATATTACACATACCTGCTTCTACGGGGATTCGCTGCGAATCAATCAAATTCTTATCAACCTTCTGAGTAACGCGGTCAAGTTTACTCCGGAGGGAGGGAAGGTAGAATTTCTGGTGGAAGAAATACAGGCGGAGAAGGAAGGATATGTCCGTTATAGATTTACTGTGCGTGATACAGGGATAGGGATAGCGGAAGATTCGCTGCCGAGCATCTTCGAGCCGTTTGTCCGCAGCGATAATGCGGAACAGATTGAAGGAACCGGCCTGGGGCTCAGTATCGCCAAGGGACTGGTTGATCTGATGGATGGAAAAATCTCCGTACAAAGCAGTATTGGGCAGGGAACGGTCTTTTTAGTTGAGCTTGAATGTGAAGCGGCTGATGAGACAGAGAAGCCTGAGAGCAGTTCAGGAGATTCCGGTACGGATTCTGAAGAGCAGGATATACTCGCCGGCCGGCGGATTCTGGTAGCGGAAGATAACGCTATCAACGCGGAAATTATCTGCGGCCTGCTTGATATGTTTGGGGCGGAATCTGTGGTAGTGAAGGATGGGAAACAGGCGGTGGAGGAGTTTTCCGGAACAGCACCGGGAACATATGATGCAGTTCTGATGGATATACAAATGCCACAGATGAACGGATATGAAGCCACGAAGGCCATACGGTCATTGGGGCGGGCTGACGCAGGTGAGATACCGGTTATTGCAATGACTGCCAATGCGTTTGCTGAGGACGTGCAGTCGGCTATAGAAGCAGGAATGACCGCACATGTCGCAAAACCGATTGATGTGGGAATTCTGAAAACCACTTTGTATCAGACAATAAAGTGCGGGGTATACCATTCTGACAGCCGGGAATAGGAGAAACAGGTATGAGAAGAAAAATATGTTCAATAGTACTTATTTTTTATATGTATTCTGACTATCTCTGCTGGCTGCGGCAGTAGGAATCAAGTGATAATTTATGAAGATGCCAGGGATGGACGGATTAGAGGTTACGAGGCGTATCAGGAGAACTGTAGGCGATGACATTCCGGTCATCATTTTGACGGCCTATGACTGGTCGGAGATCGAGAGTGAGGCGAGGGAAGCCGGGATGAATGAACACTTCGCGAAACCTATTGATGTCAGGAAACTGGAAGTTCTGCTGCACCGTTATCTTCTGGGAGCGGAGGCAGCGGAAGAAATTTAATGGAGTATACAATGAAAAAGGATAATGGTCTGCGTCGGCTGGTATATGATTATTATGAGACCCGGATCCGGTTCGGATTCTATCAATACGGGGATTGTCTTCCATCCATTCCTCAGATCTGCGAGAATTTCCACCTGGGCCGGACTACGGTGAGGGCTGCGCTGGAACTTCTGGAAAAGGGAAACTATATCCGTACCGCGGAAAGGAAGGCGGCATCTGTAATCTTTGTGGCTGGTTCCTGCCAGTTCAGGGAAAACGCCGCCAGATACTATCTTCCCCGTAAGGAGGGTATATTGGATTTGAGCGAGGCCGGGAAGCTTCTGTTTGTACCACTGTGGGAATGTGCGCTGCGCCAGTGGAGCCGGGAAAGATGGGAATGCATTCTGCATGATCTGAGCAATATAGTGCCTGGAGCGGTGCCTTTAACGGTAAAATTCTATATGGGTGTTCTGAGCTCATGGAATAATCAGCTGATTTTAAACCTTTTTTGGGAAGTCATCCGGTATTTACGGTTTCCCTATCTCTCCAATCGGGATGAGCCCAGGATAACGGCCGGTGAACTTATGGAGGTACTGCGGGGAGATGGTATATCCTTCCTGAAGGTTCAATTCCAGGATATTTACGGCAGAATGATTGACGAGCTGTTGGATTTCATTGGCCAATCGGCGGAAGAATTTCATCTGGAGTCGCTGGAGAAGGTTCCTTTCCGGTGGAATATTTACCGGAGAAGGCCGCAGATGCGCTATACGCTGGTCTCTGTAATCATCAGGGAGATTTTAACTGGAATATATCCGGTGGGAAGCTATCTGCCGTCCCTGCCGCAGATGGAGAATAAGTATAAAGTTTCTCTGACGACCGTCCGCCGCACGTTGTCTATTCTGGAGGCTCTCGGCGTTACGCGTTCTTTTCAGGGAAAGGGGACGCAGGTCTTCATGGCTCCGGTGGAAATTGATTTTACACTGCCTGATATCCGTGAAGGACTGCGGCTGTACAGGGAAAGTGTGCAGTTGCTGGCGTTGACAGCAGGAGGTATCACACAGTATACTTTAGAATATGTGCAGGAAGGAAAAAGGAAGGAACTGGGAGACCGGCTGATGATGATCCAGGAGCAGAAAAAGAGCTACAACTGCTTTGAAGTTATTCTGACATTTATCAAAGAAGAATGCCCTCTGGCGGCTGTGCGCGAGTGCTATGGACAGATGGCAGAGCTGATAACCTGGGGGTATCCATTCATGCTGCTGAGGCTTCAGGATAAAAGCCTGGATCAACGATATCAGGAGTGCGTCAGACAGCAGATAAAGCTCATCCGGGAGGGGGACTATGCGGCTTTTTCGGCAGGCTGGGGAGTGCTTCTGGAGAACGAAGAACATCAGTGTACCGCCTTTATGAAGGCGGTGTCAGGAAATATTGATAAGGAATAAGAAGGTGACTTTATGAGAAATGAATCCAGCCGTATGGAGAAGATTTTAATGATAGCTCTGCTGGCAGCGGCGATGGTGTTCGCAGCGGCAAAGCCCTGTATGGCGGCAGAAGGACCGAAAGTGATCCGTGTGGGATTTCCTGAAGCGAAGGGCTATTCCATGACCTCCGAGGACGGGGAACATTATGGGCTTGTGGTTGACGCGCTGGAAGAGATTGCTAAGTATACAGGCTGGAAGTATGAATATGTCAGCGTGGGGAGTGAAGATATGCTATCCCGTTTTCAGGCGGGAGAATTTGAGCTGATGGGCGGACAGTATTATATGGAGGACCTGGAAGAATATTACGCTTACCCGGATTATAACTGTGGGTACAGCAAGCTGGTTCTCATGGCACGCAGAGATAACAGTGAGATTAAGAGCTATGATCTCAATTCGTTCAATGGAAAAACAATCGGGGTGTTTGAGCGGGCGAAGGAGAATATCAGAAGGCTGCAGATCTATCTGGATCTCAACAACCTGGACTGCACGCTGCAATATTACACCTACGACCAGCTCATGGAGACGGGAGATCTGAACCAGTTTCTTAAAGACGGGGAAGTAGACCTTCTTCTGGGGAACAGTTCAGATTCCGGTGATGAGCTGTATACTGCCGCGTCCTTTGATTCCCAGCCTCATTATATAGTGACCACACCAGGCAATCAGGCAATCCTGGACGGACTAAATATGGCCCTGGAAAAGATTTATGAGGCCGATCCTAATTTTGCCAAAAAACTATATGAGAAGAATTTTCCCTCTGCTTCAAACACAAATGTGCTGCTCAGTGATGAAGAACAGGAATACATCCGTCAGAAGGCAACGGCGACAGTGGCGATTCCGCGGGATTGGCATCCGCTATTCTGTCTTAACAATAGCGACGGGCATGATGGAGTGGTACCTGAGCTTCTGGGAAAAATCACTGGTTATTCCGGACTGGCATTTTCTTATGTATACTGCGATAACTATGCGGATGCGCTGACAAAGACCCAGCAGGGAGAGGCCGATATTCTGGGCTTCTATCTCGGTTCAGACGAAGATGCTGTTGAACAGAGCCTGGCACTGACAGCACCTTATGCGCAGTTGAGTTCAATCCTCGTGCGGAATAAGGAATCCAGCTACCCTTCGGAAGGCCTCAGCGGAGCTGTGTTAAAGGGCCAGGAAATGCCGGAGAGTATAATGGCGGATGAGGTGAAAAGCTATGATGATATGGAGCAGGCAGTGTCGGCTGTTAACAGCGGAAAGGTTGACTTTTTCTACGGGATCTCAGCGCGCCTGGAAAATGTGATACAGAAAAACAACTTCACGAATCTTGTGCAGGTAAATCTCGTAAATGACAGCCAGGATATCTGCTTTGCGGTAAACAGCCCTGCCCAGCCGGAGCTTTTCTCTATATTGAACAAGGCGATCAACAGTTTGACCAGTGATGAAAAAGCCGCAATCACCGGGCGCAATATGGTATCTATTGGGGAATCCAGAATGAGCATTATCAGCATCGTATACGCCAATCCGGGGTTGGCTGTCGCTGTGGTGGCTACGGGGCTGATCCTGGTTCTGATCGTTGTAATTATCGTGAGCAGATCACGGCTGCATGCTGCGGCAATGCGTGTGGAGCTGCAGAAGGCGGAGGCTGATAACCGGGCCAAGAGTGAGTTCCTGTCCCGTATGAGCCATGAGATCCGGACGCCTATGAATGCGATCGTCGGGCTCACCGATCTAACGGAAATGACGGACGGGCTGCCGGATAAGGCAAAGGAAAATCTGTTGAAGATCAAAGCTTCTTCCCAGTATCTTCTTGGCCTGATTAACGATATCCTGGACATGAGCCGTATAGAAAACGGAAGAATGACGGTTGCAAAGGAGCCATTTTCCATGCATAGCCTCCTGGATGGAATAGAAAGCATGGTGACACAGGATGCAGCCGACAGGGGACTTCAGTTTCTGCTGAAGAAGGAGTTTGAGGATGACGTGCTGGTGGGGGATGGTATCCGCCTGCGGCAGGTAATTCTGAATCTGCTGTCTAATTCACTGAAATTTACGCCATCCGGCGGGACCGTTCTGCTCAGCATCACAGAAGACAGGTCAACACCGGATGATGCCGTGTTTACCTTCCGCGTCAGCGACACAGGTATTGGAATTGCGGAGGAGGAACAGCAGCGCGTCTTCAAGAGCTTTGAACAGTTGGGTTCCAATTATTCTAAGAGTCAGGGGACGGGACTGGGGCTGGCAATCAGCAAGAGTATCGTGCACCTGATGGGCGGTGAATTAAAGCTGAGTAGCAGGTCCGGGGAGGGAAGTGAGTTTTATTTCACAGTCACGTTTCCCAAAGGACAGTTGGATGAAGGGGAAGGCAAGGAGCTAAAAGAGGAAGAAAATCTTCTTCACGGGGTGAATATTTTAGTGGTAGAGGATAATGAGTTAAATGCTGAAATTGCCATAGAGCTGCTGAATCTGCAGGGAGCCTCTGTTATGAGGGCGGAAAATGGCAGAGAGGCGGTGGAGCTGTTCCGGCAGAGCCGGCCGGGATCGATTCATGTGATTCTCATGGACATCCAGATGCCGGTGATGAACGGCCTGGATGCCGCCGCCGCTATCCGGGAGCTGCCAAGGGACGATGCGGCCACAGTGCCCATCATCGCTATGACTGCCAATGCTTTTAAGCAAGACAGGGAGGCGGCTGTAAAAGCAGGGATGACAGGGTTTATACCAAAGCCGATTGATGTGAATGTGCTTTATGAGGAGCTGCTCCATGGGCTGAAGGAAATGGACGGCGAAGGCGTAAGATGTTAACTCAAAGCCTGAGAGAATGGTAAGATATTGGCAGTGTAAGACGGGGCTGTGCCCTGCAGATGGGAATTCATCTGCAGGGCACAGCCCCGTCTTAAAGATATTTATAAGAAATAATCAGTGTTTATAGAGAATACGTATTGAATTCAGCACGCACAGCATGGCGACTCCGGTATCGGCAAACACAGCCATCCACATGTTGGCGAAGCCCAGCAGGCCCAGGATCATGACCAGCGCTTTGATGATCAATGCAAATATTACATTTTCCCTGGCCACCCGGCTGGCTGCGCGGGAGATGGAGAACGCCTGGGGGATTGCGCTCATGCTGGAAGTCATGAATACTACGTCTGCTGCCTCAATTGCCGCGTCCGCTCCGCTTCCCATGGCTGCGCCCACGTCTGCTCCTGCAAGAACAGGGGCGTCGTTGATGCCGTCTCCGACGAACATCACCTCTCCGTGTTTTTCACGGATTTTCTGAAGCTCAGAAAGCTTCTCCTGAGGCAGCAGTCTGGCATGGACTTCATCGATTCCTGTGGCCTTTGCTACTGCACTGGCGCTGTCTGCGGCATCCCCGGTCAGCATGGCGGTAGTGATGCCCTTAGATTTGATCTGGCGGATCGCTGAGGCGGCTTCTTCTTTAATTGTATCGGAAATCACCAGATGACCGGTGTATGTTCCGTTTAAGGCGGCAAATATCTCTGTCCCATACCCATTACCATGTGCCTGATCCATAGAAATATGAAACTGTTCCATCAGCTTTCTGTTACCGCACAGCATTTCACCCTCCGGCAAGCGTGCCAGAATTCCTTTGCCTGCGAACTCTTCTACAGAGTCCGGGGCGGTGAGGGGAAGCCCTTTGTTCTGAGCGGCTGTAACGATGCTGTGAGCGATGGGATGGGTGGAGGCGGATTCACAGCTGGCACACAGGCGGAGCAGCGTATTGATATCCATATCCCCGGATGGGCGTACCTCCTGAAGGACAAAGTTTCCTTTCGTGATGGTTCCCGTCTTATCCATTACGAGGACTTTTATATTACGCATAGCTTCCAGAGAAATACCGCCTTTGAACAGGATCCCGCGTTTAGAACCAGCTCCCAGCCCGGAAAAGAAGGCCAGAGGTACGGAAAGCACCAGCGCGCAGGGACAGCTGATAACCAGGAAGGTGAGTGCGGTTTTAATCCAGTAATTCCAGTCACCGGTGAAGAGTGAAGGCAGGATGGCCGTAGCTGCGGCAAGCGCTACCACGAAAGGAGTGTAGATCCTGGCAAATCTGGTGATGAAGCGCTCGATCCGTGGCTTGCTGGCGGCGGCATTTTCTACAGAGTCCAGGATCTTTGTGACCATGGATTCCTCTAATATCTTTTCCACACGCACTTTTAAAAGCCCGGAGGTGTTGACACAGCCTGAGATGACCTCACTTCCGGGGCCTACGCTTACCGGTACCGGTTCACCCGTGACCGGTGAGGTATCCAGACGGCTTTCGCCTTCCAGAATAGTTCCGTCCAGAGGAATACGGTCTCCGGGCCTGATCTGGATGACGTCACCCACCGCAGCTTCTTCAGCAGGGATAATATGGGTATGGCTGCCATGAACCTTTGTGACGACTTCAGGACGCATGTCAACGGCGTCCATGATCTGGGTACGGCTCCGTTCGACGGCAATATCTTCAAAAAGCTCTCCCACCCGGTAGAAAAGCATGACGCCAACGGCCTCCGGATATTCACGGATACAGAATGCGCCGACTGTGGCTATGCTCATCAGAAAATTTTCATCAAAGACCTGCCCTTTTAAAATATTTTTCCCTGCGGTGATCAGGACTTCCAGACCGAGGATCAGATAAGCCGCAATCAAGAGGGCTAAGGAAGGAACGTCCAACCCGAACTGTGATAAGATCAGGCCTGCGGCGAAGCAGGCTGCTCCGGAAAACAGTTCCAGGAATTTCCTCCTGTTTGCTGCAAAAATACCAATTTTTTTACTTGGAGAGGTGGATTTCACGGTTGCTGTGCCCGGCTGCTGCTCCGGAACAGGCGCCCTGCGTCCGACTCTTGCGGTAACAACTACCTCTGATTCAATAGAGGAACAGATCTCCTGCAGTTTGGGGATAAGAGAATCAGGGTCCCGGGCTTCCACTCGGAGCTGTTTTGTAGCGAAAGTGATCGTCGCGAGGTTTACCTCTGGGAGTGCGTTAATTCTGGTTTCCATTTTAGCGGCACAGTTGGCGCAGCCCAGGTTTTCCAGAAGAAAAACTCTCTTGATGCAGTTTTTCTGATTCTTCTCCTGAGGCATTGCAGCCGCGGTTTCAGTATGTGAATGTCCGTGACTTTGTTCCGGACCGTGCTCATGCCCGCAGCCGCACTCCTGGTGTGTATGCGCATGCTCTGGCTCAGAGCCATGAGAGTGCTCATGCCCGCAGCCGCAGCTGTCGTCATGCTCCTGGTAAGCATGCGTATGTGCCTGTTCCTGCCTTTTCTCAAGATCATTCGGATAAATGGGTTTTCTTACTGCGTTTTCCATGCTATTGCCTCCTGCCTGATTAAATAGGTAATAATCGAAATGGGCGTAAATCCGCTGCCGCACATAAATTAGCAAAGCAGATAGCCCGGATTGCTGTTCTTAAATATGAATATATGAACAACTATTCATATGATGATTATATAGCTATCCCCTGATTTCGTCAAGCATATTCAGGTATTTTTTTTATATTCTGGTGCATACTACTACAGAATTCAGCCGGGCGCAGAGACGATTTGTCCGGCGTGCTCGAATTTTAACGGAAGCGAGGTAGTAATATGAAGAAAAGAAATCGTTTGATTGCCCTGCTGCTGGCAGGAGTTACGGCAGTTTCCATGTTTGCCGGGTGCGGCGACGGAAAAAAGGACGAGAACAATTCAGCCGGAGACAATAAAAAGACTGGAAAAGTATACTATTTGAATTTTAAACCGGAACAGGCAGATCAGTGGAAGGAGCTGGCTGCTGAATACACGAAAGAGACCGGCGTTAAGGTCACGGTAGAAACGGCGGCTTCCGGCACCTATGAATCTACTCTGAAATCTGAAATGGCAAAGGATGAAGCTCCTACGATGTTTCAGGTCAACGGACCGGTGGGGCTGGCTTCCTGGAAGGACTATTGCTATGACCTGTCCGACAGCGCTATATACAAGAATGTGAACAGTGATGATTATGTCCTGAAAGAGGGGGATAAGGTGGTGGGTATTGCCTATGTCATTGAGACCTACGGCATTATCTATAACAAGAAAATCCTGGATCAGTATTTCCAGCTTCCTGACGCTGAGATCCATTCTATTGATGAGCTGAATAATTTTGCCGCCCTGAAAAAGGTAGCTGACGGAATTCAGCAGCATAAGGATGAGCTGGGTGTACAGGGCGCGTTCACATCTGCGGGTATGGATGCCTCCTCTGACTGGAGATATAAAACTCATCTGGCCAATCTGCCGGTATATTATGAATATAAAGATGAAGGAATTACTTCCACAGACGCTATCCAGGGAACTTATCTGAATAATTATAAACAGATATTTGACCTCTATATTCAGGATTCCACCACAGATCCTTCCATGCTTTCTTCTAAGACCGGAGAGGACGCGGCGTCTGAATTCGCGCTGGGAGAGGCGGCATTTTACCAGAATGGTACCTGGGCGTATAACGATATCAAGGGAAATGCCGTTGCTGATGAGGATCTGGGGATGCTTCCGATCTATATCGGCGTTGACGGTGAGGAAGACCAAGGACTGTGCACAGGATCTGAAAACTATTGGTGTGTGAACAGCAAAGCTTCCGAAGAAGATATCCAGGCCACGCTGGACTTCATGGAGTGGTGCATCACGAGTGATGAAGGAAGAAAAGTAATCTCTGAAGAGATGGGATTCATCACGCCGTTTAAGACATTTGAAGAATATCTGCCGGATAACCCACTGGTAAAGGCCAGCGAAGAATACAGAAAGGCTGGAAAAACTCCGGTTTCCTGGAACTTTACCACCATGCCCTCTGAGGAATGGAAAAATGGCGTCGGCAGCGCGCTGCTGGAATACGCCCAGGGAACAGGAAGCTGGGACGGCGTAGTACGCGCATTTGTTGACGGCTGGAAGACAGAATATGCAGCCGTTCACGGAGAGGCGGGCGAGACGTCATGAACCGGTCAATCCGAAAGTATTTTCCCATCTTTTTGCTGCCCACGCTGGCCGCATTTACAATTGGTTTTTTAGTGCCATTTATTCTCGGGGTATATCTTTCATTTTGCCAGTTTACGACGATTACTGACGCCATGTGGACGGGCTTCTCCAACTATCCAAAGCTGTTTGGAGACGCCGTCTTCCGGCACTCCCTCTGGTATACGGCGCTGTTCACGATTGTGACTATGGTGCTGATCAATGTGCTGGCGTTCCTTGTGGCGCTGGCACTGACCCGGAAGATCAGAGGGAGAAATCTCTTCCGGACGGTTTTTTTCATGCCGAACCTGATCGGAGGGATTATCCTCGGTTATATCTGGCAGCTGCTGCTGAATGGAATCCTGGCCCTGGTGGGCCGCACACTGACCTATTCCGGTACATACGGATTTTGGGGTCTGGTGGTACTTCTGTGCTGGCAGCAGATTGGGTATATGATGATTATTTATATCGCGGGAATCCAGAGCATTCCGGGTGAATTGACGGAGGCCGCCAAAATAGACGGCGCGACCTACTGGCAGAGAATACGGTATGTGGTGATTCCGATGGTGATGCCCGCAATCACCGTCTGCACCTTCCTGACGCTGACAAATGGATTTAAGCTGTTTGATCAGAACCTGGCGCTGACTAACGGCGCGCCGTCCAGGATGTCAGAGATGCTGGCATTGAATATTTACAACACTTTCTACGGCAGGCCGGGCTATGAAGGGGTCGGCCAGGCGAAGGCTGTGGTGTTCTTCATTCTTGTGGCGGCCATCGCGCTGATCCAGAACAGGATCACTTCATCTAAGGAGGTGGCTCAGTGAAAAATGGGGAAAAAACCAGGCGCAGCCTTTTTCTTACCCTGCTGTTTGCCATAATATCCATCGGATATGTATATCCTGTTGTGCTGGTTCTGCTGAATTCATTTAAAAAGAAGGCATATATCAGTAAAAGTCCATTTTCCGTACCGCTTTCAGAGATGTTTTCCGGAATAGAGAACTATGTCCGCGGAGTGGAGAGAACCGGATTTTTCCAGGCCTTTGGCTGGAGTCTTTTCATCACAATAGGCTCTGTTGCAGTCATTGTGCTCTGTTGTTCTATGGCTGCCTGGTATATCATCCGGGTGCGGAACTTGGGAACCAAAACCTTTTATGTACTCTGTCTGTTTTCTATGATCGTGCCTTTCCAGATGGTGATGTATCCGCTGTCAAAGCTGGCCAATATCCTCCGGCTGAACAATCCGTGGGGAATCATCATTGTATATCTGGGCTTCGGAGCCGGGCTGGCCGTATTCATGTTCACAGGATTCGTAAAATCAATCCCACTTGAAATAGAGGAAGCGGCCATGATTGACGGCTGCTCCCCGCTGCAGACCTTTTTCAGAATAGTGCTTCCGGTGATGAAACCAATGTGCATCACTGTGGCGATCCTGCAGGCCATGTGGATATGGAATGACTATCTGCTGCCGTATCTGGTGCTGGATTTGAAAAAGTATAAGACAATTCCCATTGCGATTCAGTATCTGAGAGGCGGATACGGGTCGGTAGATATGGGAGCGATGATGGGAGTGCTCGTGTTGGCGATTATACCGATCGTTATTTTCTATATACTCTGTCAGAAATATATAATAGAAGGAGTCGTATCAGGAGCAGTCAAAGGGTAATAAGTAATATCAGGCGAGGGAGACAGTCAGCCGCGAGGGTGCCGCTTAATCATCTATTATGATGATGAGCGGCACCCTCTGCCTGTCCCGGTAGAGCGGATTACATTGATTTTATGAATGAATCATATTATAATGTTAGAGATAAAAGAGCAGAATTGGGGATGACGGCGGTTTGGCGTGACCGTTTTTAGCGGGAGGGTAATATGTCTATTACTGTAAGAGAAGTTTGGGAACTGAAGGAATTCCAGCCGTTTCAGCTGGTGGCCGGTGAAGCGGGCCTGGATAACAGGATTGATTCAATCGGGATTCTGGATTATGAGTATGCCCTGCAGAGCGGGGAGGCTCCTAAGAAGTGGACCTTCCGAAAGTACGATTTTGTGATCAGCAGCCTTCTGTTTGCCAAGGACGATCCAGGCATGCTGATGTCTGCGATTGTGGATCTGTGCCACGACCAGGTGAGCGCGCTGGCAGTTAAAAATGTCTGTTATCCGGAGCTTCCGGAGGAGGTGTTGAAGTATGCCGACGAGCATGGCCTTCCGATTTTTATGTTCGGAAGGGACGACGCATATTTTGAAGATATTGTCGTATGCCTGAAGAGTAAGATCGCAGAGCGGAACAATCTGGAGCTTCAGGAGCACAGAATTTCCCTGCTGCTGAGAGGGGAACTGGATATCAAGGGGCAGAGGGAGCTGAATCGGGAGATTCTGCCTAACCGTGTGGAGCCTTACAGGATTTTGTATTGTTTCATACGGGAGGAAGGCGGGAGGAAAATCAGGGATTATAGGAAATATTACCAGATACGGGAACGGGAGAGGAGCAAGCAGCCGGTATTTTATTATAAAGGAGGCTGTTTCATAGTGATCTATACCAATTCTACCAGGGAAGAGAGGCCGGAGAAGGAATATGGCAGATACCGGGAGCTTTTGCTGGAGCAGCTTCGGATGCCGCCGGAGGATTACTGGATTGGAATCGGAGAGATCCATGAAGACCCGGACGAGCTGATAACGGCCATGAAGGAAAGCTTTTGCGCCCAGCAGTATGCGAGGCTGTTTGAAAAGACCAGGGTTTATTATCATGATACGGGAATCTATCAGATTCTTCTCCCCTGTTACCGGGAGGAATGGTTTCAGAAATACAGCAGGAAGATTATTGACCTGATTCTGGAGTTTGACCGCCGGCATGACGGAGATTTGTACAAGACGACAGAGCAGTATGTGAAAAATTATGGGAACACTCTGGAGGTTGCGGAGAAAATGCATCTGCATAAAAATACAGTCCGCTACCGGATCAATAAAGTGAGGGAGCTGTTGAATATGGAGGAAGAATCCAGCTTTGACATGCAGATCTTCATGGCTTTTATGATCGATGAGCTGAACCAGTGGTTTCATGAAGATTTTTAGAGAATTGTATACAAAAAGCGTTCCTGGTGTGCAATACCGATAATAGATATTGCGTACCAGGTATTTTTTTGTGTAAAATTTCAGGATTTCTTGTGCGATGTACAAAAATTATCATAATATTTTTAACGGGGGACAGTGCATTAAATTTATGGACTTATTATAATTAAACCATCAGATCATGAAATCTGAACCATTCATCAAAGTCGTTTATAAGAGCTAAATGGTGTAGAGTAGGGTAATGGAAAATGAAATAAAAGTTAAAAGCCTGCACAAGGCCCTGGAAATCCTGAACTGTTTTGTAGGAAAAGACAGCCTCGGCGTTACAGAAATCAGCGAACGGTTCGGGCTATGTAA
Organism: Wansuia hejianensis; assembly: GCF_014337215.1. Classification (NCBI taxonomy): domain Bacteria; kingdom Bacillati; phylum Bacillota; class Clostridia; order Lachnospirales; family Lachnospiraceae; genus Wansuia; species Wansuia hejianensis. The sequence continues at coordinate 2,683,713 of NZ_CP060635.1, read as the reverse complement.
GAGTAACGTACATAACATCCTATACACATTCAGGCAGATGGGATATCTGGAACAGAATGAAGCTACGGGAAAATACAGGCTGGGAATGCAGATATTTGTATTGTGCAAAGGCCTGTCCGACAGCTTTCCGATCGCCAGGATCGCATTGCCGTATATGCAGGAGCTGTCTGACCGGGCCGGAGAACGGGTGTATCTGGGAATTCCCTGCGGATGGGAGGTATTTTATCTGGATTCTACTTATCCGTATCAGTCTCCCAATCTGATCAGAAGGGTGCTGGGGATGAAAACCCCGATGCATTGTACAGGGCTTGGCAAAGCGATCCTTTCCAATATGCCTGAAGAACAGAGGAATCAGTTTCTGGAAACCCAGAAGCTCACAGCGTTCACAGACGCGACGATTACCGGCAAAGAGGAGCTGAGAAGAGAGCTGAAGAGCACCCGGCTCCGGGGATATGCCATAGATCATATGGAGCATGAGTTCGGAATCAAGTGTATCGCGCTTCCCATCTTTGATAAAGACAGAAATATTTATGCGAGCATGAGCGTCAGCGGGCTTGCTTCTCATTTTACAGAAGAGAAGATGAGGGAATGGGCGGCCTGGGGACGTGAGTACGTAGAAAAAATTGAAAACTATCTATGATTTTTTTTTAGAACTGCCATAAGAACAACGTTCCGCTATAGTGAACGAAAAATAAATGGAGGAGATAACAATGAAAGAGCTGTCAAGAATGATTCAAAGCCTTCCGGAATCAGGAATCAGGAAACTGCAGGATGCTGCAAGAGAGGTGCCGGACTGCATCCGGCTGGAGACAGGCGAGCCTAATTTTATCACACCGGAGTACATCTGTGAAGCGGCGAAAAAGGCCATGGATGACGGGTTTACAAAGTATACTCCCGTACCGGGAATTAAAACTCTGCGGGAAGCTCTCGCAAAAGATTTTACTGAGAGATTGGGAAAAGAAGTGAAAATATCTGAGATCGTTGTAACGGGCGGAGCCTGCATGGCGCTGGAAGCGGCGCTGGGCAGTATCGGCAATCCCGGCGACGAGGTCCTGGTTCCCGATCCCAGCTGGCCGGTCTATGAAATGCAGGTAATGTCTCTGGGAATGACGCCGGTTCCCTATGTGATGCCGGCGGCCAACGGATTTGAGCCAAAGAGAGAAAATATCGAACCCTTTATCACGGACAAAACCAAAGCAATCATGGTAAATACTCCGTCCAATCCGACCGGCGCCGTATTCAGCGAGGAAACGGTCCGGATGATCATGGAGCTGGCGGAAAAATATGATCTGTATGTGATTTCGGACGAGATTTATGATTTCCTGATCTATGAAGGAAAACATTGTTCCCTGAAGGCTCTGGACAAAGACGGAAGAGTCATTCTGATCTCCGGCGCATCTAAAAAATACGCCATGACAGGCTGGAGAATCGGATATCTGATCGCTTCTGAGAAGATCATAGCCCTGGTCAACCAGATGATGGTGGCGATGATGGGGAATGCGACGGCAGTTGCCCAGAAAGCGGTAGAAGCCGCCATCACAGGCCCGCAGGACTTTGTGGGATTTTCCATAAAGGATTACAAAGCCAGAAGAGATGCGGCAGCGGCGATCTTCCAGGAGGAACAAGTTGGCTTCTCCTATCCCCACGGCGCATTCTACATGATGGTGGATATTTCCTGCTGCGGCATGGATTCAGAGGAATTCGCACTGAAGCTGCTGGCTGAAGAGCATGTGGGCGTGGCGCCGGGAGGGACCTTCGGCAAATCCACAAGCCAGATGATCCGTATTTCCTGCGGCACAGAGATGGATAACCTGTGTGAGGGCGTACGCCGGCTCTGCCGCTTTATCAAGAAATATACAAAATAACCAGTAAGGGCAACCTTGGCAGTGTCAGCTGCAAAGGGAGAGCAGTGAGAAATGCCAGTTGTATATAAAAACTCATCAGAACGGAGGAGAGAAGATGAAAAGAGCAAAGAAATTAGTAGGGATCACAGTTGCAGCTGTTATGGCGGCGGCAGCACTGGCCGGATGCGGCGGCTCCGGCGGAAGCACATCAGGGGACGGCGGCTCTTCAGCCATGGCAAACAGCGGCGCCGACTATCTGGAGGGCATCAAGGAAAAAGGTACTCTGGTGGTTGGATGTGATCCGACCATCGAGGGTGTATGCTATCTGGACCCGTCCAGCGGTGAAATTACCGGATTTATCCCGGAGATCATCAATGGCTTTGCATCTGAGCTGGGTGTTACCGTAGACTGGGAAACCCTGGAATGGTCTGCGATGCTGACGGCTGTTAACAGCGGCAAGGTGGACATGATCGCAGCCAACATGAACATGACCCTTGAGCGGGCGAGCCAGATTGTATTCAGCGATCCGTATTTTGTGGATCACGGCAAGGGCTGTGTGAAGAAAGATTCTCCCTATCAAAGTCTGGATGACCTGAACGGTGAATCCGTTAAAATCGGTGTGACAGAGGGAAGCGCATATGAGGATCTGATTCCGACCCTGTTCCCGGAGTCTGAGACAGTAACTCTGTCAGCAGGTACCTGGCAGGACGCACTGTCATCCGGCATCATTGATGTGGCGTTCGATGACGGCGTGGTATTCGCAGGGCCGCTGAACGTAAATGACAATATCCGTCTGCTGGACGGCAACGGCCCGTCTTATCTGAATGGATGCGCCTTTGCAATGGGCAACTATGTGACCCGCGATGCATTCAATCTGTACATTCAGAGATTAAAAGTTAACGGTGATTACGCAGATATCTATGCACAGTACATGGGAACTGAGTGGGTACCGGAGACAAATGTATCCAGCTATTAATGAAGATATGGGGCGGCGGGCATATGGCCGCCGCCCCTGTTTATACGGATAGGAGGGTATACCGTGAGTTTTAACTGGCGAGTTTTTGAGGCGACTCTTCCGGACTTTCTGAACGCGGCGGCCGTAACGGTTAAATATGCCGTGATTGCGATCATACTTGCGATCATCTGGGGTATTATCATCGGTTCTATTAATTTCCGGAGGGTAAAGGGTATCTGGCGGATTACCAGCGCATATGTCTGCTTTTTCCGTGAGACACCACTTCTGGTACAGATTTATTTCCTGTTCTATGGTCTGGCCAGATTGATGACTGTTAACGCGGGTGTGATCGGTGTCATCGCCCTGGTTCTGAACGACGGGGCATTTATCGCAGAAATTGTCCGTGGGGGGCTTCAGAGTATTGATAAGGGGCAGGAGGAAGCGTCCTGTGCGATGGGATTTTCCAAGCTTCAGACGCTTGTCTATTTCCTGATCCCGCAGGCATTTTCCAAGGTAAAGGATTCCATCATGAACATGGTTTCCATTATTATAAAAGATACTTCACTGTTGATGTGGATTACAATTACTGAACTGACCTATATGGCACACAGAGTAAATTCGAAATATTATCAGCCAATGACTGCCTACCTGACAGCCGCGGCTATTTATATGATTCTGTTCTTGCTTGTACAGGGAATCAAGAAACTTTTAGATCGGAGGTCGAAGAAGCAGAATGAGCTTAGCAAGTCTTAAAACGTTATTTGTTGACACACTTGTAGTGCAGGCGCTTCCGGTCACATTACAGCTGATTCTCGGTGCTTTTATCGGCGCCTGTATCATAGGGCTGGCAGGAGGCATTATCCGGGGGCTGAAGATTCCGGTCCTGGATCAGATTCTTGGCGTATATGCCCAGCTTTGCAGGGGAATCCCGGATATGCTGGTGCTGCTGTTCCTGTACGCCACAATGACTTCCGGAAGTACATATTCCATCGCTGTACTGGGCATGTCACTGATTCAGGGAGCTTATATTATGGAAATCATCAAGGGAGGTATATTATCCGTTGATAAAGGGCAGTGGGAGGCGGCCAAAGCCATGTCCCTTCCCATGCCGATCACATTATTCCGGATCGTTATCCCGCAGGTTATGCTGGTAGCTCTGCCGGCCCTGATCGGCCAGCTGGTCATGCTGATCAAGGGAACTTCCGTAGCTTCCACCATCGGCTGCCTGGAGCTGACCAAGAGAGCGGTTATCGCCATGTCTGGTTACTCTAACGCACTGATCGTGTACGGATGCGTTCTGATTATTTTCTTTATTATGTGTCACGCGCTGACCGTAGCCGGAAAGCAACTGGAAAAATATGTAGTGAAAAGGATAATGGGTGAAAAGTATGAGCGATAACAACAATGTACTGCTTTCGATGAAGCATATTACAAAAAAGTTTGGAAAGCTGACCGTACTGGATGATATGAGCCTGGACGTACACGAGCATGAAATCGTCGTGCTCTGTGGCCCCAGCGGCGGCGGCAAGAGTACACTTCTAAGGACTGTCAACGGTCTGGAGAAGATCAACGGCGGTGAGATCCACTACCGGGGAGAACTGGTAACCAGCAAAAATATCAAAAAAGTCCGTTCTCACATCGGAATGGTGTTCCAGAGCTTTAACCTGTTCGACAACCTGACCGTAAAAGACAATTTGATCATAGCGCCGACCAAACTCCAGAAAAAAAGTAAAGAGGAAGCGTCGAAAAAAGCTCAGGAGTACCTGGACAGCTTTGGGATCGGCGATAAGATGGATTCTTATCCCCACCAGCTCTCCGGCGGCCAGAAGCAGCGAGTGGCCATTGTGCGTTCCATGATGATGGAACCCGACCTGATGCTGTTTGACGAGCCCACCTCCGCCCTTGACCCGGAGATGATCAAGGAGGTTCTGGATTCCATCCGGAGGCTGGCTAAGATGGGCATGACGATGATCATCGTCACCCATGAGATCGGGTTTGCCCGTGAGGTGGCGAGCCGCATGCTGTTCCTGGAAAAGGCCAAGATTCGTGTGGATGCGCCTACGGAAGAGTTTTTCACAAGCGTAGAGGATGAACGTCTGCAGCAATTCCTGTCCGTAATTCTGAAACATTAAAGAAAATAATAGGGAGACTAATAAAATGAAAAAGTTATATGGAACTACAGTTCCCATCATCACACCTTTTGACGAAGAAGGAAAAGTGGATGTGGAATCCTTAAAGAAATTAACCGATCATGTAATTGACAACGGACTTTCCTGCCTGTATCCCAACGGCACCACGGGGGAGATGCTGCTCCTGTCTGTAGAAGAGCGGAAGCTGGTCAGCGAAACCGTAGTCAGGCAGGCGGCAGGCCGCGTGCCGGTATTCGTGCACGCCGGTGCCATGAACCTGGCAGATACTTTAGAACTGGCGAAACACGCCGTAGAGATTGGGGCCGACGGAATTGGCGTTGTAACGCCCTCTTATTTTAAGCTTTCTGATCGTGCGCTGGCAGATTACTATATCCAGGTGGCGAACAGTGTACCTCAGGATTTCTCCGTGTACCTGTATGCGATCCCTCAAAACGCGGTAAATGATATCAATGTCAGCGTCGCGGAACAGGTAGCAGCCGCCTGTCCCAACGTGGTAGGTTTAAAATACAGTTTCCCGAATATGTCCCTGCTCCAGCAGTTCATGCTGATCAGAGACGAAACATTTTCCGTCCTGGTGGGACCTGACGAGCTGTTCCACGTAGTGTGTGCGGCCGGCGGCGAAGGCACTGTATCCGGAAACGCACAGGTCATTCCGGAGCACTACGCAGCCCTGTGGGCAGCCATTCAGTCCGGTGACAATGAGAAAGCCAGGAAGCTTCAGAGAAAGACTAACGTGTTGAATAATATACTCTGCGCTAAGAACAACATTGCCAGCTATAAGGTGGTTCTGCGCGAAGAGGGAGTTATTAAGACGGCACATATGCGCGCGCCGATGGAAGAACTCACGAGAGAAGAAGAAGTGGCACTGATGAAGACATTAAAGGAACATAATTACAGAACAGTGTAGGATTTGTGGCGAGGGGGTAGTGGATACCCGGACGAAAAGCAGCGGGAGACCTCCGGCGGTTCCGGCCTGACGGGCAGACTGGGCTTCGGGCTGAAGTGATTCTAAGACTTGCGGAGGCCGCTCTCCAGGGGTACCGGGGAAAGTCCGGTGGAAGACTTGATGCCTTCCATCCTCCGTTCCCCTCGCCCGCCGTGCTTGAAGCACAGCAGACGCCTCCTGGAGAGCGGCCTCCGCAAGTCAAGAATCACTAACAACCCTGCAGAGGTCTGCCCATCAGGCCGGAACCGCCGGAGGTCTCCCGCTGCTTTTCGTCCGGGTATCCAAACGCCTCCCCCTCACCGACCATCAAAAAGCTATTGTTTTTTCAGGGGGATTGTGTATAGTTAGTATTAATATGACTGAGAAGGAGAAGGGAAGGAGGAGATGTTGAATGAAGGTGTTGAATTTTGGGTCATTGAACATTGATTATGTTTACTCGGTGGATCATATTCTCAGAGAAGGGGAAACGATATCGTCCAAAAAGCTGGAGGAATTTCCAGGCGGCAAAGGGCTGAATCAGTCTGTTGCCCTGGCCAGAGCAGGTGTGCAGGTGTATCACGCGGGCGCTGTAGGCCCGGAGGGGGAGATGCTGCTGGAGCTGTGCCGGGATAATGGTGTGAATACGGATTTCATACGCAGGGTGGATGTGAAGAGCGGGCATACGATGATCCAGGTTGATAAAAATGGTCAAAACAGTATTCTGTTGTTTGGAGGCAGCAACCAGGCTCAGACGGAAGAACATATCGGCCAGGTGCTGGAGCATTTTGGAAAAGGAGATATGATCCTTTTGCAGAATGAAATAAATCTACTGGACGTCATCATTGAAAAGGCTTATGCCAGGGAAATGGTCATCGTACTGAATCCATCGCCTTTTGATGAAAAGCTGGATACCTGTGACATGAGCAAGGTGTCCTGGTTCCTTCTCAACGAGGTTGAGGCCGGTCAGATGACAGGCGAGGGGGAGATTTCCCGTATGCCGGAAGCACTGGTGGAAAAGTATCCGGACGCCAGATTTGTCCTCACTCTGGGGAGCCGTGGATCTGTGTACAGAGACAGAGAGACAGAATACCGTCAGGAGATCTATCCCGTCAGGGCCGTGGACACTACCGCTGCCGGGGATACCTTCACCGGTTATTTCCTCGCCTCTGTGATCGCAGGCAAGAAGATTCCGGAAGCGCTGAGAATTGCTGCAAAAGCATCCTCAATAGCAGTATCAAGGCCTGGGGCGTCCTCCTCCATCCCCCGGAAAGAAGAGATAGAATAACTGTAATGCAGGTTTGCCAGTAAAGAGGCCGTTGGGCGTATGCCGGACGGCCTCATTGTACTTAGGATTGAGAAGGGCGGATATGCAGCGTATAAGGCTGCATATCCGCCCTTTGCTACATAATGATGTAAAACAGATTCACCTGTCAGCAGATGTGGGGAAATTTGAAGCAGAATTGCCTGACGGGAAAGGATATCCTGTGAAAAACCGGAATATCAAAGCATATGAACAGAGTTGCGGAAAAATGGGCATAGGCATATACGCAAACGGAATAAGGGTTATAAGAAAAATTATACTACCAAATGTAGCAATTTGAAGAACAAATATCAATCATTCGGGACATTGACGAATTTCAGAAAAGTCATGTAAAATTAGACCATAATCAAACAATAGTCTGGCAGGAACAGCGCGCACCTGCCGGACATGCACGCAATAAGTGCAGCTTAAAAATAGGGAGGGTTACATTATGTCTAATGAAAACGGCAATACATCCACACAGCCCGCGGGCAGCGGCGCCAATGTATACAAACTGATTAACTGGAAAGTTATGATTCCGGTGATGTTATTCGTTATGTTCCAGAGTGCATTTAACTCATTTTCTTCGGTTTTGGCTGCCATTACGGAGGTATTTCCGGATGCATCCAAAACGCTGGTTCAGATGATCCTGACAATTCCTTCACTGATTTCTATCCCCATGGGCCTTCTGGCCGGTGTGCTGGGCTCCTATGTCTATAAAAAATATCTGGTTCTGTTTTCGCTGCTGATGGAACTGATCGGCGGCCTTCTGCCCCTTTTCATCCACGGCAGTATCTACAGCCTGGTTATCAGCTCGGCGCTGATCGGTATTGGACAGGGACTTCTGATCAATGTGGCTTCTGCGGTTGTAGGTGAGAATTTTACGGGAACGGCCAGCGGCGTAGCCATGGGACTGAAGCAGGCAGCATCTTCTGTAGGAATTGCAATTCTGACAGTTGCAACAGGCTTCCTCGCCAGAGGTACCTGGTATAACGCGTATTATGTTTATCTGGCAATCATTCCGATCTTTATCCTGACCATGTTCTTCCTTCCCAAGGGTAAGAAAGATGTGAAATTGGTCGGTAAAGGAGTCGGAGCGTCCGGTCTGAAAAAGGTCTTTACGAGAGGCTGCGTTTACTACAGCATCTTGTCCTTCTTCCTGGCGGCAGCCAACTTCGCGTTCTATACAAATGTAGGTATGTCCATCATGTTCAAGGGACTGGGTGATGCCGGTGATATCGGTGTGGCTACAGCATGGAACTCAGTCATCACGATTATCCTGGGGCTTGTCTTCGGCTATGTGCTGAAGCTGTTCAAACGGTTCACAATGGCGGCGGCTGTTATCATCCAGGCGGGTTCTTATCTCCTTCTGGCCAACGCTACCAGTTTAGGAATGGTATCCGTCGGCGGCATGATCTACGGGCTGGGCGCGGGAATGCAGATGGTGGCCGCCTGCTACTACATACTGGAATCTGTTGAGCAGGACGCGGCATCCATGGCGATCGCAGTGTGCATGTTCTTCACCAGCATCGGCGTAAGCTTTTCACCGGTTGTTATCAATGCGATCGCTCCGATCTTCGGGCCGGAACTGAATGGCGTCACCGGATTCCTGGCGGCTGCTTCACTGCAGATTATCATATTTGTAATAGAGATCATCTATTGCATGGTATTTAACCGCAATTCTAAGATTGGCAAATAAAGAGAGTTTAGATGGAGGCCCTAAGAATGGTAAATGAAAAAGAAGATATGCTGAAGGTTTACAGACACGAGATACCGGACGGGCTGCCGCATCTCTTGAGCTCCGGGGTACATTTCCTGGCTCCTCAGAACGGTTTCCATGAGAGGCCCGCAGGGGGGAAGGGCGGAACAGACTGGTTCGGCGTACAGTGGATCTACAGCGAGGGAGACCTGGCTCCCGTGCCGGACAGCACAATCCCCCCGGTATGTGATGATATCTGTAAATGGCGGGAACAGGTGGTATTCCCGGATATGGACGCCTGGGACTGGGAAAAAGCCGCTGAAATCGACCATGTGGCAGAGGTTGACAGAGAACACAAGATGCTTTACACCAGCAGTCTGAACGGACTCTTTGAACGCATGCATACGCTGCTGGGCTTTGAAAACGCCCTCTGCTCCATGCTGACGGACCCGGAAGAGGTGGAAGCATTCCTGGACGCCATGGTGGAGTTCAAGTGTGCGCAGCTGACAAAAATCAGAGACTATTACCGCCCTGATGTGCTGAATTTTCACGATGATTACGGAACCCAGAGAGGATTATTCTTCTCACCTGATATCTGGAGGGACATGTTCAAGCCCCGCCTGAAAAAAATTGTGGATCACTGCCACGGGCTGGGAATGATCTTTGAGCTGCATTCTTGCGGACTGATTGAGGACATCATTCCTGATATCTGTGAGATTGGGGCTGACTGCCTGCAGTGTATGGATATTAATGACGTGAAAAAAATGAAAGAGATTACCGGGGATCAGATGGCCTACGGCGTGTCCCCGAATTTTCAGAGGTATGCGGCGGGGATGGCCGTGGGGACCATGGGCGAAAAAGAGCTACGGAAAGAGATCCACGAAGAAATAATGACTCTTTCAGAAGGCGGCAATTATTATCCGTTCATCAACCCGCCCTTTACCGAAATGGACCGTATCATCTGGGAAGAGGCAGAAGTGTGCAGGCAGGAGCTTTTGAAGCTTCACGGCGTGCTGGATTAGGGAGGAAACAGAAAATATGACAGCTAAGGAAAATTTATACCGGTATTATCATCATCAGACCTTTGAGGTAATGCCTCTGTTTGGAGAGGGAGAGCACAGCTTTTACCCGGTAAACGGCTTCCTGGAAAGGCCGCCTATGAACGGGGGAGGAAAGGACTGGTTCGGTTGTGAATGGATTTACAGTGAACTGGCCGGGGCGCCGGCGCCTTCTATGGAGCATTATGTGCTTGACGATATCTGTAACTGGCGGGAGAAGGTGATCTTTCCCGACCTGGACGCCTGGGACTGGAAAAAGGCCATGGAAGAAGATCAGGTGGCCGCGGCAGACAGGGAACATCAAGTGGTGAATCTGGTGATCTGCACAGGCATTTTTGAACGTCTCCACACGCTGATGGGCTTTGAAGAGAGCCTGATGGCGATGATTACAGACCCGGAGGAGGTGGAGGCCTTTTTCGACAGAATGACAGAATACAAGATCGAGCTGATTGAAAAGCTCCATCAGTATTACAATCCGGATGTGATAACCTTCCACGATGACTGGGGAACCCAGAAGGCCATGTTCTTCTCACCGGAACTGTGGAGACAGCTTCTGAAGCCCCGCATGAAGAAGATTGTGGATAAAGCCCATGAGTGTGGAATCGCATTCCTGCAGCATTCCTGCGGTAAGATGGATGAAATCATACCGGATATCTGCGAAATCGGAGTGGACGTGTTCCAGTGCATGGACATCAACGATATCGGCGCGGCTCTGGAAAAAACCGGGGATAAGATGTGCTATCAGGTTTCCGTTCACAGCCAGCTCTTTGAATCCATGGATAAATCAGGACAGCTCACCGAAGAGATTGTCAGAGAGATGGTACACAAGGAATTCATGGAGTGGGGTGCTACCGGAAAATATGACCCGCTGGTATTCCCGCCCCAGACCTGGTATGAGAAGGTGGTCATGGATGAATTCCTGAAGTGCCGTGAGGAGCTGAGAGGCACGTATAAATAAAGAGAGATAAGGCAGCTGGGCTGCATAACTGAGAGAGAGGCTGTCCTGACGCGGCGGCCTCTTTTCTGTAAAAGCCTGCGGCGGCCAGATTAGATGTTAGGAGGAGTATATGACAGCGAGAGAGAATTATTTAACAGCGGCCCGCGGAGGAAAGCCGGAGCGGGTTCCGGTATTTCCGGGAGACTGTAATGTATTCATGCCGGATTTTTGGATGGAGAGAGATCCGGTGACCGGTGTGGATTTCTGTAATATAAAGTGGGTAAAAAATGATGTGGGAGAAATGCCCATGCCAGGCTGGAAAGCGATGGAAGAGCCGTCTCAGTGGCGCGATGTGGTGAAATTCCCGGACCCGTCCCAGATGGACTGGGAAGGCATGTCCAGGCGGTTTGAGGAAAGCAAAGATCCCGACAAGGTGAACATCGCCATGCTGAACACCAACGGCATATTTCTGATCCCGGTAAACATGATGGGCTGGGAGGACGCCCTGTGTGCGGTCTGCGAGGAGCCGGAGGAAATGGAAGCATTTGCGTCTGCTATAGCAGATTTTCTTGTGGAAGTCGCAGGCTATATCGGTAAATGGATCCATCCGGATATTGTATTCACCGGTGATGATTTTGCGGCAGCAGGCGGTCCTTTTCTGGCGAAGGAGGTTTTCCGCACACTCTATAAACCGCATCTGAAGAGGATTAACGACGCGATTCACAGCATCGGGGCATTGGCGGAATTCCACTGTTGCGGGAACTGTCAGTTTCTGATCCGGGAATTCCTGGACTGTGGAGCGGATATCTGTCAGCTTCCGGAGCCCAATGACCAGCTTCTGGCGGATAAGAGGGAGCTGGGGAACCGTCTGGTCCTCACCGGAGGCTGGGACCGTCACGGGCCTGGCTGCGCGCCCTTCGCTTCAGAGGAAACCGTGCGCGAATCAGTGAGAACGGCCATTGATACCTATGGGAAAGACGGCGCACTGATCTTCTGGGACGGCGGAATATGCGGGACCAGTGAGGACTCTCAGAACAAAATACGCTGGGTATTAGACGAAGTAGAAAAATACGGAGGCAATTATTATAAAAGCCCCGGACGGCAGCCGGGCTGAGGGCCTATTTATATGGGCCAGGCAGCCGGCTTTTCGGCCTGAGCATGATTCCGGATGAATGAGCGCAATATTCTTCGGAATCAGGTGTTATAGAGTATGGAGGTTACTATGGGAAATAAAGGACAAAAACAGGAAGGGCGGCTGTCTGCTTTTCAATACACCGCCTATGCATTCGGAGACCTGGGCTATCAGATGGTGTATTACTGGGTGGTATCCTTTACTATGATTTATTGTACTGATGTGTTCGGCCTGTCGGCGGCAGCCGTATCTGTCGTCATGCTGATCGCCAGGCTGTATGATGCGGTAAATAACCCGTTTCTGGGTTCCATGATTGATAAAACTAAAAGTAAGATGGGCAGATACCGTCCCTGGATACTGATTGGAGGAATTGGCCTGGCTATCAGCACCTGCCTGCTGTTCTGGGCTCATCCCGACTGGCCGGCGGGGGCGAAGAATTTCTATGTGGGAGCTATGTACATACTGGTTGCAACGTTTGCCACAATTTTCTATATGGCCTATATGGCTCTGAATGGCTGTATATCCGCCGATCCGATGGTGCGTGCCCGCGCTTCCAGCTACCGGGTAGTGCTGAATAACTTCGGGATTTTCATACTCGCGTTTCTGGCTCCGGCGGCGCTGTCCTATTTTGGGAAGGGTTCAGCGAACAACAGCTACCTGTTCAGCATCCTGATCTGTTCTGTAATTGGAATTCCCTGCATCCTGATGACGGCCTTCGGCACGAAAGAAGTCATCCAGCCCACCGCCACCCAGGAAAAGATTTCTATGAAATCACAGCTGCATGCGCTGAAAAACAATAAGCCCATGATACTGATCTTCGTGGCGATGACCACCCACGGAATTTCCATGAATGCCCGGCTCGCCATGGCCACCTTTTACTGTACTTATTTCGCGGGTGGACTTTCGACCTTTACGGTGTATAATAGTATCAACTCTATCATGGCGATGGTGGGGGCGTTTACGGCTCCCTTTGTCTACCGGCTGTTCAGGGACAAGGGGAAGGCGGCGAGATATATTATGTATGCCAGCGCGGCGGCGATGGCGGCGCAATATTTCTTCCCGGCTCCGGGAATCGCTTTCTATGGCCTGACCTTTGTCAGCGGCTATGGGCTGGGAGCATTTTCCACGCTGGCTTTCAGCATGATTCCGGACGCTTCGGACTATACTCAGTATAAGCATAATATCCGGATTGACGGGTTCCTGGCAGCATTCGCAACCTTTGGATTCGAGGCGGGCGGCGCGATCGCCACAACGCTGGTCGGCTTTGCCCTGGATGCTTTCGGTTATGTGCCGAATGCTGTCCAGACTCCTGGAGTGCTGAATCTGATGAACATTCTGATGACCTTCGGACCTGCACTGATGACGCTTACGGCGGGGCTGTTCCTGATCCGGTATAAGCTGAATGACAAGCTTCATAAGGAAATTATGGGGGAATTGGGGAAGGCAGTGTGACAGCCTATGAGGCATGTAGACTTCTATGATTTTAATTTTTCACAGATACAAATGTTCCTGACGCTGGCGGATACGCTGAGTTACACCAAGACGGCTGAAATCTTTGGCGTAACTCAGCCCACCATCAGCCGGAATATCTATAAGCTTGAGGTTTCCCTGGGGCTGCAGCTGTTCATCCGAGATACGTCAAAGGTGATCCTGACGCCTGCGGGGAAGAGCCTCTATGAAGACATGGTAAAGCTCGTTCACGGGATCACAGCCGCCTTTCAGAAAGCAGGCACGATCCAGACCGGCAAAAAGGACGTGGTGATCGTGGCTGCGTCCAGCTTCTGGGACCCGACCGCATGGCTGTATCCCAGCATTGATTATTTCCATGAAAAACATCCGAATATCGACGTGGAGCTGATCTGTCCCAAGGCAAAGGAAGGCCAGTCTAAGCTGATGAACTATGAATGTGATGTGGTCCTGAACACAGAATACGAAGAAAAATTCTACGCGGACAAACCGGAAATGGTCAACCAGGTCATCATCCGGGCTCCCTTCGCCGTAACAATGCTGAAAAGCAACCCTCTGAGCAGCAGAAAAAGCGTCAGCCTGGAAGATATCAAGTCCCTGAAGCTCCTGATGCCTGGAGAGAACGTGGCGCCCTCTTTTGTGGACGCGGTGCTGTCCATGTACCGGAAGGCGGGGATCAAGCCCCTGGTGGATTCCTATGTCAACAGCGCCGATGAACTCTATTACCGGCTGAGGACCAACGAGGAGGTATATATCGCGGACAAATACAGCCGTGACCGCCTGGACAGCCGGATGGTGCTGGTGGACCTGGAGAATTCCAGGAACGATATTCTTCTCAAATATCGCAGAGACGACATGCCGGATGCGGGAAGCCTGCTGTTCGTAAACGCGATCAGGGAGTGGCTGGAAAAAAATCTTAATTAGCCGTTGAGCAGCATCTGGTCCAGAAGCAGCATGGATACTTGCAGGAACAGCCTGTTGTATGCTGTGGAGATATCGATGTGGAACAGCTGGTTGATCTTATTCAGGCGGTACATCAGGGTAGTCCGGTGGACGAAGAGACGGGAAGCGGTTACTACCGGCTGCATGTTGTTTTCCAGGTAGGTTTTAAGGGTCAGGTAGTATTCGGTGTTGTTCTCCTGGTCATACTGATACATCTTCAGAATCTCCGGGGAGCAGATCATCTCTGTGGGAAGTTCGCTGACCAGAAGCTCCAGCTGGTAGCGGTTGGAAATATCATTAAAATGATGAATCCAGCGTTCCGGGAAGTAGCGCTGGCCCAGGCTCAGAGCGATGCTGGCCTGCTTCTCCAGGAGCTGAAAGCTCAGGTGAAAGCCCTCATAAGATTTGCTGATACCTGCCTTTAGGTTGCTGTCACGGACCAGTTCTGTGTAAGAGTGGACCACGTCCCGAAGAGTATTCCGGTTCAGATCCAGATTGACGAACATGACGATCTGGTTGCTGTGCTCCACCACGCAGGACGCCGGCACCTGGTTTTCCAGACGGCGGCAGATGGAGGCGATCGTATGGTTCTGGACATCTATGGGATCGGCCAGAAATACAGAACAGAAATAGTGGTGATTGTTCTGCCAGCCGAAGGCGGCCATTGACTGTCGGATATATGAATCCTCTGTGACGTCGCCCTTCAGGATGCGCCCGATCAGCTGATTCAGGCTGTAGGTTTCCCCCTCCAGCCGACCGTACTGTTCATGGGACAGAATCGTCTGGATGTAAGGGGTCAGGTGCTGTAAAATCTGCAGGTCACGCCTGTGGAAGTCTTCCAGAGCTCCCATGATGACGATGCGTCCAATAAATTTCCCATGGTTAAACAGGTTCTGGTACAGGGATTTGGTACCGCTGACTGTTTCCGGAAAAAAGGCCGGTTTGGTCTGGGAAAAGGTGGACTTAAACTCCCTGTCCAGCTGAAAGGCATTGTAAGTCTCTTTGTTGCGGTCGCGGTCGATCAGATAGCCGATGTCCGGATTAGAATCTATAATGCTGGAATAGGAAATGATCTCAAAGGCAGGGTTATGCACCATAATAGGATTGGGTGTCACCTTCTGAGTGCAGTCCAGCAGCTCTGTGATCTGCCCGTTCCTGTTTAATATGGAAGAGAGCTCCTTGTCCCATTCATCATACAGTGTAAAAATCTGATGAAGGGCATTGGCCATACGGCTGAAGGAGGTCCCTTTTTTAAATGTCAGAACCAGGTCGCAGGCTCCGGCCCAGCCGCGCAGGGAGTCTCCGATGGTGACCAGGATACAGTGGGTCTGTACGGCCGAAGCCGGTTCCGGGATACACTGTTCTACCAGGTAAACAGACCCGTCTGAGGGGACGGTGGATTCCTCCCAGAAAACGGGCCGTGTGTAGGTCAGGGCTTTGGTGATCTTGCCAGCCGCCGAAAAGGTAAAATCATCTTTTAAATATTCTACAATTATTTCGCTGCTTAACTTCATGGATATTCCCGTGCTTTCCGTTAGATTTTGTGTCTTATTTTAATATACCGTATCGGCAGGCAGGCTGTCAAATATTCCTATTTTTTCCCTTTTTAAAATGTATTTTCCTGTTCATTATTGACAATAATGGTCGAATATTGTACGATTTAACATAAAGCGGCTGGCGGACGGCCATGCTGTGATTTTGAGGGAGGTTCTTATCCATGAAGAATAAGAAAAAAGGAATTGCCATAGCCATAGCTATGGCCTGCGTGGGCGTTTTTCTGATTGTTGCGGCCAACATGACGACTGCTGAAAGCGTCCAGTCATCTTTTTGGGCGCTTGTGCCGCCGATTATCGCCATTGCCCTGGCGCTGATCACGAAAGAGGTGTACAGTTCTCTGTTCATCGGCATATTGGTAGGTGCGCTTCTGTATTCCGGGTTTAACTTTGAGGGAACAATTACTCATGTATTCCAGGATGGAATCATCAGCGTACTGTCAGATAGCTGGAATGTGGGCATCCTGATCTTCCTGGTCATCCTGGGAACGATGGTGTCACTGATGAATAAGGCGGGAGGTTCGGCAGCCTTCGGGCGGTGGGCGTCCACGAAGATCAAGAGCAGAGTCGGCGCGCAGCTTGCCACAATTGCGCTGGGTGTCCTGATCTTTATTGATGATTATTTCAACTGTCTGACTGTGGGAAGCGTCATGCGCCCTGTTACGGACAAGCACCAGGTGTCGAGGGCGAAGCTGGCTTACCTGATTGATGCGACTGCCGCGCCGGTCTGCATCATCGCCCCCATTTCTTCCTGGGCGGCGGCAGTGTCAGGCTTTGTGGAGGGAGAGGACGGGCTTTCTCTGTTCATCAATGCCATCCCGTTTAATTTCTATGCGTTGCTGACAATCGTCATGATGGTAGGGTTGGTCCTCATGAAAGCTGATTTTGGCCCTATGGGCGTCCATGAGAGGAACGCCATGAAGGGAGATCTGTATACGACTCCAGACCGTCCCTATGAGGGAACAGGCTCAGAGCAGATAAGCAGCAAGGGAAAAGTTATAGATCTGTTGCTGCCGATCATAACATTAATTATCTGCTGTGTAATTGGCATGCTGTATACCGGCGGCTTTTTCTCAGGCGCAGGCTTTGTGGAAGCCTTTGCAGGAAGCGATGCCTCTGTGGGGCTGGTTCTTGGTTCGTTCTTCGCGCTGGTGATCACTCTGGTGTTCTACATGGTGCGCCGGGTTATGAGCTTTAATGACTGCATGGGATGTATACCTGAAGGCTTCAAGGCTATGGTTCCGGCCATTCTGATTCTGACCTTTGCGTGGAGCCTGAAAGCGATGACCGACAGCCTGGGCGCCGCGGAATATGTGGCTGGCGTTGTGAGAGCTTCGGCGGGCGGATTTATGAACTTCCTTCCGGCGATCATTTTCCTGATTGCCTGCGGGCTGGCATTTGCCACCGGAACGTCCTGGGGGACTTTCGGGATACTGATCCCCATCGTTGTTGCGGCATTCCAGCAGAGCAGCTATCAGATGATGATTATCTCCATCTCCGCCTGCATGGCAGGGGCTGTATGCGGCGACCATTGCTCACCTATTTCGGATACGACCATTATGGCGTCGGCAGGCGCGCAGTGCAACCATGTAAACCATGTGTCAACACAGCTGCCCTATGCAGTTCTGGTGGCGCTGATCTCTTTCGTCACATATATTGTTGCAGGGTTTACCAAGAGTGCCTTGATCTCTCTGCCGTTTGGGATTATACTGACGTTAGCAGTCCTGTTCCTGTTCCGGCTGCTGGCGAAGCATAAAATAAACCGGCCGGCGGAAGCGGGGAAATAAAATCTTATGAAATGAGACTTTAAAATGATTGGTATTGGAATTGATACAGGCGGTACTTATACGGATGCAGTCGTGTACGATATGGACAGGAAGAAGATCCTTTGCTCGGGAAAAGCCCTGACGACCAAATCTGAGCTTGAGAAAGGCATAACTGAAGCGCTGGATATGCTGGAGCCCGATTATGTGAAGAAAGCGGAGCTGCTGGCGCTGTCTACCACACTGGCTACTAATGCCTGTCTGGAGGACAAGGGGAGCCGGGCGAAGCTTTTAATGATCGGGATGAATCCCGAAGCGATGGGGAATCTGGAAGCTGTCTATGCCTCTTATGGATTTCATGATCTGAGCCAGCTCGTTTTCATTGACGGCAAGCCGGAGCACATCTTCCAGGAGCCTGAGGAGCCGGACTGGGAAGCTCTGAAACGCCGGATTCCGAAAGAATTCCGCAACTGTGCGGCTGCAGGCGTAGTTCAGATTTACCCCCAGGCGGACGGCGGGAAGCTGGAGAAGAAGGCAAAGGCCATATTAGAAGACCAGATAAAGATACCGGTGACCACGGCTTATGATATGTTTGATGAGCTGGACGTTCTGAAAAGAGGGGCGGGGACGCTTCTGAACGCCCGTCTGATACCGCTGATCGCGGAATTCCTGGCGGCTGTAAAGCATGTCATGAAAGACCGCGGCCTGGATATTCCAATTGCCATCATGCGAAGTGACGGTAGCCTGATGTCGGAAGGCATGGCTAAGGATTATCCGGTGGAAACTTTGTTGTCCGGACCGGCCGCCAGCGTGGTCGGCGGCAGCGTTATGGCGAAGACGTCAGACGCGGTAATTGTGGATATGGGAGGCACCACGACGGATGTTGCCCTGATACGCGGCCGTCAGCCTGTGACGGCGGAAAAAGGAATCTCTATTGGTAAGTGGAGAACGACAGTACATGGCCTGTATGTGGATACGTTCCTCCTGGGAGGGGACAGCGCCGTAAGGTTCAATGACAAGGGGATGTTTCTGGATCTGAGGAGGGTGATTCCGATCTCACTTCTGGCCCAAAGGCATCCGGAAGTGACAGTTAAGCTTCGGGGGCTGGCCGAACAGCACAGGAGCCATACGAGAATGCTCAGTGAATTTTATGTGCTTCAGAAGGATATTGGCCGCGGCGAAGGATATACCAGAGAAGAGCGCAGGATCTGTTCGGCTCTCAAAAAAGCCCCGCTGATGGCGGAAGAGCTGGCGGAGAGGCTGGGAACAGATATTTATGGCCTGCGCACAGAACGTCTGGAAGCGGAAGGCGTGCTGATGAGGAGCGGCCTGACTCCCACTGATATGATGGTGGTTAAGGGCGATTTCCCTGTCTATTCACCGGACGCGGCGCTGGCCGCCATAGAATTTCTGGCAGAGAATGTTCCTGAAGAAGCAGAAGAAATTCCGGAAAAGATATACCGTCTGGTTGAGAAAAAGCTTTACTGCAATATAGTGCGCATCTTATTAAAGCAGAAATATCCTGGGAAAGAGAAGGTAATCAATAAAAAGAGCGTTCAGGAATTGATTGAATGGTCTTATGAGGATGCTGTAAACGGCAAAAAAGGCGATTGGATTTCACTGCCTGTCAGATCGGAACTTCCGATCGTAGGGGTTGGAGCGCCTATCCATATTTTTCTGCCGAGAGTCGCAAGGCTGCTGGGCACGGAAGCGATTATCAATGAAAATGCGTCTGTCGCCAATGCCGTTGGCGCGATTGCCAGCCAGATCGTGACGAAGGTCCAGCTTCATGTAAAAGCGGAATATGACGGGGCGGAGCTGAAGGGCTACTCGGTTTATGAGGGAAGCGAGCAGCGGATGTTCGCAGAATATCCGGAAGCCGAGAAGCTGGCATTGAAACTGGCTGAGCAGCAGGTACTGGATAAATCCAGAAGACAGGGAGCATCCGGCAGCCCGCAGGTGAAGATATCAGTGAAGAAACTCAGGCTCACTGAGGATGAAAGTTCAGTATTTTTTGAAAGTATAGTGGAAGCAGTTGCAACAGATCAGTTTCAGATTTCTGCGGGCGGGAGCCGTTCTGCGGACGGGTGCTCATAAGGATTGATGAAAGGCAGAAAAGGTACGGGTATGAGATTCTGTGAGAAAATTTATCTTACTTTATTACCCCCGACAGAAGAAGATCCTAAGAGTGACCGTTTACGGCTCTTGGACGCGTTGGCGGCTCTTAAGTATTCGCCCGTGGAGATTCCGCTTCAGGTCCTTCAGCGACTCCATACATCATGTTTGGAGGGACATTACCAGATTACTGTGACTCTGGTATATCGTGAAAAGGATTGGGTGGCCACAGACGTTGAGCCTGGCGATACCCGGAGTTCCCATTATGGAATTGCTGTAGATTACGGGTCCACCACCATCGTGATGCAGCTGGTCGATCTGAATACAGGCAATGTGGTAGCACAGGACAGTGAAAAGAACGGACAGATTCAATACGGAACAGATATTTTGACGCGCATTACTTATGCGATGGAAGACTCTTCACATACAGAGGATCTGCACCGCGCAACAATAGAAACTTTCCGATTGCTGCTCCGGCGGATGGCACAGGAAACCGGGATTCCGGCAGAGAGCTGCCCGTTGATGATTATTTCCGGCAATACGACTATGATCCATTTTCTGTTACAGTTGGATGCCAGGACGGTATTTTTTGCCCCATATGCTCCGGTTACACTGGCTCCCGGATGGTTTTTCGGCAGCGAGCTGGAGCTTGGCTTTTCAGGGGTAGCCTATATCATTCCGGCGGCGTCTAATTATATCGGCGGCGATATAGTCAGCGGCCTTTTGAACCTGGATTTTTGCCGGGACGACGAAGTAAAATTATTCTTTGATATAGGTACAAACGGGGAACTGGTGATTGGCAGCCGCGAATGGCTGCTGGCCGGCGCCGGCGCCGCCGGGCCCGCTCTGGAGGGATATATCAGCCGTTATGGCGTCCGCGCCCAAAACGGCGCCATAGATACTGTGCATATCCAGGACGGAAAGCTTTCTTTCACAACGATTGGCAATCAGAAGCCTGTGGGGATCTGTGGTTCAGGCATTATTGATCTGCTGGCGCAGATGAGAATCCAGGGATGGATCAATATCGCCGGAACATTTAATCCAGATGCTTCTTCACGGATCACTTATCTGCCGGAAGAAGATCAGTATGCCGTTATCTATGCCGATGCCGGGGAATCGGCGCTGGGAGAACCGCTGTATTTTTCTCAGATGGATATCAGCCAGTATCTTGACACGAAAGCGGCCGCCCATACTATGATTGACTGCATTCTGGAATATGCAGGGTGCAGCGGATCAGAGATCGCCCGCTGTTATCTGTCGGGGGCTTTTGCGGCACATTCAAACCTGGAGTCTGCCATAACTATCGGGGTATTCCCCGATCTGCCCCGTGAGAGATACGTCTGCATTGCCAACGCTTCGTTGGATGGCGCCCGCGCCCTGCTGCTGGACCGCAGCCGTCTGAAAGACATCCGTTATTTTACAGAAACGCTGTATTGTGTACAGTTTGCTTCCATACCGGATTTTATAATCCGCATGCAGGCGGCAAAATTTATTCCGCATACGGATATGAAGAGGTATCCGTCCGTTATGAAAAGGCTTGGCAAAAATGAATAGATATATTTCGGAATAGATCAGATATCCTGTCCTGATTTGAACTGGAGGAACAGACAGAGATTCATTGTCATCTGTTTTCAGAAGGAAAATTTTTTCAATTAACAGAATAAGTCCCCTCTATTTTACAAATACTATAGGCATGAATGATAGGTTAGTTAAAATGGAGGGACTTTTTATGAAGGCAACAGGGATTGTACGTAGAATAGATGACCTGGGAAGGGTGGTGATTCCTAAGGAGATCCGGCGAACCATGCGGATACGGGAAGGTGAGCCCATGGAGATATTTACCGGGAGAGAGGGCGAAATCATATTGAAAAAATATTCGCCTATCGGGGAGCTGGGGGTATTCGCAAGGGAATATGCCCAGTCTCTGTCTCAAGTCAGCGGCCATCTGGTGTGTATTTCCGATCATGACCAGATCATAGCGGCCTGCGGGCCGGACCAGAAAGAATATCAGGGTAAAAATATCAGCACAGAGCTGGAACAAGCTATCACAGACCGGGAAAGCATCAGCGCGGGGAGGAATGAAAGAGGATTTATCCCGGTGGCAGAAGGTGACAAGCTGGAAAGTTCATCCCAGGTAGTCGTGCCCATCATCAGCGCAGGAGACGCCATTGGATCGGTGGTGCTGCTGGGGAAAACAACCGGGAATAAAATGGGAGAAGCGGAGCAAAAGCTGGCCATGGCGGCTTCACTGTTTCTCGGGAAGCAGATGGAGCAATAGAATATGGAATTATCATAAAAGGGCAGAGCCGCAAAGTGGTGTGCTACCCGTCAAGTAGACCATGAAAAAAATATAAATTTTTGTGTTGCCCGGTTTGTGCCGGGCAATATTTTACGCAGCTAATAACCGTTC
This sequence comes from Wansuia hejianensis, assembly GCF_014337215.1. Classification (NCBI taxonomy): domain Bacteria; kingdom Bacillati; phylum Bacillota; class Clostridia; order Lachnospirales; family Lachnospiraceae; genus Wansuia; species Wansuia hejianensis. The sequence continues at coordinate 2,661,463 of NZ_CP060635.1, read as the reverse complement.
ATGAAATTCAAATGGTGTTAATACATCAAGGCACCTTTGCGGGCGGTCATTTATGTAATAGTCTATATATGCTGTTATCGCTTGTACAAGTTCCTTTCTGGTATGGATACTTCCTCCCATAATACATTTCACGTTTTAGAATCCCCCAGAATCCTTCCATAGGTCCATTATCCGTACAGTGCGCCACTCGGGACATGCTCTGTATCATTCCCGCGTCTATCAGCTTTTGGTAAAATACACGGGAGGTATATTGGAATCCCCGATCACTATGAATGATTGGATGAGCTCCCGGATTGTTCTTTACTGCCTGGTCGAATGTATCAAATACCAGTTGATTGTTATTGTGAGCACTTAACACATATGCAACTGGACGATGATCACATAAGTCCAGAATCACACTCAGGTATAGCTTATGGATATGGTCAAAGGAAGTGCCATACTTAAACTCTGTTACATCAGTTATCCATTTCTTGTTCAGACTATCTGCATGAAAGTCTCTGTTTAAAATATTTTCTGCTATAAAAGCTGGATTTTTCGATGGTCTGGTACAGCCGTCATAACGATATTTCAAGTTTGACCTTATCTGCTGCTTCCTGCATATACGTAGAATCCTCTTATCATTTACTTTGATGCCATGATCGTGACGGAGTTTGTCATTCAATCTCCGATATCCCATGTCAGGATGTTCTTGATGAATTGCTTCCAACCGGTCGGAAATCTGTTTGTTCAGCCGGTCATTTGCTGTTTCTATATGGTTCAGCCATTTGTAGTAAGCCGCTCTTGTAATGCCGACAAGTTTACATAAGGAGCGGCTCGGGTAATGGTGTTCTCCATGTTCCTCTTTAATCACCTGATAAATGTGTTTCTTCCTTTGCCGGCTCAGCCCCGCCTCCTTTCGATTTCTGCAAGTTTTTTTAGGAAGTCCGCCTCCATTGTGCGTGTTCTTTTTCTGCCCGCAAAATCCGGTTTTCTGCCCGCAGCTTTTCGAGTTCTGACATTTCCGCTTCTGGTTTTCGTTTTCCACGTCTGTCACGAAGAGCCTCCACTCCCTGCTTCTCGTATTTTATAGTATAATTACGTACCTGTTGGTAAGAAATCTCAAACTGTTCTGATGTCTTGGCATAATTATGGTTATGGGCGATGCAGTATTGCACGATTTCGACTCGTTCATCGAAGGTGGTTTTTCTTCCTTTGGTCATGATAGCATTCCCTCCTGTTCCGGAAGCTTTCAGCGTTTCATGTCCATTTTACTTCAAAACCCACTGTCTGATCGTATTTTCGGAAGGGATGTTATAGGTGACCGCCAGTTCCCTGTAAGATCCTTCTCCGTTTAGATATGTTTCAACAACATATTTTTTAAAGGAGGCTGGATAGGCTTGATTGTGCCCGGTTCTTATGAAAGCGGATTCACCGAATGTTTTGTACTTGTTAACCCATCTTCTAAAAACGGTTTTACCCACTCCAAGTTCGCTGGCGTGTGACAGATAGGATCCGCTTCCTGAAATGTAATCTTTTACAGCCCGCAGCTTCACTTCTGGTAATATTCCTCTGGGCATAATAAAACTCCCCTCCAGATAAACAGTTTTATTAATTCATCTGTCTGCCTAAAGGGGAGCATAGCAGAGGCGCTGCCCTTTTATTGATTGTTTTTACAAATGATTCTGTAATTATTAATTCTGCACAAAAATACCATGAAAAAATGTCAGCTATTGACAAAATGACAAAAAATGGATGAAAAACAATTGACAAATCAAAGCAATTAGATTATCGTATAAATATGATATTTGATATTGTATACAATATCAAATCGTGACACAGTAAACGCTACTATTTATCCAAGGAGGAGAAGGAATGAAGAAAAAAGTGGCATGTCTATTGGCAATTATGTTGTCAGCGTCAACATTGTTTGGCTGTGCATCGGAAAATGGGGGTTCTGATGCGAAATCTACGGGAACGTCTGCTGCATCAGGCGTATCATCCGCGTCATCATCATCCGGTGCATCGTCCGGGTCTGACAGTACAGAAGGTACATCTGCCAGTTCAAAGTCTGACAGCGCCGCGGCGGGACAGACTGGTACAGGCACTGAAGTTGAGCTTCCCACCACAGGAATCGGAACTCAGATCACGACGGAGCTGAAGGCCAAAGAAGGATACAAGATCGCCTGTATTGTGAAGAATTCCACGAATCCGTATATGGTTGGCTGCATTAACGGTGTAAAAAAGGCGGCTGAAGACATGGGGTTTGAAGCTATCACTATGGCGCCTTCCACAAATGATTCCGTGGAAGAGCAGGTAAAAATCATGGAAGACCTGATTGAAACGGGAGTGGACGGGTTCGTTCTGGTCCCCGTGGACAGCAATGGCATCATGCCGGGTGTGCGGAAGGCAGAAGAAGCCGGAATACCGGTGGTCTGCATTGGAACTCCCGCAGCCGAGGAAACATTTCTGAGAACAGGAGTTGACTATACGGAGACAGGACGGGTTATTGCCAAAAGAGTTGCGGAGCAATTAGAAGGCAAAGGTAAAGTCATCATTCTTGAGGGGCCTCCCGGAGCGCAGAATGCCATCGAACGTCTGAACGGTATCAATGAAGTGCTGGACCAGTATCCGGATATCGAAGTGGTTGCTTCCCAGACTGCCAACTTCAAGAGAACGGAAGGCATGAACGTAACTGAAAACCTGATCCAGAAATATAAGGATATCAGCGCGGTCATCGCCTGCAACGATGAGTCTGCGCTGGGAGCATACCAGGCGATTAAGGCAGCGGGTATGGAAAATGTCCTGATTGCAGGTTTTGACGGTAATCAGGATGGCAGCGCGGCGATTCAGAGCGGTGAATTATTTGCCTCTTACAATACAGACCCGTTTGGCTCCTGTTACGTTGCGAGCGCATATCTGGTCCGCTATTTGAACGATGGTACAGAGCCGGAGCAGTATTTCATTCCTTTCCCGTCTGAGCGCGACGACCCGGTTATTACCAGTGAAAACGTGGACAATTATATTGAAAATATTGCATGGTGGAAATGAGCTGAAGCTGTGCCGGGGCTGCCGCATGGAGTAAACAGCACATCCATGCGGCGGCGCCCTCCAAAAGGGCGGAGGATTTTATGGGAATTGTATTGGAAGCAAAAGGAATATCAAAATATTTTCCTGCCATGAAAGCGCTGGATCATATTGACTTTGACCTGCGGGCGGGAGAGGTGCACATCCTGCTGGGGGAGAACGGGGCCGGCAAGAGCACCCTGGCGAAGTGCCTTCTGGGAGCCTATGTCCCGGAAGAGGGGGAAATTTTCCTGAAGGGGGAAAAGCTTCATCTGAACTCGGCGAAGGACGCGCTGGAAAAGGGGATTGCGGCCGTCTATCAGGAGTTCACCCTGGTGCCCTATCTCACGGTTGCTCAGAACATCTTCCTGAACAGGGAGTTCAAGAATAAACTGGGTCTGATTGATCACAGGGCGATGGAACATAAAGCGAAGGAATATTTGCATACCCTGAACTGCGATTACATCAATGTGAAGTCTGTAGTTAAAAAACTGTCTGTGGCTGAGCAGCAGATGGTTGAGATCGCGAAAGCATTATCGTTTAATCCGAAAATAATTGTTTTTGATGAACCGACAGCAACACTCTCAGAGAGGGAGATTGATTCACTGTTCGTTCAAATACATAAATTAAAAGCAGAGGGGATCGGGATTATCTATGTGTCTCACCGGATGCAGGAATTCAGCCAGATCGGAGACAGGATCACCGTGCTTAGGGACGGCAGGAAGATTTCCACAGTGGATGTGGGTGAGAAAACAGATGAGGATCTGGTCAAAATGATGGTAGGCCGGGACGTGACCTCTGTGTATGTGCGCAACCAGAATCAGCCGGCAGAGGAAGTGCTGGAGACAGAAGACCTGTGCGACAGGTCCGGAAGGGTAAAGGGCGTCACGATCAGCGTTAGAAAGGGAGAGATTGTAGGCCTGGCCGGGCTGGTAGGTGCCGGAAGAACAGAGACGGCCCGACTGATCTTCGGCATTGACCCTGTTAAATCAGGGCGGTTAAAGGTAAAGGGACAGGAAATTAACGGCAGGAATACGCCGCTGCGCATGGTAAGGATGGGGATGGGCATGGTCTGCGAGGACAGGAAGCAGCAGGGACTGGCCCTGAAAGATTCCGTGGCATGGAACATCATGGCTGTCAGCCTGAAGCGCTATTTCCCAAAGGGGATCATCAACAACAAAAAAATGATAGAAATATGCAAAGATTACCGGAAAAGCCTGAGGATCGCCACTCCGAATGTCTACAAACAATGTAAATACTTAAGCGGCGGCAATCAGCAGAAGGTGGTGCTGGCAAAATGGCTGAGCAATCAGCCGGAGATCCTGATCTTTGACGAGCCTACCAGAGGGATTGATATCGGCGCGAAGATGGAGATTTACACGCTGATGGACAGACTGGCAGGAGAAGGAAAGGCCATCCTGCTGATTTCCTCCGAGCTTCCGGAAATCATCGGGATGAGCGACAGAATCTATGTGATGGCGGAAGGAAGCATCACGGCTGAATGCGTCCGCGGTGAAGAGAACTTTAACCAGGAATCCATCGGGGCCATGATGCTGGGAATATCCGCAGGCCGTCCTGCGGCCTGCGTTTCTGCGGACGGAGAGGATGCCGGCGCTGCCTTTCAGGAGTCAGGAGGCGTGAATGGAGAAAAATAATAAGAAATGGAAAGGGTTTCTGGGCAGTGTTCCGCCGATTGTCTGGATGATGATTATTATGCTGGTTCTGTTTTCAGCGGCGGCGGATAATTACCTGTCCGCGCAGAACCTGATGAATATTCTGCGGCAGTCGGTCCCGCTTCTGATTTTGGCTATCGGGCAGACGATGATTGTACTGACCGGTGGGACAGATCTTTCTTTGGGCGCCCAGGTGAGCTTTGTGACAGTCATGTGGATCCTGTTGGCCCAGGCGGGCATGAATATCTATCTGGCGGCGCCCGTAGCCGTGTGTTTTGCGTTGCTGATCGGAGTGGCCAACGGGCTTCTGGTGTCCAAGGGAAAGGTGCCGGCGTTCATCGCCACCTTCGGTATGCAGAATATCGTCAACAGCATCGCGCTGGTGCTGACGCTGGGATCGTCTATTTATTTTTCGCACCATGTGTTCCGGAACGTCTATGAAAGTGAGTTTCTCATGATTCCCACGCCGATCTGGATCGCTGTGGCGGTTTTCGCAGGCTCCTGGATTCTGCTGTACCGGACTCAGTTCGGAACCAACATCTTCGGCCTGGGCGGAAATGCGGAGGCCCTGAGCCTGGCAGGGGTAAATACTACGAAATACTATGTGAAAACCTATGCGTTTGCTGGCCTACTGGCCGGAATAGCAGGCCTGATCACCGCCTGCCGGGTAGAGTCAGGACAGCCTACCGTAGGTTCCGGCTGGGAGTTTGAGGCTGTGGCTGCGACGATCCTGGGCGGTACGTCACTGAACGAGGGCAGAGGCGGAATCGGCGGGACGGTACTGGGCGTGCTGTTCCTGAATATGCTGCGGAACGGGCTGAACATATCAGGCGTCTCTGCCATGTACCAGAACGCCATCATCGGAATCATCGTACTGGGCGCCATTGTCATGGATGCTCTGATGCGAAAAGGCCGCAGCTGAAGGAGGAATGAGCATGAAGGAACAATGGAACCGAATGAAAAGCAGCAAATCATTTTTCTGCCTTCTCAGCATTCTTTTTCTGGTGCTGGTTGCGTCCGTCATGAGTCCGAGCTTCCGGACGCTGGATAATTTTGCGACGATCATCCGTCAGTCCAGCACGCTGATTGTCCTGAGCACCGGCTTGACGGCGGTGCTGCTGACAGGCGGCATTGACCTGTCGGTGGGTTCTACCGCGGCTTTCGCCGGCTGCCTGTGCGCCCAGCTTCTGAAGATGGGGGTGCCGGCGGGTCTGATTTTCCCGGTAGGTCTGGGGGTTGGGCTTGTCATAGGGCTTCTGAACGGATTTCTCGTGGCGGTCATCAAGCTGCCTCCGTTTATCGCTACCTATGCCACAAACTGGGTGCTGAAAGGTTTATCCATCATTGTGATGAGCGGAGCGGTTATCTATGACCTTCCGGCCGGGTTCACGGTATTCGGCACGGGTTATGTGGGGAAAATTCCGATCATCGTAATCTTTGCTCTGGTAATTGTGGCAGCTGTGTATTTTTTCCTGCAGAAAACCACTCTGGGCAGGGATATCTATGCCTATGGCTCCAACAGAGAGGCGGCCAGATATTCCGCGGTCAATACCGGCAGGAGCGTGTATATGGCTTTTGGACTCTGCTCCATGACGGCGGCTGTAGGAGGGCTGCTAATGACAGCCAGGCTTAACGCAGCCGAGGCGGCCATGGGAGATGCATATGGGCTTCAGACTGTGGCGGCTGTGGTAATTGGCGGAACCTCCATGCTGGGAGGAGAAGGGGGTGTGCTGGGCACTCTTTTCGGAGGAATCTTGCTGACAATTATCGTAAATATCATGAATCTGCTGGGAACTTCGTCTCTGGCACAGCCCATGGTTGTGGGAGCCGTGATATTGCTGATGGTGCTGATGGATACCTTCAAGCAGTCGAGAGACGAAAAGTTCAAGAAAAAAGCAGTCGCGAAAACCCAGTAATACTGAGATGGAGGATAGTATGAATTCCAGAGAACGAATAATGGCGGTTCTGGCGGGAGAAAAGCCGGACATGACGCCGATCTTTCCCAAAATCGCTTTTGCAAATGTGCTGGCCTGTGAGGGGATGACGGTGAGAGAATACATGACAGATCCGAAGTGCATGGCTGCAGCCTGCGTCAGCGCCTATAGGAAATTCGGATGGGACGGCGTCGCCCTTCACACAGATATTTCCAGTGAGGGAAAAGCGTTGGGGACCATCTATGAACAGCCGGAAAACACACCGGGAATCCTGAAGGAATATCTTCTGAAGGATTTGAGCGAAACCGACAAGGTGAAGGTTCCAGACCCGTATACGACAGAATCCATGAGAACAGTCGTGGAGGCGGTGAGTCTGGTGAAAAAAGAAATAGGGGATGAGGCTTATATCCTGGGCTGGACCAACGGACCGCTGAACGTGGCGGGACAGGTCTATAACCTGGATGAGCTTCTGGTATCCCTGCTGGAGGAACCGGAGGAGGTTCACCGTCTGTTGGAAAAATGCACAGAAGTATCCTGTGCCTACGCGGCTGCGATGATCGAGGCGGGAGCAGATATGATCGCTTACGGTCATGCCACCGCTTCCCAGAATGTGATATCCAGAGACTGTTATCTGGAATTCGCCCTGCCTTATGAAAAACGGCTGGTGCAGTCAATCCATGAGCATGGGGCGAAGGCTCTGACCCATATCTGCGGAAATATAGAAAATATCGTGGATGCCATCGCTCAGAACGGTTCGGACGTGGTGGATTTCGACCATGTCTGCGATATAGACAGGCTGAGAGAAAGAATGCCGGATAAGATTTACAGGGGAAACATTGATCCCGCGCTGTTTGCCATGGGAACTGAAGGAGAAATACGGGAAGCTGTGAAGCGGCTGCTGGCTCAGAAGGGTGCGGAGGAAAAATTTTTCCTGGGTTCAGGATGTGAAATCAACCTGAATACCCCGGTGGGGAATCTGAAGGCTTTTACAGAAGCCGGAAGGAAATACGGTAAGAAATAAAATTTTATCAATATATGACCATACAGAAGGAGGAACTAATATGTCAATTACGGTCAGACCAATGAACACGGGCTTTGTGCCCACCAATCCTTTTCAGTACCATTATCATTTTTCATGTGCTCCCTATCTGAAGGATGTACCGAATGAGAAGATCCCGCTTCCTGTTTTCACGTTTTTGATTGAAGGGGCAGAGAAGCTTGTGCTTGTAGACACGGGAATGGCATGGACGGAGCGGGCTGATAAATATCACCATCCCGGTTCCTGGCAGGAAGAGGGACAGGACATAGAATCCCAGCTCAAGGCGGCAGGCTATACCCCCGCGGATGTGGATATCGTGCTGTTTACCCATCTGCACTGGGATCACATGTTCTACCTTGACAAATTTATCAACGCCCGTTTCATCTGCCACAAAAGGGAATGGGAATTTGCCAATCATCCTATTCCGCTGTACTACAAATCCTATGAACATCCGGCTCTCGGGGTGGAGGCGCCATTTGCCGGGAAAGATTTTGAGACTGTGGAGGGAGAAACGGAGATCCTGCCGGGCATCCGTGTATTTGAATCCTTCGGCCATTCGCCGGGCCATATGTCCGTAGAAGCGGACACTGAGGAAGGGTCCTATATCTGCGCGGGAGATTCCATTTTCGTCATGGGCAACCTGAATCCGATTCCGGAACTGCATTATAATATCTCTCCTCCGGGCAGATTCTACAATATTGTCGAATCCTGGAAAAGTATTGAATACCAGAAGGCCAGGGCGAAAGATTCTTCGTTCCTGCTGCTGAGCCATGACAAAGCGCTGCTGGACAGAATCAGGGAGACACCGGTACTGGGTAAAAAATGAAGAAAACAATTGTAATTGTATGCAGCTGTGACACAAAATACAGGGAGGCAGCCTTCATACGGGAACGGGTGGAGGCTGAAGGGCTGCAGGCACTGGTGGTGGATGTAGCCACCGGGCCAGGCCCTTCCTATGGATATGATATTCCCAGAGAAGAAGTTGCGGAGGCCGCCGGCACGCGGTGGGAAGAGTTGGAGGGTAAGACCAAGGGGGAAAAGATTGCTTTTATGAGAGGCGCGGTTACCCTGCTGGTTTCACGGCTCTACCGAGAGGGGCAACTGGATGGAATATTAGCTGTGGGAGGCCTGCAGAATACTGAGATGGCCACGGAAGCCATGCGGTCGCTGCCCATAGGGGTTCCTAAGGTCATGGCAACTACTGTCGCCTGTGGAAGGAAGAAATTTGAGGATGTGGTGGGAGAAAAGGATCTTGTGGTGATTCCTTCCATCTGTGATTTTACAGGGCTGAATATGGTGACGGAGCGGATAATCGCGAATGCCTGTTCCTGCTGTGCCGGGATGGTAAAGGCCGGAGCTTGCGCGCTGGAAAAAGGAGAAAAACCGGTAGTAGCCGTGACGCTCATGGGGATTACCAACACCGGAGCCTGTGCGGCTATAGATTATCTGGAAGAACATGGGGTACAGGCGATCGGCTTTCATTCCACGGGAGCGGGAGGGCCAATCATGGAGGATCTGGCCGGAGCAGGGTTTATAGACGGCATTCTGGATATGAGTCTGCATGAGATCACATCCGGGTACTTTGGAGGGGGCTTTTCTTACGGTCCCAGGTCGGAAATACGGCTGACCCAGGCTGTCAGGAACAGGGTTCCGCTGGTAGTCACTCCCGGGGGGCTGGATTTCGTAGACTTTGCACTGGGAGAATTCCCTGACCGTATGGATGAGAGAGTCTATATGATGCACAATCATAAGATGGCTCATATTAAAATCCTGCCGGACGAGGCGCGGAGCATAGCCAGAGAGGTAAAAGACCGGCTGGCGGCTGTGGATTATCCCGTGAGGCTCCTGCTTCCCACAGAGGGAATGAGAGGTAATACGGGGCCGGGAGAAGAATTGTATCAGCCGGAGGTGGACGCGGCCCTGCTGGGGGAATTAAAAATGTTAAAAAATCCCTGGGTGCAAATAAAAGAGATATCCGGAAACCTCAATACAGAAAGCTGGGGAAGGGAAGCGGCCCGGGAAATGCTTGAAGAACTGAAGGAGGCGAAAGCCCGAACGGAGGTGAACAGGTGAGAAAGATAGTGATCGGCTGCGACAATGCGGCCGTAGAGCTGAAGGATACACTGGTGGAATACATGCGGGAAAAAGGAATCAGCGTGGAGGATGTGGGCTGTGAAAGCAGTGAAGATCCTACTTATTATCCCTACATAGCCCGGAAGGTCTGCCAGAAAATCATAGACAGCGGTTATCAGAAACAGGGAGTTCTGATCTGCGGTACGGGGATCGGGATGGCGATGACCGCCAACAAATTCCGGGGAATCCGCGCGGCAGTCTGCCATGACATATTTTCAGCCGAACGGGCAAAGCTGAGCAATAACTCCAATGTAATATGCATGGGAGAGAGGGTTCTTGGAAAGGAACTGGCCAAACGGCTTCTGGATAAGTGGCTGGAGCTGGATTTCAAGGACGGAAGCTCCACTCCGAAGGTAGAGGCTATCATGGAAATAGAAGCGGAGAATCTGAGATGACAAAACGGGGCAAGATCTATCTGGGTACGAACACAAAGATGTATAAAACAATCGCAGAGACAGAGAAATATTTGAAGGAGCTGGAAGAACTGACCAGGGACATTCCGGAGGAAACGGCGGAGCTTTTTGTGATACCTTCCTATACCAGCCTGCCTGCGGCGCGGGAGCTGCTGAAGGGTTCGCATATCAGGCTGGGGGCGCAGAATATGTGCTGGGAGGAGCAGGGACAGTTTACCGGGGAAATTTCTCCTCTGATGCTGAAGGAGCTGGCGATAGATATTGTGGAGATCGGTCATTCTGAACGGCGTCATGTATTCCGGGAGACGGACGAAGAAGAGGGGAAAAAAGTCAGCGCCGCCCTGGAACATGGGTTTACCGCGCTCCTCTGCGTGGGAGAGACGCTGGAGCAAAGGAAGGCAGGGATCAGCGACGAGGTGCTGAGCATACAGCTTAAGATGGGGCTGCAGGGAGTTACGGAACACCGGCGGCTGTGGGTGGCGTACGAGCCTGTCTGGGCCATTGGGGTTAACGGGATACCCGCCGCTGAAGAATACGTCAATGAGAGACACCGGAGGATGAAGCGGGTGCTGGAGGAGCTTTTCGGCAGGGAAAAGGCATCCGTGATACCTGTTCTGTACGGCGGAAGCGTAAATCCAGGCAACGTGGTTCCGCTGATTTCCCAGCCCTGGGTGGATGGATTATTTATTGGCAGGAGTGCCTGGAAGGCAGAAAGCTTTAACAGATTGATACGTATGGTTTTGCAAAGCAGAACAGAGTAAATGGATGGAAAGTTGGAAAAAATACATGGTAAATTATGACAGAGAAATCGCAAAAGAACTTGCGGTAGCTGCTGGAAGGGCATATACTAGGGGTATACAGGCAGGCAGCGGCGGAAACGTGAGCGCCCGTATCCCGGGCGGGGATCTGATGCTGGTGAAGGCCAGCGGGGGAAGCCTCGGAGATTGTACGGCGGATGATTTCCTAATCACAGATTTTGAAGGCAATCTCGTAGAGGGAAAGGGAAAGCCCACAAGAGAAGCTTTGCTGCACGGATACATTTACCGGATCTGTCCCCGGGTGAATGCGGTGGTGCATGTACATGCGCCGTATTCTATCGGATGGAGCCAGACGGGGCGCGATCTGCCAAGTACCACATGGCACGCGAAGCTCAAGCTGTGTGCGGATATCCCGGTGCTGAATGTGCCGGCGGCGATGGTGAGGGAACAAGATCTGCCTATGGTGGACAGGCTTTTCCGGGAGAATTCGGAGCTACCGGCATTTATACTGGCCGATCACGGAATCGTGGCGGTTGGGAAGGATGCCTGCGGGGCGGAACATACGGCAGAATTAATTGAAGAGACTGCACGGGTCGCTTTGTTAAAAGCGGCAGTTTTGAAGCTTGGCCTGTAAATATGTAAAGAGTGGACATATCAAATATGCGTATTACAATGAGTAAAAATAATTCCAACGGACAGGTGGTGCAGCGCAATTTGCTCTCTAATTTGGTATTGGATCAGCTGATGGACTGGATTATGGACGGGAAGCTCCATATGGGGGAGAAGCTGAATCCTGACGAGCTGGCCGCCAAGCTGGGTGTGAGTAAGATGCCCATCAGAGAAGCGCTGAATACCCTGGAGAAAATGGGGCTTGCCGAAGCAATCCCGTATGTGGGGACGAGGCTGGTGAAGCTGACTCAGGAGGATGTGAGCGAGATTTATTTAATCAGGAAGGCTCTGGAACCTCTTGCGGCCAAACAGGCCTGCGCAGTGATTGAAGAAGAGACAGTTTCCAGGCTGGAGGAGATCCATGAGGAATATAAACAGGTAGTGAGGCAGGAAAAGGTCATGGCCAAACAGGTCTACCAGCTGAACCGGGAGTTTCATTTTACCATTTACGGCGCATGTGGGATGGAAAAGCTTTGCTCAATGATAGAATCTCTGTGGGATGTGCTGTCCTTTTTTAAGCTGATCTACGGACAGAAATTTATCAATGACGAGGATTCCAGAGAGAGGATGATACTGGAGCACGAAAGTTACCTGGAAGCCCTGAGGCGGAGAGAAGGAGAAACGCTGTTCCGGCTGTTGTCAGAGAACCTGGACAAACGGTCCAGAGACATCCCCTATGATTCGGAAGCATATTTTGATTCAGGCGATCACTAGTATCTGACAGGATACCGTGAGAACAGGATAAAAGCTGCTGCATGATATACAACATCTGATGTTGTTGCGTGCGGCGGCTTTTTTATCTCCTAGGAACCGGAAAGCGGTACAGCAGAATGAAAAGAGTCCCGGTCACTTATGGACGGAGGCTGGGGAGCTGAAGAAGGAGGAAACAGTGACGGATAAAAATATAAATGTATATGGGGAAGAGATCAGAAACAGAGAATTTATAACGGCGGTCTATCATCTGGAGCTGCCGGAGGGGCAGGATATAGTGAAAAAGGCCGCCCGGCTGGCAGTCGGACAGACGGTAGGCACATGGGTACCTATCCCGGGAATCACAGAGGATATCAGGGAAAAGTATATGGGAAAAGTTGTGCGCATCTTTGACGTTCCGTCACTGGACCTTTTCACTCAGGCTGTGGAAGGCAGACGGCAGTATCTGGTGGAGATCGCTTATCCCTCGGCCAATATTCCTGAGGATTTCCCCATGCTTCTCACGGCGCTGCTGGGAAATGACGCTTCTACGTCGGCTCAGGTAAAGCTCCTGGACATCGAATTTCCGGAAAGCTTCATCCGGAAATTTTCTGGTCCCGGGTATGGGACAGAAGGAATAAGAAAGCTCATGGAGGTGAAACGAAGGCCACTGCTGCTGAATATGATTAAACCCTGCACCGGCCTTAGCCCGGAGGAGGGCGCGAAGGTTTTCTATCAGGTGGCCCTCGGAGGTGTGGATTTTATAAAAGATGATGAGCTGCTGGGTAATGTGGCCTACAGCAGGCCCTGGGACAGGGTTGCCCGGTACCGGAAGGCGGCGGCGGCAGCATATGAAAAAACAGGTAAAAAAGTGGTTTACATCGTGAATGTGACAGATGGGGCCGCCACGATTGAAGATACTGTGCAGAGAGTTCTGGAAGAAGGAGCGGAGATGATCATGATGAATTATCCCTCGGTAGGCTACAGTCTGTTTCGGAAAATTGCCTCAGAGGTGCCAGTGCCGGTGCTGGCGCACAATGCCGGAGCCGGTATGTTTTACGAAGGAAGTTCCAGCGGCATGAGTTCTCCGCTGGCGGCCGGCAAGCTGATACGGATGGCCGGCGCCGACATGGTCATGGTTAACACGCCCTATGGCGGTTATCCTCTGGAGCATTCCAAATATTTGCAGATCCTTCAGAAGCTGCAGCTTCCTTATTATGGACTGAAAAGCTCCCTTCCCGTCATCGGAGGAGGAGTACATCCGGGGATGGTGAAAAAATATGTGGAGGAGGCAGGGTTTGATCTGATCTTAGCAGCCGGAGGATCCATCATCGGCCATCCCATGGGTCCAAAAGCCGGAGGGCGGGCTATGGGCGCGGCTATCGCCGCAGCGGTAATGAAGATACCTCTTCGAGAGGCCGCAAAGGAGTCAAAAGAATTGAAAGCTGCCCTGGAGCTTTGGGGTGAAGGCTGAGAGCCTGAGAAAGGAGAAAGTGAATGATACGGTATATTAAACTGAACACATCTAATGATCTGAGGGATTTCATGCACCTGGCCTGTGCTTCCCCGATGGATATCGGAGTACACACCATGGATAACCAGATTGCTGACGGTAAATCCGTGCTGGGCCTGATGGCAATTGACTATTCTAATCCGGTGAAGGTAGTTTCAGAGGATGAAGAATTTATGAAACAGCTGGACCGTTTTGCTGTATAGTCAGATTTTATGATAATCCTCCAGCGTCAGGCCGGTGAGCGCCAGGTACAGGGCCAGGGATTTGCTGACATAGCGGATATGCCAGGGCTCCCAGGCATATCCCGTCACGGCTTCCTTTCCCTTCGGATAACGGATGATAAAGCCGAACATAGGGGCATAGGCCTTTAGCCATCTGCCCTCGTCGGTGTCAGCGAAGCTCTCTTCCAGTTCCATATGTACGGCCGGGCAGGAGAGGTCCAGGGCCAGGCCGCTCTGATGCTCGCTGGTGCCGGGCAGGGCCAGATAACGGGCGGCGTGTTCCGCCCCGGCTTCCCGCACGCGGGCCTCATAAAGTTCTTTTTGACGGGCGTAGGAGCGGTAACCGGAGATCCCAACCAGGTGGCAGCCGAAAGACTTTCCATATTCCACAAGCCTTTTGGCGGAAGCCGCGGCTCTGGCATTGAGAAGCCGTTTCTCTTCGTCTCCGGAAGCCAGGAACGGGAAATCACAGGGAACCAGATCTTCAGGCACGAAATCCTGTGGCAGCGGATAATCTCTGTTCACCAGCCGGCTGAAATATTCCATAAAAAATCCCCCTCTCCTGATCCTGTAAGTCTTAGCGCCCGCCTGCAGCTATCTGCGCCCGGAAAATGTTACGTCCACATACAGTATATGAGAGGGGAATCCCCGATATGCTTCATTTACAATTGATTTTTATTCCTTTCATTCATGTCTCATAGCCTTCCGGCTCATGTCCTCCAGAAGCTTCGTCTTCATCTGGTAAAGCCTGTCTGAGAGATCTACATAGACCTCCTGGGGATTCACGAGACGTCTGGATTCGTCCCAGAGTGTGGCTTTTTCCTTCGTACAGATTTCACGGATCTCCATAACAGAGGGTGAATTGTAGACACAGCCGCCCCGGAGGAAGACAGGAACCAGAAGCTCACGCAGGGTATAGGTGCCGCCCTTCAGCTTCGTTTTCTTCCAGGTGGATATGGGATCGAAGAGGATCATATCCTTTGATTCGTCAAATACCTCATCGGCCAGGCAGATCAGATCTGCCCGTATCTTACCGCTTTTCCTGTCGTAGATCCGGTAGATCGTCTTATTGCCCGGATTTGTCACCTTCTCTGTGTTCTCAGACAGCTTAATCTTGGGTATAAATTCACTGTCGCCCTTATTGCGTATGGCTGCCATCTTGTAGACGCCGCCAAAGGCAGGCCAGTCGCCGGAGGTGATCAGGTTCGTACCGACACCCCAGGAATTGATTTTGGCTCCCTGGACCTTAAGGCTGTCAATCAGATATTCGTCCAGATCACTGGAGGCAGATATGATGGCATCTCCAAAACCGGCTGCCTCCAGCATCTCATATGCCTTTTTGGATAGATAAGCCAGGTCTCCGGAGTCAATGCGGATTCCGTATCCTGTCAAATTCATGCCGGCGTCACGCATCTCTTTGAATACCCGGATCGCATTGGGTATACCTGACTTCAGCACGTCATAGGTATCAACCAGCAGGATGCAGGCGTTGGGATAGAGGTGGGCATACGTCTTGAAAGCTGTATATTCATCGGGAAAACTCATGATCCAGCTGTGAGCATGGGTTCCGCTTACCGGCACGTTAAACATCTGGCCGGTCAGTACGTTGGATGTACCGATACAGCCGCCGATCATGGCCGCGCGGGCGCCGTAAATACCGGCGTCCGGTCCCTGGGCTCTTCTGAGGCCGAATTCCATGATTCCGTCCCCGCGGGCGGCGTATACAACTCTGGAAGCCTTCGTGGCGATCAGAGACTGGTGGTTAATCATATTCAGAATTGCCGTCTCCAGGAGCTGGGCTTCCATGACGGGGGCAATGACCTTGATGATCGGCTCCCGGGGAAAGACAACCGTGCCCTCGGGAATAGCATAAATATCGCCGGTGAAATGAAATCCTCTCAGATATTCCAGAAAATCATCCTCAAACAGATGAAGGCTCCTGAGATAATCAATATCGTCAGGGGAAAAATGCAGATCCCGCACGTATTCTATGACCTGCTCCAGCCCCACTGAGATGGCGTAGGCGCCTCCGCAGGGATTCTTCCGGTAAAAAGCGTCAAAGACAACGATCTGATCCGTTGGATTCTTAAAATAGCCCTGCATCATGGTCAGTTCATAAAGATCCGTCAGCAGGGTCAGGTTCTGTGCTCTCATAATCTCCTCCGTGTGCAGCCCTTGCAGTGTTGCCGGCTGTACTGTATTTTTAGTGACAGTATATCACCATTTTAAGGAAAATACAATTAAGAGGAACGGAAAGAAAACAGTTGACGTTCAACGGAAAACTGTTAGAATAGAAATAATCCCAGGCGGGTCTGCCTGACAGAAGGTGTAAGAATGATTAATTTTTTAGTGAAAAGGTTTGTGAAAAATTATGAGAATACAGAAGATACAGAGGTGCGTACTTCCTATGGGGTGTTGTCAAGCCTGGTAGGGATTGTTTGCAATGTGCTGCTGTTCGCGGGGAAATTCCTGATCGGGCTGCTCATGAAATCAATGGCCGTCACCGCGGATGCTTTTAATAATCTCTCTGACGCAGCTTCCTCTGTCATCAGCTTTGTGGGCGTCAAGATGGCCAGTAAGCCGGCGGACAGGGACCATCCCTTCGGGCACGGGAGGATGGAGTATATATCAGCCCTGATCGTATCGTTTCTGGTCATTGAAGTGGGCATCACATTCTTTAAAAGCTCCGTTGAGAAGATCCGGAATCCGGAGGATATTGCATTTAGCTGGGTGCCGTTTCTGATCCTGGTTTTATCGGTTGGAGTGAAGCTGTGGATGTCTGTCTTTAACCGGAAGCTGGGCAAGAGGATCGATTCCAAGGTTATGCTGGCGGCAGCTGCGGACTCTATGGGGGATGTGATCACTACCAGCGCGACGATCGTTTCTATTATTATCTCAGGATTTACGGGGATTAATATAGATGGCGCCGCCGGGATTGCCGTGTCGCTGATTGTTGTCTGGTCAGGCATCAGCATTGCCAGGGATACTCTGGAGCCTCTGATCGGGCAGGGTACAGACCCGAAGCTTTACGAGAATATCAAGACTCTGGTGGAATCCTATGACGGGATTGTGGGCACTCATGACCTGATCGTTCACAATTATGGGCCCAACCGCAGTATGGCTTCGATCCATGCAGAGGTGCCAAGGGATGTGGATATTGAGGTCTCCCATGAGATTATCGACCGCGTAGAACGGGAGGTCACGAAAAAGCTGGGAATTTTTCTGGTGATCCATATGGATCCGGTGGAGCTTCATGATGCCAGGGTACTGGCAATTAAAAGCAAAGTATCGAATATCCTGCATGCTCTGGATGGCCAGCTAAGCTTTCACGATTTCCGGGTGGTGTTCGGACAGGAGCAGATCAACCTGATTTTTGACCTGGTGGTGCCTTATTCCTATACGGAGCAGGAGGAGGACAGACTGGTGCAGCAGGTGACAGCCCTGATGCAGGAAGTGGATTCCCGTTACCAGTGTGTCATTACAGTGGACAGAAGCTATCTGGCGGAGGAGAAATGACCCATATCATGGCTATCCGGAGATGGTGCAGTACAGGGGACTGTAAAAACCGTAAAAAAATGCAAAAAAGGTCTTGAAATTTCAAAAGACTTCAGGTATAATACATCGTGTTGTACGAGATTGGGCTATCGCCAAATGGTAAGGCAACGGACTCTGACTCCGTCATTTCCTGGTTCGAATCCAGGTAGCCCAGTAGCAAAAAAAGGCTGTTGCAGACAATGCAATGGCTTTTTTAATTTATACCGCAGGGTATTCCGAAATATTTAGGAGGGCAGAATGAAGTATTCTTTTTCGGGCAGAATCCGTTATAGTGAGATTGATGAGTATGGCAGGCTGACACTTTACAGTCTGATTAATTATTTTCAGGATTGCAGCAATTTCCATGCTGAGGATGTAAACGTGGGTCTGAAATGGATGGAGGAACACCGTCTGGCATGGATCCTGGCAGCCTGGCAGATTCATATTGATGCTTATCCGGCAATGGGTGCTCCGGTGGAGACAAGCACCTGGGCGTATGGCTTCAGGAGCTGCATGGGATACAGAAATTATTCCATGGAGACACCTGGCGGCGGGATGGTTGCAAGAGCAAACTCTGAATGGGTGCTCATGGATATGGATAAGGGCGGTCCGGCACGGGTTCCGGAAGAGCTGGCAGATGCCTATGGACTCGAACCCGGCCTGAAGCTGAAGGATGATTTTGGTTCCAGAAAGATCAGGCTCCCGGAAGGAGGGAAGGAACTGCCATCCTTCCAGATCCAGGAATACCAACTGGATACGAACCATCATGTGAACAACGGGCAGTATGTACGTATGGCACTTTCCTGCCTTCCGCGAAGCTTCCGCACGAGACGGCTGAGGGCTGAATATAAGATGCAGGCTCATCTGGGGGACTGGATGTTTCCAAAGCTGTCCGAATGTGACGGCGGTTATCTGGTCACGTTAAATGATAAAAACAGCAACCCCTATTTTATTGGGGAATTAAGAGAATAAGGACGGAGAAGACATGTTAGAATTGGGAAAAAGGCAGTTACTGAGGGTAGTGAAAAAGGTGGAATTTGGCGTATATCTGGCTGAATCGGCAGAGGAATCAGAAAAGGAGCGCGTACTTCTGCCAGGCAGGCAGGTTCCGGAGGGAGCAGAGGAAGGCACGGAAATTGAAGTATTTCTGTATAAAGATTCCAAAGACCGCCTGATCGCCACGGTCCGCGAACCGAAACTGCATCTGGGAGAAGTGGCTCTGCTGCAGGTGTTGGAAGTGGGTAAAATCGGAGCGTTCCTGGACTGGGGACTGGAAAAGGATCTGCTGCTGCCCTTCCGCGAGCAGACTGGAAAGGTGAAACCAGGTGACAGTGTGCTGGCTGCCCTTTATATTGACAAGAGCCAGAGGCTTTGCGCCACCATGAAGGTGTATCATTATTTGAAGACCCAATCCCCATATGTGATCGGTGATTCAGTAGAAGGAAGGATCTATGAGATCAGCGGTAATTTCGGCGTATTTGTTGCGGTGGATGACCGGTATTCAGCGTTGATTCCCAAAAAGGACGCCCAGGGGAGCTACGAAGTGGGACAGAAGCTGAAGCTCCGTGTTGCGGCGGTTCGGGAGGACGGCAAACTGACCGTTACCGCAAAGCAAAAAGCCTATTTGCAGATAGATGAAGATGCGGAGAAAATCCTGGAAGCGGCGGCGGCCGGCGGCGGAGAGCTTCCATTTGATGATAAAGCCTCGCCGCAGGTCATCGATCAGGAGTTAGGCTTGTCAAAGGCGGCATTTAAGAGAGCGGTTGGCCATCTTTTAAAAGAACGTAAAATTATCCAGGAAGGCGGCAGAATTAAAAGGCTGCTGTAGAAGCTTCTTCCTGTAGGATAGCAGGCTGATATGTTTAAATGAAGAAATAGCGGTAACCGTCTTGATTTCACCGGAATGGTTATGATATACTTAATCCAATATTGCCGGTTGCGTATCTGCATACCAGGCAATGAATGAAAGCCGAGGAGGACGAGGAGGAACCCAATCAGTGGATTCGCTTGACTATTATGAACGGTATGCCATACCGTATTACGAGCAAACCATAGACCTGGATATGACCGGGGTTATGCAGCCGTTTATTGAACTGATGCCGGAGGGTGCGGAGGTTTTGGATCTGGGCTGCGGGTCCGGAAGGGATACTGTCACTCTGCAGGAGCAGGGGTATCTGGTAACGCCTATGGACGGGGCGAAGAGGATGTGCGAGCTGGCGGAGATTTATACCGACGGAGACGTACTGCATCTGACCTTTGAAGAGATGGATTTTGACGAGGTATTTGACGGGATTTGGGCCTGCGCGTCTCTGCTGCATGTGCCCTCGGATGAGATGCCGGATATTATGAAGAAGGTTCTTGCGGCGCTGAAACCGGGCGGAATCCTTTATTTTTCTGTATATGAGGGAGACCGTGACGGCATGTACGGAGGACGGTATTACTGTGATTATACGAAGTCAGGAATCCGGAGGCTTATGTCCCAGTTTGACAACGCTGAGATTCTGGATATCTGGACCACGGACGATGTCCGGCAGGATATTTCAGACAGACAGTGGCTGAATGTGTTAGTGAAGAAGGAAGAAGAATGAGTTTTACACATCTGCATGTACATACAGAATACAGTCTGTTGGACGGTTCCAACAAAATTAAAGAATATGTTGCCCGGGTGAAAGAACTCGGTATGAACAGTGCAGCCATCACAGACCATGGGGTTATGTATGGTTGCATTGATTTTTATAGGGCGGCGAAGGAGGCGGGGATTAATCCGGTCATCGGCTGTGAGGTATATGTGGCCCCCGGCTCCCGTTTTGACCGGGAGGCCGGAAGCGGGGACGACCGGTATTATCATCTGGTGCTGCTGGCGGAGAATAACCGGGGCTATGCCAATCTCATGAAGATTGTGTCAAAAGGCTTCGTAGAGGGCTTTTATTATAAGCCGAGGGTGGATTTGGAGGTGCTGGAGCAGTACCACGAGGGCATTATCGCCCTGTCCGCCTGTCTGGCCGGCGAAGTGGCCAGGAGCCTGGCGAGGAATATGTATGAGGAGGCGAAGAAGGCGGCCCTCCGGTATGAGCGGATTTTTGGAAAAGGGAATTTCTTTCTGGAGCTGCAGGACCACGGAATTCCGGAGCAGCAGATGGTCAATCCGCAGCTTCTGCGGCTGAGCCAGGAGACAGGCATAGAGCTGGTGGCCACCAACGACGTCCACTATACTTATGCGGAGGACGCAGGCGCCCACGATATCCTGCTGTGTATACAGACCGGCAAGAAGCTTGCGGATGAGAACCGGATGCGCTATGAGGGGGGGCAATACTATGTAAAATCCCCGGAGGAGATGGCGCAGCTGTTCCCCTATGCCCTGCAGGCCCTGGAGAACACCCAGAAGATAGCCGACCGCTGTCATGTGGAGATTGAATTCGGGGTGACTAAGCTGCCCAAGTATGATGTCCCGGATGGGTATTCTTCCTGGGAGTATCTGGTGAAGCTCTGCCGGGAGGGCCTGGAACGGTGTTACCAGCCTGTGACGGATGAACTGCAGGAGCGTCTGGATTATGAGTTGAACACGATCAGAACCATGGGTTATGTGGATTATTTTCTGATTGTATGGGATTTTATAAAATTTGCAAGAGACCATGATATTATCGTAGGCCCCGGCCGGGGAAGCGCCGCGGGCAGCCTGGTTTCATATACTCTGGGGATTACGCTGCTGGACCCCATGAAATACAATCTGCTGTTTGAACGGTTTCTGAATCCGGAGCGGGTATCCATGCCTGATATCGACGTGGATTTCTGCTTTGAAAGGCGGCAGGAGGTTATTGACTATGTGGTGCGCAAGTACGGCAAGGATCGGGTGGTGCAGATCGTCACCTTCGGTACGCTGGCAGCCAGGGGCGTGATCCGGGATGTGGGAAGAGTGTTGGATATGCCCTACGCCCAGGTGGATGTCATTGCCAAAATGGTACCCAATGAGCTGAATATCACGATTGACAAGGCTCTTAAGATGAATGGAGAGCTGAAGAAGCTCTATGAGGGAGATGAGCAGATTCACCATCTGATTGATATGGCAAAGCGCCTGGAGGGCCTGCCAAGGCATACTTCCATGCATGCGGCCGGCGTGGTGATCTCGCAGAAGTCTGTGGATGAATACGTTCCTCTGTCCCGGGCGTCCGATGGGACGATCACCACACAGTTCACGATGACAACTTTGGAGGAGTTGGGGCTTCTGAAGATGGATTTCCTGGGTCTGCGAACCCTGACGGTGATTCAAAATGCCCAGAAGCTGGCTGAGAAAAGCTGCGGTCATGAAATCGACATGATGAATATAGACTTTAACGATCCCCAGGTCCTGCAGATGATCGGTACCGGTAAGTGCGAGGGAGTTTTCCAGCTGGAATCCGGCGGAATGAAAAGTTTTATGAAGGAGCTGAAGCCTCAGAACCTGGAGGATATCATCGCAGGAATTTCCCTGTATCGGCCCGGTCCTATGGATTTCATCCCCCAGTATATCAAGGGAAAGAATCATCCGGAGGCTGTGCACTATGACTGTCCGCAGCTGAAGCCCATTCTGGAGCCAACCTACGGCTGTATCGTCTATCAGGAGCAGGTTATGCAGATTGTGCGGGACCTGGCCGGATATACGCTGGGCCGGAGCGACCTGGTGCGCCGGGCCATGTCCAAGAAGAAAGCCGCAGTCATGGAAAAAGAGCGTCAGAATTTCGTCTACGGCAGCCCGGAGGAGGGAGTGCCCGGATGTATTTCCAGGGGAATAGACGAAAAGACTGCCAATAAAATATATGATGATATGATCGATTTTGCGAAATACGCGTTTAATAAGTCCCACGCGGCAGCCTACGCGATTGTCTCATACCAGACCGCCTGGCTGAAATATTATTATCCTGTGGAATTTATGGCTGCTCTCATGACCTCCTGCATTGAAAATCCAGGCAAGGTTTCTGAATATATATTGAACTGCCGCCAGATGGGGATTCAGATCCTGCCCCCGGATATCAACCGGAGCGAGGGAGTCTTTTCGGTGGAAGGCGGAAGTATCCGCTATGCCCTTTCAGCGATTAAGGGGATCGGCAAGCCTGTGATGGAGGCCATCGCGGCAGAACGGACAGAAAACGGCCCCTTTGACAGCCTGCGGGACTTCTGCGAGCGACTCAGCGGCAAAGAAGTGAACAAGCGCACGCTGGAAAACTTCATCAAATCCGGCGCATTTGACAGCCTGGGAGGCACGAGAAAACAGTTTATGCAGGTATATGCCCAGGTGCTTGACAGGGTCAGCCAGGAGAAGAAGAATTCTCTGACAGGCCAGATGAGCCTTTTTGAACTGATGCCGGAAGACAACCGGGACGCCTTTGACATCCAGCTTCCGAATGTGGGGGAATTTGGAAAAGAAGAAAAACTCGCATTTGAAAAAGAAGTGATCGGAATTTATATCAGCGGTCATCCGCTGGAGGAATATGCTGAAAAGTGGAAAAAGAATATCTCCGTGGTGACCACAGACTTCCTTCCCGATGAGGAATCAGGTTATCCGAAAGTAATGGACGGGGCAAAAGAAATAATTGGCGGCATGATTACGGATAAAACCGTAAAGTATACAAAGAATAATAAGACCATGGCATTTCTTACGGTTGAAGATCTGGTAGGGACTGTGGAAGTCATAGTGTTTCCCAAGGATTATGAGCGGAACGCAGAGCTTATATCCGAGGACGCGAAAGTTTTTATAGAGGGAAGAGTATCGGTTGAAGAGGAAAAGGCCAGCAAGCTGATCCTGGAACGGATCTATCCCTTTGACGATACCCGGCGGGAACTCTGGATACAATTTCCAGACCGGCAGGCATATGAACAGGAGGTTGCCGGCCTGTACGAGCTTCTCAGGGAGTCGGACGGGAAAGACAGCGTCGTCCTGTATATCCGGTCGGAAAAAGCCATGAAGCGCCTGACGGGCAGCAGAAGCGTGGATGCCGGGCCAGAGTTATTGGATATTCTGGCTGAACATTACGGCACTGGAAACGTGAAACTTGTAGAAAAGGGCATTGAAAAACGCGGAAAAATGCATTAGAATGAGAATGGATTTTGGTTAGAGTGAGAGATTGACATGAAGGATCCGCGGAATAAAGGGAAACATGTCAGAGTATGGAGGAGTACAGATGGCGACAACAAGCAAGGTTAAGACAATCGGCGTTCTGACCAGCGGAGGCGACGCTCCGGGGATGAATGCGGCAATCCGTGCGGCGGTCCGCCGGGGACTGGGGCAGGGAGTTCAGATGAAAGGCATCCTGAAGGGCTATGACGGTCTGATGAATGAAGAGATCATCGACCTGAGCGCCAAGGATGTATCGGATACAATCGAACGCGGAGGAACAATTCTCTATACAGCCCGATGTGCGGAGATGCGCACGGAAGAGGGCCAGAAAAAGGCAGTGGAGACCTGCCGTAAATTTGGTATTGATGGCCTTGTGGTCATCGGAGGAGACGGGTCGTTCGCCGGAGCTCAGAAGCTGGCCAGTCTGGGAGTGAATACTGTGGGCGTGCCGGGTACCATAGACTTGGATATCGCCTGTACGGAATATACCATTGGTTTTGATACGGCTGTCAACACAGCGATGGAGGCCATCGACAAGGTGCGGGACACCTCCACCTCTCATGAGCGATGCAGCATCATAGAGGTCATGGGCAGGAACGCCGGCTATATCGCCCTCTGGTGTGGCATCGCCAACGGCGCCGAGGATATTCTGCTTCCGGAGAAATATGACTATGACGAGCAGAAGATCATCAATAACATCATAGAGAACCGGAAAAGAGGCAAAAAGCATCATATCATCATCAACGCGGAGGGAATCGGCCATTCCCAGGCCATGGCCAAGCGGATCGAAGCCGCAACGGGTATCGAGACCCGCGCCACCATCCTCGGTCACATGCAGCGAGGCGGAAGCCCCACCTGCAAAGACAGGGTATATGCGTCGATCATGGGGGCCTACGCGGTAGATCTGCTGATCGCGGGCAAGAATAAGAGGATCGTAGGCTATAAAAACGGAGAATACGTAGATTTCGATATTAATGAAGCCCTGGCAATGCAGAAGACCATTCCAGAATATCAGTTTGAAATAGCAAAGGCATTGTCTTATAATTACGTAAAATAGATTGGTTCACGGGGGATGGGTTCCCGGACGGACATGCCGCGAAGCGGCCCAGAGGGGCAGAGGCCCGCGGGTTTCTGCGCAAAGTGTCCGTCCGGGAACCCATCCCCCTCATCGAAATAACATACAGGAGTTTTTATGATAACGAGCAGCAGTAATGCGCAGGTTAAACAGATTCTTCAATTGAATACAAAAGCCAGGCTTCGCCGTGAGCTGGGATTATTTACGGCAGAAGGAGTGAAGCTATTCCGGGAGGCGCCGCCTGAGCTGAGGGAAAAGGTGTATGTGGCATCTTCGTTTGAAAACGAGAATAGAGCTCTGTTGGAAGGGATATCCTATGAGATAGTGGATGACCGTGTTTT
Organism: Wansuia hejianensis; assembly: GCF_014337215.1. Lineage (NCBI taxonomy): Bacteria > Bacillati > Bacillota > Clostridia > Lachnospirales > Lachnospiraceae > Wansuia > Wansuia hejianensis. The sequence goes on along the minus strand of NZ_CP060635.1, from coordinate 2,636,337 downwards.
TGGGCGTATGTGTGATACCCAGACTCCGCAGGGAATTCTGACAGTCCTGAGGATGCCTTCTTATGAGAGGGAGGATCTGCTCAGGACAGATCACCCGCTGCTTCTGGTGCTGGAAGACTTGCAGGACCCCGGAAATGTGGGAACGATTCTGCGTACTGCAGAGGGAGCCGGTGTGACAGGTGTGATTCTCAGCAGGAAGTGTGTGGATTTATTCCACCCGAAGACGATCCGTTCGACGATGGGGTCTATCTTCAGAGTGCCTTTTATCTATGAAGATCAGCCGGAAGATGCGGTTAATTGGCTGAAAGCATCGGGTATCCGCACCTTTGCGGCCCATCTGCGCGGGAATCATTTTTACAGCGAGGAAGATTATACCGGCGGCAGCGCTTTTTTAATAGGCAATGAAGCCAAAGGGCTCAGTGAAGAGCTGGCGGAAAGCTGTGACTGCCTGATCCGGATACCGATGGAGGGACAGGTGGAATCTCTGAACGCCGCAGTGGCGGCGGCGGTGCTGATGTACATGGCGCATATGCAGCGGCACTCCTAATCATTGCGAAACCCTTACCAACCCTTGAAGAAATCTTTAATTTTATAAATATGCTCGACATTTGTAGAGACATGAGATAAAATATATTATATTGTTTGTTTTACTTCAGGAGGGTATAAAATGAGTTCAAAGAAACCAATGAGCCGCAGAGAGATGAAACGGCGAAAAAGACGGAATGCTTTGATTCTGAAATCTGTTCTGTTGTGCGTTCTGGTAGTTGTGCTTATAGTGGCGATCTGGGTGTTGACCGGAGGACCGGATAAGCTTAAGAAGAAAGGATCAGGCAGCACGTCAGATTCAGTCAGCACTTCTTCCGGGGAGCAGGGGAGCAGTTCCGGCAGCAGTTCGTCCAGTTCGTCTTCAACGCCTTCGGGCGGGGTTGTGGCAGGGGGTAAAGAGGACCTGATGAATCAGGCCAGCATGCTGGCAACACAGTATGATTATGACGGGGCGATTGAACTTCTGAACAGCATTGAAGGGGCTGATCAGGATGCGGATATTATCACGATGGTTGCAGATTTTGAGACGAAGAGAAGCAATTTGGTCGCGACTCCGCCTGAGAAAGTGACACATATATTCTTCCACTCTCTGGTGGTGGACCCTGAGAGAGGATTCTCACTGACGGACAGTGAGAGCTGGAATAATGCCACGGCCGGGTTCTGCCAGTGGATGACCACAGTAGATGAATTTAATGCGATTATTCAGCAGATGTATGACAGGGGTTATGTGCTCGTGGATCTGGACGATATGGTGGATAAGACCACCGATGAGAACGGAACGGTTCACGTCACGGCGAAAAACATCATGCTTCCCCAGGGGAAGATACCGTTTGTGATGTCCCTGGATGATCTGAGCTATTATCACAGCTATGACGGGCGGGGGACTGCCACCCGGATGATCATCGGCGAAGATGGCAAGCCAACCTGTGAATATGTCCAGGCAGACGGAACAACAGTGACTGGTTCTTATGACTGCGTTCCTCTTCTGGATGATTTTCTGGAGGTTCATCCGGATTTCTCCTACAAGGGCGCCAAGGGGACCATTGCCTTAACTGGATATAATGGAATACTGGGTTACCGCACGGATTACTGCTATCGGGACAGAGTAGATCTGGGCGCGGATCAGGAAGCCTGGCTGAACGCCCATCCGGAGTTTAACTGGGATGAAGAATGTGCAAAAGCAAAAGAAGTGGCTGAGTGCCTGAAGGCCGACGGCTGGAAGTTCGCAAGCCACACCTGGGGCCACATTCGGATAGGGGATGCAGATATGGAATGGCTGCAGACGGATACTCAGAAGTGGCTGGATTATGTGGCGCCGCTGATCGGCGGAAGTGACAGGATCATCTTTGCTCATGGGCAGGATCTGGCCGCCTGGAATGAGGAATATGCGTCAACAGAAAAGTTCCAGTATCTGAAAAGCAAAGGGTTTGATATTTACTGCAACGTGGATTCCACTCAATATTTTGTGCAGATAGGAGATCTCTTCCTGAGAATGGGCAGAAGGAATCTGGATGGATACCGTCTGTGGGAGGCGGTTTACGGAGGCAACGATAAGGTCAGCGACCTGATCGACGCAGCGTCAGTGATTGATCCGAAGCGCCCGACAGATGCGTCCCTGTATAATCTGGGATAAATAATAATGATGGTGAGAACCGGACCTGTTTCATACAGGCCCGGTTTTTTGCGCAAAATGGAACTAATTGTCATCATCTTAAGGTTGACAAAAAAACGTAAAAATGTTAGAATCTGTTCGTAACAATTTGTAACAAGTATGTAATAATTTAAAGACAACAAAGAGCGGCCATGTACAGTGCAGCCCGTTGGGAATGTGCTGTGTACGGCAGCGACAAGAATCAGGAGGTAATTATGAAACGTAAAACAACAGGTGCCTTTGCGGTATTGGGAAGTGCTCTGGCACTGACAGTCGTCATGACGGCTCCGGTCCATGCAGAAACAGTTACGAATGAGGAGAGTGTCCGTGTGATAGATACAGCCGCCTGGCAGAACATGGCCGCGGCGAATGTAACCAGTTATGCCAACATCAGAGAAGGCGCATCGATTGACAGCGGAAGGATCGGCGTGCTGCTCCCGGGATGCAGCGCGGAAGTTCTTGGAACAGAGGGCGACTGGACAAAAGTCCGTTCAGGCAGCGTAGAAGGATATATCCGTTCGGATCTGCTGGTCTTTGGTGAAGAGGCTAGAGTTCATTATAGAAATGTACATGGCTTTTCCGGTACCGTAACGGCGGACGCGCTGAACGTCCGGTCGGCCCCGTCGCTGGAAGGAAGCGTCCTGGGTTCCGAGGCAGGCGGTGAAGAGGTGAAGATCACCGGAGAAGAAAATGAATGGCTCCAGATAGAATACCAGGGAAACGACGCTTACATGGCGGCCGAATACATCGAAACAAAGGATCTGGAACATACTGCCCTGACCCTTGAGGAATACGAGCAAATGCGCGCAGCGGAAGAAGCGGCCCAGGCAGCGGCTGCACAAGCCGCACAGAGTGCTGAAGCACAGGCTGCCGCCACATCAGAAGCCCAGCCGGTATCAGCCGGGTCGGCAGAACTGGATCTGCTGGCAGCGATCATCCACTGCGAAGCCGGAGGAGAAAGCCGCACGGGAAAGGTGGCAGTCGGAGCGGTAGTATTAAACCGCGTGAACAGTGGATCTTTCCCCAACTCCATCAGTGAGGTTATCTATCAGAGCGGGCAGTTCACCCCGGCGTCCTCTGGAATCCTGGCCAGAACCCTGGCCCAGGGTGCAGACGCCGACTGCTACGAAGCAGCCAGAGCAGCTCTGAACGGTGAAAATCCTGTGGGAGGCTGCCTGTATTTCAACAGCGGTTCCGGACAGGGGATACAAATAGGAAACCAGCATTTCTATTAAAAATAATATAAAAAAACAGAGGCCCGGAGGCGGAGACGCCGAAGGGCTTTGTTTTTGCTTCTAAATGCCGGGTATCCACACACCCTTCTCCACCAAACAACCGCAATAGCACGCTTGTGTTTTTGGGAAAAATATAGTATGATTAATCCGTAACTTTTATTGGATTTCCAATACGGAGGGATAGGATATGAATCCAATCATATGGCTGGTCATTCTGATCGTATTGCTGGTGATTGAGGTAATTACGCTGGGCCTTTCGACGATCTGGTTTGCGGGCGGAGCGCTGGCGGCGTTTATTGCTGCTCTCCTGGGGGCGAATGTTGCAGTCCAGGTGGTGCTGTTCTTGGCAGTTTCTATCATTTTGCTGATTTTTACCAGGCCGGTTGTCATGAGGATGTTGAATAAACATAAGACAGCTACCAACGCGGAGAGCCTGATCGGTGAGCAGGCGATTGTCACCCAGACCATTAATAATCTGATGGGGCGGGGCGAGGTCTTTATCAACGGGCTGGAATGGATGGCCAGAAGCCAGCAGGATAACGATACAATAGAAAAAGACACAGTTGTGCGTATTTTGAGGATAGACGGGGTAAAATTGATTGTAGAAAGGAAAGAGAGGTAGGGAATTATGGGAGAAGTGAACTGGCCAGTTGTGATACTGATTATTTTTTTGCTGCTGCTTTTGATCATTGTTGCGTCCTGCATCAAGATCGTTCCGCAGGCGCAGGGCTTTGTTATCGAGCAATTCGGAGCTTATAAGGTGACCTGGGGGACCGGGCTTCATTTTAAGGTTCCTTTTGTAGAGAGAGTCGCCAGACGCGTGAATCTGAAGGAACAGGTGGTGGATTTTCCGCCCCAGCCGGTTATTACGAAGGACAATGTTACGATGAGGATTGATACGGTTGTATTTTTCCAGATTACAGATCCCCGGCTGTTCTGCTACGGCGTGGAGAATCCTATCATGGCCATTGAGAATTTGACGGCCACTACGCTGCGTAACATCATCGGCGACATGGAACTGGACGAGACGCTGACGTCACGTGAGATCATCAATACCAAGATGCGGGCGGCGCTGGATATCGCCACAGACCCGTGGGGCATTAAAGTCAATAGAGTTGAGCTGAAGAATATTATGCCTCCGGCGGCCATCCAGGAAGCCATGGAGAAGCAAATGAAGGCTGAACGTGAGAGGCGGGAATCTATTTTGATCGCAGAAGGCGAGAAGAAGTCAACGATTCTGGTAGCAGAAGGCAAGAAGGAATCGGTGATTCTGGATGCACAAGCTGAGAAGCAGGCGGCGATTCTCCGGGCTGAGGCTGAGAAGGAGAAGATGATCCGTGAGGCAGAAGGTGAGGCGGAGGCTATTCTGAAGGTGCAGCAGGCGAATGCGGACGGTATCCGGATGCTGAAGGAAGCAGGCGCTGATGAATCGGTACTGACGCTGAAGAGTTTGGAAGCCCTGGGACAGCTGGCGAACGGAACGGCGACCAAGATTGTGGTTCCGTCCGATCTGCAGGGCATTGCCAGCCTTGCCACATCTCTGACGGAGATTGTGAAGACCAAGGACGCAGCCGCAGGCAAATAGAATAACGGGATAAAAAGCCGGAGGTTATGCGCCCGCAGGGTGTATGGCCTCCGGCATAAAAGATTAAAAAGAGGAGAAATAGAATGAACTTAAAAGGCCGTAATTTTTTAACTTTGAAGGACTTTACACCGGAGGAAATTACATATCTTCTGGATCTGGCAGCGGAGCTGAAGGACAAGAAGAAAAGAGGGGTGCCGGTGGACACGCTGAGGGGCAAGAATGTCGCTCTGATCTTTGAAAAAACCAGCACCAGGACCCGCTGCGCTTTTGAAGTCGCGGCTCATGACCTGGGGATGGGCACCACCTATCTGGACCCGTCAGGCTCCCAGATCGGGAAGAAGGAGAGCATCGAGGATACGGCGCGGGTTCTCGGAAGAATGTTTGAAGGAATTGAGTACCGGGGCTTTGGCCAGGAGATCGTGGAAGAGCTGGCGAAATATGCCGGGGTTCCTGTGTGGAACGGGCTGACGAATGAGTATCACCCCACGCAGATGCTTGCGGATCTGCTGACGGTGAAGGAGGAGTTTGGCCGCCTGGAGGGCATCCGTCTGGTTTATATGGGAGACGCCCGCTATAATATGGGTAACTCACTGATGATTGCCTGCTCAAAGCTGGGAATGCATTTTGTGGCCTGCGCTCCGGAAAAATACTTCCCCAGCCAGGAGCTGGTGGCTCAGTGTGAGAAATATGCGGAGCAGAGCGGCGGAACCATCACGCTGACGGAAAACGTAGTGGCGGGAACCAGGGATGCGGACGTCATCTATACAGACGTGTGGGTGTCCATGGGCGAACCGGATGAGGTGTGGGAAGAGAGAATTCAGGATCTGACCCCCTATAAAGTCACCGCAAAGGTGATGGAAAATGCCAGGCCCGAAGCGATTTTCCTCCATTGCCTGCCCGCTTTTCATGATCTGAAGACAAAGATCGGAAAAGAAATGCATGAGCGTTTCAGCATTACTGATATGGAAGTAACCGATGAAGTGTTCGAATCCTCTCAGTCCAGGGTGTTTGATGAGGCTGAAAACCGGATGCACACGATAAAGGCTGTTATGGCCGCTACGTTAGGGGCTGTATGAACGGAAAGCTGTTAAACACAGAGGAGATCAGGAGCCGGTTGACCGATGAGGGAACCGGCTGCCGCCTTTTTTACTGTGAGGAAGTGGATTCCACCAATGACTGGGCGAAGCGGGAGGGCCGGAAGGGTGTGTCCGGAGGAGCCATATACCTGGCGGAGCGGCAGACAGCCGGGAAAGGGCGCAGAGGCAGGGCCTGGAACACAGCAGCCGGTACATCTGTATCCATGAGCCTGCTGCTCCGGCCTGATCTGCCCGCCGACAGGATATCGATGCTGACGCTGGTCATGGGTATGGCTGCGGCTGACGGCATACGCCGGGCCTGTGGTCTGGATACACAGATTAAATGGCCTAATGATGTGATCATCGGAGGCAAAAAGCTCTGCGGGATATTGACGGAGATGAGTTCAGGCACAGATTATGTGGTCATCGGGATTGGAACGAATGTGAATGTTCCGGCATTTCCAGGGGAACTTGCAGGAACGGCCACCTCTCTGCTGCTGGAACTGGGAAGGTCTGTCAGCCGGGAGGTTGTGACAGCGGAGATCCTTAACTTCTTCTGGAAATATTATAAAATATTTATGGACACGGGAGATCTCTCCGGACTTTCCCGAAGATATCAGGAAATTCTGGCGAACCGGGGGCGCTCCGTGCGGGTCCTGGACCCTGCCGGGTCCTTCTGCGGGACGGCGCTGGGGATCAATGACCGGGGGGAGCTGCTGGTAAAACGTAAAGATAACGGTGAGACAGAGGCTGTCTACGCCGGAGAGGTTTCGGTCAGGGGAATCTATGGTTATGTATAGGAGTGTGAAAGCATATGGTACTTTGCGGAGCGAATGCGTACGAGAAGAAGTATTATTTTAATCCGGAGTTTTCCAGCCTTCCGGAGCAGATTCAGGATGAACTGCATATTATGTGCGTCCTGTTCACAGAAGAGATTGGCGGTATATTTACGGTGGAATACAGCGAAGAGGGAGATCTGGAACTGAAGACAGAGGCCCTGGAAGCGGATGCCATGTATGATGATATCGGCGGGCCGCTACGGATTAAGCAGCTGCAGGAAGAAAAGAGGGAGCTTTTCCGGTCTCTGGAGCTGTTCTACCAGGTGTTTTTCCTGGGATTGGATGTGGAAGGCCTGGAAAATGACTGAAACGGGAGGTGCGGGCGCATGCGTACGTTGAAGATCGGTGGAGTGACCATTGACAATCCCTTGATACTGGCTCCAATGGCAGGGGTAACTGACCTGCCGTTTCGCCTGCTCTGCAAAGAGCAGGGGGCGGGGCTGCTGTGCATGGAAATGGTGAGTGCAAAGGCCATCTTATATAAAAACAGGAATACAGAAGAGCTGTTGACCATTGATCCCAGAGAAAACCCGGTCTCCCTGCAGTTGTTCGGCAGTGAGCCGGAGATTCTGTCAGAGGCCGTTCAGTGGATTGAGGACCGCCCCTTTGATATTCTGGATTTTAACATGGGCTGTCCGGTCCCGAAGGTAGTAAATAACGGAGAAGGATCTGCCCTGATGAAGGCTCCAAGGCTGGTGGGAGAGATCATTTCAGCACTGGTAAAGGCAGTCAGAAAGCCTGTAACGGTGAAGATCCGCCGTGGCTTTGACGAGGAGCATGTAAATGCGGTGGAAATCGCCAAAATCGCGGAACAGGCGGGAGCGTCGGCGATATCCGTTCACGGAAGAACCAGGGAACAGTATTACTCCGGGAAGGCTGACTGGGAGATCATACGCCGGGTGAAAGAGGCGGTGTCAATACCCGTGATCGGCAACGGGGATGTGGATTGCCCGGAGAAGGCGAAGGCCATGTTGGAGGAGACCGGGTGTGACGGCATCATGATCGGCCGGGGAGCACAGGGCAATCCCTGGATCTTTTCCCGGATTCTTCATTATATGAAAACAGGAGAGACACTTCCGGCCCCGTCCAAAGAGCAGGTCTGTGAGATGATTCTCCGCCACGCCCGCATGCTGTTGGATTATAAGGGGGAGTATACGGGAATACGAGAGATGAGAAAGCATGTGGCCTGGTATACGGCAGGATTTCCGCACTCGGCAAAGCTCAGAAGCAGAGTCAACGAGGTTCAGAGCATGGAGGAGCTGGAACGTATATTGGAAGAGCTGGAGGGGACTTTTCAGAACAGATAAAAAGAAGGTAAACAGGAGAATAAAAATTTAACAAATTACATAGTGTATTACAGCTTGACAATTAGGGACGAATCAATTATAATACCGTAATTGTTAAGATAGGCGGGAATATACCTTCTTATAGGAAAGGACGGCGGAAAGCAAGATGGAAGAAAAGAAAAATATATTAACTTATGCAGGTCTGCAAAGGCTGGAAGAAGAGCTTCACGACCTGAAAGTCAATAAAAGAAAAGAAGTCGCAGAGAAAATTAAAGAAGCCAGAGAGCAGGGCGACCTGTCTGAGAACGCTGAGTATGATGCTGCGAAGGACGAGCAGAGAGATATCGAAGCGCGTATCGAGGAACTGGAAAAGATTTTGAAGAATGCAGAAGTAGTCGTAGAAGACGAAGCTGATACAGATAAAATTAACATTGGATGTAAGGTCGGCGTATTTGATATGGAGTATGAAGAGGAGATGGAGTTTTCCATCGTCGGTTCCACAGAGGCCAACAGCCTGAAGGGCAAGATCTCCAATGAATCCCCGGTGGGACGCGCGCTGATCGGCGCCAGGGTGGGAGATATCGTGAACGTTGAGTCCCCCGCCGGAGCCATGGAGTATAAAGTGCTGACTATCGAAAGAAATATCTGATCGATTGAGGGAGGAAAAAATGGCAGAACAGCAGAAGCAGCAAAAACAGGCGCAGGAACAGGATATTAACCAGTTGTTGAAGGTGCGCCGGGAAAAGCTGAAAGAATTGCAGGACAGCGGGAATGACCCTTTCCAGATCACGAAATATGATGTGACCTGCCACAGCCAGGATATAAAGGATCATTTCGACACCATGGAAGACCAGGAGGTTTCTGTTGCCGGGCGTATGATGAGCAAGCGTGTCATGGGCAAGGCGTCTTTTTGTAATGTGCAGGATTTAAAGGGAAGCATCCAGTGCTATGTGGCCCGTGATAATGTGGGAGAAGAGCCATACAAGGGCTTTAAGAAGCTGGATATCGGAGATATCATCGGGATTAAGGGCACTGTGTTTAAGACAAAGACAGGGGAAATCTCAATCCATGTGACCAGCGTTGTGCTGCTGAGCAAAAGTCTGCAGATTCTGCCGGAGAAATTTCATGGCCTGACCAATACAGACCTGCGCTACCGTCAGAGATACGTGGATCTGATCATGAATACAGAGGTGAAGGATACCTTTATCAAGCGTTCCAGGATCATCAGCAGCATTCGGAAATATCTGGACGGACAGGGATTCATGGAGGTAGAGACGCCCATGCTGGTGTCCAATGCGGGAGGTGCGGCAGCGCGTCCTTTTGAGACTCATTTTAATGCTTTAGATGAGGATTTTAAGCTGAGAATCTCCCTGGAGCTATACCTGAAGCGTCTGATCGTAGGCGGCATGGAACGCGTATACGAGATCGGGCGGGTGTTCCGGAATGAGGGACTGGATACCAGGCACAATCCTGAATTTACCCTGATGGAGCTGTATCAGGCGTACACGGATTATAACGGGATGATGGATCTGACGGAGAACCTGTACCGCCATGTGGCGCAGGAGGTTCTGGGGACCATGAAGATTATATATAACGGCGTTGAGATGGATCTGGGGAAACCATTCGAGAGAATCACGATGGTGGACGCGGTGAAGAAGTATGTAGGGGTGGATTTCAACGAAATTCATACTCTGGAGGAAGCCAGGGCTGCCGCGAGGGAGCACCATGTGGAATTCGAGGAGAGGCATAAAAAGGGAGATATCCTGAACCTGTTCTTTGAGGAATTTGTGGAAGAGCATCTGGTGCAGCCTACCTTCGTGATGGATCATCCAATCGAGATTTCACCGCTCACGAAGAAAAAACCGGATAACCCGGAATATGTGGAGAGGTTCGAGTTTTTCATGAATGGCTGGGAGATGGCGAATGCGTATTCTGAGCTGAATGACCCAATTGACCAGAGAGAGCGGTTTAAAGCACAGGAAGAACAGCTGGCTCAGGGAGACGAGGAAGCGAATACGACGGATGAAGATTTCCTGAATGCGCTGGAGATTGGGATGCCGCCGACAGGGGGAATCGGATTTGGAATCGACAGGATGTGTATGCTGCTGACGGACGCAGCGGCGATCAGGGATGTGTTGCTGTTCCCGACGATGAAGTCACTCGGTGGTACAGAGATGTCTAAAAAGGCAGAAAAAGCAGCTCCCGTTGTAGCTGAAACAGTAGGGGCCCTGGTTGAAAAAACTGATTTCTCCAATGTGAAAATCGAACCGCTTTTCGAAGAATTCGTCGACTTTGATACTTTTGCAAAGTCTGATTTCAGAGCTGTAAAGGTAAAAGAATGCGAGGCTGTTAAGAAGAGCAAAAAGCTTCTGAAATTTGTTTTAGATGACGGTTCAGGCACAGATAGAGTGATTTTAAGCGGTATTCACGAGTATTACGAGCCTGAAGAACTGGTTGGAAAGACTTGTATTGCAATTACAAACCTGCCTCCGAGACCGATGATGGGTATGGATTCTTGTGGAATGCTTATCTCTGCGATTCATGAAGTGGATGGGTGTGAAGGACTGAATCTGCTGATGGTGGATGACCGGATTCCGGCGGGTGCGAAGCTGTACTAAGCGGTTTTGGGAATGGGCATTTGGGAGGTAAAAAATGTACCATTGTACTAATTTTGTACCAACTGGAACGAGAAATATGTAGGGTTGTATAGAGATATAAGAAAAGCTCATGGAATGATTATGTTCCATGAGCTTTTTTACCACATAAATTCAAGATTTTTACTGATAATATGAATGAGACTCCCGATTTTTTCAATAATAGCGTCACTCCACAGAGTGATTGTATAGATTCTTCAAAGGATAACCCTGCTATTTCGTTTTTTCTTAAAAAGATGAGGAACTCTTGACAGGATTATTCCTTATCTCCCCTAAAAGATAGTTATATAAAAACTATACGTATCGTCCTCTAACAGTTTCTTGGTCCACGATCGATTCATGTGAAAAGCAGCTTAAGTATCATTGTATTTTGCAAGCGGAGTAGAAGCTATGGTTGTGCGGGAGTCTTTACAAGGGTTTCCGGGCATTATCTTTTTTGAGAAGTTAAAAACAATGGAAGGGATTTGAGGGATGAAGAATGGAGGCATAGAAAGAATGCTTGGTGAGGCTTTTTTGCCACAGTTCGGCTGGATCGTTATGATGTATGCTCTGGGGGCAGGAAAGAATACACGTGCAGTTCAATGATGAAGCAGAGACGCTGGTAACGGTTGTCTATTATCGGGCTACAAATCAACATATTTCTTATGTGGATGTGCTTCCTTGCTAAGATACAGAAGAGGAAATTGCTTGTCTGAAAAAAATGGTGAAAGGGGAGCAAATGGCGGATCAATTGTATAAAAAATTAATTTAAATATGAGAAATTTTATCTCAGCTGATTGCCATCAGCAAAGCTAACTTATTTGCGCGAAGAAAAGAACTTAAACAGAAAAAGCAGGTAGCAGCTAATTTGAGAGTAAACGTTGGGGAATATTCGAAAGAAGTAAAACAAAGACTCAAGTAAAAGGATAAAAGAAGTTGATATATTTGAGTCAGAAGGCTTTTAAGAAGCGAACAAGTTTGGAATACTTCAAAGAGATCATAAATGCTCCATAATCCGTGGGCTGACTTGCAACTGATTTATGCGATGATGATTTCATCAAATCCACTTAAAAACCCCGGGAACTTTGGTTGTAGTTTTTTTAGTTTTGGAAGGAGATCTCAAGTATGAATAAAGTAATGCAGGTTCGTGTGGTAAGCTGGATCACAATGATTAAACAGCGTAGCAATAGAGGCCTGACCATCAAATAATGGTATGCTGCCAGCAGAATCCGTGAGTCAATGTATTATTATTGTCTAAACCGACTGAGGAAAATGGCGCTTGATGTTTTAAAACAGCAAATCCCATTAAAAACAATAATCCTGTTTCCGGAACATTTGCTAAGATACCAGTTGATTCTGCTGTTCCGACCCCGAATGTAGCGATTCGCATCCGCCACGGTGACACAGTTGTGGAAGTAAGCAGTGATACTCCGTGTTATCTGAGATTAACGACTTTCAGGTCATCTATATCCACTGCGGAAAATGTGATCTCTGCAGGGGGATTGATGGTCTGGCGACTTTAGTAAAGGAAGAGGTCCATCTAGATCTTTTTAAAAAGATGTCGTGTTTCTCTTTTTGCGGATGCCACACCGATCGGTTCAAAGGCTTGGCTTGGAGGGGGATGGATTCTGTATGCTTTTAAGAGGATCGAAGCTGGACATCTTCGATGGCCGAGAAGTCAGGAAGAAGCTGCTAGAATCTCGCCGGAATAACTCCATCTTCTATTGGCTGGGATGATAATACTGGAACATTTTTCCGTCCGGGAATGCAACTGTATAGAGATTGGTTGTTCTGCTATGCAGAACTGACTTTTTCTGATATTTCATCCCTTAGAAAAACGGAGGAGAGGGATACAGCGGTGGCACTTAAAGAACTTGCTTGACAAACAAACATTGGTCAAACTGCTTGTGGAAGCCACCGAATTCAACTAGAAACTTTCAGAGGCTGCTGAACAGCTATAGAAAAGAGCGAACCTTTTGACAGAGGAAGTTGTAAAACTTCATCAACATCGGTTCGGCCATTCTTCGGAAAATGGACTGATCAATATTGAAGCTAGTTGCATACAGCTTTGCTTCGCTTTCAATGAGGCAGAGATAAGCGAGTATCTGAATCCTGCATTACCCGAAGCGAAAATGGAAGATATCTTCCCGAAACCGTATATACATGGAAAATAGAAAACAGGGAAATGTCAGGAAGAGATCAAAGATATTACTGCGACTGTGGTTACCTATACCTTAGTCGAGTAAAAAGTGCTTGCTGCATTTCCGGATGGCCGGTTTAAAAAATTTCTAAACAAAGTATATAAACGTCTGAAGTCCCATCCGGCAAGCATTGAAGTGATCGAACATCACGTGGAAGTATACGTAAGTGCGGATAGCGGGGATTTTGCACGAGCGAAACGCCCAGCCGACCTGTTTCGGAAAAGTGTGGCTACGGCATCCTTCGGGGTCGGTATTCACAACCTAAAGTATGTGAATGCGTAAACGATCGAGCGTCTCTCCGAAGAGTTTAAGCGCAGCAAAGAATTTCTTCCAACAAAGACTCTGTGCCGCTGGGCGATTATGGGTATGGAATGGTACCTGAGCCGCATATACAACTGTATAAAGAAGATTTACCTGATTATCATGTGGTGTACGCGGATTGAACGGTGATAGAAGTACGCAAAGATGGCCGTCCGAAAGTACTGAGAGTAGGATGTGGGTTTATTGTTCCGATGAACTGGAGTCCAAACCAGTCATCCTTTGCGAATACCAGAAGACCCGGAAAAAGAAACATGCCCAAGAGTTTGTGAAAGACTTTAGCGGGACTTGTGTGGCGAATGGTTACCAGGTATACAATTCTTTTGCAGATGAACGGGAGGAACTGACAATAGCCGGATGCTGGTCGCATGCCGGCGAGGATTTGCTGATGTGGTAAAAGCTGCCGGAAAAAAGGATTTGAATATTAGGGAATCCGATGCCTATAAAAGCATTCAACTTATGCAGAATATAAGCCGGTATGAAGAGAAGTTTGCCAGAATGGAACCAGCCAAGCGTCTGGAAGCGTGTATACATTATGTAATTCCATTGGTAGCTGCTTTTTTTCATGTCTGAAATAAAAGGAAGGTAGCGTTGCCCAAAACCAGCGACTGGAAAGGTGATAGCTATTGTCTAAACCAGGGATTATTTCTGAGCGTCTTATTAGATGATAGCTATGTACCAATGCTACAGAACGCAGCATCTGTCCATTTACTTTCGGAAGGAATAACTGGTTTCAGATTGACACAATCAGTAGAGTGAAAGCCAGTGCAATCTCATATAGCTTTGCTAAAACAGCGAAAACAAACAAGTTTAAGCCGTATGAGTATTTCCGCTATTTGTTAGAAGAACTGCCAAAACACGGAGAATGGGAATAACTTTCTGGTGTCGAGCAATTGCTTCCATGGTCAAAAACACTGCCGGAATGCTGCTGTCAGAAAAGGTATCCCAAATTGAGCGAATTTGTTTCTATCTTCCATCTGCAAAGGGCAGCATTAGTTTTGGACAGGTACCAGCTATGGAGCATTTACAACTAATGAAATTGGTCAATCAGAAAAATCAGATAGAAGAATATTGAAATTGATTAAATAATAGCTAAAATCAAATGTATTGTATAAAATATTTTGCCAATACCAGAATAAGGAACGAGCCTAATTTAGGAAAAGTCATGAAGATTAGAAGCTTCGCGAGTTGTCAAGCGTGCAATATTGTTAAGAATTTATCTAATGTAAGTGAATCAAATGCGGAAAAGCTTTCGTTTTTTTGAAGATCTTGTAAGATATAATGGATTTTAAGGGGGAATATATGTATATATTTATGATTAAAAAGTTATAAGCAATACATCTATCTTTGATATTATTAATTGTAAAGCGTTTTTTTGTTTGGTAAAAAAGAGTTATTATATTTTCCGAAAATAACCAAAAGTGACAAAAAAGAAATTGAAGTTGACAGTTTTTGCTATTGTATAATAGACTGCACTATAATATTATAAATAGAAAATAAGAAGTTCGTGATCCTTAATATTAGTTTAAATTAATCTTACACCACGTCAATATATAAGGATTGATTCTACAGTAAAAATCTAGTTTGATTACTTGAAAAATTCCCCAATATTATTTGTTAGAACATTAAAATTATTGATTGTTATTTAGTTAAAGCTTTAAGTTCGTGAATTTGACTATAATTAATTTAACTCAGCTATAAACAATAAACTATTAGAAAAAATGTTTAAAATGAGAGGAAAATGATTATGTTTAAGGTACCCATTCAAGCGCATGAAGATGGATATAACGTGGGGCATTTAAATTGTTATGATTTATCAATTGCAGTAGCGGCAGGTGCCTTTCGTTCGGAATTTTACGATTGGTTTTGTTTAACTGGCATTATGCAAAGGCATAAGGGTAAAACAGTGTATTAACACGATGATATTTAGTCAAATATTCGTAAGAAAATAAATTATATAATGTGTTGTACAGAATAGACGATTCTTTTACAATTTCGGATACTGATATATCATCTTTTAAAACTGGCTTTACAGCTACGAGTTTGAATTGTTTATCATAACTTTTTCTTGGCATAAAGTAGACTACTTTTTATTGTTTTCTCTTAACTTAGTGTCTGCTTTAGTATACCATGCCCGCTATTTCATTAAGAGCATACTCCTCATATATCTTTTCATCTCACCCTACCTGTTCCTCTGCGCACCAGACGTCATGCCGTCAGCGTCTCGCCACACTTTTCCGTTCAATCAGCGTTGTGGAAACTTCCATTTTTATATGATCCGATGTATTTCCATGAATCTGCTGATCCAGCATGGTGACTGCGCGCTGGCCGAACATCTGCTTTGGAACATGCATGGAAGTCAGGGGAGGATCGATCATGTCGCAGAAGGGCATGTCATCAAAGCCGATGATAGAAATCTGCTCTGGGATTTTGTACCCATATTCTTTTAAGGCTTTCATGCAGGCGGAGGCGATGATGTCGTTATCGGCGAAGAAAGCGGTAGGAAGCTCCGGCGCGGTGTCCAGATAGGCGCGCATATCAGCGTAGGCGGTCTCGCTGGTGGAGCCGACATTTACAACGACGGAACGCAGCTCTCCGTTACTGGAGTGCTTCTGGATGGAGGCCTGAAAGCCGTCGGAACGCTCTTCAAAATTTTTTATTGTGATCTTGCTGGACAGGTGACCGATATAGGTATGTCCTCTGTGGATCAGATGGGAGGTGGCGTTGTAAGCGCTCTGCACGTTGTTGATGGTTATGCAGTCGGAGCGGTCGGCGTCCACATAGCTGTCCAGAATGACGAGGGGGAGGCCGGTCTGCTTAAAGGGGATCAGGTCTTCGGGGTCCATTTCTGTGGCGAGCAGGATCAAACCGGTGGGATGGCGGTTTAAGATCGCCGACATCTGGTCCTCAAAATTTTCCTGCCCATAAAAATAAGACACATGAAGCATATAGCCCAGCCGCTTGCTTTCGGCGTCAATGCCCTGCAGCAGGCTGGCGAAAAAAGCAGTATCACTCACCACGTTGCCGTGCTTGGAAAAAATAATATACTGAATGGCAGATGGATATTCGTACACCCGTTTTCTTTGAACGTGCGAATATCCATATTTTTGTGCCGCCTGAAGCACCATAGTCCGGGTTTCCTCGCTGATTCCTTTTTTATTATTGTAGACCATGGAGATGGTAGAACGTGAAACCCCCAGTTTTTCTGCCAGCTCTTTTGCTGTAATAGTCATATATGTTTTCCTCCGCGTCACAGACTGTATACCCTTCGGGTATACCATAATTCATGCCCCTGATGGGGCGGGGGAACAGCTTGCGCTGCTCCGCAATGTATACCCACAGGGCATACCGTAATTCATGCCCCCTGCGGGGCGGTGAAACAGCTTGCGCTGTTTCACAAAGTATAGATATTGAAGTGTGCGCCGGCATGCAGCGTCGTTTCCTTAAGGCAATTATATAGTAAATTTAATTTGAATTCAATGGCTATTTAAATTTAGCTATGAAAAAATTGGCAGAACGCCATGATAAACGAAAAAATGCACAAAAAATATGAGCTATAATTATGATATAAGACGAAAATAACAACTGGAAATAATTATTTTTTAAAAATGATAGGAATTTAGTAATTTAGTAAATAAAATATAGTTAAATTTAATAGATAAATACAAAATAAAACAGCGCTAAATTGAAAAGCATATGACAATGGAATGGAGGTTTGAGATGTCAAATGTGGTATTGGGCTATGCGCCGACAAGGAGAAGTATTTTCAGCGCGTCGGATGCCCTGAAATACAGAAGCCTGATTGCGGATCGTTTAAGAGAACTGACAATTGATTTTGTGGATATCGATGATATCAATCCGGAGGGGCTGCTCTATGACGACAGGGACGTAAAAAAAATTGCGGAGAAGTTCAAGGCGGCGGGAGTGGAGGGCCTTTTTCTGCCCCACTGCAATTTCGGCACGGAATATGTGTGCGCAAGACTGGCCAGAGAGCTGAAGGTTCCGGTGCTGCTCTGGGGGCCGCTGGATGAGAGGCCTGATGAAAACGGAGTACGTCTCAGAGATACCCAGTGCGGCCTCTTTGCTACCGGAAAAGTTCTCAGAAGATTTCAGGTTCCCTTTACATATATGACCAACTGCCGGTTAAACGATCCGGTATTCGAAAGGGGACTCAGGGATTTTCTGGCGGTGTGCAACGTGGTGAAAACGTTCCGCCGCATGCGAATTCTGCAGATTTCCACAAGGCCGTTTGATTTCTGGACAACCATGTGCAATGAAGGAGAACTTCTGGAAAAATTTAATATTCAGTTAGCTCCGGTTCCCATGACTGAACTGGTAGAAACGGTAAAAGCGGCAAAAGTGGAGAAAACTAAGGCTGCAGGCATGGTCGCCTATATCCGCAGGAACATGAAAGTGAAAATTGAGGACCGAGAAGTGGAAAATGTGGCCGCGTTAGCCGTTGCGATGGAAGAGCTGGTGAAAAAGTATGGCTGTCAGGCTGCGGCAATTCAGTGCTGGAATGCCCTGCAGACAGAACTGGGCATCATGCCCTGCGCGGCAAATGCCATTTTAAATGAAAAGGGCATTCCGGTAGTCTGTGAAACAGATGTCCATGGAGCGATTACAGCCCTTCTGGTGGAAGCGGCCGGAATGGGTGAGACAAGAAGCTTTTTTGCGGACTGGACGATCCGGCATCCGGATATCGAAAATGGCGAGCTGCTTCAGCATTGCGGGCCATGGCCCCTGTCGGTGGCAAAGGAGACACCGGAACTTACGTATCCGCTGGCTTTCGACCATCCGGGCAGCCTCACGGCGGAAGCGCGCCATGGAGAGATTACCCTCTGCAGGTTCGATGGGGACAACGGGGAATATTCTATGCTTTTGGGAAATGCAAAAGGTGTAAACGGCCCCAGGGGAATGGGCACCTATCTCTGGATAGAGGTGAAAAATATTAAGCGTCTGGAAGCCAAAATCGTGGAAGGGCCGTACATTCATCACTGCGTGGGAATTCACAAGGATGTTGTTCCTGTTTTATATGAAGCATGCAAATACATCGGTGTGAAGCCGGATTTTTATGATCCGATTGAAGAAGATGTTAAGGCGTATTTAAGAGGGGAATGAAAAGACATGAAGAATTTAAAGGCGCTCGCTTATAAGCTGCGGGAAGATGTCATCGATATGATTGTGGAAGGAAAAGCCGGACATATCGGCGGAGACATGAGTGTTATGGAGATTCTTACAGAGCTTTACTTTGATCAGATGAACATCGGTCCGGACAACATGGAAGCTCCTGACCGTGACCGTTTCATTCTGAGCAAGGGCCATTCGGTGGAGGCCTATTACGCGGTGCTGGCTGAGAAGGGTTTCCTGGATATTAAAGACGTAATTGCCAGGTTCAGCAGATTTGGATCCCGGTATATCGGACATCCTAATAACAAATTGCCGGGGATTGAAATGAATTCAGGCTCGCTGGGGCATGGCCTTCCTGTCTGTGTGGGCATGGCTCTGGCAGCCAGGACGGATGGAAGAAACTACAGAGTATACACGGTTATGGGCGATGGCGAGCTGGCGGAGGGTTCTGTCTGGGAGGGAGCCATGGCGGCCGGACACTATGGGCTGGATAATCTGTGCGCGGTGGTGGACCGAAATCGTCTGCAGATTTCCGGAAATACGGAGGATGTGATGGGACAGGAGGACCTCCGGGAACGCTTCCGTTCTTTCAGATGGCATGTAATTGATGTGGCTGACGGAAATGATATTGATCAGCTGAAAGCGGCGTTTGAAGAGGCAAAGCGGATAAAAGGGCGGCCGACGGTGCTGATTGCCAATACAGTGAAGGGAAAGGGCTCTCCGGTCATGGAAAATAAGGCTGACTGGCATCATAGAGTTCCGTCGCATGAGGAATTAAAACAGATCAGAAAGGATCTGGAGGAGAGAAAGGAGGAGGCGCTTCGTGACTAAGACGGCTAATAAACAGGTGATCTGCAAGGTACTGCTGGACGCGGGAAAGAAGGATGAGAACGTTATGGCCCTGTGCAGCGATTCCAGGGGAAGCGCATCGTTTACGGAATTTGCCAGGGAGCTTCCGGGACAGTTTATTGAGACGGGGATTGCCGAACAAAATCTGGTGAGTATTTGTGCGGGTCTGGCAAACTGTGGGAAAAAGCCCTATGCCGTGTCCCCTGCCTGTTTTCTTTCGACGAGAAGCTATGAACAGTGCAAAATCGATGTGGCGTACTCAGATACCAATGTAAAACTGATCGGGATCAGCGGCGGCGTCAGCTACGGGGCTTTGGGAATGAGTCATCATTCGGCTCAGGATATTGCGGCAATGGCTGCGGTGCCTAATATGCGGGTTTATCTTCCGAGCGACAGGCTGCAGACGGAATGTCTTATGAAGGCTCTCCTGAGGGATGAGAAGCCGGCTTATATCCGGGTCGGGCGAAATGCAGTGGAAGATGTGTATGAAGAGGGATGCGTACCTTTTGAAATGGATAAAGCCACTGTCGTTGCTCCGGGGACAGATATAGCGATTATTGCGTGCGGAGAAATGGTAAAGCCTGCGGCAGATGCGGCAATACTTCTGAGGGGAAAGGGAATTTCTGCTGCGGTTCTGGATATGTACTGCATAAAGCCTTTGGATAAGGAAGGGATCATAAAGACGGCAGAACACGCGAAAGCGGTGGTCACCGTAGAAGAGCACGCGCCGTTTGGAGGGCTTGGTTCCATGGTCAGCCAGGTAATCTCAGAAAACTGTCCGAAAAGGGTCAGAAACCTCTCACTGCCCGATGCTCCGGTTATTACTGGCACATCGGGGGAAGTTTTTGATTATTATGGTTTGAATGCCGAAAATATTGCAAAAGTTGCGGAAGAGCTGTTAAAAGATGAATAAGTACATATTAGCGGTGGATCAGAGCACGCAGGGCACCAAAGGACTGATATTTGATCGGAAGGGCAGGCTTCTTGCCCGGGCGGATCGCCCGCACAGGCAGATTGTCAACGAGAAAGGGTGGGTAGAGCACGATCCGGAAGAAATTTTGAAAAATACGGTCGTCGTTTGCCGGGAAGTTATTGAAAAAACGGGAATTGACGCGGATGAAATTGAAGCTCTGGGCATTTCAAATCAGAGAGAGACGTCGCTGGCATGGAACAGAGAAACGGGCGAACCCATATATAACGCGATTGTCTGGCAGTGTGCCAGAGCCGGGGAGATCTGTGAAGCCCACAGAAAGGAAGCGGAAGATATACGGAAAAAAACCGGGATTCATTTATCGCCCTATTTTCCTGCTTCAAAGCTCCAGTGGCTGATGCGGAACGTGCCGGAAGTCGAAAAACTGGCAAAAAAGGGAAAGCTGGCGATGGGGACGATAGACAGCTGGCTGGTATACCGTTTATCCTGCGAGAGGAATTTCAAAACAGACTATTCCAACGCGTCCCGGACCCAGTTGTTTCACATTGGAGATCTGTGCTGGGATCAGGAGCTGCTGCGCAGTTTTGAAATACCGGAGCAGGCTCTGGCAGAGGTTTCTATGTCAGATTCCTGTTTTGGAACGACAGATCTCAATGGAGTGCTGAGAAAAAAGATACCGATTTTAGGAGTGCTGGGAGACAGTCATGGAGCGCTGTTTGGACAAAACTGCCGGAGCAGAGGGCAGCTGAAGGCGACTTACGGAACGGGTTCATCGGTAATGATGAACCTGGGAGAACGGCCGGTATACAGTGATTCGGGAATTGTAACCAGCCTGGCATGGGGGAAAAATCACAAGGTAGAGTATGTTCTGGAGGGTAATCTGAATTATACAGGAGCTGTGATCAGCTGGCTCATGAATGATGTCGGACTGATCACCCGGCCGGAGGAGGCGGAAGCCTTCGCGCGCGGCGCGAATCTGAATGATAGAACTTATTTTGTGCCTGCATTTACAGGGCTGGGCGCCCCTTATTGGGATTCCGGGGCCACAGGCCTTCTGACAGGGATTACCAGGACTACAGGAAAAAATGAAATAGTGAAGGCCTGTCTGGAGAGCATAGCTTATCAGATTACAGATCTGGTCTGTCTGATGAGGCGGGAATCCGGGTATGATATCCGGGAAATGAAGGCGGATGGCGGTCCTACAGTAAACGCTTACCTCATGCAGTTCCAGAGCGATATGGCCCGCGCCGATGTGAGAATACCGGGCCTGCAGGAGCTGTCGGGCATGGGGGCTGCTTATCTGGCAGGCATCTCTTCCGGGCTCTATGATGAGAAACAGATTTTTGAGCATGTTTCCTACAGCACGTATCATCCGGCGCTGGCTGGTGATAAAGCTTCAACGCTTTATCAGGGGTGGCAGCAGGCGGTAGGGCAGGTGTTAGCCCACGGAAATTGTAAATAAAAAGCAGGAAAGGGTGGCTTTGGTGGAGAATCAGGTATTATTACAAATTCAGCATGTATCGAAAAGCTTTGGACTGACCCGCGCCCTGAGAGACGTCTCCTTTGATGTGCGAAAGGGAGAGGTACGGGGGTTCATCGGAGAAAATGGTTCGGGAAAAAGTACGCTGTCCAATATTATTGCCGGGGTGTATGAGAAGGATAAAGGAAAAATCATTCTGGACGGGAAAGAATGGAAGGCGGCGACGGTCGTGGAAGCGGAAGAGCAGGGAATCGCTTTAATTGTACAGGAAATAGGAACAATTGAAGAAATTTCTGTGGCCTCCAATATTTTTCTGGGCAATGAAAGGCGTTTTGGAAGCAGGGGAATTATCAATTACCGAAAGATGAACCAGGAGGCGAAAAAAGCGCTGGAGCTCATCGGCGCTTCCGACATTTCTCCGGAAAAACCAATCGGGGAATATAATCTGGAGGAACGCAAAATTATAGAGATCGCGAAGGCCATTTATACACATCCCAAGCTGTTAATTGTGGATGAAACAGCAAACGCGCTGTCCTCTCATGGGCGTGAAATTCTTTATTCGGTCATTCGGGACGTCAGGAATTACGGCGGGACGGTACTGTTCATCACTCATGATCTGGAAGAACTGGTCAGAGTCTGTGACAGCGTAACAATTCTGCGTGACGGTGTATATATTGATACCTGTTACGGAAATGAAATGATAATCAATGAGCTGAAGGTTAAAATGGTAGGGCGTGAAATGAGCGGGCATTATTACCGGACGGAGGAAGAGGGCTCCATGGGTGAGAAAGTAGTAATGAGCGTAAAGAACGTATTTACCAGCGCGTTGAAGGATGTCAGTCTGGAGCTTCACGAAGGTGAAATCCTGGGCCTGGGAGGACTGTCAGACTGCGGCATGCATGAACTGGGCCGTCTGCTGTTCGGGCTGGATCAGCCCTATTCCGGAACGCTGACCTGCAACGGAAGGACGGAACGGCTGAAAAATCCTGTACAGGCCATTCGGCGCAACATCGGTTATGTATCTAAAAACCGTGATTCGGAAGCGATTATCCTGCGGGACAGTGTGAGAAACAATATCTGTCTGTGCAGCCTGGATAAAATCTCGAAATTTGGATTTGCCGCGCCAAAGACGGAAAACAGTTTTGTGGATAGGTGGATTGAAAGGCTGAAGGTGAAGGTAAATAACCGGTCGGAATATGTGGCCTCTCTGAGCGGTGGAAACAAGCAGAAGGTGGTTCTTGCAAAATGGCTGGGGCGTGGTTCTAATATCCTGATTTTTGACTGTCCCACCCGCGGCATAGATATCGGGGTCAAAGAAGCTATTTATACGCTGATGAGCGAATTGAAAGCTCAGGGTCACGCGATACTTCTGATATCTGAGGAGCTGCCGGAGCTGATCGGCATGTCTGACCGGATTCTGATCATGAAGGACGGCAGGATTGTCTGCGAAAAAATGCGAAGCCCTGAAATTACAGAGCCTTTGTTGATTAAGGAAATGATCTGAGGAAGGAAGATAAAGATATGAAAAAGAACAATGGAAAAGGAATGGAACTGTTTATTAATATCTTTCCCTTCATCAGCCTGGCGGTTGTATTTGTGGGCTTTGTGGTTTTGAGCGGCGGCCGCACGTTGACGCTTGCTAATTGCCGTAAGATTTTTGAACAGTCGTTTTCATTACTTTTAGTGGGCGGAGCTGCGGTATTTCTTCTGGCGCAGAATTGTCTGGATATGTCTGTCGGAGCCGCTATAGGCATGGCTGGCGCTGTGGCCGCGCTGGTATCTAAAACAAGTATCCCGCTGGCTTTGCTTGCCGCCCTGGGAGTCGGCCTTCTGATAGGAGCGGTTAACGGCTTTTTGCACGGCGTGCTGGGAATTAATGCAATGATTGCGACGCTCGCCATGCAATTTATTCTGAGAGGTCTGCTTTTGATTGTCTGTAAGTCAGGTACCCTTGGAATTGCTGCGGGTATGTACGACCTGGATCATATCGGCCTGAAGGCCGGCGTCTGTATTGCCTTTCTTTTCACGGCCTGGCTGTTCTTCCGGTTTCACAGCTATGGAAAAAAGTGTAAGGCGGCGGGAGCCGGGGAAGCGTCAGCCATTCAGTCAGGAGTGAATATTGCGGAAGTAAAGATAATTGGATATGTGTTTATGGGAATAACGGCAGGACTGGCAGGCTTCTTCACTGTTATA
This sequence comes from Wansuia hejianensis, assembly GCF_014337215.1. Taxonomy (NCBI): domain Bacteria; kingdom Bacillati; phylum Bacillota; class Clostridia; order Lachnospirales; family Lachnospiraceae; genus Wansuia; species Wansuia hejianensis. The sequence continues at coordinate 2,612,384 of NZ_CP060635.1, read as the reverse complement.
CGCACCGGAGCGGCCATGTACAATACGGGAAATATGGTGGAATTTGATACGGTTATTGCTTTGATTCTGGGAGGAATGTCCATCAATGGGGGTGCGGATTCCAAATTCAGAAGTTCTGTGATCGGGGTGCTGATTCTGGGGATATTGAATAATGGGATGGTTTTGCTGGGGCTGGGCACTTATCCTCAGCTGATTACCAAAGGAGTTATTTTCATTTTTGTTCTGGCGACGACTTTTACCATAAGAAATAAACTGAATTCCGGAAAGAAGCTGGCGTAGCAAAACTATAAAATAGCCGGGTTCACAGTTACTGGAAGGCCCGAAGCTATAAATAACCACATGTTTCATTCATTAAGGAGGAAAAAAGAAATGAGAAGAAAAGGAGCAAAAGCAGCAGCGGCTATTTTGGTGGCCGCATCAATGGTACTCGGAATGGCTGGCTGCGGCGGATCATCCGCAGGTTCATCTGATTCAGGAAACGCAGGCTCATCGGCCGGCACTTCTTCGGCCGCGGGCGGCACGGAATCCGGAGCATCCGGCGCGGATTCCGGCGGCAGTTCCGCGTCGTCGGAAACAGCCGGAGATATTAAACTGGGACTGAGCATTTATTCTACGACAGATGCGACCGCCGGCCCAATGGTGAATAATATGCAGGCGGCCTGTGACGGCATGGGCGCGGAGCTGGTAGTGGCTACCGATGATCAGGATTTGGAAAAGGAAATCACAAATATTGAGAATCTGATTGCAAACGGATGTCAGGCGGTATTCTGTCTGCCCTATTCGGATGATTCAATTCCCCGGATTGCGAAAATCTGTGAAGAAGCAGAAGTGTATTTTGGATTTTACTGGTATGATCTGACCAACGAGGAGACCCATGACGTGTGCTACAGATCAGATTATTTCCTCGGAAACATCTACGAGGATGATGTATGGAGCGCGTACACCGCAATGAAAACCTTAAGTGAAGCCGGGGCTTCTCATATCGGTATGTTTGGGCTTCCCACCGGACGTACTACCACTACAAAACGTGATAATGGTATTCAGAAGGCCTGTGAAGAGTTTGGAATGGAGATTCTTGTGGAAGACCGTGTAAACACCAATACATCTGATGATGCGGCTTCTTCCGTGGAATCCATGGTCTCTTCCTATTCGGAGCTGGATGGCATTGTTATTGCCGGCATGACACAGACCTGTCTGCCGGGCGTTATTCAGGCGCTGCAGAATCTGGGACTGACTGATAAGGTCAAAGTGTCCTGTATTGATTTCAATGAGAATCAGACGGAGTATTTTGAAAAGGGTTATGTAAATGGGGTGATCGGCGGACATTTCACGGGCTGCGCATGGCTGGCGGTTCTGGCAGTTAATAAGCTTCAGGGAACTCCGCTGACGGATGAGGCGGTTTCTGTTAAAGACGAATTCCTGGTTCTTCAGTCCGCTGATGATGCCAAGAATTATGATGCGTATCTGTATGCTGAGCTTCCTTATACGGCTGATGAGTATGCGCAGATGTCCAGAAAGATCAACGGTGAATTTACCTATGACGATCTGCTGGAGATCATCGCTTCTTACAGCGTTGAGGATGTCATGACGCGCCACAACGCGGGATGATAGAAATCCGGCTGCCGGGGAGAAGATTTTATGAGCAAAAAAATTATTAATTCAATAGTGGTAGTTATGGTGCCGGTGGCCCTGTACCTGTTTTTTCTGATACTGAGGCCCGGATCATTTGGGAAAGTAAATACGGTTTATATCATATTTACTCAGTCGTTTATTACCTGTATGATCGCATGGGGCATGCAGTATCTGGCAAAGATGGGAGAGTTTGATCTGGCGCTCGGAGCGGAAATGATTCTGGACAGCATAGTTGCGGCATTGCTGTGCGCGAAAATCGGGTTTGCCGGAATTATTGCCGGCTGTCTGCTGTCGGCATTTGTATGCGGAATTGTGAAAGGAGTTCTCTACCGCATTATGCGGATTCCGATTATGATTCTCACCATTGCCCTGGTGTATCTGCTGGGCGCCTGCGGCGGACTGATTACCAATTCGGCTGCCCTGACGATCCCCTATGAATATACGTTCCTGGGCCGTGCACCCGGCAATATTATTGTTTTTCTGCTGACTGGAGCGGTCATGTACATTCTGTCTGACAGGAGCGTGTACGGAGCGAATGTCAACGCGGTGGCCGGCTCCGAGAGTATATCCCATAATAATGGCATCAGTGTGGAAAAAACCAAGATCAGATCGCTGTTTCTGAGCAGCATGTTCGCGGGGGTTACGGCTATTGTGCAGCTGAGCCATGGCAGCGGTGTTACGCCGTCTGTGGGGCTGGACAGCATTCAGAACATCATGCAGCCGATCATGAGCGTCTTCATTGGCTTTGTGATGGCCCAGTATATAAATATAGTGTTCAGTATTTTTGTGGGGTCTGTTCTGATGTCCATTATCAGCAATGGCATCACGGCTCTGAACTGGTCCTCCGCTATTTATAATGTGGTGGTAGGCGCAATTCTGCTGCTGATCATGGCTTATATGAATGTGGCAAAAATATATTCCAGAAAGCATGAGGAAAAAATTGGAGCCCTGAAAAACATGAAAGAAATGGGCGCCCGGGAAACCTGAGTGTTATAATGATATTCTGATATCAGTCTGACTTATGGAGGTAATTACATGAAATTTAAGAAAGCACCATACGAAGTGCCGGAGTGCAAGAAAATTAAGGTGATCTGTGATACGGATGCCTACTGTGAAGGAGATGACCAGTACGCAATCGCCCACCTTCTTATGACGGAAAAGCTGGAGGTTCTCGGCTTTACGGCGGAACATTTTGATACTCTTCTGCTGGATTCCAAAACCGGCGGGAATGATTCCATGCAGCAGAGCTATGATGAAATCTGTAATGTGCTGGAGCTGATGGGCCTCAGGGAAGACTATCCGGTCTTTAAAGGCGTGGTGGATCATCTGCGGGATGAAAAAACGCCGGAGAACACCGATGCCGGCAAATTTATAGCTGAACAGGCTTCCGGGATGAAAGAAGGAGAGAAGCTGGCAGTGGTTGCGCAGGGCGCGATTTCCAATGTCGCGGATGCGCTTCTGATCAACCCGGAGATCGCTGATAAGATGTTCGTGATCTGGATTGGCGGCGGCGCATATCCGGAAGGCTCCTGGGAATTCAATCTGAACGGCGACGTCAATGCGGTCAACGTGGTGCTTGATTCCAATGTGGAGCTGTGGCAGGTACCGTGCAACGTATATTCCATGATGAAGGTATCTTTCCAGGAGCTGTATGAAAAAGTCAGCCACTGCGGAAAAATAGGAAAATATCTGTATGAAAATCTGCTGCGGGTTAATACCAAGCTTTGCGAAATTCCGCTGTTCGGCGGAATGTCCACCTACCCGGGGGGCGAAAGCTGGCAGCTGGGCGATTCTCCGGTTGTGGGTCTTCTGATGACCGACCATTGTTACGATTACGAATTAATGCCGGCTCCCCGTGTTGATGAGGAGGGACATTACCTGCTGCGGCCGGCTAATGAAAGAAAGATCCGTGTTTATAATTATGTGGATCACAGAATGATTCTGGAAAACATGTTTGCAAAACTGAAATATTATTACGGCGATGCAGAAAGATAATTGAATGGTTTGGCGGTAAAGGCAATGCTCTGAGCTTTGTGTAAAGTCTTAGAGCATTGCTTTTTGTTTTGGCTGAATGCTATAATTGTTCTGTAAGAAGCGGATAAATTATGAGTTGCAAAGGAGAAACCGGATGGGCAGAAAAGAAATAACAACAGAAGAAGATTTGAAGGCAGTCATCAATCTGCTGGACAATTCAGGAATACTATATTGGGTGGACGGCGGATGGGGAGTTGATATACTGGCTGGCAGGCAAACGAGAATTCACAGAGATATTGACATAGATTTTGACGCTCAGCACACAGAAAAATTATTAGGTATACTTCTGAACTATGGATATGAAACAGATACGGACTGGAGGCCCGTCAGAATAGAGTTATATAGTGATGATTATGGCTATTTAGACATCCACCCGTTTGTTCTGAATGAGGACGGTACTTCAAAACAGGCTGATTTGGAAGGCGGATGGTATGAATTTGAAAGAGATTATTTTGATCAGGTTGTTTTTGATGGAAAGGCAATCCCGTGCATATCTTTAAAAGGGCAGAAAATTTTTCACTCAGGTTATGAGTTAAGAGATAAAGACAGGCATGATATTTCTGTCCTTGAAAGCATATCAGAGTAGGGAATATCGGTACGGATTGATTCCGGAAACGGGTTTCCATACAGGGGCTGTCACAAAGTATATTTTTCATACAGGACATTGACGTTGAAGTCATTCACTGAATGTATGTCTTGTGGGAATTATATACTTTGTGACAGCCTCTTTATTTGCCCCCGTAAACGCCGGAAGATTCCCGCTCAATCAGGCGGTGGGGCAGGATCGTATGAGTTTCAAAGGAGGCGTTGCCGGTCATGCTCTGGTGCAGGTGGAGCATGGCGGTTTTGCCGATCTCATAACAGGGCTGCGAAACCGTGGACAGATGCGGGTGAAACATATGAACGAACTCCAGATCATCAAATCCCCAGACAGAAAGCTGCTCAGGAATGGAGATGCCCAGTTCGCTGGCTGCCGACAGCGCGCCCAAAGCCAGACGGTCGGAAATGCAGAATATGGCCGTTGGGGGATCGGGTAAAGTTAAAAGCTTCTTGGCCGCCTCTGTTCCGCTCTCAAAGGAGTAATCGGTGGAGGCGTAGACAATATAATCCCTGCGGAATAACAGGTTGTTGTCATTTAAAGCCTGACAGAAGCCCTGATAACGCTGCGTTGTTGATATAAAACCATTCTGGTTGGTGATCATGCCGATCTTCTGGTGACCGTCCGCGATCAGGTGCTGGACGGCGTCATAAGCGGCCTGAAAATTATTGATGCCCACATAGGGGGCATCCAGAGACTCTACATATTCAGAACAGAAAATCATGGGAAAGGTTCCAATATATTTTTTCAGCCAGATATCGTCCTGATTGCAGAAAAGGAATATAATGCCGTCCGCCCGCCTGTTCTGAATTGTGTGCAGCAAAATCTCTTCCTGCTGTGGATCGTGCTCCAGATTGCAGATGTACGCGCTGTAATCCAGCTGTCTGGCCGTGCCGCTGATCCCTTCCAGAATGCTGTAATAATAGGGATTGCTCAGACGCGGAATAAAGACCAGAATCGAACGGCTTTCGTTGCGCCGCAGGTTTCTGGCAGTCAGATTGGGGGCATAATTTAATTTATGAATCGCGTTAATAACCTTCGCTGTGGACTTGGGACTGACGGAAGGGGAGCCATTCAGCACTCTGGATACAGTGGCAACAGACACATGTGCCAGTTCTGCAACTTCTTTAATTGTAGCCAACTGCTTCTCTCCTTTATGTTTATTTGAATCGCTGCACAACGGTATACAAAAGACAATGCGTTTGAAGAAGGCAAATGCCTGAAATATGTGTATATCGATGCTGTCGAATCAGAAGATGAAATTTAACTTAACTATAGAAGAAAAAATGGAGAATGTCAATAAAATGCTTAAAAATTAGATACAAAATAGCTAAATTAGCAACGATTACATTTTTAAACTCTGGTAATTAGATACAAAAAAAGAGAAAAATATTGTATAATCCGCTGAAATACTTGTAAAAAGAGGAGATTTTATTGACAAAACGAGAAAACAAATTATAATAAAATGTAATCGATTACATTTTGCAATTGAAATGTGAACCGAAAGGGATTACCTGCGGGGGATCCCGTAACTTATGCCCCTGACGGGGCGGGGGAACAGCTTTCACTGTTCCATAAGGCAGAAAGGAGAGAAAATGTTAGCTGCAAAATTACCAAAATTAGAAACGGTAGAGGTTGTGGAAGAACCGATTCCTGAACCGGGGAAAGGCGAAGTATTGATCCGAATGAAGGCGTCAGCCCTTTGCAGAAGTGATTTGCACCGCTATCACGGAACTCAGATTTTTGACGAAGATGAATCAGCCTGTTATATTACGCCGGGACATGAGCCCTGCGGAATTGTGGAAAAGCTCGGAGAGGGAGTCACCAGGGTAAAAGAAGGGGACCGCGTCGCGATTTATCTCGGACTTGGCTGCGGTACGTGTCCGGACTGTCTGAAGGGCGACGTCATGGTGTGCAGGGACTTTAGATGTATCGGATTTGCCGTTAACGGAGCGCATGCCGATTACATGACGATACCGGAAGAGAATTGTCTGCTGATGCCTGATGAGATGGATTTTATTACGGGCGCTTTGGCTACGGATGTCGGGGGAACATTATATACAGCCTGTAAGAAACTGGAACTGAACGGAACGAAGACCGTCGCGATTTTTGGCTGCGGCCCCATGGGAAGCGGCGGCATATTGATGGCCAAAGGGTTTGGCGCCAGAGTTATCGCTGTCGATACGGATGAAAAGCGGCTGGCCCTGGCTTCGGAAATCGGCGCGGACTATGTGTTAAACCCTGCCAAGGGAGACGCCGTGGCGCAGATCCGTTCCATTACCAATGGATTGGGAGCTGACGCTTCAATCGTGACGGCGGGCAATAACGCAGCGCTGAATTCCGCGCTGGACTGTGTAAAGGCAAAAGGCATTGTCGGCCAGATTGCCGAGTGCAACAGTGCCACGATAGACCCGAGCAATCAATTCCTGCGTAAGATGATAGATCTGAAAGGCTGCTGGTATTTTAACCGCAGCGACTGGGAAGAGCTGGCTGAATTTATCGTGAATAAGCCGATTGAACTGAAGAAAATCTGTTCCAATACATATCCCATTTCAGAAGCGGAGACGGCCTTCCGGCTGTTTGATTCCGGCAAGGTTCAGAAAGTCGTTTTTGTCTGGGACGATTGAGAGTGATTACAGGGTGAACAATAAATTTATATAATATTTTAAGGAGGGATCTTATGAAAAAGAAACTGATCGCATTACTGTTATGTCTGGCCATGCCGGCGGCGCTGGCAGCCTGTGGGGACACAGCTACATCGGGAAGCACGTCCGGAGGAGGTACCTCATCGTCTGCGGCTTCTTCTGCCTCGAAATCAACTGAGTCAAAGAGCGAATCCACAGCCTCTTCCTCCGCTTCGTCAGCGGCCGGGGAGTATGAGAAAATTGACCTGAATAATGATGTTGTTTGGGGTGATGTAGGTCCGGATGGCAGCGTTCCGGCCGGTTTGGATGATGTTATGCTCACAGATGAAGAGGTTGAACAGGTGAAAGCAGGAAATTATAAAGTCGCAATCTGCTATCATCAGCTGGACAACCAGGTGAATCAGAGCAAGCTTCAGGCAACGCTGGACGTATTTAAAGAACTGAATATTGAAGCTGTCTGTACAACCGACGCGCAGTCAGACGCCAATAAAGAGGTGAACGACCTGGAAAATGCTTTATCTCTGAATCCGGACCTTCTGCTCAGCATGCCCTATGATGTAGAAGTGACCAAGGCCGCATATCAGCAGTATATTGACGCGGGAATTCCCATCGTATTCATGGAAAACGCGTCTTCTGATTTCGAAGCCGGTAAAGATTATGTCTGCGTCACCAACTCCGATTCCTATGGAAATGGAAAATACGCGGCGATGCTTCTGGCAGAAGCTTTGAACTATGAGGGAAAAGTCGCGATGGTATATTATGACGCGGATTTCTTTACCACAAATGAGAGAGACAGAGCGTTCCGCGAGACAATTGCAAATTATCCCAATATTGAAATTGTAGCAGAGGCCGGCTTTACCAGCATTGACGAAGTGGGCACGGTAGCGGACGGTCTGTTCGCGGCAAATCCGGATGTGGATGGCGTCTATGCTTCCTGGGATATCCCGGCTTCCGACGTGATTACATCTGCCAGGGCTATTGGACGCAACGATCTGGTTGTTACCGGCGTAGATCTCGGTGACGAATCCGCATATATGATCGCCAGCCGTGACATGTATGTGGGAACCGGCTGCCCGAAAGCGGTAGAAACCGGAAAGATTGAAGCATATGCCTGTGCGCGGGCGCTCCTGGGCCTGGATGTTCCCACCTATCTGGTTTCATCCTCTCAGCCGGTATGTTATGAGAACGTGCTGGACGCCTATAAAATCTGCTTTAATATTGAGGCACCTGACGACATCAAGGCGGCGTGGGAAGAGAACAAATAAGAGGTAAATGTTTATGGATGCTAATTGTGTTGTCTCAATGGAAAATATATGCAAAGCCTTTGGGGGCAGCCCAGTTCTGAAAAATGTAAATTTCCTTTTGAAAAGAGGGGAAGTGCACGCCCTTGTGGGAGGCAATGGCGCCGGCAAATCGACTCTGATGAAGATTATGAACGGAGTCTACAGTAAAGACAGCGGCATTGTGCGCGTAGAGGGACAGGAAGTAGAATACCAGAGTATCCGGGATGCCTGGAAATACGGGATCCGGATGATTTTCCAGGAATTGAGCCTGTGCTCTACGCTTAGTGTGATGGAAAACATATTTTTGACCAACGAGTTGAAAAAAGGAGGTCTTCTGGACAAGAAGACCATGCGGGCAAAAACGGCAGAAATTTTAGAAGAGCTTCAGATAGAAGCCAGGCCTGACGATTTGATAGCAAATCTGCCGGTTGGAACCTGCCAGCTGATCGAAATCGCGAAGGCGTTATCGAGCGACGCCTCGGTTTTGATTTTGGATGAGCCTACAGCATCACTGACAGACCGGGAAACGAAAGTACTGTTTCAGCGTGTGAATGAACTGAAGAAAAAGGGAATTTCATTTATCTACATTTCTCACCGTATGAAAGAAATCTTCCAGATCGCCGACCGGATCTCCGTCCTCAGGGACGGAGAGATGGTCCTGACAACAGAAATTGGGTCTATAACGATGAATGAAGTGATCGCTCAGATTACCTCAGGGGAAAGCGGGGACCTGGTCTATCGTCCCCACAAGACCCCGATTACAGACAACCCGGAATTGTTCCGGGTGGAAAATCTTACTGTTGGAGAACTGGTGAAGGGTGTGAATTTTTCCATCAAACAGGGAGAAGTGCTGGGAATTGCCGGGCTGCTGGGCAGTGGAAGAACGGAAACGGCGGAAGCGATTTTTGGAATACGGAAATACCATTCCGGCCGGTTTTTTATGAATGGAAAGGAGATCCATATTCATTCCATTCACGACGCGGTAAAGAACAAAATTGCATTAATTCCGGAAGACCGAAGAAGAGAAGGGTTGGTGCTGTCTCATTCCCTGGAACAGAATCTGTGCCTGACCAACCTGGAAAAAATAAAAAGAAGGTGGCTTTCCAGCAACAGGAAGGCCAGAAAATTCTCGGAGGAATGTGTGCGGGATTTCAGCGTGAAAACGGCCGGCGTGAATGTGCCGATGGTCAGCCTTTCCGGCGGCAATCAGCAGAAAATTGTCATTGCCAAGTGGCTGAAAACAGTTCCCAGACTGTTGATCATGGACGAGCCTACGGCCGGCGTCGACATAGGGGCTAAGGGCGAAGTGATTGAAATTGTCCGCGAATACGCGTCCAACGGCAATGGAGTCTTGTTCATTTCGTCAGAGATGTCAGAGCTTCTGGCAGTATGTGACCGGATTATTGTGTATTGCGACGGCACGCTGACGGAAGAATATACACGGGAAAGTATTACAGGTGAGGAGATATTGGAATATGCAATCCAGCAGTGAGAAAAAAATAAAATTTGATATCAGCAAATATGTGGTTTATATCATATTTGTTCTCTGTATTGTGATTTTTGGTATTTGGCTTGGAGGGTCATTCTTTTCTGTGACAAACCTGCTGAATGTAGTGCGCCAGTCCGGCGCGATTGCTGTGATGGCCATAGGAATGGTATTTATTATCGGCCTGGGACATATTGATTTGTCTATCAGCTCCGTGGTAGCCGTATCGTCTCTGATGATCGGGCTGGTTTTAAGGAGCACAGGAAATATTCTCCTTGCGCTTGTCGCGGCTCTGGCCTTTGGGGCGGTAGTGGGAATCTGCAACGGGTTCTGCGTTACCCGCCTCCACATGCCGGCATTTCTGACGACGCTGGGCACGCAGAGCGTGCTGACAGGTATTGCCATGTGGATGACAGGAACCAAGGCGATCCCTATCACGAATAAGACGTTCCTGTACTGGTTCGGATCCGGACAGGTGGGCGGTGTGATCCCCATTCTGCTGTTCTGGGCCGTGGCTGCCATGATCCTTGGGCACATAGTGCTGAGCTATACTTCCTTCGGGAGGAAGGTGCTGGCTTCCGGCGGAAATACAACGGCGGCCAGATATGCAGGCGTGAATGTAAAGCGCGTCACCATGACAGCGTTTATATCACAGGGAATGCTGGCCGCTCTGGCCGGAGCGCTGTATGCTGGGAGAACCCAGGCGGCCAGATGGGACTTTGGAAGCGGTGTGGAAATGAACGTCATTGCCGCGGTTGTGCTGGGAGGTACCGCGATGAGCGGAGGAACCGGTTCAGCGATTGGTGCCGTGGTTGGTTCCGTGCTGATCATGATGATCAACAACGGACTCGTAATAGGAGGTCTGGGCGTCGCCCAGCAGACACTGATGCAGGGCGTGATCATTATTATTGCCGTCGCGTTGAGTGAGCTGGGAAGAAAGAGAAGGGAATAGAGAAATATGATAAAGGCAACGAATCATATCGGTATCTGTGTCACGGATATGGAAAAGTGTGCGGCCTTTTATGAAGAGGTCCTTGGACTGCAGAAGGTCTATGATGATGAGATGGAAGGAAAGTTCCTGGATACGGTACAGGGGAGAGACGACATGCATTACCGGATTGTGAAGTATGTCTCCCCGGAAGGCTTTATGATTGAACTGCTGCAGGACTTTAATCACGAAGTAAAGCCGCAGAAAAATAACTGCCTTCAGAACGCGGGCCTGAGACATTTTGCCTATGAGGTAGACGATGTGGACGAAGCATACCGCCGGGTGAAAGCAAAAGGATGTGAAACTGTCAGTGAACCGTGTACCAGCGAGGATGGTTCCATGAGGCTGTTTTTTGTCAGGGATCCGGAAGAGAATCTGATAGAGCTGATGGAGTTTCCGCTGAAAAATAAATAAAGAAAAGGAGAACAAGTTATGAAATATGCGTTTAATACATGGGCATACAGCCATTTTCCCTGCTGGGTTCCCTCATACCCCCTTGAGGAAGTGATCAGGCGCCTGGCCAGAATCGGCTATGACGGACTGGAGCTGGGCTGCGCGCAGCCGCAGGCATGGCCGTATTTTACCGGGAAAGAGGAAAGAAAAAGAGTCAGAGAGCTGTTAAAAGAGTATGGCATCCGGATTTCATCCATTCTGCCGGCGCCGGGAGGCGGCCCGGGAGGAAACATCGCGTCTGCAAACCCGGCAGAACGGGAATGGACCAAACAGTATTGGAAAGACTGTATGGATATGGGGCTGGAAATGGATGACTGCAGGACTTTGCTGTGCGTCTGCGGCTGGTATATTTACGGAACGAGAGAAAGAGATGCCTGGAAATGGGCGATGGAAGGCCTGAGTGAAGTGGCGGACTACGCCGCCAAAAGCGGAGTGACACTGATGCTGGAGCCGACGGCCACGGACAGCAACCTGGTTGAGAGCTGTGAAGATGCGATCAATATGATGGAAGATATCGGAAAAGAAAATGTGAAACTGATGTTTGATACAACACACGCTTTATACCGGAATGAAGTGCCTTCAGACTATGTATACCAGATGGGAAAAAATCTGAAACACATCCACATGGCTGACTACGACAGAAAAGCCCCGGGCACCAACGGCTGCGATTTCCTGGATATCATGCAGGCCCTGAAGGATATCGGCTATGACGGATATGTGACCATGGAGAACGGATTCCCCACCAGGGATTGTCATCCGGATGTTGTGGCGCGTCAGTCTCTGGAAAATCTGAAAGCGATAGAAGCGCAACTGAAATAACCGGCGGGGAGGAAAACATGATTCATGTAGGTGTAATTGGATGCGGAAAAATTGCCCAGGTTCGCCATTTGCCTGAATATGCGGATAATGAGGAAGCTCAGATTGACGGAGTTTATGACCTGAATCCGGAGAGGGCGAAAGAAATTGCAGAGAAATATGGGGCCAGGTCCTATTCTTCGTACGAAGAATTGCTGGAAAATCCCGAAATTGAAGCGGTTAGCGTATGTGTGGCGAATGACGCTCACGCGGAGATTACCATTGCGGCTTTGAAAGCGGGTAAACATGTTCTGTGCGAAAAGCCAATGGCTGTGACTCTGGACCAGTGCAACGCGATGGTGGAAACGGCCAGAGCCTGTGGAAAGTATCTGATGATAGGGCATAATCAACGGCTGGCAAAAGCGCACCGCATGGCAAAAAAACTGCTCGAAAAAGGAGAAATAGGAAATATTCTGACTTTTAAGACCAGCTTTGCCCACAGCGGGCCGGAAAACTGGGCAATCGACCGGAATAATATGTGGTTTTTTGATAAAAACAAATCAGCCTTTGGCGCCATGGCTGATCTGGGCATTCACAAAACAGACCTGATTCAGTTCCTGACCGGGCAAAAGGTGTCGGAGGTATCGGCGGTGATAACCACTCTGGATAAGAGAGACAGCAGCGGACAGCTGATCGGGGTGGATGATAACGCGATCTGTATCTATAAGATGGATCGCGGAACGGTTGGCACAATGACTGCCAGCTGGACCTGTTACGGGCCGGAGGACAATTCTACGATCCTGTATGGTACTGATGGAGTCATGCGTATTTATGATGACCCGAAATACTCCATAGTGGTAGAAAAGCGGGATGGTGACAGAGTGTATTATGAGGTGGATCAGATTCAGACGAACGAAAATCAGACGAAATCAGGAATCATTGATCTGTGGGTCGAGTGTCTGGTCAGAAAACAGGAACCGGAGATTTCGGGGGAAGATGCCCTGAGCGCCATGAAAGCTGTATTCGCGGCGCTGGAATCCTCGAAATCAGGGCAGTGTGTGCGGGTCAGGTAGGGAGGAATAAGAGTGAAACTCGGAGTAATAAGTGCGATTCTGGGAGAGCTGTCATTTGAGGAAATGATTGATTTTATCGCTGAGCTTGGCCTGGAATGTGTTGAGGTCGCATGCTGGCCGACCGGGAAAGCGGAACGCAGGTACGCCGGCGTGAGCCACATAGACGTGGCAAATTTAGATCGGGAAAAAGCAGATTATATACAAACATACTGCGCAGAGCGGGGAATTGAAATATCAGCCCTGGCTTATTATCCCAATACTCTCGAACCGGATCAGGAAAAGAGAAAAATATATATCGATCATCTGCTGAAGGTGATCGACGGGGCCGCCATGCTGGGAGTGCAAACAGTGACCAGTTTCATCGGAAGAATTCCATATAAAAATGTGGAAGAGAATCTGAAAGAAGCGGAAAGTGTGTGGAAACCGATTCTGGAGCACGCGGAGAGCAAAAATGTCCGGATTGCCATTGAAAACTGTCCGATGCTGTTTACCGATGACGAATGGCCGGGCGGGCAGAATGTCATGACGTCGCCGTCCAACTGGCGTAAAATATTTAAATTAATTGACAGCAAAAATCTGGGTCTGAATTACGATCCTTCGCATTTTGTATGGCAGCAGATTGATTATATCAAACCGCTCTATGAGTTCAAAGATAAAATTTTTCATGTGCATTTTAAGGATATTAAGGTATACCCGGAGAAATTAAAAGATGTGGGCATTATGGCGACGCCGCTGGAATATATGAGTCCCAAAATTCCCGGGCTTGGGGATGTGGAATGGGGAAAATATGTATCCGCGCTGACAGATATCGGCTATGACGGCTGCGCCTGTATGGAAATAGAAGATAAAGCCTTTGAGGGGTCGGTGGAAGACGCCAAAAACGCGGTCCGCCTGACCACGAGATATCTCAGGAATTTTGTGATCTGACAGAAAATAAAAGGATTTTAATGAAGAGAATAGAATGAAACAGGGCACCTGGAAGATCAGACTTAGTATAAGCTGTCGCTTTTCAGGTGCCTCATCCATAAAGAACAGAAAAAAACAGGGAGGTCGGAACGATGCAAAGCGAACAATTCACCCATTTGTTTTCACCGATACAATTGGGAGATGTCACATTAAAAAACAGAATCATCTTTTTGGCACATTGGACAAATTACGGCAACAATCACGGATATCAGGAAGACGGCCTCGCTTCGGAGCGGCTGGCCATGCATTACATAGAGCGTGCCAGAGGCGGGGCCGGCCTGGTGTGCGTCACACAGAGCGTTTCGCCGACCGGTCAGATGGGACGGACGATGGTGAATGCCCATGACGCCAGAAATGAAAAGGTCTTTCGCTGGATGTGCGATGAAATCCACAGATATGGAGGTAAAGTTTTCGGTCAGTTTAACCACTGCGGCCATACTTCCTGCATGCAGCGGCCTCCGCTGCTGTACGCCCCGACGCAGATGCCGGGGCCGCACTGCTATGTAAACACGAAGGAACTGGAAATTGAGGAGATGGAGGAAATAAAAAAATATTACGTGCAGGCGGCGGTTTATGAAAAGGAGTGGGGATTTGACGGTATGGAGCTGAAAATTGCCCATGACGGACTGCTGAGGACGTTTATTTCTCCCTATCTGAACCGGCGGACAGACCAGTATGGAGGAAGCTTTGAAAACCGGATGCGTTTTCCGCTGGAGATCATCGACGCCATCCGACGTGAGGCAGGGCCGGGATATCCCATCGGGATCAGGCTGTGCATGGATGAATTTACAGAGTGGGGCTATAGCTGGGATTATGGAATCCAGGTGGCCAGAGCGCTGGAAGAGGCTGGCGTTACTTACATTAACAGCGATGCGGGGTGTTTCAGCAATTACAACTTTGAAATTCCGAACAATTATATTCCCATGGGATTTGGAGTATATATGGCTGCAGAGCTGAAAAAAGCCGTGAAAATTCCGGTGGTGGCCTTCGGAAGGATTAATGACCCTGTGCAGGCAGAAGGGATTCTGGCAGATCGAAATGCGGATATGATCGGGATGTGCAGGCAGCTGATCTGCGATCCTGAAACCCCCAATAAAGCCCTGGAGGGACGACTGGATGATATCCGCCATTGTGTGGCCTGTTCGGAGGGCTGCGGGATGGTTACCACACAGGAAGGCGTGGTGTGCGTACATAATCCTGCGGCGGGAAGAGAGAAAAGGCTGGGGATCGGCACTTTGACAAAAACCGGTCAGAAAAAGAAGATACTGGTGGCAGGCGCCGGCATCGCCGGTCTGAAAACGGCTGAAATTGCGGCCAGAAGAGGCCATCAGGTCAGCGTTTATGAGAAAGGGCCGCAGGCCGGAGGCCAGATGCTGCTGGCGGAAAAGATCCCGATGAGGGCGGAGATGGGGGAAATATACCGCTATCTGCGGGTGCAGCTGCAGAGAATGGGAGTTCCCGTTTATTATAACTGCCCAGTCGGGATGGATCTGATCCGGGAGAAACAGCCGGACGTCGTGGTGACCGCTACCGGATCTGTCCCCACCCTGCCGGATCTAGGTTCCGGCTGCGGGGCAGCGCTGCTGAACCCGAGGGAGGTGATAGAGCATCCGGAAAGAGTCGGTGAAAAGGCTGTGGTAATCGATGATATCGGATACTGGCAGGCCATGGGGGTTGCGGACTATATTTCAGTGATGGGAGCGCAGGTCAGCATCGTAACCTCGCGTTTGTTTGCGGGATCAGATATAGAGGAAACCTGCAGAGAGAACCTGAACCGCCGTCTGGCGAGAAGGGGTGCGAAAACTTATACCAGCAGCCGTCTCGTGCGTGTGGAAGGCAGGACGGCGGTGTTTGAAAATATTTTTAACGGTGAAGAATTCTCGCTGAAGGATCTGGATACTCTGGTCGTGGCTCAGGCCAGCCGATCGGATAATGAGCTGTATAAGGAACTGAAAAAAAGCGGAGAATTTGAAACTTACTGTGTAGGAGATGCGGCGGCTCCGGGTACGGTCCTGCGGATTATTTTTGAGGCAGAGGAATTGGGACGGAAACTTTGAAAGGAGAAGGAAGATGAAAATTGTCGTATGTATCAAACAGGTTCCGGATACCACAGAGGTAAAAATTGATCCTGTAACAAATAATCTTGTTCGGGAGGGGATTCCAAGCATTATGAATCCATTTGACGAGTCTGCCCTGGCCACGGCGCTGCGTCTGAGAGAAAAAGCGGGGGGAACCGTGACACTGGTTTCCATGGGACCGCTTCAGGTCCGGAAGGAGCTGGAGAAAGGGCTCAGGATGGGAGCCGACCGGGCTGTGCTGGTGAGTGACCGGAGGCTGGGAGGGGCGGATACCCTGGCGACCGGTTATGCTCTGGCCCAGACCATTGAAAGACTGGGGTTTGATCTGGTGCTGTGCGGAAATGAGGCGATTGACGGCTGTACCGGACAGGTAGGGCCGATGATCGGGGAATTCCTGCATATTCCGGCGTTTACCTATGTATCATCCATTGAGACGGATGGCAGGGGGATACGGGTATGCCGCAGAACAGAGAAATGGGAGGAAACTTACAGGGCAGAGGTGCCGGCCGTAGCCTGTCTGCTGAAAAGCCGCCCGGATGCTGAGGCGGTAGAAAAGGATTCAGAGAAAGAAATTGAAATCTGGAACGCGGATTATATGGACGAGTCCAGAATCGGTACGGTGGGCTCCCCCACGAAGGTGGCGGCAATATCAGTTTCCGAAAGGGCCAGAAATTACCTGGAGGTCGATTATTCCTGGGATCTGGATAAACGCATGGAATATATTTTTAATGGCGGGCTGGAAGTGAAGCATCAGCCGCTCAGAAGAGGAACGAAAGAAAAATTAGCACATGAATTGCTGCGGGAAGGATGGGCTGAGTATGATTCACTTTGAAATAGAAAAATGTACCGGCTGCGGCTGCTGTGAATCAGCCTGCAATTTCGGAGCGCTGCGGATGGAGGACGGTTATCCTGTGATAGGAGAAGGCTGTGTGGCCTGCGGCCGCTGTGTGGAGGAGTGTCCGGCTGGCGTTCTGACGGAAGAAGCACAGGAATGCCGGATCAGCAAAGAAAATTATGAGGGATTTTGGGTGATCGGGCTGGAAGAGGATCGGCAGCGGCTGAGCAAGGTTTCTCTGGAACTGCTGAGCCAGGCACGCAGGCTTGCAGATAAAAAGGGAGGCAGGGTAACGTTTGGAGTCTTTGCGGACGAGGTGAGCGATGCCTGGAAAACGGCCGCTGAGAGCGTAGGCTGTGATGAGATCCTGGCCTTTCAGGGACAGGCGGGGCAGGATGATGATATGGATTTCCGGACAGGCGCGGTCGTGCAGGCCATACAGTCCGGAAAGCCTGAGGTGGTTTTATTTCCGGCAACCGCTGACGGGCGTGATCTGGCGCCGAAAGCGGCCTGCCGTCTGGAGACCGGGCTGACCGCGGACTGTACTGGCCTTGACATGGATGAAAACGGAAATCTGGTGCAGATACGTCCAACGTATGGAGGCAGTATTATGGCGTCCATCATCACGCCGAATCACAGGCCGCAGATGGCGTCTATCCGTCCCAATGTTCTGGAGGTAGTAAAGGCGGAGCGCCCGGGCAGCGTTCGCACAGAAAAGTTCCGTGTGAGAAATGAGGAAACTTTTGGGCGCATAATAAAGGAAAAGATTCAGGAAATCAATCATGCTTTTGGGGACCTTGGGGAAGCGAAAGTCATTATCGCAGGCGGTTATGGACTGGGAAACAAAGAGAATTTTTCCAAAATGTGTGAGTTATGTAAAAGGCTGCATGCCGCGGCGGCCGTCACCAGAAAAGTGGTGGATGAAGGCTGGGCGCCTTCGGAAATCCAGGTGGGACAGACCGGAAAAACAGTGGCGCCGGAACTGTACATCGCTTTTGGCATTTCCGGCGCGCTGCAGCATACGCTGGGGATGAATCATTCCGGAAAGGTTATCGCGGTGAATAACGATCCGGCCGCCCCGATTTTCGGAATCAGCGATGTGGCCATACTGGGAGACGCCGGAGCAATCATCGGCGAGCTGCTGAAAATAGTATAAAGGGGCAGGGGCCAGGGCGGTTTATAATTTTAAAGCCTCAGACTAGCATTTTCTGTGCCGGTCAGGAGGCCGGTACAGAAGGGAGAGAGATTATTTTCGGGTTTGAGACACCGCAGGCAATCTATAAGTGGCAGCGCGGAACGGCATTGCCGTCCGTGGATAATCTTGTCATATTGTCGATCATTTTCAGGGTTAAGATAGAGGATATACTGGTCCTGTCAGATTATGATGAGATAAAAATGTGCGGATAGGGACTGAAATTTTATCAGGCAGCCCCGGCGGGCTGCCGCACCTGGCTCCGTGGTCAAACGGCTAAGACACTACCCTTTCACGGTAGTAACGCGGGTTCGATTCCCGCCGGAGTCATTGATCAGACAACAGTCTGATGAAGCTGGAATATATTGTAATTGTAAAGGCATCTGTACAGTTGACGACATTATTATGGAGAGATACTAGGATGTTTTGAGTTTTTATATGCGGTGTGCCATTCGTATTGAATGAATTCGCGTTTCGCGGAGAAAAAGTTAATATAAATGTTGAAGTCAGAGATAAACGGTCTTTTTTGTTCGTGGATGTCTGACGGGACTGAAGAAAGTCTGTCTTTCGGACAGCCGCGCCCGCGGGAGTGCGCAGCAGCATGTATGATACGGCCGGAAGCGGGAAGAGTTTTATAACTGAATTGATATAAAAGATATAGTGCGGGTGATGAACAGCGCGTGCAATGGATGTGAGCATTGCAGCGCTGTTTTTTTGCTTTGATGTGGTATAAAAAAAGTTGACAGTTTATTCTCTTGGTTTTATTATGAAATCCTTGAGAATAAACTGTCAACTTTTTTTATACCACATCAGCTGAGATATGACAGGAGCATTGACAGATCCCAGGAAAGAGTTTGGAAAGGCCGTGACGGAGCTGGCGCAGAAGGACGAACGGATTGTGGTTTTTTCTGCCGACAGCGGAAAAAGCTCCGGGTTCGGCGGGTTTATAGAACAGTATCCGGACCGCTATTATGAATGCGGAATCATGGAACAGGGCGTAATCGGGATGGCGGCAGGAATGGCTGCGTCCGGAAAAATACCGGTATTCTGCGCGATCGCGCCTTTTGTCACCTGCAGGCCCTATGAAATGGTTCGGAACGACCTGGGGTATATGAGACAGAATGTGAAGATCGTAGGGCGGAACTGTGGATTTACATATTCGGATCTGGGAGCGACCCATCAGAGCCTGGATGATTTCGCACTCATGCGGATGATACCGGGAATAGCTGTCCTGGCCCCCCAGGATCCGGGAGAAATCCGGCAGGCGGTGAAAGCCATGATTGACTATGAGGGTCCGGTCTACATGCGGATCGGCAATCCGGGCATCCCGGATCTGTTTGAAGAAACGCCGTTTGAAATCGGCAGAGGAAAGGTGCTCAGAGAGGGACGGGATCTGACGGTCGTCACCACCGGTTCCACGACCGCCGCGGCTATGGAGGCGGCAGAACGCCTGGAACAGGAGGGGATTTCCTCCGAACTGATCGGTATGCCCACGGTATGCCCTGTAGATGAAGAGCTGATACGTGAATCTGCTGTGAAGACCGGGAAGGTGCTGACCGTGGAGGAACATTACGCGGACGGGGGGCTCGGAACTCTGATCACTGAGGCGCTGAGTGAAATCCCTGGCGTCAGGGTATGCAGGCACGGGGTTCCGAAGCTCTACGCCACCACGGGAAGTTATGAGCAGCTATTACACTATTACCGGCTGGATGCGGACGGGATCGCTGAGGCTGTGAGGAAGGTATTGGCGTGACGCTTATGAGACTTTTAATTATCAATCCGGGTTCCACTTCCACAAAGATTTCTGTGTTCGAGGAAGATGCGGAGATCTGCCGGAAAACGGTCGTACATCATTCGGAAGAGCTGAAAGCTTTCCCGAAAATCATGGATCAGCTGGACTACCGCAGAGAGCTGATCCTGAGAGAACTGAAGCAGGCGGGATTTACCATGGAGGATTTTGACGCAGTCTGCAGCAGAGGCGGACTGGTGCGCCATATCCCGTCGGGCACCTACAGGATCAATGACCGGGTGATCGAGGATTTGAGGCGCTGCATAAACGGAGAACATGCCAGTAATCTGGGCCCTGTGCTGGCGAAGGAGCTGGGCGACAGGGTGGGAATCCCCTCCTATTTCGCAGACCCCATTGTGGTGGACGAGCTGCAGGAGCTGGCCAGATATTCAGGCTTTGCCGGAATGGAAAGGGAAAGTATCTTTCATGCACTGAATCATAAAAGCGTCGCCAGAAAGGCGGCGGCGGGACTGGGAAAGCGCTATGAAGAATTAAATCTGATCGTTGCCCATCTGGGCGGCGGCGTCTCTGTGGGAGCACATAGAAAGGGAAAAGTGATCGACGTGTTTAACACCAGGGAAGAAGGCGCCATGTGCATGGACCGCGGCGGCAGTGTGCCCACGTCAAAGGTCATCGAATTCTGCTTTTCCGGGGTGAGCAAGGGAGAGGCCAGGCGGGTTCTCTGCCGGGAATCGGGCATTTATTCTTATCTGAAGACCAGAGAATTCCGGGAAGTAGAAGAAAAGGCCTTTGCTGGGGATTCGGAGGCAATGACGGTCTTCCGGGTGTTCGCCTATCAGCTTGCGAAGGATATCGGGGCTATGGGAGCTGTTCTGGAGTTTCAAGTGGACGGCATCATACTCACGGGGGGAATTGCTCATTCTGACCGGCTGTGTGCGGAGATTACCCGGTATGTCAGAGAACTGGCGCAGGTGCTCCGGATGCCCGGCGAGGAAGAAATGAGCGCCCTGGCGGAGAGTGCCCTGCGGGTGCTGCACGGTGAAGAGGCGAGTACCTATTAAGGAGGATTGGAGTATGATTACACATCTCTCAGAGCTGGCCGGGATGGCAAAGAAAAAGGCAAGAAAGACGATCGCGGTTGCGGCGGCCCACGACAGGGAGGTGCTGCAGGCGGTTGTTCAGGCATACCGGCAGGGGATTGCCGATGCCATACTGACCGGAGAAGAAGAAAAGATCAGGGAGCTGCTTCGGGAGGAAGACTGTGATCCCGGGCAGTTCCGGATCATCCCCGCGGACACAGACCAGGAATGCGCCAGAAAGACAGTTGAGGCAGTCCGGCGGGGCAGCGCTCAGTTTTTAATGAAGGGGTTTTTGGGAACCGCGGATCTGATGCGGGAAGTCGTAAACCACGACACAGGCATCAGTGGGGGAGGGTTCCTTTCTCATGTGATGTTTTTCGAGCAGCGGAATTATCCGAAGCTGCTGTGCCTGACCGACGGCGGCATGTGCACGTTTCCGACGCTGGAGCAGAAGGTTCAGATCCTGAAGAATGCCGCCGCAGTTATGAAGCGCCTGGGCTATAACCGGATTCAGGCGGCCTGCGTCTGCGGGGCGGAGAATGTGAACCCGAAGATCACGGCCACGACAGATGCGGACCGGCTTACAAAAATGAAGGATCAGTGGGAGCCGATAAACATGAATGTATACGGCCCGGTGGGGCTGGACATGGCCGTTTCCAGAGAGTCCTGCGCCCATAAGCATTATGAGGCGGAAGGGGCCGGCGAAGCGGATATCCTGCTGGTCCCGACTTATGAGGTGGGAAATGGAATAGGGAAGGCGATGCTTTATTTCGGCGGCGCGAAGAATGCCGGAATGATCGTTGGGGCGCAGGCGCCGGTCATACTGGTATCACGCTCCGACACGGCGGAAAGCAAGCTGGCTTCCATCGCGCTGGCGGCGATAACGGCAGAAGCCCCGGGAGGTGAAAATGAAACTGGTACGGTTTAGAAGCACTGAGGAAGAAAAATATGGGATCTTGAAAGGCTCCAGGGTTTTTGGGCTCAGGAATTCTCCTTTTTCAGAGGGGTGGGACCAGGAAGCCCCGGAACTGGATGAGACGGAATATGCCCTGGAAGACGTGAAGCTGCTGGTTCCCTGTCAGCCGACGAAATACCTGGGGGTGGGCCTTAACTTCGCCGGCGCCGCCAGGGCTATGGGCCGGCCGGCGCCGGAATATCCGGTCACATTTCTGAAGCCGTCGGGCGCATGCATCGCTACGGGCGAGGCGGTTGAGATCCGGACCTTCGAGGGGTGTGATTATCTGTATGAAGGGGAGTTGGCGGTTATCATCGGGAAAAGGGCAAAAAATGTCCCGCGGGATGAGGCCCTTTCCTATGTGCTGGGCTATACCTGTTCCGATGATATTACAGACCGGCGGCAGTTTCAAAAGGATGATCTGCGTCTGAAGGGGGCCGATACCTTCGGGCCGGTGGGTCCCTGTATAGAGACGGAGCTGGACCCTTCTGATGTGAGAATCCGCAGCTGGGTAAACGGCCAGCTGCGGCAGGATGGGAATACGGGGGAGATGATCTTTGGCGTTCCCTACATGATAGAATTTTTTTCCAGCTATATGACACTGTACCCGGGGGATGTGATCTCCATGGGCACGCCCGCCGGGGCAGGGCAGATTCATCCGGGAGATGTGCTGAGAGTGGAAATAGACGGGATCGGCGTACTGGAAAACCCTGTGAGAGAGATTTATTATGAAAGTCCCGGGCGGCAGCCGGGCTGAGGTCATTGCTGGCGTGCGCCGGAGTACGGATATCGGACGGCAGATTCAAAAATATGCAGAAGAATGTTATATGGGAGGAAAAAAGAGAAAATGGTTATTAAATCATCAATCCGCAATCTCGGTTTAAAGGCAGTCAGAGGAGAAGAAGATTATGCGGCGCGCATATTGGACCTGCCGCTGGCCGCTGGCGAGTTTAAAGCGCTGGAGGGAACGGCGGAATATATCGGGGTTACGGAAGAGTTTAAAAAGGTTATAGATTGTTTCAAAACTCCGGCCGGTGAGACTCCGGCCGGCTTTCAAATTGAACTGGAACTGAGCAGCGACCGGGTTCTGCGCGCTAACCTGAAGAGAAATATCTCTTATGACAGGAATGGGATCAAAAGGCCCACTAACCTGCTGTTTTCAGCCGACAGCGCGAATCCCTATGAAGTAGCGCCCATATCGGGCCTGCTGGCAAATCTGACCTGCAATCCGGGAATCATTTACGACCTGTTTATTAATAATCCTGAGGCAAATGTGGGTAATAAGTTTCAGACGCGCGATGAAGTCATGGTAGAGCTGGGCCGCATCCTTGGGCCGGGATGTGATATCAGTGTGGAGCTGAATGACCCCTTCAAAAAAAGCGATGCCGAAATCCTGGAAGAAGCAGCCAGGTTTAAAGAGCTGCTTTCTGAGTACCGGGTGGTGATCAAGGTGCCCCATACCGGTCCGGTTAACCGGAAGAATGTGGACGAGCTGCTCACAGGGGATAAAAGGTTATCCCGCAGGTATAACGAAGTCACGACAGAAGACGCCTTTCGTGGGCACAATCTGGCTCTAATGCTCCATGAGCACGGATACCGGGTGAACTTCACCCTGATGTTTGAACCGGCTCAGACTGCTCTGGCTCTCCAGGCCCGCCCGTATTTCATCAACAGCTTTATCCGCCACCGCCTCATGCAGTCTCAGGAGATTAAAAACTATCTGGACATCTACAGTCTGACCGGACAGAAAAAGTATCTGGAAGACCTGCGCAGCTATATGGTTGCCAAAGATTATTTCGCGGCCGGAGAAGAAGGGGTGGATTTGCTCACTGTTAAGGAAAAAGCGGAAATTCTCATTGACCAGCGAAATATTAACAATCCGGAGGGGTCAGACGGCCTTGACGGAATCCGCCAGAACCTGCGGCTTCTCCGGCAGACCAATCTGGAGGATACGCGTCTGATCATCTGCAGCATGGAAGGGGATTATAATTATTACGATATCGACAGGCTGCTTTCCTCCGAAGAGTACGGCGACATGGCAGGCAGGGTAGTCCTGACTGCGGAACCAAATTATCTGGCCAGATTTTCCAGCGCAAACCAGGTCGTATCCTATCAGAGAAGATTTATGAACGCAGCGAACGGCGCGAAATGATGCAAGCTTCAGAGTATAGATACAGGAGGCATATAAATGAAAATAGCAATTGGCTGTGACCCGAATGCCCAGTCTGCTAAAGAAGAATTGATCCGCTTTATAGAAAGCAGGAAACTGGGTGAAGTAACTGACTTTGGCAGTGATGATCCTATCTACGCGAACGTGGCGATCCGCGTCGCAGAGGCGGTAGCCGCCGGAAAACACGATAGGGGAATTCTGATCTGCGGCACTGGAATAGGAGTTTCTTTGGCGGCAAACAAAGTAAAAGGAGCCTACGCGGCACTGCTGTCGGATATCTATTCCGCAAAAAGGGCACGTCTCAGCAACGATGCGAATATTGCCTGTATGGGAGCGTTCACAATAGGCAATAAATTGCGAGAGGAATTGACAGAAGCGTTTCTTACCAGTGAATTCGTGCCGGGGTGTGCGTCACAGGCGAAGGTTGATGCATTTGTAGAATACGATAACGAGAGGTAGTGGGTTGGGGGAAAGGGACACTCAGTGCCCTTCAAAATCCGGCCTGGAAAGCCGGATTTTGAAGGGCAGCCTTTGTTTAAGAACTTCTAACAGGCCTGCAGGTGTCCGCCGCTCTGAGGAACACGCTGCCCCGCTTCCCCAGGCTTTCTGGTTATAGCAGCATATACACACGCGTTTGCCCTGATGAGTATTTGGATCATACAGAATGAATATCGGGAAGTATAATCGGTTCTTGAAAAAAGCAGTATATTTGCGTATAATTATCTTGAGTTTAAAGAGAGGAATTTACCGCGGATGCCCTGAAAGGGACGCGGGGTGCTCCCGGTTTGTAACTGAAAGGAAGGTCTGCTTCTGCTCCTTTGAGGCAGAGTTGGGGATAGAGTGAATATATGTTAGATAAAACTAGTGCAATACCTCTGCACGAACAATTGGACAAGATCCTGCGGTCGGATTTGAAGAATCATAAGTGGGGACCGGATCAGAAGATTCCGTCTGAGAATGAGCTTGCCCAGTTATATGGGCTCAGCCGTATGACGGTGAGGGCGGTCGTCAATCACCTTGTCAATGACGGCCTGCTTTACCGTGTGCAGGGGAAGGGGACGTTTGTGTCCCCGATTAAGCTGGATGTGAGTACCAACAGAATACAGAGCTTCCGGGAGCAGATCGAAGAAAAAGGGTATCAGTATCACATGGATATCATATCCTGCGAAAATATAAAGACGACTGCGTATCTGCGGGAGATGCTCTGTCTTCCGGAGAATGTGGCGGAATTATTGTATGTGTACCGGCTGACCTATGTAGAAGGAGAGCCTACGTGTATCCATAAGGCATTTATCCTGCCGGAGGCGGCAAAATTTGTGACGAAGGAAAATCTGGAAAGCTCTTCTCTGTTTGAATTGCTGAAATATTGTGGCTATAGTACCGATTCTATTGTTGAGAATATTAAGACGGACTTCCCCACAGACTCGGACTGCAAGCTGCTGAAGGTGGGGAAATGGCATCCGCTTTTGATTGTGTCTGACGTGCATAAGACCAGCAATGGGGTTCCGTTTATTTTGAATGAATTTGCGTTTCGCGGGGAAAAGGTTAATATTAACGTGGAAGTCAGGGATAAGCGGGCATTTCTGTTTGTAGACGCCTGACGGGCCTGGGCTATGTGCCGGGAGGAGTTTTTCAGTGAAAAAAGTGGTGAAGTACAGAGAAAATTATCAACATCTTCCCAAACGGTTCGTGGAGAAGATAGAATCTGATCTGCAGTATTTACTGGACTCCGGTCTTCCGGACCTGAAAAAAGTCTATCTTTTTGGCAGCTGTGCCCGAGGAGAGGTGCGCAGCAGCAGCGATGTGGATCTTTTAGTCTGCACAGAGCACAGGCTGAAGGACCGTGAGCTTGCGGCTGATATCCGCTGGACGCTGGACGAACCGGTTCAGGGCGTGAGGACAGATGTGGTATATAAGAATGAGGAAACGGTCACAGGAGCATCAGTCTTTGATACGGTCCTGGAACGGGATAAAATATTGATATTGGAGGTCCAGGGATGATTCGTAATACGTATCTGGATATTGCTGAAAATGATTTGGAATATTTGGAATCTGTTCTGAAAACGGGAAGCAGCTTCTATAACCAGCTGGCCGTGCAGGCCCAGCAGGTCACTGAAAAATACCTGAAAGGATATCTGGATCGCCTAGCTGTGGAAGAGGATGTCTCGGATTTGATGAGAAAACGTAATATGAAGAAGATAGCCTCCAAACTGAACGATCTGAATCCGGAGCTGGAATTGGATACAGTTGGGCTGGCATATCCGACTGATTTTTATTATGTTGCGAAATATCCGGGTGATGATTTCTATACTGTCACAGAGGCAGAATTTCAGAAATGCTTGTCCATTATGTATGATACGGTCAACCGGCTGAAGAAAATGTAACTTTACCAAAACAGCGTGTGTAATGAAAAAAATTCATTGCCACGCTGTTTTTCTTTATTCACAGTACGGCTCAGAGAACAGCTCACGCTGTTCCACAAAGAATATACTGTATCTCGTTTCTTTCAAAATATTCCTGATATTTCAAAGGCGGCTTCTCGTCAGTTATGATGCAGTCAAATTCATTGGGCTGCGCGAATACCATAAGGGAAGAGCAGTCAAACTTTGTGTGATCCACCAGCAGATAATGCTTGGACGAACGGGATAAGATCTTCTGCTTGATGGTGTATTCCTCAACCGAAGAATTGCTGGCTCCTAACTGCAGTGAAAAAGCGGAGCATGCCATGAAAGCCTTGTCAATATGGTACAGGTCGATCGCCTTCAGGCACTGGTCTCCGATGACAGAGGCGGTGGCGTGCTTCATCACACCCGGCAGGCAGATCGTGTTGAACTGGGGCAGGCCCAGACACTGGTTCATGACTTTTACACTGTTTGTAATGATATTCAGGTGTTTCAGCGAAGTAATATAATTCAACAGAGGAGTCGTTGAGGTGCCGGTATCTATATAGATTGTGTCCCCTTCGCTGATCAGCCTGGCGGCGGCTTTGGCGATCGCCTCCTTGGCGGCCGGATTTTTTACCGTCCGTTCCAGGAAGGGACGAAGCATATTTTTTGGCGGTGCGGTTGTATTTTCATCCTTTTCCTCGGCCAATCTGGCCCCGCCGTATATTTTCTCTATCTTCCCCTCTTCTTCCAGAATTGTTAAATCACGTCTCACGGTATTGATGGAAACCTGAAATTTTTCACACAGCTCAGGTATGGTGACAAATTGCTGTTTGCTGATATAGTCAGCAATATTATGTACACGTTCGAGTTTCATGCTTATACCTCGCAGATCCAATACTCATGGTTGAATTTCTTTTACTGATATGGTCATAGTATCATAAATGTCAGATGTTGGCAAGAAGAAATTAACCAAAATAGAACAATAATTTAACCATCTCAAAATTAGATCCCAAATGGGTTATTGTGAATAATTAACAATAAATACATGGTAAAATCAGAAAAAACAGAGAAATACACAAAAGTATTGACAATTCAGCGGGGCGGGCGTAAGATGGGTGTATCAAAAAAACATCAAAAATGAATCAGAATAAAACCATAAAATAACAATTTAATCAAGAAAGGACAATGGTTAAAGGTATGAAATCTTTGTTAATGCCCGAAATTGGGAAGCTGGAACTGATTGAGGATGAGCTGCCGGTGTGCGGAGAAGAAGAGGCGGTGGTGAGAATTAAGTACGCAGGCATCTGCGGTTCGGATCTTCATATTATCGCGGGGGATAATGCCAGGGCAAAGGTTCCGCTGATCCTGGGCCATGAATGCTGCGGGACCGTCTGCCAGATTCATTCAAAGAGAAGGGCGGACCTGAAACCAGGCGACAAGGTAACCGTACATGCAGTGAATGGCTGCGGGGTCTGTGACAACTGCCGTAATGGGAGAGAGAATCTCTGCGAACACGTGAAGATTATGGGAACAGAAATCCACGGGATGTTCAGAGAATACATAAAAGTCCGCGCCGACAGGCTGCTGCGTTTTGAGGATGACGTAGATATGAGAGCGGCAGCACTGGTAGAGCCTTTGACGATCGGCGTGCATGATGTCAGAAGAGCAAAAGTCCAGGCCGGAGAAGAGGTGTTCATATCAGGCTGCGGAACCATTGGCCTGCTGATCGGCATGGTGGCACGGCTGTCCGGAGCCAGAGTGGTTCTGTCGGAAATCAATGATGGAAGGATTGAAACTGGCAAGCGGTTTGGATTTACAGTGCTCGACCGGAAGTCAGAAGACTTCAGCAGGCAGTGCGCACAGCTCACACGTGGAAAGCTGTTTGACAAGGTATTCGAGGTCTCTGGCGTCGAGGGCGGATTTCAGGACTGCCTGGACATGGTTAAGCCTGGGGCCACGCTGGTACAGGTGGGAATGCCGGGCGTGAATTTTCACGATTTCAACGTGAGCAGGATTATATTTAACGAAATTAATTTCCTGGGAGTCCGGAATTCCTGTTCCAGAAGCATGAGTGAAGCGGTGAAGCTGGTAAACAGGGGCGTGCTGAATGAGCAGCTCATGCAGATGATTTCCGAGATATATCCGAAAGAAAAAGCGGTAGAGGCATTTCACCACGCCAGAACAGATAAGAATGCGCTGAAGATATTAATTGATTTTGAAGGGTGAAAGGAGGATATCTATGAAAATCGAAGATTTCTGCAAAGTCATGGAAGAATTTGAGATTGTGGATCTGTCCCACATGTACCAGGAGGGTATGCCGATCTGGCCGACCCATGCGCCGTTTGAGCATGTCCTGTGGGAGGATTATGAGAAAGGCTCTCTGAATTACCAGCTGAAAATACATGAACACTGCGGGACCCATATAGATTCTCCGGCACACTTTATTCAGGAGGGACCGGGACATGTGTTTATGCCCGAGATTCCGCTCCGGCATTTCATGGGCCGGTGCGTTACTCTGGACTTTTCTGATCATCCAAGAAACTATGAGGTGACCGATGTAGATATACGGAGCTGGGAGAAACAGCACATAGAAATCAGAAAGGGAGATGTGGTGTTCTTTAACTTCGGGCTGATGAACGCCTGGAGGAACGGAGATCTGGAGTCCATCAACGCCGGTTATTCAGGTCTTGGAAAAAGCGCGGCGGAATATTTGCTTTCCAGAAAGGTGAAGATCGTGGGAAATGACGCCATTGCCCTGGATTATGACGGCACAGACCGTTACTGGTGCCACTATATATTGCTGGATAACGATATTTTAATCATGGAAAATGTCGCAAACCTGGATCTGCTCCCGGCACTGTCTTATTTTATCTGCCTGCCGCTGAATGTGGAGCAAAGCAGTGGGAGCCCGGTCAGAGCCGTCGCCCTGGTAGAAAAATAAACTGAAAATAAAATTAGAATAGAGGAGGTAGAAGATGACTTCAAAAGAAAGAGTAAAACTCGCCTATGCGCATAAAGAGGCGGACAGGGTGCCGGTGGGGGAGATGCATATCATGTCTCCGGTTTCCAGCGAAATACTGGGTAGGCAGGCTGTCACTGGAGAAGGCGGCTGGCTTAAGCATTATATGGCTGAGTGCATGGCGGAAGAGAACCGCGCCGAATTTATCGAACGGCTTTCTGCAGATACGGTGGAAGTGTTTAGAAAAAGCGGCCTGGATCTTCTGTGCACCGAACTGGATCCTGCGGATGACGGCAGCGTCATCTATAAAGATGTGACGGAAAACAGCTGGACGACGGTTGATCAGGATACAGGGCATTGGGCAAAGTTTGTCTATAAGCCGGAGAATGATACGGCCCACGAAGTGGATTCCTCGGAAAAATCGGATACAGATGAGGATTATGGAGCGATTCGGGAGCATCTGGATGCCCTTGAAAAAAGTAATTTTGCAGTACATGAGAGCAGGTTTGATTCCACAAAGTACGCAGTAAAACATGCCGGAAAAGACATGTTTATCATGGCCAAGCTTCCGGATCTGATTCCTTCCTACAGGAGCTTTTATGCAAATTTCATGGAAGTCTTCTACGCCGATGAAGAGCTGGCGCACAGATTATGTGACGATTATCTGGCATTTTCACTGAACGCGGCGAAACGGTATATAGAAATCGGAGTGGACTGCATTATGATCGCCACGGACTGGGCGGCCTCCAACGGCCCGATCTTTTCACCGCGCCTGCTGCGGGAATTTATGATCCCTCAGATCAGGGCGGTCGTTGATCTGTGCCATCAGCACGATGTTCTGGTGCTGAAGCATACCGACGGCAATATCATGCAGTTCGCGGATGAATTTTTTGCCATGGGAATCGACGGCTACCAGAGTGTGGACCCGGGTGCGGGAATGGATATTGAACTGATCAAAAAACTGTATGGAGAAAAGGTTCTTTTAATGGGAAATGTAGACTGTGCCCATACGCTTCCTTTTGGTACGCCGGAGGATGTGATTGAAGAGACGAAACAGGTGATGCGGAAAGCCTCGGGCGGCGGCGGCCATATTGTGTCCAGTTCCAATACGATCGGTTATCCCACAACGGCCAAGAACTTTTTAACGATGGTAGAAACAGTTCACAAATTTGGAAGCTATCCATTGGAACTGTGATTTACATAATAATTCTATTTTACTATGAAAGGAGCATTAGAATGAAGAAGAAAATTGCAATGTTGTTAGGAATCGTCTTGACACTGTCCCTTACGGCCTGTGGATCGGGCGGGAATTCTGCCGGAAGCAGCGCTTCGGCAGGCACGTCCGGAGGAGCCGCTTCCAGCGCATCCAACAGTAACAGTACGTCCGGCAGCTCCGCAAGCAGTGCTTCACAGGCTTCTGCCGCTGGCACGGAAAAAAAAGCACATAAAGTTGCGTTTGCGGACAGTTTTAACGGCAGCACATTCCGCCAGCTGGAGGAGGCTGCTGTAGAAGATGCCTGTAAAATCATGCAGGAGCAGGGAAGGATTTCAGAGTACGCGATGGTCTGCGCCAACAGTGACGTAGCTACACAGATCTCACAGATTAACAGTTTTATTTTGGACGGCTATGACATCATCATTATCGATCCCGCTTCTTCCTCAGGTCTGAACGATGTGATTCAGCAGGCGGTGGATGCCGGAATCATTGTGTTCGCCGTAAGTGACGGCCCCCTTGACACGCCGGGCCTGTGCTATGAAATCAATACGAAGCCCACGGACCTGTGGTATGAGGCTACGAAAGAGCTGTGTGAGATCATCGGAGAAGAGGGTAATGTGCTGGTCAGCCGGGGAATTATCGGCTATGCTTTTGATGAGAAAGCGAATATGGGTGTGGATAAAGCCCTTTCTGAATTCCCAAATGTGACAAAAGCCGGTGAGATTGAAGGAGAATGGACAGATTCAGTGGCTAAAGAAGCGTTTGCCCAGGTCCTTCCCTCCATGAATTATGATGTGGATCTGATTATCGGGCAGGGCGGAGACGACAAAGTGGCGGTTGATGTATTTGAAGCGGCAGGTAAGGAAGTTCCGGTGATCATGGGACAGGGCCGCGGAAATTTCCTAAGCTGGTGGGCCAGGGAATATGAGGAAAATGGCTACCAGACAATTTCCGTTATGGCAGATCCCTACGCGGCGGCTATGGGCGTGTATACGGCACTGGATGTGGCGGACGGCCTGGTATCTTTCTCGGGTGATAACATGAGCATGGACTGCGGCGGAATCATTCTGACCACAGAGGACCTGGAAGCGGATCTGGACTTCTTTAAGAACATGGCGGATGATGAAGTATATGCGTTTGAGAGAGATTATGACTATGCGGTAGAAATGTATTCCAAATACGCGGATTAATACAGAAAAGGCAGCGAGGCGAATATGGATCAAAATGCGGGCAAGAGGATGGATGTATATCTCGAGTTGTCGGATATATGCAAAAATTTTGGAATTACTAAGGCGATTAACCACAGTGATTTTGTAGTCAGGCTGGGTATGATTACCGGGCTGATCGGCCCCAACGGAGCCGGGAAATCCACCATGATGAAGATTATCACCGGAGTTTACAGCCAGGACGGCGGCACGGTAAAATTCCCAACACTGAAGGACGGCGGGGGGAAGTATGACACGAATTCCGCGCGCGACAAGGGAATCTATTGTGCATACCAGGAATTATCCCTGTGCACAAACCTGCGGGTATATGAAAATTTTCTGCTGTGCACCATGTCACATACACCGTTTGGGAAAAGAGGGTTCCGTACGAGGGCCAGGGCAGAAGCTAAGGAATTGCTGGATCAGGTGTTTCCCGGCAATGGGATTCACGTCAATTCGCTGACTTCAGAATTAACGATGGTGCAGAGGCAGATGGTCGAAATCTGTAAGGCAGCCGCCCATGAAAATCTAAAGGTGCTGCTGCTGGACGAACCGACTTCTTTTCTTCCAACGGAAAGAATCGGGCAGCTTCACAGCTATCTGAAGAAGCTCTGCGCGGATAAAAATATCGCTATCATATACATTTCGCATAAGCTGGATGAGGTGGAACAGATCTGTGAGACTGTGAACGTCATGAAAAACGGGGTTAATACAGAAATCAGCGATATGCAGAATGTTACAAAAGAGAAGATGATCCAGCTCATGGGCGGGGAAGAATCATTATCTCACAGGCCGGAAAAAGCTGTTTCACGGGCAAAAGAGGAAATACTGCTGGAAATCAAAGATTATTCCGGAAAAAATCTGCATCATATCAATCTGCAGATCCGAAAGGGCGAAATTATTGGAATATCCGGGCTGGATGGAGGGGGGCAGGCCGATCTGCTCCGGGCCATCTACCGGCTTGTGAACGGGCGGAAACTGCCGGATACCAAGGATATGAAAATATCCTATGTCAGCGGAGACCGGGGAAAAGAAGGCATACTGCCTTATTGGACCATAGGGGAGAATATGTCAGTGGCCAGCTATGATATCATAGCGCCGAAAGGGCTGGTATTTCCGCAGAAAATGAAAGCATTCGCCCAGCACTGGTTTGACAGGTTTTCGATCCGCGCCCAGAGCGTGGACGGCGAGATCACCAGTCTGTCCGGCGGTAATGCGCAGAAGGTTCTGATCGCAAGAGGGCTGGCTACAGACGCGGATATCATATTGCTCAATGATCCGACGCGGGGCGTGGATATCGGAACCAAGCAGGAAATATACCGGTTCATGCGCGAAGCGAAGGAAGAAAAGAAAACGATATTGCTGTTCAGCACAGAAGACACAGAGATGTGCCAGTGTGACAGGGTCTGTATCATGCATGAAGGGTCAATTGTCCGCGAGCTTTCCGGGGCTTCCATTAATGAGCAGAACATCGTACAGACTGCATTTGAATGGAAGTCAAAAGGAGACGGGGGAGCGCAGGGAGAGGAATCCGGCGGCCCTGAGAAGAGCCCGGCGCCTGTCCGCAGGATTTTGAGTAACCGGGCGTTCATCGCTATTGTGACGTTCGCCGTTCTGTATGGAATTATCTGTTGCATGCAGCCGGCGGCTCTGACGCCTCTGGGAATTACTCTGCTGTATAGTTCGGTGGTGCCGCTGATCTTCGCCGCACTGGGCCAGATGTTTATCTCGATCGGCGGCGGGATCGATATGGGCAATTCCATGTCGGTGGGCCTGGTGAACGTGATTGTGGCTACGGTGGTGAGCGCGAACGCCGGCCTGGGAGCTGTCTATCTGGCGGCCGTTATTGTGTCCTACGGGCTGATGGGACTGCTGATCCTGAAGACAAGGATACCGGCGGTGATAGTGACGCTGGGCTTTTCCTTCATATGGGAAGGGCTTGCGGTTCTCGTATCTCCGACTCCCGGCGGTATTTGTCCGCCCTGGCTGAAAAAATTCTGCACGTTTTCGGTCTTGAATATCCCAGGTCCCATCCTGGTTGGGGCGGTGGCAGCTTTGATCGCCTGGTGGGTGATCCGGAGATCCAAGTACGGGATCGTACTCAATGCCCTGGGGAACAACAAGACGGTGACGGAACGGTCAGGCTGGTCGGCGGCGGCGGCCACCTTTACAGCCTATGTACTGTCGGGGGGATTCGTAGTCCTGTCTGGTATCTATATGACGTCCGTTCAGGGGAGCGGAGATTACAGCAGCACTGGGGCTTTCTGCATGATGAGCATTGCGGTCTTTATTCTGGGCGGCTGTGAATTCATCGGGGCGGTGTCCTCTCCCGTGGGCGTTGTGATTGCGGCTTTTGCGATGACCAGCATTTCAACGTTATTAACATTTTTAAAGATGAATACAAATCTGCAGCAGATGGTTACAGGGCTGGTGTTGATTGTGGCAATGTTCGTAAAAAACATTGTATACAGGAATAATGCCTGCAGCACAGAGTGAGGGAAAGGTGGTTATCTGTATGAATATAAAAAAGAAAATCAGCGGCAGTCCCTGGGTGTGGCCATTGCTTGGAATTCTCCTGCTGTGGATCGGTATTTCCATATTAAACGGCAATTTTGAGATTTCTACTCTTGGCGTGAATATTAATTTGAGCTGCTTTCTGCTGATTATGACCATAGGGCAGGCAGTGGTAATCACAACGGGTGAAGGAGCCATTGACCTTTCGCTGACCTACGTAGTGAGCTTTGTACCCTACTTGATCTCCGGGGTTTCGCTGGCCGTGGGAAATTATGCCGCCGGAGTTCTGGCAGGGCTGGCAGCCTGCATTGTGATAGGAGTGGCCAATGGGGTTGTCAATTATTATCTGAAGGTTCCGGCGATGATCACGACGCTGGCTGTGGGGTATATTGTCTATTCCCTAACCATGGTGATCTCTTCCCGGCAGATATCAGGGGCGCCCAATGAGTCATTCAAAAGGCTCATACAGACGGGGACGTTCTTGGGGATTCCGGTGCGCATTTTCATCACGGCTGCCGTCGTGTTGGCCGCCTGGTTCGTGATTAACCGGACCGTATTTGGGTGGCAGCTCCGTGCGGCCGGCATGAACCGAACGGCAGCCGGATTTGCAGGCGTCAACTTGCCTAAGGTTGTAATTACAGCTTTTATCATGACGGCTGTGCTCACATTTTTTGCCAGCATTATGCTGAATGCCTACCTGGGTATGGGCGGTCAGAATGCGGGAAGCGCATATCTCCTGCCCTGCGTGGCGGCGGCGGTGATCGGAGGCACCAGTCTGAACGGAGGCAAGACGAGCATGGTTGGAATTGTATTCGCGAGTATTATGTGGACGATGCTCAATGCCTTTTTGAATATCGCGCTGACCCAGTGGCATCTGAACAGCGCTATTAAAAATTTGATCCAGGGTGCGGTTTTGATCTTAGTCCTGATTGCTGCGGTTCCCAAAAAACAGATCAATGAGTAACAGAAAGAAATTTACTGGTAAAGGCGGTGTATGTTAGCGTGTTAGTTACTTTGACTGAATTGCTGGAAGAGGCAGAGCGGGAAAACAAGGCTATAGGCTCCTTCAGCACGTTCAATATGGAAATGACCATGGGAATTATAAAGGCGGCTGAGGAATTGCAATCCAGTATTATTTTGCAGATTGCAGAAAAACGGCTGGATAATTCTCCACTGGACTATGTGGGGGCGATGATGGTGCAGGCCGCGAAGCAGGCCGGCGTCAAAGTGGCGGTTCACCTGGATCACGGAATTTCGGCGGATACGATCCGGAAAGCTATTGGGCTGGGATTTACATCCGTCATGTATGACGGATCGAGACAGTCTTTTGAAAAAAATATAGAGGAAACCAATGAGATCTGCCGTCTGGCACATCCGGCCCATGTATCTGTTGAGGCGGAATTGGGAGCGGTGGGGGGACAGGAAGCGACCGGGCAGGTGGAAGAAATCGTGTGCACGGATCTGGAAGAAGCTGTGGAGTTCGCGGCAAGGACAGAAATTGATGCGCTGGCCATCGCCATCGGAAACGCGCACGGGCACTACCATGGCAGGCCGCAGCTGGATTTCCGCCGGCTGCAGGAGATCCATGAGGCAGTTCCTGTTCCGCTTGTGCTGCATGGGGGCAGCGGAATTTCTCCGGAAGAATTCAGAAACTGCATCCGCCTGGGCATCCGGAAGATTAATATTGCCACCGCGAATATGGATGCGCTGGTAGACAGTGCTAAGGAGTACTTTTCCGCCGGGAGTCCCTATTCCTATTTCGATTTAAACGAATGTATGGTTAAGGGCACCTACCATACGGTGAAAAACTGTATCGAAATATTTAATAACAAATCAAACCCGCAGGGCACTTGGCAATGCATGCCCTGACGGGCGGGGGACAAAGTATACTCCCGAGTATCCCGCAACACATGCCCCTGGCGGGGCGGGGGAACAGCTTTGCTGTTCTACAATGTATGAGAGGAGCGTTTTGGAAAAATGAGTGTAGTCAGAAGAATGAATTATTGTATTAATGGGGAATGGCTGGAATCCAACAGCAGCCGGTATATGCCGGTGACTGATTCCAGCACCGGAGAAGTCATCGCGGAGGTGCCCTGCTGTACGGAGGAGGAAGTGGAGAGCGCTATAGAGGCCGCGCAGGCAGCTTTCCCTGCCTGGTCACAGATGGCGGTGAGCAAAAGAGCCCAGTATATGTTCCGCTGGAGGAACATTCTCGTAGAGCATCTGGAGGAGCTGGCAGTATTGTGTGCGAAGGAGCTGGGCAAAAACCTGAATGAGGCCAGAGGGGATGTGTTAAAGGCCATTGAGCCGACAGAATTTGCCACTTCCGTCCCGTATACGATGCAGGGGAGCGGCGGGCTGCAGGTGACAACCGGGTTTGACTGTGCAACCTACCGGGTTCCCCTGGGCGTTGTAGCAGGCATTGTGCCGATGAATTTTCCGGCGATGATTCCATGGGGCTGGATGGTGCCGCTGGCCATCGCCTGCGGGAATACTGTTGTATTAAAAGCAAACAGTCAGACGCCGCTGACATCCATGCGGATATTGGAGCTGTTTTATGAAGAAGGAGGATTTCCAAAGGGCGTTGTTAATCTGGTAACCTGCGGCCGAAAAGAGGCAGAAATTATGATGACGGATGAACGCGTCAAAGCGGTAACCTTTGTCGGCACAACTGACGTGGGAAAACATATCTATTCTGTCGCGGCGGCCCATGGGAAGCGCGTACAGGCACAGTGTGAGGCCAAGAATCATGCGCTGCTGCTGGAAGATGCGGATCTGGAAAGCGCGGCTAACGCCATTGTGAATTCCACTTATGGCTGTGCAGGCATGCGCTGTATGGCGCTGCCGGTGGTAGTGGTGCAGGAGAGCATTGCGGACCGCTTTGTAGCATTGCTGAAGGATAAGGCCCAAAAGCTGAAGGTGGGCTGCGCATATGAGGAGGCAACACAGCTGGGTCCTGTCGTTTCCGCAAAGCATAAGGAAAGCGTCTGCCGGTGGATACAGACAGGAGTGGACGAAGGGGCTGAGCTGGTCCTGGATGGGCGGAACTGCGTGGTTTCCGGATATGAAAACGGATATTTTGTCGGCCCCACCATTTTCGACCGCGTGACGCCGGAGATGTCCGTCGGCAATTGTGAGATTTTCGGGCCGGTCACGCTGATTAAACGTGTAAAGGATTTTCAGGAGGGACTGGAGATCATGAATGCCAATCCGTTTGCAAATGGGTCTGTAATATTTACGCAGAGCGGATACTATGCCCGTGAGTTTGAACTGAGGACGGACGGCGGGATGGTTGGTATTAACGTGGGAATTCCGGTGCCAACCGCTTACTATCCCTTCTCCGGCAATAAGGATTCATTCTTCGGAGACCAGCATGTCCTGGGGCTGGACGGAGTGCGCTTCTTCACTAGGGCGAAAACAGTGACCAAGCACTGGTACAGTGAGGAATCCAAGTACAAGAAGGTTGACACATGGGAAGGAACGGTTGACAGATAATGAAATATATAGAATTTGACGAAAGCAGGGAGTTTGACCTTGTGCTGCTGGGCAGAATCGCAATCGATTTTAACCCTGCGTATTCAGAGGAGGTAAAAGAAGAATTCAAACCTCTGAAAGACGTTCACTATTTTGAGAAATATGTCGGGGGCTCCCCCGCCAATATTGCGTGCGGGCTTGCAAGGCACGGGATGAAAGCTGGTTTTTTTGCCAAAGTCTCTGACGACCAGTTCGGAGATTTCGTCATTGATCATTTTAAGGGATGTGGGATCGATGTTTCCCATATCAGCCGCTGCGCAAACGGAGAAAAGCTGGGGCTTACCTTTACGGAGATGCTTTCTTCTGAAGAGAGCCATATCCTGATGTACCGGAATCAGGCGGCGGACCTGCAGCTGGGACCGGGGGATATTGACGAAGACTATATCAGAAAAGCAAAAGCGATTCTGATCTCCGGCACTGCCCTGGCGGAAAGCCCCTCCAGGGAAGCGGCCTTAAAGGCAGTCATGCTGGCTAAAAAAAACAATACAAAAATCATTTTTGATATCGACTTTCGTTCCTATAACTGGAAGAATGAGGACGAGATCTCCATTTATTACTCCATTGCCGCCAAGGAGGCGGATATCATCATGGGTTCCAGAGAAGAGTTCAACCGGACAGAGAGGCTGATACAGCCGGGTATGGACGATTGGAATAGCGCTGAACACTGGATAAACTGCGGCGCCAGGCTTGTGGTGATTAAGCATGGGATGCAGGGTTCCACCGCCTACACCTGCGACCATCAGAGCTTCAGCGTAAAACCCTTTCCTGTGCAGGCCCGAAAGGGCTTCGGAGGAGGCGATGGCTATGCGTCAGGTTTTCTGTATGGCGTTTTTCATGGCTGGGAGATCCAGAAATGCCTGGAATACGGCTCTGCCGAAGCTTCCATGCTGGTCCGGAACAACAGCTGTACGGAGCGGCTGCCGGATATCCGGGAGGTTGCTGCTTTTATTCAGGAAGAAAAGAATCTTTATGGTGAAATGGTAGCAAAGGGGTGAATCGTATGGAAATGACCCTGAGATGGTTTGGTAAGGGTTATGATTCTGTGACTCTGGAGGAGATACGGCAGGTGCCGGGGGTAAAAGGCGTTGTCACCACGCTGTATGGTAAAAACCCCGGAGAGACCTGGGAGCCGGATGAAATACGGGCGCTGAAGGACACAGTTGACGGCGCCGGGCTGAAGATAGCCGCAATTGAGTCAGTCAATCTGTCGGATGATATCAAAACAGGTTCCGGCAAGAGAGACGAGCATATTCAGCATTATATCCAGACACTGGAAAACCTGGGGAAAGAAAAGATACAGATAGTGTGTTATAATTTCATGCCGGTCTTTGACTGGACCCGCACAGAGCTGGCGCGGGTCCGGCCGGACGGCTCCACGGTGATGGCGTATAATCAGGAGGTGATCGGACGGCTGGATCCTGAGCACATGAAAGAATCCGTCAGCCAGATGTCCGGAGGTTTTCAGATGCCCGGCTGGGAACCGGACCGGTTAGACCACCTGAAAGAGCTGTTTGAGAAATACAGGGATATCGATCAAGAAAAGCTGTTCCAAAACCTCCTCTATTTCCTGAGAGCTATTGGACCAGTCTGTAAAAAATATGGCATTCGGATGGCCATTCACCCGGACGATCCGGCATGGCCTATTTTCGGGCTGCCGAGAATTATAACCAATAAAAAGCAGATCGAGCGGCTGCTGCGCGCTGTGGATGAGGAGTATAACGGACTGACACTGTGTACGGGCTCCCTGGGTTCTGACCAGAAGAACGAAATACCGGACATCATAGAGGCAGCCAGGGGAAGGGTTCCCTTTGCCCACGTCCGCAATCTGAAGTATAACAGCCCGGGAGATTTTGAAGAAGCAGCTCATCTCTCATCGGACGGATCGATGGATATGTATGAAATTCTGCGCAAATTATATGACACGGGCTTTAACGGGATCATGCGGCCGGATCACGGGCGGATGATCTGGCAGGAACAGGCGATGCCAGGCTATGGCCTGTATGACAGGGCGCTGGGCGCGTGCTATCTTCAGGGGATTTGGGAGGCCATTGAAAAGGGAGCACGCAAATGCGCTTCATGAGGGAAAGGATGAACATCCATGAATTTAACATTGGACGGTTTAAGGAGGCGGGAATTCTGGAAAAAAGCCGGCGTGGCGATTCCTACCTATGAGATCGGACGGATTCGGTCGGCTGCACAAAAGGAACCGGTATGGGTACACTTTGGAATCGGAAATATATTCAGGATCTTTATGGGCGGCATTGCAGACCATTTAATTGAACAGAAGGCGCTGGACCGGGGGATCACCTGTGCGGAAGCCTTTGATTTCGATGTCATTGATAAAATCTATGCACCCTTTGATAATCTGGTATTGGGCGTTACCCTTTTACCGGATGGAAACAGCCGGAAAAGGGTGATCGGCTCGCTGGCGGAGGCATTAAAAGCCAATACGGAGGAACCTGAGTGCTGGCAGAGGCTGAAGCAGATATTTGCGAGCCCGTCCCTGCAGATTTGTTCTTTCACAATCACAGAAAAAGGGTATGCGGTGTGCGATACACACGGGGAATATCTGCCGGCGGTATGCGCCGATCTGGAAAGAGGACCTTCCGGGCCCCAATCGGCCATGGCAGTGGTCACGGCTCTGCTGTATGAGAGATTCAAAGGCGGAGGCGGACCGGTGGCAGCCGTTTCCATGGATAATTGTTCACGAAATGGTGAGAAGCTGAAAACGGCCGTCCTGACCTTCGCGAGAGGCTGGGAGGAGCGGGGCTATGTTTCGGAAGGGTTTGTCAGATATCTCTCCGATGAAGCGCAGGTATCCTTTCCCTGGAGCATGATTGATAAAATCACTCCCAGGCCGGCGGCTTCTATCAGAGATGAACTGGCGTCCCTCGGCATAGAAGGAATGGAGCCTGTGGTCACGCGGAAAAATACATATATTGCTCCCTATGTCAATGCGGAGGGCCCCCAGTATCTGGTGATTGAGGACAGGTTCCCCAATGGCCGCCCGCCGTTTGAGAAGGCGGGGATATATATGACTGACCGCGAGACTGTAAACAAGGCGGAAAGAATGAAAGTTACCACTTGTCTGAACCCGCTGCATACAGCCCTGGCCGTGTACGGCTGCCTGCTGGGCTA
This sequence comes from Wansuia hejianensis, assembly GCF_014337215.1. NCBI lineage: Bacteria > Bacillati > Bacillota > Clostridia > Lachnospirales > Lachnospiraceae > Wansuia > Wansuia hejianensis. The sequence continues at coordinate 2,571,419 of NZ_CP060635.1, read as the reverse complement.
CACGCGTATCTCAGACGAAATGCAGGACAGGGAATTACATGAATTAGTCTGCCGCATTGGGCTGAAGGAAGGGCTTCCGGTAGTCACGAACCCGGGGATACTGTCTCCTGAAAAGTTCGCGGCTGAAGTCATCCGCGAAAGAATTCCCAACCCGTATATGCCGGATACGCCCCAGCGGATTGCAACGGATACTTCCCAGAAGATAGGAATCCGCTATGGAGAAACCATAAAAGCTTATGTGGACCGGTATGGAGACGCAGGCAGGCTGCAGGCCATCCCGCTGGCCATCGCCGGATGGCTCAGATATCTTTTGGGGGTGGACGATAACGGAAAAGTTTTTCACAGGTCCGCAGACCCGATGTTAGGTGAGCTGAGCGGATATCTGGAGGGAATTAGTCCGGGCCGGCCGGACACGGTGGGAAACCGGCTGGTTCCCATATTATCAAATAGTCGTATCTTTGGCTGTGATTTGTATCAGGCTAAAATAGGAAAAAAAATAGAAAAGATGTTCAGGGAAGAAATTACCGGGATCGGCGCGGTGAGGAAGACGCTGATAAAATATCTGAATGGGCTGGAAGCTTGAAATTAAGCTTCCGGCCTTTTTGGCTTTATAGGAAATTGCTTAGTTATGGATTTGGGAATGAAAATAGCCCGCTAGAAAAGCGGGCATTGGAAATAGACGTTTCTGATTTAGAAAATATAGAATCCTTCTACATCAAAATCGTCCTCATCGATATCATCGAATTCATGTAAAAAATCGTCCATATCCAGAAGGTCATCGTCATCCATGTCACGGACTTCATCAGAAGTCATGCCTTCCGGAGGATTTTGAATATATTGCGCCCGTAGTTCTTTTGCAAGCTCCGCTTCAGTCATACGTTTGATTGTAACCGCCTCCATTCAGATTTAAGATAGTTTCATTGTATCACGAGAATGAAGGATGGAGATGGAGTCCCGCCAGCGGTTGAAAGAGAGATAGATTTTATGTTTTTCTTTAGAAATAGCTCTGCGTAAAAGCAGGTCAGATTGACGATGTCTGGCATAAATACCATAGTAGCGGATCATTTTAAAGGGTTTTTCGGGGATATACTGTGTTAAACGGGAAATGAAAGCAAGGGCAGAAATCATTTCAGTAATCAATTGATTATCTTCATGGCGGTTGTAATGGAAGGTTACACAAACACCGTCATAAGAGTCAATGCGAGAAGTGGCGATGACAGGTCTGCCAAGGTAGCGGCCGATATACTTAATGACTTGACTGGGATTGCATTGATTGGGCATAGCTCTGATTTGTTATCTTTATGAAACATGCGGGAAACAACGCTATTAACGGAGGAAAAGAGAGAGTTTAAAAGGGAACGGTCCTGCAGAAAAAAGGGACGAAGTTCTCTGGCGATAGTAAAGACGCAGTGCCGGTGCTGGACATCAATGAGCTTAAAAGACATAGAAGTAGTCCTGTTGATGGAATACATGTTGCCGCAGTGAATCATTTTTTCTACATTTTCGATGACAGAGTCACTAAGATGTTGAAGATAAATCATTTCTTCAAAATGGTCGGAAAAAATCTTTTGTAGTATATTCATAAGACTATTATGAAGGAAAGTAACAGAAAAAGAAACCCCTAACCCCTCAAGACTGAGGGGCAGGGGATTATTGAAAATACGCTGACTGTCTATCAGTCGGTAGATTTGGCGCTGGTGCTGGCAATCATTTCGATACTGCTATTTAACCTTAAGAAAAGAAAACAAATAGCAGTTGCTGTGAAAGAGGGCTGCAACGACTGGATTCGCCCGATGGCCAGTCTCTGTATTATTATAGGCTTCGGCTCAGTTGTGAAAAATACGAGGGGTTTTGAGGCCTGTGTTGCACTGCTTCTCAACCCCTCACGGAATGTATATGCGTCCGCGGCACTCTCAACAGCAGTAGTTTCTGGTATTACAGCATCTGCAAGCGGCGGTATACAAATCGCATGCAGCACATTTGCTAATACCTGGCTTCAGTCGGCAAATCCGGCCATCCTGAACAGAATCTGTTCGATCGCAAGCTGTTCGCTGGACTCGCTGCCGCATAGCGGAAGAATCCACAGCACTTTTGAAATTTGTAAAGTTGATTTGAAACAGGGATATAAGTATGTCTTTGTTGTAAGCGTGATAATTCGGGCAGTTGTTACAGTTATAGCAGTGATCTTGGGGAACATGGGAATTTGTTAGCTAGAATCGGTATAACGAATTGCATAAAAAACGTTTTTCAGGAAAACCTATGGAAAAGTAAATAAAAAGAGGGTGGCATTTATGAAACAATTGAGAATATTTGCATGTGAAGGATGCGAGGATGTGATCGAGGTGCTCCGCTCCAGTGACGGCGTAAGGTTTACCTGCTGTGGCAAGGAGATGAAGGAGCTCACGGCTAATACTTCTGAAGGAGCTGCGGAAAAACATATTCCTGTTGTAGAGCAGAATGGCTCAGAGGTTACCGTCACTGTGGGCAGCATCGCCCATCCAATGACGGCTGAACACAGTATCAATTTTGTATATCTGGAAACAGAAAAGGGTCTGCAGAGAGTAGAGCTGAAATCAGATCAAGCTCCCAGAGCCTGCTTTGCCCTCGCAGAGGGCGACAAGCCGGTGGCGGCATATGCTTATTGCAACCTCCACGGTTTTTGGAAAACAGATATTTAACAGATAAATAAACTCCGGCAGAAGAGCGTCAGACTCTCTGGCCGGAGTTTTTTTAAGCCCTCAGGGAGTTTCAGGTATGGAAATTAAGATAATTTGAGGCTATGCTGGGAAATTGCCAAATAAAATTGATCCATATTCTTTTGGCGTGTTATATTGATTAAAGTTTTACGGTTTGTAGACGGAGAGTGGTAAAAAGCTATACTCCAGAGTGTACGGAAGAGGCTCATAAACTTCTGTTTTTTAATCAGCGTTGCCGCGAGACAAGCCGCGGGAAGGCGGCAGTCGGGGTAAAATGCCATGAAGTCTGGCCTGAGGTGTGCTCTAATTGCCCGTTGGACGCGATGGGGGAGAAGTCGTCAGGGCATATCGTCTGCCATGATCCTGTTTTGAAAACGACGGTGGATGTCACAGCCAACCGAGTGATCTGGGATGATCATATCCGCGCGGTGGCGGTGACTGTTTCGCCTCACCGGATGAATTTTGAAGAAAGGCAGGGGGCCGGGAAAATCCAGCGAAGCGCTGCTCCGTTTGTTTGGGAAGGGGAGAAAACAGATATCCAAACGGTTCCGGCGTCTAACGGGCAGGGACACATACCATATGGTAGAATTTACAGCGGCACGGATCGAACGGGCCAATGAGGATGAATGCCATCATTGGGATGACAGAGCTGGCACAGCTTCACATCCTGGACAGTGAAAGGATGGCAGATTACCTGGAGAAAATATCCAGCGCCGGCGCTCACCTGCTGGGGCTGATTAACGAGGTCCTGGATGTCAGCAAGATTGAGAGCGGTGTGGCAAAGCTGAATGAAAAGGAATTTGATCTCCAGGATATGATGCAGGATGTTGTGGAGATGGTGAACGTATCAGCTGAAACGAGGAAGCAGATACTGAAGGCAGATATAGAGTCCGGCATCCATTGCCGGGTATCCGGAGACGAAGAGCGGCTGAAGCAGATTCTTGTGAATCTGTTGGAAAATGCTTCAAAATACACCCAGGATGGAGGAAAGATATCTGTTCGTCTGAGGGAACTAAAGAAAAATGACTTGCAGGTAGGCACTTATCAATTTACAGTGGAGGATAACGGTGTCGGAATGAAAAAGGAATATCTGGAGCATATCTATGAGCCCTTCAGCCGTGCCGATGACAGCCGTACAAGCAAGACCAAGGGAACAGGCCTGGGGATGACGATTGTAAAGAATCTCGTCACAATGATGGGCGGCAGCATACAGGTTGAAAGTCAATATGGAAAAGGGACACGGTTTGAAGTCATTATCTGCCTGAATAAATGTGATGAAACAAAAGGCCGGGAAAGAGAATCACAACAGGAGATATTGACGTCGCTGGCAGGCATCCGGGTACTTTTGGTGGAGGACAATGAAATCAACCGCCAGATTGCTGCAGAGATGATCGAGCTTTTGGGCGCGGAGACTGAGTGGGCAGAAAATGGAAAAGCAGCGGTAGAGGCGGTTTGCTCACACCCGCCGCATTATTATGATATTGTTTTCATGGACATCCAGATGCCTGTAATGAATGGTTATGATGCAGCCCGCGCGATACGTGATTCGGGAATGAAGGATATTGAAGAACTGCCGATCATCGCAATGACCGCTGATGCTTTTAACGAGGATGTGAAAAGGGCCAGAAGGGCTGGAATGAATGGCCATATAGCCAAACCCATATCCATAGACCAGATCAAAAATATCCTGATTAGCCTAAAGCCGGTGCGCCCGCGTTGAGCCGTGAAATGTGAAAAGACTGCCGGGAACAGCCCGTGCTGTTCTGCGGGATATACTCCTGAGTCTAGAAATTCCAAATTACAGAAAGATAAAAAGGTTACTGTTGACAGATGGGTCGTTAAAACGTATGATAGTAATCAATAAATGAGGTTGTGATTATATTAAAAACACAATATAAAATATTGCGATACATTAATGAACACAAGACGGAGGAAGAATATGATTTACACTGTGACCTTTAACCCCGCGCTGGATTATATTGTTTCTGTGCCTGAATTCCGGATGGGGAAGACAAACCGGACAGCTGCCGAACAGATATATCCGGGCGGAAAGGGAATTAATGTTTCTATCGTACTGAAAAACCTCGGCTTTGAGAGTACAGCCCTGGGCTTTACCGCAGGCTTCGTGGGGCAGGAGATCAGCAGAAAGCTGGACGGTCAGGGAATAAATGCCCGCTTCATCCAGCTGGAGCAGGGCTGTTCCCGGATTAATATCAAGCTGAAGGAGTCCGACGGTACAGAAATCAATGGGAAAGGGCCGGAGATCAGCCCCGGGCGGCTGCAGCAGCTCATGGAATTACTGGACGGGTTGACTGACAGAGACCTGCTGGTTCTGGCAGGCAGCATCCCTGACAGCATTCCGGATACAGTCTACCGGGACATCATGAGCCGTTTGGAGAAGAAACAGATTCCCATAGTGGTAGACGCGACGGGAGATTTGCTGCAGCAGGTGATTCCCTATCATCCATTTCTGATAAAGCCAAACCACCATGAGCTGGGAGAGCTTTTTGGAGTGGAGCTGTCCACCAGGGAAGAGGTGATCCCCTACGCGAAAAAACTGATAGAAAAGGGAGCCTGCAACGTGCTGGTATCCATGTCGAAGGAGGGGGCGGTGCTGGCAGATGCAGAAGGAGGCGTCCACACTTCGCCCGCTCTGAGAGGCAGGCTGGTGAACGCGGTAGGGGCCGGCGATTCCATGGTGGCCGGATTTCTGGCGGGATGGCTGGAGCAGCATTCCTATGAGCATGCCTTTCGCATGGGAGTGGCGGCAGGGAGCGCCAGCGCCTTTTCAGAAGGGCTGGCAGTGAGAGAGGATGTAGAGAAGCTGTACAGGCAGATGAGTGAGGCGGAATGATATTGATATCCGGACAAATTTAAGTTGCTGACGGACAGCCATGGCTGCGGCGTGAGGTATTTTGCCTCTGTGGATATACTCACGGGGCGCCCCGTAACGCATGCCCTGGCGAAGCTGAGGAATTGCGTGAGCTGTCTCCCCGCCCCGTCAGGGGCATGCGATATAGAATACTCTGGAGTATAAAATATATGGTCAAATGGAAAGAGGCTTTTCCCGCTATTTTGCAGTATTCGGGAGGCTTCTTTTTTGATGCCTGAAAATAACTCCAATGCCTGCATTCTGGATAACTGCTGTCCGGATTCAGACAGGTGCTGTCTGTCTGCCAGCGTGTTGATACTTCGTATCTCTCTTTTTTAGATATTGTGAAAAATAAATACAAGTTTAACATTGTTTAAAATATATAATAACAATATAATTAATTGTGAAATATTGAAAATCGCAATTAATGGTGTTATAGTTCATGCATGATCAAAGCTATACAGAGAGGAATGTGTGGATGAGGATAAACAGATCATCCGCAATGAATGGGGAATCATGCGGCAGTACAACGGCGAAGTGGTGTCACATCCGCTGCACGGACCGATCGGGAGCCGGGAGATCTGCCAGGCTGCAGGTATCTGTGAGGAAAAGCTTCCTGAAATTGTGAAAGCGGGAGACAGAACCGGAGAGGTTTCTCCGGAGCTGGTAAAAAGGTTTGGCATGACAAAGGCTCCGGCAATCCTGGTCGGGGGCCATGACCAGCCCTGTGTGGCCCTGGGGATGGGGGCTATCCACGGGGGTGACGTGGCCTATGGAATGGGCACAGTGGAATGCTTAACGCTGGTGATGGATGGGTTCCGTCAGTCACCGGCCATGCAGAAGGCTCATCTGGTCTGTGCACCTCATGTGGTGGAGGGCAAATACCTGAAGTATAAGAGCAATGGCAGATTGTAAGGAGGAGGCTATGACTGTATCAGACAGAAGACGGGAAATTTCTGATTTATTGCTTCAGAAGGGCAAGATAAAGGTCGGGGATCTGGCGCGTAGATTCCAGGTGAGCACCGAGACCATCAGGAAAGATCTGCTGGAGCTGGAGGCCCAGGGTTTTATCAAGAAAAATAAAGGTTCTGCAGAAGTCCTGGTAGAGACCAGCGCCAGCGCTTATTCCCAGAAATCAGAGAAGTTCATAGAGGTCAAAAAGAAGATCGCCAGAGAGGCGGCCAGGCTGGTTCCGTCCCGCAGTGTGATTTTCATGGATGCGGGCAGTACCAACTACCAGCTGGCCCGACAGCTGATTATGCGTAAAGATATCATCGTGGTTACGAATTTTACTCCGATTGCGGAACTGATGAACGCCAACGAGATCAAGGTGATCCTCATCGGAGGAGAGATCAGTCAGGTGAGCGGGGCGGCTACGGGAATGCTGGCGACTTACTGCATCGACCATGTACATGCAGACCTGGCTTTTCTGGGAACCAGCGGTTTTCTGGATTCCAGCGGTCCCTGCGTGGAGAATTTCCCGGAGGCCGAGGTCAAAAGAAGGATGATGCAGAACGCCGGAGAAGCCTACGTGCTGGCAGACAGCAGCAAGGCAAAGACCAGGGCGATCGTGAAATATGCCGAATGGAAAGAACTCACAGGCCTTCTGACAGACGACCAGCTGGACAGGCAGGTACTGAGCAGCCTGAAAAAGGAACTGAATGTGATCGTGGTAGATACAAAAGAAGAGGAATAGATAAAGATAATAGATGAGGATACACCATTCCGGAGGGGGAACGCAAAATCATTATTTCAGATGATTTTACAGCCCCCCTCTGTTTTTTCGTTATAAATGGGACTGAGCAGTTTGGGTATGTAAAGTAAATAAACAGGAATGAGTTGGCTGTTGTGCATTTCGGGGCGGCATGATAAAATGAAGGCTAATCATTAGATTGAGGCGGGAGAGGTGTATCATAAGCAGCCAGGCTGTGCAGGAAAGAGGAGATATGCTTCAGATTCAACACATTTGCAAAAGATATCAGACAGGAAAACTTATACAAAAAGCACTGGACGATGTGAGCCTGAATCTCAGGGACAACGAGTTTGTTGCAATCCTGGGTCCCAGTGGTTCCGGAAAGACGACGCTTTTGAATATTATCGGAGGTCTCGACCGCTATGACAGCGGTGACCTGATGATTAACGGCGTCTCTACGAAAAAATATAAGGACAGAGACTGGGATGCTTACCGGAATCATACGATTGGTTTTGTGTTCCAGAGTTATAATCTGATCCCCCATCAGTCGGTTCTGGCTAATGTGGAGCTGGCGCTCACCATATCGGGCATCGGACGGCCGGAGCGCCGGCAGCGTGCCAGGAAGGCCCTGGAGAAGGTGGGGCTGGGAGATCAGATAGATAAGCGGCCGAACCAGCTTTCGGGCGGGCAGATGCAGAGAGTGGCGATTGCCAGGGCACTGGTTAATGACCCGGACATTCTGCTGGCGGATGAGCCTACCGGGGCGCTGGACAGCGATACGAGCATTCAGGTTATGGAGCTTTTAAGAGAGGTGGCCAAGGACCGGCTGGTGGTGATGGTTACCCACAATCCGGAGCTGGCGGACGCCTATGCCACCCGTGTTGTCAGGCTGCGCGACGGTAAGATCCAATCGGATTCTGATGTGTATGCGCCGGATGAAGGGCTGCCGGAGGAGCCTATCCACAGGCGCCTGGGCAAGGCTTCCATGTCTTTCCTTACGGCGCTTTCCCTGAGCTTCAACAATCTCAGGACTAAAAAAACCAGGACCCTGCTGACTTCATTTGCAGGTTCTATCGGAATCATCGGTATCGCGCTGATCCTGTCGTTATCTACCGGTGTGAACGGCTATATTAAAACAGTGGAAGAGAAAATGCTCTCCGAATATCCGCTGCAGATTCAGAGCGCCAGCTTCAACCTGATGTCCATGATGTCCGCCGGCAGGGGCGGGGACAGGGATGAGGGGTCAGGTGAAGTCAATGTGATTCAGATGATAACGGATCTGTTTTCCGCCCAGGATTCTAATGATCTGGCAGCGTTGAAGCAGTACCTGGACGGAGAGGGGAGCGGGATCAGGCAGTATGTGAATTCCATTGAATATATTTATGATGTGGTTCCCCAGCTTTACAGGCAGAACGGGGAAGAAATCCGCCAGGTTAACCCGGATGTATCCTTTGACGCGCTGGGTCTGGGCGCATCATCCAGCTCCAACAGCCTGATGTCCTCCATGATGAGTACAAATGTATTTTATCAGATGCCGGAAGAGGCGGGCCTGTACGAAGGCAGGTATGACGTCAAAGCGGGGCGCTGGCCGGAGAATTACGACGAATGTGTGCTGGTACTTACCTCCAGAGGGGGAATCAGTGACTTCCTGCTGTATACGCTGGGGCTGAGAGATACGCTGGAGCTTGACCGGATGGTGCAGCAATTCATTGATGGGGAAAATGTGGAAACGCCTGCGGATTCTGGCTCATACGCCTATGGGGATTTCCTGGGAATCACCTTTAAGCTGGTGAACAGCGCCGATTATTATGAGTATGACAGCCAGTATGAGATCTGGAAGGATAAGACCAATGACGCCGCTTATATGAGTGAGCTGGTAGCCGGCGGCGAGGATATTAAAATCGTGGGCGTGGTACAGCCGAAGGATGCAGACATAAGCGGCGGCGTGTTGAACACGGGGATCTGTTATCCGGCGGCGCTGGCGAAGCATGTGGCGGAGCAGGCAGGAGAGAGCGAAATCGTCCGCCGGCAGCTGGAAAATGAGTCGGTCAATGTGTTCACGAACGAACCCTTTGGCGAAGAAAGCACAGAGAGTGGTTTTGACCTGAGTTCCCTGTTCACGATAGACGCGGGGGCGCTTGAGAATGCCTTTGGGTTCAATGGGGACGGGCTGGAGAGCAGTCTGGCGGACTCTTTCGATCTGTCAGGTTCACTCAGCCTGGATGGGAATTCCCTGGATCTGTCGGGGATGGCTGATCTGAGTGCGGTTCAGCTGGAGCTCCCGGAAATGCCCCCGATCAGCCTGGAAGACCTTATGGGGCAGCTGGATATCACCGCTTCGCCTGATGCAGTCAGACAGCTGGCAGGGGAATTGCTTTCCGGCTATCAGGAGTTTGCGGCAGGGAATCCCGGTGCGGATTATACTGGCCTGGGAGAATATTTTCTGGCTTATCTGCAGACACCGGAGGCCCGGGAGACGCTGGCCGGCCATATGAAGGAGATCATCCAGTCCGGGGGGAGCATGGAGGTTTCACCGGAACAGCTGCAGGAGCTGGTCCGCCGGGTCATGGCGGGATACCAGGAATATGCGGCGGCCAACGGATATACGGATCCTGACCGTTTTGACGAATATCTCATAGAGTATCTTCAGACGCCCCAGGCGCAGTCTGTGTTAGAGAAATGGGCGTCAGAAAACCTTCAGTTCAGCGGTGATCTGGAAATCACGCAGGAACAGCTGGAGGCGCTGGCGGCGGATTTGGCGGCCGGTTATCAGAGTTATGCGGCGGCCAACGGACTGCCTGATCCGGCCAAAATGGGAGATTACTTCCTGGAGTATCTGGGCACGGATGACGCTAAGCAGAAGCTGGCGGCAGGAATCGGCGGCATGGTGGATGCCGGCGGGTTGGAAGGGCAGATTGCCTCCTCCGTACAGAGTTACATGCAGGAAACTTTTGCCACATTGACAGAATCCATCTCTCAGGCCATAGGGAGTCAGATTACCCAGGCTGTGCAGCAGATATCTGGCCAGTTGGGCGAGGCAATCAAGAGCCAGATCTCACAGAACGTCAGCCAGCTGGGCGAAGAGCTGGGGAATGCCATGAATATTGAACCTGGCGCGCTGGCAAATGCGGTAAAAGTGAATATGGACGGCGGGGAGCTGACCGAACTGCTAATGTCTCTGGGAGCGGCTGAAAGCGCTTCCTGCGAAGGCAATCTGAAAAAGCTGGGGTACGCGGATTTTGATAATCCCAGCGGCGTTAATATCTATCCGAAGGATTTCGAGAGCAAAGAGCAGGCCGTGGCTGCGCTGGACGGCTATAACAGCCGGATGGAGAGCGAGGGCAGGGAAGAGAAGATGATCGCGTACACAGATACAGTGGGCACGATGATGTCTTCCGTGACGGACATTGTCAATATTGTCAGCTATGTGCTGATTGCTTTTGTCGCCATATCCCTTGTGGTGTCTTCCATCATGATCGGAGTGATCACGTATATCAGCGTGCTGGAAAGAAAAAAAGAAATCGGAATACTCAGGGCCATCGGGGCTTCCAAAAAGAATATTTCCCAGGTGTTTAACGCGGAAACCTGTATCATAGGACTGTGTGCAGGCCTGATCGGCATAGTTATTACGCTGCTGCTTCTGATACCTGCGAACCTGCTGATCCATCATCTGTCGGGAATACCAGACCTGAATGCCGTGCTTCCGGCGGCTTACGCCCTGGTACTGATCCTGCTCAGTGTGGCGCTGACCCTTCTGGGCGGACTGATTCCTTCGGGTAAAGCGGCAAAAAGTGATCCGGTGGCGGCGCTGCGGACCGATTAGGGATTGTCCTGGCAGTGAAAGAAATGTATAATAAGTTTTGATCCAGATACTGGAAATTCTGAAAGCAGGGAGCAGCCCATGGCGACCATAAGAGATGTTGCGGCTGAAGCGGGCGTTTCAGTTGGAACTGTTTCAAACTATCTGAATAAAAAAATAAATGTCAGCGAAGAGACCGCCGGCAGGATACGGAAGGCGATTCACAGTCTGAATTATGTGGTCCACAATTCGGGAAGAGAACTCCGCCGCAAGAAAAGCTATGTCCTGGGGGTTGTTTTCCCCAATATCTCAGAACCGTATTTTGAAAAGGTAGTCAGCAGCATCAAGGGCTATATGAACGTCCACGGGCCGAAATATTCGATTGAGATCGCGCTGACGGACGGTAACCCGCAGAAGGAAAAAGATGTGCTTCTGAATTATATCGGCAGGAATGTCTCAGGAATCATCCTGTGTACCTGCGATCCGGATAATGCAGAGCTGTTTGATCTCCTGGAACGGAGCGGCATTCCCCATGTATTTGTAGAACGCTGCCCGAAGAATGCGGACTGTAACCTGGTATTTCTGGATAACTATAACAGCATTCACAATGTGACGAAGCATTACCTGGATCACGGATACCCAGACATCGCCCTGGTGACAGGTCCGGAAAGCTTTGATGAGAATAAATTCGCGGTTGCCGGGTACAGAGATGCGTTTCAGGAATCCGGACTTCCGGTTAACGGCAGCTATATATTCATAGGAGAGCCGATCCGGGAGTCAGGATTCCGGATTGGAATACAGATGTGCCAGCTGGGAGACACAGTGCCGCAGATTATTATCACAACCTCCTACCGCATGGCTGAGGGGATACGCTATGCCTACCACATCAATAATCTGGATCTGACGGATGATATTAAGATCATAGCCACAGGAGACGAACAGCATGATGTATTCTATTTTGACCGGGAGATCCTGAAGACATCCAGAAGCTCCTATGAAGTGGGAGAGAAGGCATGTCAGCTTTTGCTGGATAACATTCACAGTCCGGCCCTTTTTGAAACACGCCGGCTGCGCATACAAGACTCCATAGATGTGAACCGGCTGATACTGCCGGCGCATAAGGGGATACGGAAGGCACATTTTAAATTTGTGGATACCATTCGGGTGTTGATTCTGGATGATAAATATGCGGTCAGCGGCATATCGAACCTGCTGGTGGATTTTTATTATAAAACCGGTATCCGTGTGGAGTTCGTTAAGGTGCTTCCGGAGCACGCATTTTCTTTTATTCAGGACTCCATGAGGGTTGAGGACAGCGGGATTGACGTTCTGCTGTTCGATGTCCCCTGGCTCTCATATTTTGCTGAACAGGGTTATCTGCTGTGTCTGGATGAGCTGGCCCGGCAGAAGAAGCTGGATACAGAATATTTTCTTCCCGATTCGCTGACCCACTACGGGATGCACAGAGGGAAGCTGTATGCGCTGCCGTATATGGTCTGCACACAGCTGCTGTTCTTCAGATATGACCTGTTCAATAATGATTTCGTGAAAAACAGTTTTGAGAATCAGTGCGGATTCATGCTGGAGCACCCGATGAATTGGAGGCAGCTGAATATTATAGCGCAGTTTTTTACCAGGCAGTACAACCCAGGCTCGCCGGTGAAGTATGGCTATTCCATGTCCCTGTCCTATCCGGAAGAGCTGATATGCGCGATTATGCCCAGGCTATGGGAGTATAAAGCTGATCTGTATGATGAGAACGGAGCCGTAGCCTGCAACAGTAAAGCGATGCGGAAAGCTGTGCACGGCCTGTTGGAAAGTGTTACCTTTTCAGACCCCAACACACTTTTTAATAAGCCTATTGATTCCCTCCACAATTTCATGGAGGGGGATGTGGCGATGATCAGCAGCTATTATAATTATGCGACAGAGATCACCGACCGGACGAAATCAAAGGTCGTGGATAAGTTCAGCTATGCGAACATACCGGGCAAGCCTGTGCTGGCCGGCTGGAGCCTGGGGATTAACCGGAGATCCCGGAAGCCGGAGGCCGCCTTTGAATTTTTAAAATGGATAACGGGCACAGAGCTGTCCGTACCTCATACGATCCTGGGAGGGCAGTCCCCGAATATGGCGACCTACCAGAATTACGATCTTGTAACCCTGTATCCGTGGCTGACCATGTCTCTGTATGAGCTGAACCGCGCCCGGATCAGGAAACCTCCGCTGAACGCCAGGGGAGAAGTGCTGAATGAAAAAGAGGTGGAAAACGTCATCTATTCCTACCTGAGGCCCCTGATGGAACAGGCAGTCGGAGGTGAGGCCGCGGGATATCAGGAGATAGGGGAAGTACTGGAAAATCTGCAGGCAGAGTTATTGAAAATTTCCAAATAATTGATGCGGCCGGTAAGGAGCACGAATCAGTTATTTGGAAATTTTGTGATTCTGCATAATTGAATCGATTCAATAAAACGATATTCAAAAATGTTGACGGGAGAAAACAAGGACTCTATAATTTACTATGAAAGCACCGGACAGTATGTCTGATTATGAAGGAATAGTGAGAAGAGAGGTGGATCTGGAATCATGGAATATCATAAAGTATTTTACTCGCATGGCGTTTCATGCAGCTTGATTATTGAATGTCCGGGCCAGGAGCTGACAGGCGGCAAGAAGTACCCGGCCGTAATACTGTGCCACGGCCACAGCCGCCACAAGAACGACGGTTTGGACGGCCTGTCTCACATGTTGGCCCAGGAAGGCTTTCTGACTATAAGGTTTGACTTCCGGGGCTGCGGGAAAGAGGCTGCGAGAAAATATTATCTGTACTGTGCAAGTGAATGGCCCTATGATCTGATACATGTAATTAATTATGCCATATCGCTGGGCTGTGTGGATGAACAGAGAATAGGGGTTGCGGGCATCAGCATGGGGGCCTGCACGGCAGTATATACTGCCGGGATGGATAAGAGAATTAAGGCGGTCGTCTCCATGTCCGGAATCGGTGACTGCTATGAGTGGATGAAGCACGTCTGGGACTGGCAGGGCGGAGATTTCAGCCAGTTCGTCAGAAGTGTCAATGAAGAGGCGTCTGCGGCGGCTGCCACAGGCACAAGCCAGATGAAAAATGTCCTGGAAATGTATCATTTCCCGGCAAAGGACAAGGCCGATAAGATACTGGAAGGGATAACAGATCCGGACGCCTGCGAATACATAGCCTGGGACAGCCTGCAGGAGCTGCTGTTTTACAAGCCGCTGGAACAGTGCCATAACATCGATCAGCCGATTTTCTTTTTGACGGGTGGCGCGGATGAGCTGGTGCCCCATGAACAGTCCGAGAGAATGTACCATGCGGTTTCATCCAAAGTAAAAAAGATCAAGGACTATCCGGGCGTAGAGCATAATATACCGGTCGATCCACAGATGTAGGACGGATTTTGCGGACATTCAAAATAAAAAAGAATGTGGAGGTAACAGACAATGGCAAAATCATTATTTGAGGAACTGGGCGGCAAATACGAAAGGCAAGGGGATTATTTGATACCGTGCTTAACTGTACCCGCCGAAGAAGAACAGGCAATAGGCATCTGGGGGCAACGGCATTTAGATTATCTAAAACAGTACCGTAAAGTTACATACACCAATCTTCTTACAAGCGGCAGGCTAAACGCCTACCTTGCCGACATCAACAGACAGGCACAGGAACGCTTTGAAAGGCTCATAGAGGGTATGAAACAGGCACAGGGCATAACGGAACAGCTAAAGGCAGAAAACGCCTTAGAATGGACAGGATGCCTCAATAACATAAGGGCTTGTGCGAGGGAGATTGTGGAAAAGGAAATTATTTTTGCATAAACAGATGATTAGTGGCAGGGGGAAATCCTGCCGCTTTTTCTGCTTTAGTTTGTCAGCTTGACAAATAAAGGGTTAAGGAATATAATTAGATTCAGTATTATACAAGGAGTTAATAAATATGCGGCAAGGTATTCTTAAATAAACTGTCAATTTGATAGTGGGAACAAAAAGTAGCAGTCTCGTTTCACTTTTAATATGGGGCTTAGTTTTTTGTACCCAGTTTAAGAATACTTTTATCATGTAATTTTATATGCCCGAAAACATATAAGTGTTTTGGGGCTATTGGAGTTATTTACCCAGTGATAGGAGTATTTATCACTGGGTATTTTTATGCCCTTTTTTGGGTGTTGATAGGAGGAAAATCACATGAAAATAATTAACTTAGGCATTCTGGCTCACGTTGACGCAGGAAAGACAACATTAACGGAAAGTTTATTGTATACCAGTGGTGCAATTGCAGAACTAGGGAGCGTAGATGAAGGCACAACAAGGACAGATACAATGAATTTGGAGCGTCAAAGGGGAATCACTATCCAGACAGCAGTGACATCTTTTCAGTGGGAGGATGTAAAAGTCAACATTATAGATACGCCAGGCCATATGGATTTTTTGGCGGAAGTATACCGTTCTTTATCCGTATTAGACGGAGCAGTATTATTAGTTTCTGCAAAGGATGGCATACAGGCACAGACCCGTATACTGTTTCATGCACTACAGACAATGAAGATTCCGACAATTTTTTTCATCAATAAAATTGACCAAGAGGGGATTGATTTGCCAATGGTATATCGAGAAATGAAAGCAAAGCTTTCTTCGGAAATTATAGTGAAGCAAAAGGTTGGGCAGCATCCCCATATAAATGTAACGGACAATGACGATATGGAACAGTGGGATGCGGTAATTATGGGAAACGATGAACTATTAGAGAAATATATGTCAGGGAAACCGTTTAAAATGTCAGAACTGGAACAGGAAGAAAACAGGAGATTCCAAAACGGAACGTTATTTCCCGTTTATCACGGAAGCGCTAAAAACAATCTGGGGATTCGGCAGCTTATAGAAGTGATTGCCAGTAAATTTTATTCATCAACGCCTGAAGGTCAATCTGAACTATGCGGGCAGGTTTTTAAGATTGAATATTCAGAGAAAAGGCGGCGTTTTGTTTATGTGCGTATATATAGCGGAACATTGCATTTGAGGGATGTTATTAGAATATCTGAAAAAGAGAAAATAAAAATCACAGAGATGTGTGTTCCGACAAACGGTGAATTATATTCATCCGATACAGCCTGCTCTGGTGATATTGTAATTTTACCAAATGATGTTTTGCAGCTAAACAGTATTTTGGGGAACGGAATACTGTTGCCGCAGAGAAAATTTATTGAAAATCCTCTCCCTATGCTCCAAACAACGATTGCAGTAAAGAAATCTGAACAGCGGGAAATATTGCTTGGGGCACTTACAGAAATTTCAGATGGCGACCCTCTTTTAAAATATTATGTGGATACTACAACGCATGAGATTATACTTTCTTTTTTGGGGAAAGTGCAGATGGAAGTCATTTGTGCCATCCTTGAGGAAAAATATCATGTGGAGGCAGAAATAAAAGAGCCTACTGTTATATATATGGAAAGACCGCTTAGAAAAGCAGAATATACCATCCACATAGAAGTCCCGCCAAATCCTTTCTGGGCTTCTGTCGGGTTGTCCATAGAGCCGCTCCCTATTGGAAGCGGAGTGCAGTATGAAAGCAGAGTTTCACTTGGATATTTAAATCAATCGTTCCAAAATGCGGTTATGGAGGGGGTTCTTTATGGCTGCGAGCAGGGGCTGTATGGATGGAAAGTGACAGACTGTAAAATCTGTTTTGAATATGGATTGTATTATAGTCCTGTAAGTACCCCCGCAGACTTTCGGCTGCTTTCCCCTATCGTATTGGAGCAGGCTTTAAAAAAAGCAGGGACAGAACTATTAGAGCCATATCTCCACTTTGAAATTTATGCACCGCAGGAATATCTCTCACGGGCGTATCATGATGCTCCAAGGTATTGTGCAGATATTGTAAGTACTCAGATAAAGAATGACGAGGTCATTCTGAAAGGAGAAATCCCTGCTAGATGTATTCAAGAATACAGGAACGATTTAACTTATTTCACAAATGGGCAGGGAGTCTGCTTGACAGAGTTAAAAGGATACCAGCCAGCTATTGGTAAATTTATTTGCCAACCCCGCCGCCCGAATAGCCGTATAGATAAGGTTCGGCATATGTTCCACAAGTTAGCTTAACAGCTTGCAAAAGTCATATAAAATGAGATTTGAAAGGATTAGAGACTAATTATGATGAAATGCGAATGGATATTGTGTCCTGTTTGTGGGAACAAAACCCGTAATAAAATTAGGAAGGACACTGTTTTGGAGAATTATCCCCTTTATTGTCCAAAATGCAGACAAGAAAGATTGATTAAAGTTGACAACTTGAAGATAACTGTCATCAAAGAGCCAGACGCTTAAGACGCAGAGCCGATGAAATTGTGGAACAATTCACGAATCATCGGCTCTTTTTGTTTCGTATTTGAAAGAACAAACTCACCAAATAAAAAAAACGATATTCGGGTGGGTTATTTTGTTATACCCTAAATTACCCTCTGAATTTGTTTTTAAATTTGGAGGGATTTTTTTATGTCCTTTTTTCGGGCAGTTATCTATCTGCTCATACGAAGCAAAATTTATCAATACATAGCATATCAGAGAACGGCAGGAAACCAGTTAAAAAAATTTCTGCCTATGCAACGGCACTTCCTGCCTTGAATGTAGAAGTACAATCTCCATACAACAGAATTAATATTTCCCATAACCGTAAAGGTCATAGAGCCTTTGCGGTTTTTCTTTTGTCGATTTTTGTTGGAAAGTGCCATAGGGCTATTAGTGGTGTTAGGTGTCGTTCGCCACCTCTCCATCTGGATTTTGAACATTTCAAAAATTCAGATGGGAGGTACTTACAGTGAAATACGCACCGAGAAAGGTATATATCAAGGAAAGCGGCAGATATGTGGAACTGTCCTATACGGATTTCTGCCGCCGCAGGGAATCCGACCAGACCTATATGGACAAGCTGTTTATCCCCATTCAAGGCTGTCTGCTTGAAGTCGTGAGGGAGCAATACACGGACTTCTACCGAGATAAGGAACGGTGGCGTTATCTGAAAAAATTAGATACGAAGAACAGCCTGCTTTCTCTGGATGGATTTACGGACAGCGAGGGGAAGCCTTTAGACTTTATCGCTGATGAAGCGGCAGACATTGCGGAAACCGTTGTCAATGCGGTTATGGTGGACAGGCTGAAAGCCGCCCTGCCTTTGCTGTCGGATAGTGAACAGGAATTGATACAGGCAATCTTTTTTGACGGACTTTCTGAGCGTGAAGTCGGGGCGAGGTTCGGCATAACCCAGAGCGTTGTGAACAAACGCAAAGCCAGAATCCTAAGAAAACTAAGAAAGATAATAGAAAATTAAAATTTAAGGCGTTCAGCCCCCTTGTTTTTTCCTTTGGGAAAATGAGGGGGTTTTTCTCTGCCCTCTCAATCAATTCTGATTGGAGGAAAAGAAGCATGGCATATAACCACGGACGGGAGGACAGGAAATGGCGTATCTGGAAAGAAGCGGAGGAAAAGCTGCTGCGTGAGTGCGGCGTTGATGAAGCGACCATTGAGCAGATACGCATTGCGGACAGGGCAGACTTCAATTCCAACAGGCGGTTTTACCGATGGACGAATGACATTGCGGAATACCTTGAGGACATGGCAGACAGGGAGCGGCAGACGGAAGTGGGTACGGTTGCGGAGTTACTGGACGAGATTGAGAGCGAAAATCTCTATCAAGTATTAGTCGCGGTGGACGGGCGTACCTTGAAAATCGTCCTGCTGAAAATGCAGGGGTATTCCACAAAGGAGATTGCCCCGCTCGTGCATTTGACGACTGGTGCCATCTATGCGAGGTTAGACCATCTGCGGAAGAAGCTACGAAAATTTTATAGCGTCTAAAACAGCCTGCCGTCCTGCGGGCTACTGGGTGAGGGATGGAAATCCCCTCACTTATTTTTTGCAGGAGGCAAGCGGGATGGCATACAGAGTTAAGGCGTACACGCTTCGGGAGGAATCCACGGAAAGCGGCACAAGGTATTTTATCAGCTTTAAGGACGGGCAGGGCAAATCCCACGAGTTGGAAGTGTCGGAACAGTTCTTTATGGAGTTTCGGCAGATGGAACGCAGGAACAGGAATCTCCTCCAATGGGACGAGCGGCACAGGGAGTTTTCGGAAGTATGGGACGAAACGCTGAACAGGCGGGCGTTGAAGCTGCCTAAGAGCATAGAGGAACAAATGATTGAGGCAGAACGGGCAGAACTGCTCTGTAAGGCGGTTGACGGACTGCCAGAGATACAAAGGCGGCGTTTCCTGCTCTACTACGAGTATGAGTTCAATTTTTACCAAATCGCCGCTATGGAGCATTGCACCGCTTCGGCAATACAGAAATCTGTTGCGATTGCAAAGGAGAAAGTAAAGGCGGAAATGAGGAAGTATCTCCAACCGTGACCGACACCGCCCGAAAAAGAAATCTGTTTTTTATTTGTGTGGGATTGGCGGCATTACATACTCTCACTTTTTCTTCGTGGGAGTAAATCTATTTTTAAGGAGGTCAACGCCTATGTGCAACGAAAACAAAAACACCGCCCGAAAGGAGGAAAGCCATGCAGAAGTTACAGACAGTCAACGCCGAAACGCTCCTTTATGAACCGCTTGAGAAGCCGTCCTTTGTGGTGGACAGCCTTATCCCCACAGGCTTGTCGCTGTTCTGCGGCTCACAGAAGATAGGAAAGAGCTGGCTCATGCTGAAGCTATGTTTATGCGTGTCGCAGGGACTTCCCTTGTGGGATATGCCGACAATGGAGGGCGACGTGCTTTACCTCTGCCTTGAGGACACGTTCTGCCGTATACAGGACAGGCTGTTCCGATTGACGAACGAAGCGAGCAGGCGGCTTCACTTTGCCGTGGCAAGCTGCAAGCTGTCAGACGGTCTTATCGTGCAGCTTGAAGATTATCTGAAAGATTACCCAAACAGCAGGCTTATTGTCATTGACACTTTGCAGAAAGTCCGTACAGCTTCAAAAGACAATGCCTACGCAAGCGACTATGGGGACATCTCACTAATCAAAGACTTTGCCGACAGGCATTCATTGGCGGTCATTGTCGTACACCACATCCGAAAGCAGAATGACAGCGATGTGTTCAACAAGGTGTCTGGGACGACAGGCTTAACGGGGAGTGCGGACGCTACCTTTGTTCTGGAAAAGGAGAAACGGGCATCCGACACCGCCAAGCTGTATGTGACGGGCAGGGACACGCCCTATCAGGAATACACGCTGCGTTTCCGTGATTGCAGTTGGGAACTTGTGGAGAGAAAAACGCAGGAGCAGCTTGCGAAAGAAACGATACCAGACGTCCTTTTTCGGTTGGTGGATTTTATGAGGGATAAGGAAGAATGGGCAGGCACGGCAACGGAGCTGTTAGCCGCTATGAGGGAAACGGAAACCATACCCACGGTGATTACGAAATGGCTCAATGAATACCGCACCACATTTTTAAATGAGAACCATATCGTTTATCAGTACAGCCGCAAAAAACACGGCAGGCAGATTTCGCTTGCAAAGCGGGCGGGTGACAGCGGTGACGGTGGTGACAGCGATATTGGGATACCCCCTGTTACTGTCATTGACGCTTAAAGCCGTGTAAAGCTGGCGACTCTGCCCTGCGGGTGACAGCGGTGACGGCGGTGACAGTGATTTTAGGATACCCTGCCGCTGTCATCCCTGCGGGAGAACACCCCGTAAACGCAAAGTGCAGGCGTAGGATTTACCCGCCCTTTTCGGCGTGTAAAACCACCCCTGCGGTCAGAAAAATCCTTCCGATTTTTCCGACTGCGTTTACAGGGTGTAACACACTACACTTTGCCCTGCAAAGTCGTGTGCCAGACGTTCCCTCTGGACTCCCTTATGGCAGGTCTTACGCCCTGCTTATCCTACGCTCCACGCTTCGGATAAAAGAATGGCAGCATGACGGTGACGGCTCTTGCGAGGGGGTATTCCAAAAACACCGTCATCATCGACATGACCGTCATGCAGGGAATAAGGGTGACAGTTGAGGCAGTCGGTAGGGGGTATCCCAAAACTGCTGTCACCGCCGTCACCGCTGTCACCCAAAGGGCAGTTTACCCGCCGAAGAAAGGAAGATGATGAATTATGCCCTATGCAATCCTGCGTTTCCAGAAACGCAAAGCGGGCGGCGTTGCGGCTTGCGAACGCCACAACGAGCGTAAAAAAGAAGCCTATAAAAGCAATCCAGATATAGATATGGAACGCTCGAAAGATAACTACCATCTTGTGAATCCGCCGAGGTACACCTACAAGAAAGAGATTAACCGCATGGTAGCCGAAGCAGGGTGCAGGACGAGGAAAGATAGCGTGATGATGGTGGAAACGCTTATCACGGCTTCGCCAGAATTTATGAACAGCCTGCCGCCCAAAGAACAGAAAGCGTATTTTACGATGGCTCTGGATTTCATTTCAGAGCGTGTCGGGGAGAAAAATATCCTCTCCGCAGTCGTCCACATGGACGAGAGAACGCCGCATATGCACCTCTGTTTTGTGCCGATTACACCAGACAATAAGCTGTCTGCCAAAACAATTTTAGGCAATCAAAAGAGCCTGTCCGAATGGCAGACCGCCTACCATGAGCGGATGTCCTCACGGTGGAATCAGCTTGAAAGAGGTCAGTCCTCAATGGAAACGAAGCGGAAACATGTCCCCACATGGCTCTATAAGTTGGGCGGCAGGCTTGATAAACAGTATGAGGAAATTGTGTCTGCACTGTCCGACATCAACGCCTTTAATGCAGGGAAGAAGCGTGACAAGGCTCTGGAACTGATTGCGGCATGGCTCCCAGACGTGGAGAAATTCTCAAAGGAAATCAGTAAGCAGAGTGCCTATATCAATAGCCTAAAGGAGCAAATCGGGCAGGAATCAGACTATGCGGGGCGTATGCGTGATGAAAAGTATGAGCAGGAACTAAAGGTGCAGAAAGCGAACCAGAAGATATTTGAGTTGCAGAGAACCAACGAGCAGATGGGGCGGCTGCTCTCAAAGATACCGCCCGAAGTGTTGGAAGAATTGCAGAAAAACCATAAAAGCAGAGCGAAAGAAAGGTAGATATGTGAATGAAGAAACAGGATTTTAAGGTGTTAAAGACCAAAGACTTGTACCCGTTTCCCGACAATCCGTTTCATGTGGCAGAGGATGAAACGCTGTCAGAATTAGCGGAAAGCATCAAGGAATTTGGCATTGTCACGCCGATAATCACACGCCCGAAAGAGGACGGGAACGGCTATGAAGTGATTGCAGGGCAGCGGCGTGTCCGTGCGTCTGAACTTGCAGGGATAAATACCGTGCCTGCGTTTGTCCTGCCCTTAGACCGTGACCGAGCCATCATCACCCTTGTAGACAGTAATTTACAGCGTGAGAATATCCTGCCATCAGAGCGGGCGTTTGCCTACAAGATGAAATCCGAAGCCATGAAGCGGCAGGGTTTCCGCACAGACTTAACCTCGTCACAAGTTGTGACGAAGTTGCGGACGGACGACAAGGTGGCACAGGGCTTCGGCGTAGGCAGGATGACCGTACAAAGATTTATCCGTTTGACGGAACTGATACCGCCGATTTTGCGGATGGTGGACGAGGGGAAAATCGCCCTCACGCCTGCGGTGGAACTGTCCTTTTTGAAGAAAGACGAGCAGGAAAACCTCTTTGCCACGATGGAGAGCGAAGAAGCAACGCCCTCACTCTCACAGGCACAGCGGATGAAAAGCCTAAGCCAGAGCGGGCGGCTTGACATGGATACGATATTTGCAATTATGACGGAGGAAAAGGGAAACCAGAAAGAAACCTTGAAAATCAACACAAGCAAGCTGAAAAAGTATTTTCCGAAGAACACAACGCCGAAGCAGATGGAGGAAACCATCATTAAACTTTTGGAGCGTGAATTGCAGAGGAAACGGGGCAGGGACAGCCGCTAATCTTCTCTTTTCGGGAGGTAAATGCAGAAAATTGAGGTATGAAGAATGAAAGAAATCCAGTATGAGATTGTAAAGGAAATCGCCGTATTGTCTAAGGGCGACAGCGGCTACACAAAAGAAATCAATCTTATCTCATGGAACGGAAGAGAGCCGAAATATGACATCCGCAGCTTTTCCCCGAACCGTGAGAAGTGCGGAAAGGGTATCACGTTGAACGCTGATGAAGCAGCAGCACTCCTTGAAGCATTACAGAAAGAAGTAAACAGCGGGGATTGATGGTATCTGATTGACAGGGCGGGGCGTTTCCAGACGTTCTCCTGCCCTGTCTGGAAAGGAAGATTTAAGTATGGGCGAGGATAAGAAAGCAGATAAAAAGAGAAAGCGTATCGTGCCGAAAGCACCAGTTCAGATGATAATCAGCCGTGAATATGTCGGCACGCAGACAGTCACAGAAGCGTTTATCCCGATTATTTCCGAGGATATTCGGAAGAAGATTGCCGAGGGCGACACCTTCGACAATGAGGGGCTGTCCGCTTAGAATGTACGCAATGGAACATGAAAACAGATAGGACAGATATGGAGGTTTTACAGTATGGCAGGAATAAGAATGGAGAACAAGATTTATGAAGTCGGCATGTACTGCCGCTTGTCAAAAGACGATGGCACGGATAACGAGAGTGCGAGCATTGCGACACAGAAATCCATCCTCACGGATTATGTGAAAAAGCAGGGATGGCACTTAGCAAAAACGTATGTGGACGACGGTTACTCTGGTACAAATTTTGTTGAGGTAAGATAACGATACCTTTTTTGCAGAGGGTGTTATCTTACCTCTTTTTGATGTATGTTAGATAGCATAACTCTTTACGTCGGCTCCTATCTGTCTGAAATAGGAGATACTTTCGGTAGGCTTGTCACCTGTATCAACTCTGCCGACAAAGCTATAAAAGATTTCGATTTTGCGGGTGTTCGTTTCCTTATCCAGTTCGTGAATAAGAATACGGTCAATAAATTCATGGACGTTTTCGTAGGTCAGTTCTTCAATCGCTGTGTATCTGCGTACCAGTGCGACAAACCTTTTTACGTCCGCGCTGCGCTCGGTGGCGTTGTCGATTTCCTGTGACAGCTCCGCAATCCTCCGGGTCAGCGTCTTTTTTTCTTCATCATAGCCGGAAGTCAGAAAAGCAAATTGTTCATCTGAAAGTTTCCCTAAAGCGTTGTCCTCGTAGAGCTTGCGGAATAAGATGTTCAGCTCGTTAATACGGTTCTGCGCCTTGTCAAGCTCTTTCCGCTGCTGTGTCAGCGTCTTTTGTACTGCCTTTGCGCTGCACTCGTTGGCTGTTTCGATAAACTCCTGTTCATGCTCTTTCACATAAGACGTTACTCGCTGCAAGTCTGCAAGGACAAGTTCTTTCAATACGCTTTTGCGGATATAATGCGTAGTGCAGAGCATATCATTTCTTGCCCGGTTGCGGTAGTTGCCGCAAGTGTAGGCGTGTTTCCGTTCAAGCGTCCCGGCTCCGCGTACTGCATACATTTTGTAGCCGCAGTCCCCGCAAAAGAGCAGCCCGGAAAACAGGTCAATTTCATCAACCTTTGTCGGGCGTTGCCGGGTGGCAATCCGCTTCTGTGCAAGTTCAAAGGTTTCTTCATCAATCAAAGGTTCGTGAGTGTTGGGGAAGAAATACCTTTTTTCCTCCGGGTTCTTTTTCGTCTTTTTCGACTTATAAGATACCTTGTAGGTTTTCCCGGTTATGGTATGCCCTAAATATTCTTTCCTTGTCAGAATGTCGTACAGCGTCTTATCCGGCCAGTTGTACCATGCGTTGAGCTGTGGGCGGGGGTGGCGTTTGCTCCCTGTCCTGCGGTAGCGCAGTTCCCCGACGGTCAGTATTTCATTGTCCCGCAGCCAGTTCTGGATTTCACACATACGGTCGCCCCGTACATACATTGCAAAAATCTGTTTTACGACGTGCGCCGTTTCCGGGTCGGGTATCAGATGATTGCGGTTATCCGGGTCGATAAGGTAGCCGTAAGGAGCTTCGCCGTTGACGCGCTCGCCTTTCTGCGCCTTTGCCTGTTTGACAGCCCGGATTTTCTTTGAGGTGTCGCGGGCGTAAAACTCGTTGAACCAGTTCCGCAGAGGGGTAAACTCGTTATCTTCCCTTGCTGTGTCTACACCGTCGTTAATGGCAATGTAGCGCACTTCATATTCGGGAAAGACAATCTCTATCAGCTCCCCGGTTTTCAGATAATTACGTCCCAGACGGGAAAGGTCTTTTGTTATGACGGTCGCCACGTTCCCGGCTTCAACCTCATGCAGCATGGCTTGAAGCCCCTCACGCTCAAAGCTCACGCCGGAAAATCCGTCGTCTACGAAAAAGCGCGTGTTGAAAAAGTGGTGTTCGTCAGCATACTTTTGTAAAATCAGTTTTTGGTTCTGTATGCTCTCGCTTTCCCCGGCTTGCATATCTTCCTGGCTCAATCTGCAATATAAAGCGGTAATCTTGTCTGTCTGTAACATTTTGTCCTCCTTTCCGACGACAGACAAGCATGGTATTTGTACTGTCTATATTATACCACATACCGCTGCCTGTGTCATGTATAAAATGTGAAGAAACGCCCTATTTCCGGGCGTTTGCGGGGTTCAGTTCCATGTCTTTGCGAATGAGTTTTTTTATCTTTTTATCCAGTGTGTCCGTTGCGCGTTCACTTGCGGACGAACATACAAGGTAAGTAACTTTTCCTATTTTATGCTCCGTTGTGGTAACGGGCGTTTGGTTTTGCGTCAAAGAAAATCCCCCTTTCTTTCGCAAACATATAATATAGTCTATGAATAGCAGCAAGTCCACTATTCAATAAAACAAAGGCTTTAATCGGACGGTTATTAGCATAACCTCATGGGAATTTCACCCCGGCATGGTTCTCATGCCGCCCTACCCATTGCCTGCGACGCTCTTAACGCTCGGACTGTGGCTGTAAGGAAGTATCATTGTATATTCTGCGCTGTCGTCGCCCGCAAGCCGCTACACTTGCTTTCCGGCGCGGTGTTGGTCGCTCGGCTGTCCGGGCGGGGTAATCCCTCCCGGATAGTGTCATGGCGCACCCGCCGTATGGCTCGGCGCAAAAGGAACGTATCCGATTTGCCCTATGCTGCGCCGCCGTTATCTTGCGCCGCTTTCTTTGTCAAGGTTCAGAATGGCTTTGCTGCCGCGTCAGCAGCGGAACGGAAAAGGGGGAGAGAGAAAGCGTCCCGCCGCCGCTGCGGTTTATTCCTCTGCCTTAAAGGTGAGGACAGCCATCATCAGTTTTGCTTGCAGCCGTTCCCGAATGTCGTGGTCTACGCCAAAATAGACGTTCCCGCGCTCGTCGTACAGCTTCCGCATGGAGAGGCGGGCTATGTAGCCGCTGAAATGCTGCAAGACAATCTTCATGGCGTCCGGGTCGCCCTTTGTCGCTGCCACAATGACAGGATAAGGAACAAGGGCATTTTCCGGGTAGCCGGGTTCGTTACCATTCGTCCCATTCATCAGCATTTTCCTCCAGATATTTTCTTAATTTCTCAAAAGAGCTTGTCCGCCTGTACTGTATCGTGCTTCTCGACGTGTTGAACAGCTCCGCAATCTCGGTATCGTTCATTCCCTCGAAGTAATACAGCAATATGGCTTTGCGCTTTTCTTCCGGCAAAGTACGGATTGCTTCAAGAAGCAGCTTTGGCGTGATTTTCTTCCCGGCTTTCTCAAAGACGGTTTCGGCGGCTTCACGTTTGAAATATTCATCAAACGTATGAAGCTGCCGCGCTTCGTCTAAGGTCATGTCGGAAAAGGTCACTTCCTTTGCCTTGTGTCTGCGAAGTTCTCTATGGGTGTCGCAAGCTTCATTGTGCAATACCGTATTACAAAACTTCTGAAAAGCACACTGTTTGTAAAACTCCCTGCTATTAGGTTCCACATTCTCACCTCCTTTCTCGTTGGAAAGTTGGTGGTGCTTCCCCCCTTTTCGCGGGGCAATACGGCGTTTTTCAAAAACGCCGAAGATTTTTTGAAATTTCTTCAAAAATTTTTTGAACGTACAAAATGCGCCCGTCCGAAAAGCCCGGACGGGCGCATAGGCATTGTAAGCAGTATCCAGATGATTAGACAGTTCATATATATAAGCGTAGTTTCCCCCGGTGGTGGGCGGGCTTTTTTTGATAAGTCAATAACTGTCGGATTTTGTCGATATGCTTTTTGCTTCATGGCGGCTACCTCCTTTAGCCGCCGATTTCAACAGTGATACCGCGTCATTTCATTAGAAGATAAAAAGAAACGGCGGCTTTGATTTTTCAAAGCTGCTGCGGAAATCAAAGAACGACAAGCAACAGTTCTGATTTTGCTCCAATATGGTTATTAGGGGCACAAATTAAAATCAAAAAAGAGCCGATAACAGCAGTATTTCAAACTGCATATTATCGGCTCTGCGTCTGTGCGTCTGGCTCTTTTAATTAAATTATTTCTGTTGTTTTTTGGCTTTATTATATGTATTAGCTAACTGTCCACAAGCTGCTTTAATCTCTCTACCATGAGAAACTCTCATGGTAACTTCAAGTCCTGTTTGCTCTAATTGATGTTTGAACGCAACCATTTCTTGTTTTTGTGGTGCTCTAATTTTTGAATTACTCGTCGGGTTGTATTGCAGCACGTTAATCATAACATTTTTGCCCTTAAACCATTTTGCAAGTTGCCTTATATCTGAGGAACGGTCATTTATACCTGGTAAAAGCAAATACGCAAATACCACTTTTCGATTATGCCTTTGAGAATAGGACAATGCTTGCTTAACAACATCTTCAATAGCGTACATGTGCATATGAGGAATGATACAGTTTCTCGCAGCCTGTGTTGCTGCATGTAAAGATATTGTCAACTGAATTTTTAGATGTTCTTCGCGCAATTTTTTTAATTGATTAACTGGACCAACTGTTGATACGGTAATGCCGTCGGTTGGAAAGTTAAGTCCATTTCTATCTCGAAGAATATGGATTGCTGCAATCAAGTTGTCGTAATTGAATAAAGGTTCTCCCATTCCCATAAAAACGATACGATTTACTTTTTGACGTATCAATACAACCTGCTGCACAATTTCAGACGGTGTTAGATTACGAACAAAACCATTGCGTCCGGACTCACAAAAAATACAGCCAACAGAACAACCAACTTGCGTACTTACGCAAACAGTCCCACCATCTCGCCGTTTAATAAAAACCGTTTCAATATACCTGTTATCTTTCAATTCATAAACATACTTTTCAGTATCGCTACTTTTATAGACTTTTTTTGTTGATATTGATAGATTTTCTTTGTGAAATGGCTGTTTATACAATTCCGTATATAAGGCTCTTGCTTTATCCTCTCCAATTACTTCCGACATTTCTTTGTAAGTAAATCCGTATGGGTCATTCAATATTTCCGTAGGTGTACTTTTAGGTAAGTGTTTCATTTAAATATCCTTCCTTTTCAAAATTAAAAAGTTTGTTTTTCAGAGTTTTTGATTATGATTTCTAGTTTTTCAACATCAACGATATGCGTTAATTTACATTTAGGGCAGAAAAGAGGAAAATTTCTTAATACCGTATTATAAAATACTTGAACCCTCGTCTTTCCGTTACAAATTGGACATTTTATCCAATATTTTTCAAGCATAATATTTCTCCTTTTGCGCAAAAAAATGCAGGTCAATTCTCAACATGAGCATTGACCTGCATTTATACATATAATACTACAACAAAATTAAGGCATAGTTTTTATACTATGTCTATACGTCGTTAGTTTTGTTGTATAGCATACGCAAAATAAGCATGACAAAAAAGCCCATATTGAAAATGGGAAAAATCTTTTTTGATTTCAATGCTTATCGAATACGCATGCTATGTAACATAAACATTCCCCCCCTTTTATATAATATTATATACAAAAGCAGCTTGTTGTCAACATATATATATATGAATTATTTTGGCTAACTGATAGAACTACATAGACATATCCAAGAAGAAAGGGGAACAGTAAAATGTAATAGGGTGAATAACTATGGCAAAAAGACCAGTACCACGATACGACTTTAAGGCTTTTGGGGCAGCGATAAAGGCAGCGCGTGAGGGATGCAAGGAGAGCCGCAAGAAAGTAGGCGACGAAATGTTTATCTCGCCGCGCTACCTTGCGAACATTGAGAACAAGGGGCAGCACCCAAGTTTACAGATATTCTTTGAGCTGATACAGCGTTACCATATATCCGTAGACCAATTCCTTTTAGAAACGCCGCCGGAGAAGAACACGCAGCGGCGGCAGCTTGACGCGCTTCTTGACGGTATGAGCGATACAGGCATACGGATTGTAACCGCAACGGCAAAGGAGATTTCCGAAGTCGAAAAAGAGGGCGAATAGGAATGTCCGACTTAAAACTGAACAGGATTTAGAAAGCGTTGTAATCTTTTTTGAGGTTGCAGCGTTTTTCTTTTGCGTAAGTTTGGCAAAATCGCTTTTTCTCCGTAGTAGGTGATAAGAGCCTAAAGGATAAAAACATTCGTAGCAAGCATAGGAAGCGGGTACCCACTTCCGTATTTTCCCCTCCCGCGCTGCGGCGCGTCGGTTGAAAATTGCTTGTTGGGAAGTGTCCCAAACCCTCGGAACGGAAAGGAAAGGAGCGAATACATGAACGGACGCAAAAGAACGGTGCAAATCAAATTCAGAGTGACGGAAGCGGAACGGGATTTAATACTGGAAAAAATGAAGCTCGTACCCACCCGGAACATGGCGGCATATCTGCGGAAGATTGCCATTGACGGGTATATCATTCAGATAGACCATGC
Organism: Wansuia hejianensis; assembly: GCF_014337215.1. NCBI lineage: Bacteria > Bacillati > Bacillota > Clostridia > Lachnospirales > Lachnospiraceae > Wansuia > Wansuia hejianensis. The sequence goes on along the minus strand of NZ_CP060635.1, from coordinate 2,541,540 downwards.
CGATATAAAGGCAATGACCGCAGAGATACAGAAAATCGGTGTCAACGTCAACCAGATAGCACGCCGCGTAAACGCGACGGGGAACGCATACCAAGAGGACATAGAGGAAATAAAGGGGGTGCTTGCGGAGATATGGCGGTTACAAAGATTAAGCCTATTAAAAGCACTCTAAGCAAAGCCCTTGACTATATCGAAAACCCGGACAAGACGGACGGAAAAATGCTTGTGTCCTCTTTCGGCTGCTCCTATGAAACGGCAGATATTGAATTTGAATATACCTTGTCCCAAGCACTCCAAAAGGGGAACAATTTAGCCTTTCATCTGATACAGTCCTTTGAGCCGGGGGAAGTCGATTATCAGAAAGCCCATGAAATCGGAAAGCAGCTTGCCGACGCGGTAACAAAGGGGCAGCATGAATATGTACTCACGACGCACATTGACAAAGGACACGTCCACAATCACATTATTTTCTGCGCCGTAAATTTCGTAGACCACCGCAAATATAATTCCAACAAAAGGAGCTATTACGGCATACGGAACATGAGCGACAAGCTGTGTCGGGAAAATGGCTTGTCCGTCGTCGTTCCCGGCAAGGGCAGCAAGGGAAAGAGCTATGCGGAGTACCAGGCAGAAAAGACGGGTACAAGTTGGAAAGGCAAGCTAAAGATTGCCGTTGACGCGCTTATCCCCCAAGTTTCCAGTTTTGAGGAATTGTTGCAGCGGTTACAGGCGGCGGGCTATGAGATAAAGCCGGGGAAATATGTGTCATGCCGCGCCCCCGGACAGGAACGCTTCACCCGTCTTAAAACCCTCGGCGCGGATTATACAGAGGAAGCCATAAGGGAACGGATAGCGGGCAGACGGGCAAAGGCGGCGAAAGCCCCCAGAGAGCAGCGCGGCGTTTCGCTGCTTATCGACATTGAGAACAGTATCAAGGCGGCGCAGAGTAAGGGCTATGAACAGTGGGCGAAAATCCACAATCTGAAACAGGCAGCAAAGACCATGAATTTCTTGACGGAACATAAGATTGAACAGTACGCGGATTTAGTCAGCCGGATTGAAGAAATGGCAGCGGAAAGCGGACAGGCGGCAGACGCATTGAAGGACGCGGAAAAGCGGCTTGCGGACATGGCGGTGCTTATCAAGAATGTTTCCACCTACCAAAAGACAAAGCCCGTCTATGACGCATACCGCAAGGCAAGGAACAGGGAGAAGTACCGCGCCGGACAGGAACAGGCGATTATCCTACATGAAGCCGCCGCAAGGTCGCTGAAAGCGGCGGGCATTGCAAAGCTCCCGAACCTTGCCGCGCTGCAATCGGAATATGAAGCCCTCCAAGCGCAGAAAGAAGCCCTTTATGCCGACTATGGGAAGCTGAAAAAGAAAGTCCGGGAATACGATATTATCAAGCAGAACATTGACAGCATTTTACAGGCAGACAGGCAGCCGGAACGGGAAAAGGGAACAGAGCGCGGATAAGGATAGCAAAATCCCCGCCGCTGTGCTATGATAGGGCTATCAAAAAGCAGAGGAGCGTTGAGCATGGAAAACCAGAAAATGCCGGAATATGAAACCATACGCGCCGCCGTTGCCGGGGAAAAATGGGCGGTGGAGAAAGTCGTGGAGTGCTACAAGGACGAAATCGACAGGCTATCGACGGTAGCGGTCAGACAGCCGGACGGAAGCACGAAACAGGAAATCAACGAAGATATGCGCCAGTCCATCACAAAGAAGCTGATAGAAGCCCTCCCGCAGTTCCCGCTTGAAGAAATGGAAAAGGGAAATGTCAGATAGGCAAAAAAAGAACAGGGCGCGGAAGCCAGTATATGACTTCCGCGCCCTGTCTTTTTATGGGTGCTGTTTTCGTGAATGTTACGCAGTAGAACGCCATTTTTGGGGGTAAAGGTATAAAGTATCGCCTATCCGATTTTCACGCCCGGAAAGCCCTGTAAATCAAGGGATTTTCCGCGCCTACTGCGTAACAGGGGCGCGTCTTTTCCTCATGCGCTCGGCGGCTTGTCTGCGGGTGATACGTTTCCGGCAGACGGGGCAGTATTTGACACTGTTAGAGGTTGACGCAAAGAACGCGCCGCACTCGGTACATTTCTTCTTATCCCCTGTCTGGTAAAGCTCCGCATAAAGCAGCCTGTCGGCGGGAAGCACCGCAACCCGGAACCACTTGCAGAGAAGCGAATAGGAAATGAGCTGCGGACATACGCACTCGTCCCCGTCGTCCAGTAAGATACAGTTCCCGTTATCATAATTGCAGCACGTCCGGCGCACAAGGGCGTTGACTTTCCGGCTCTGGGGCGGCGTCAGCCGCTTAACCCCGTTCATACTTCATCAGCGGCGTAAATGGGAAGCTCTGCAAATTCCGCTTCGGTCAAAGCGTCCACTTTGGAAAGGGTGCGCTTTGCAAGCTCCCGCATATCCGCGTCCATGTAGGGCAGCGCGGCGTTGACATTCTCAATCAAAGCCCGCTTGCCGCCCTCGTTGTAAATGCTCAAAAGGTTTGTTTCTTCAACAGTCAGTCTAATCATGCTCATACCTCCATATCGTGATTTTTTGTTTTTGCCGCCGCCTTTTTCGGGGCGGTCTTTGCCTTGTCTGCTTTAAGCTGCGCCCGGATAGAGGGGCGGGGCTTCCTTATCTCCCTGTCCCGGTTCTCCCCCTTGTCAATCAGCGCATACGTCCTGATATTGTCAATATTGGTTGACACATTTATCTCAAAGATATCACTGCCTATGCAGCCTGTTCCAGAGATTGGTAGTATCTCTGTCGCTTAATTATCGGAGGAAGCCCACCGTTGGCAGAGCAGATCCTCCTGTTATTCCAGTAACTGATGAAGTATCTCCAAATGAGAACCTTCAGTTCCTCTATGGTCATAGTCTCCGTATTGTAGCGGTCATAGAGAAGCTCACTTTTCATTCTGGCCCACATGCTTTCGCATCGGGCATTATCGTGGCACCTGCCACCAGCACTGTTCATGCTTTGAATAATACCGTATTTAGCAAGAGCCTTACGATAAGTTTCACTGGTATATTGTGTTCCTCTGTCAGAGTGTACAATAGCCCCTCGCAGATCAGGATATGCCAGATAGGCATTATCCAGGGTATGCTCACACAACGTTGCTTTCATGTTGGTTTCCATTGCCAGACCAAGGACACCGGAATCAAAGCAGTCAAAGATAGCTGAAACATACAGTTTCCCATCTTTAGCCTTGATTTCTGTAATGTCAGTTACACATTTTTCAAGTGGCTTGTCGGATTTGAAATCTCGCTTCAGAAGATCATCTGACTTACGAGCTTCCCGATCAGCCTTGGTAATACCATTCGGCTTACGCTTTGGTTGATGACTAAGGCCTATTTCATCCATGACCCTGTAGACGGTTCGCTCACTGGGAATCTTGAGTCCTTCCGGTTTCTTAAGGAGAAGTGCCTGATACATGCGAATGCGCCCATATGTATCATTGTATTCATCTTCAGTATGGATTGCTATCATAGCATCAGCGAGATCCTGATATTTCCAGGGCCGGTCTTTATTAGCAAGATATTTGTAGAACCCCTGGCGGCTGACACCAAGCATCCGGCAATAGAATGAGAGTTTTCCCTTAATCGCGCCGTCTTCCGTTTTTATGGCAATGAACATCATTCTTTGGTTCTTGCTGACTTCCGACGGCTGGCTGCGAAAAAAGCACTTGCTTCCTCGAGAAATTCATTTTCCTCTTTTAGACGCCGGATTTCTTTATCCTGATCCTTAACACGTTTGCGGAGCATAGCAAGTTCCTCAGCGAGACTCATGGCACTTTCTGGAGTATGTGCACCGTCGCCAATATCCAATGTACCGGCTCTAACTGCTTTCAGCCATGTATGGATGGTTCCTTCTGGAATACCTAATTCTTTGGCTGCCTTAGCACCGCCGATTTCTCTGGCAAGTTTGACAGCCTGGATCTTATATTCGTGGTCGTATTTACGTTGAGTACGTGACATTGAGAGTTCCTCCTTATTCTCTTTATTATACATGAATTCTTTGAGAATAAGGTGCCAACTTTATTTATACGACATCAGATTGACCGGAACCAACACAGCCCGGCCAAACTTCAAACGGCTTGAAAGCTGCATTGTTCGCAAGGAAGTAAACTGTATGATTATCAAATCTCTTGCACGCGGTTTCCGCAACCTTGCCGACCAGCAGAAATTTTTGGAGGAGTTCATCCCCATTAACGGTGCAAGGTTTATTTGTACCGGCACACCATTCATTGACACCTATGCGAATCCTCATTCAGCAAGCGGCCTTGAAGTGCCTATCAGGGGAATGTTTAATGAGCAGTTTGCCGCAACCACTTCCGAAGAAATACGAAAAACATTCAAGATGAAACGAGAGCGCGGCGAGTTCATAGGAGCGTTTGCTCCTTATGGCTACAAGAAAGACCCAAACGATAAAAACAGACTGCTCATAGATGAAGAAGCAGCGGAGGTTGTCAAAAGCATTTATCACTGGTTTATCAACGAAGGGTACAGCAAAATGGGGATTGCTCAAAGGCTCAATCAAATGGGGGAGCCGAACCCTGAAGCCTACAAAAAGAAAAAGGGTATGAAATATACTAACCCTAATTCCAGCAAAAACGATGGCCTATGGTCTGCCAGCACGGTGACTAGGATATTGCAGAACCAAGTTTATATTGGGGTTATGGTGCAAGGCCGGCACCGCGTAATCAGCTACAAGGTACACAAGCAGATGAATGTCCCGGAAGAAGAATGGTTTGTCGTCCCGAATACACACGAAGCGATTATAGACAGAGAGATATTCGAGAAAGCGCAGGCCCTGCATCGGCGCGACACAAGGACAGCACCCGGCAAGCGGGAGGTCTACCTAATGTCCGGTTTTGTCCGCTGTGCTGATTGCCAAAAAGCCATGCGGCGAAAAACCGCCCGCGGTATTACCTACTATGCCTGCCGCAGCTACACTGACAAAAGAATTTGCAGCAAGCGTTCTATACGACAGGATAAACTGGAAAGCGCGGTTTTAGCGGCATTGCAAATGCAGATAGCCCTTGTAGACCAGCTTGCGGAAGAAATTGAGCGCATCAACAATGCGCCCGCCATTAATCGGGAAAACAAAAGGTTATCTCATTCGTTGCAACAGGCTGAAAAGCAGCTAAAGCAGTATAACGATGCCTCTGACAGCCTATACATTGATTGGAAAAGCGGCGAAATTACCAAAGACGAATACCGCCGCTTGAAAAGCAAGATTGTAGAACAGACCCGGCAGCTTGAAACCAACCTCTCCTATCTGAAGGAGGAAATACGGGTGACGGCTGAAGGTATCGGAGCAGACGATCCATATCTCACCGCTTTTCTAAAGAATAAAAATATTCAGAGCTTAAACCGTGGAATTATGGTTGAACTCATCAAAACAGTCTGGGTGCATGAGAATGGGGAAATAACGGTTGACTTCAATTTTTCCGACGAGTATCAGCGAATACTTGACTACATTGAGAACAATCACAGCATTATCCGGGTGATTGAGAACAAGGCCATTTAGTGGCTTACATATTCAACACCAGGTAAATTTCTAATGTTGTGCGTAAATAAACGGTGCAGTAGGCCCGGTAGCGCCGGTAGGCCCAATGGGACCGGTAGGTCCGGTAGGGCCAGTAGGCCCAGTGGGTCCGGTAGCACCGACAGCGCCGTCAGCGCCGGTAGGCCCGGTAGCACCGACAGCGCCAGTAGGTCCGGTAGGTCCTATCAGCCCATCAGCACCAGTAGCGCCGGTGGGGCCAACAGGTCCGATCGGGCCCATAGATCCGGTAGGTCCGGTAGGTCCAGTAGGACCTGTAAAGCCGGTAAGGCCTGTAATTCCGGTAGGTCCGGTGGGACCCATGGGTCCAGGACAGCCTCTTGGCCCAGGGCAGCCACGCGGTCCGGTGGGTCCGGTAGGTCCGGGCCTGCAACAACAATTAGAATGGCAGCAGTTGTCATTCCCGCAGAAGGGATTGGCACATTCTGAAACTTCTGATGGCTGTTCCGGCTCTGGGTCTTGGCAATTGCAATGATTTTTTTTGTCGCGATGATCAAAAAGCATATTGTTTCTCCTTTTATTATTTTAGGGTTTAAAATCACCCTAATACACTATATGTAGAAATTTAAGATCTGGTGTGTTAGATCGCGAGCGTGAATTGTTGGATGTTTGGGTGTGTCAGGCAGAGTCGGTGAAGAAATTGGGCACCATACAGCGGTAAAATATGTTAAGATATTATTGGGGGGATTCATCCGTATCCTACGGGTTCCCTGCAGGTGTACTCTGGAGTATGAGTCATATGACTATACAGATGCTTCGCGCGGCATAAGGAGAAAGATTCTGAAGGAGGATGCATATGAAAGTTTTGCTAATTAACGGAAGTCCAAACGAACATGGCTGCACGTATACAGCCCTGAGTGAGGTAAGTGATACGCTTTGCCAATACGGAGTGGATACAGAAATTCTGTATCTGGGCAAAAAGCCTGTTGCAGGCTGTATTGCCTGTGGAAAATGCAGGGAAACGGGGCGCTGCGTCTTTGAGGATCAGGTTAATAAGACATTGGAGCAGTTGGACGGATATGATGGAATGATCGCCGGGTCTCCGGTATATTATGCCGGTCCGTCAGGGCAGATCTGTGCGTTTTTAGACCGGCTGTTTTACAGCAGCGGGGGAAGAATGGCCGGCAAACTGGCGGCGGCGGTGGTTTCCTGCAGAAGAGGAGGGGCCAGCGCGGCCTTTGAACGTCTGAATAAATATTTTACTATCAGCAATATGATAGTAGTCGGTTCCCAGTATTGGAATCAGGTTCATGGTTTTACGCCCGGGGATGTGCGTAAAGATGAAGAGGGACTTCAGACAATGCGGACATTGGGCGAGAACATGGCCTGGCTTTTAAAATCCATCCAAGCCGGACGGAAGCAGGGGCTTCAGCCGCCGAAATATGAGCCTCGCATATCCACCAATTTCATCAGGTGACGCCCATGGATATTAAACTTCATTTTACCGAAAAAGGAGCAGGTGAGCCGTTGATTCTTCTCCATGGAAACGGGGAAAGCAGTGAATATTTTATTCATCAGATCGGCTATTTCTCCAGTAAATACCGGGTAATCGCAGTCGATACGCGCGGGCACGGACGGTCTCCCAGAGGCAGCGCGGCCTTCACAATCCGCCAGTTTGCGGAGGATTTACTATGTTTTATGGATGAACAGGAAATGAAAGAGGCAAATCTGCTGGGATTTTCTGACGGCGGCAATATCGCCCTGATGTTTGCTCTGAAGTATCCGGAGAGAGTAAAGCGTCTGATCCTAAACGGTGCGAATTTGAACGCTAAGGGGGTCAGGCCCTCGGTTCAAATTCCCATTGAGATCGGCTACCGGATTGCTTCCCTGTTCGCCAAGAGAAGCCGGGAAGCCAGGATAAATGCGGAGATACTTGGCCTCATGGTCAAGGAACCCCGCATCGACCCCGGAGAGCTGGGAAGGCTGCGCGTGAGGACACTGGTGATAGCCGGACAAAAGGATATGATAAAGCAAAGCCATACAGAGTTGATATACAAAAGCCTTCCCGACGCCAGGCTGGCGATCATACCGGGAGATCATTTTATCGCGGGCAAGAATCCTGAAGCGTTCAACAGAACCGTGGAGAAATTTCTGAATGAAAACCCTGCTTGACAAATTGTTGATTTATTACTATGATTAAACCATTAAAAAGGAAAAGGCTTAGAAAAAGAGGAGTATGCAGGTCAGCGCCGGCAGAGAGGACCGCCCACAGGCTGGAAGGCGGTTTCGGGGAGCGGATGCAGAAAGTAGCTTTGGAGCCTGAACGCTGAAGCAGTCCGGGACTGTGGGTAGGCGTTCACGGGCAGTCTCCGTTACAGGACATATGAGATGTATGGTTTTAGTACATGAAGAAAAGGTGGTACCGCGAGACATTCGCCCTTTGCAGGATATGCAAAGGGCGTTTTTATCGCGTATGAAAGTTCAGTGCATGAAGTATTTAATCTCCTCATGACCGAGGGGATGGAAGCTGAAGCGGGCTTGCCCGTTTTGTTTAGAAACAAGGAAAATCAGGAGGAAAATTATGAGTAAGGAACTGGCAAAGACCTATGATCCGAAAGGGCTGGAAGACAGGCTATATCAGAAATGGCTGGACAAAGGATATTTTCATGCGAAGGTAAATCCCGATAAGAAACCCTTCACAATTGTGATGCCGCCGCCCAATGTTACCGGGCAGCTGCACATGGGGCATGCCCTGGATAATACCATGCAGGACATTCTAATCCGGTTCAGGAGAATGCAGGGCTACGAGGCGCTGTGGCAGCCTGGCACCGACCACGCGGCTATTGCGACAGAGGTAAAGGTTACCAACATGCTGAAGGATCAGGACATTGACAAGCAGGAGATTGGGCGTGAAGAATTTCTGAAGCATGCCTGGAAATGGAAAGAGGAATATGGAAGCCGCATTATCAACCAGCTGTACAAGCTGGGCGCCTCTGCGGACTGGGAGCGGGAACGTTTTACGATGGATGAAGGCTGCTCCAGGGCTGTTGAAGAGGTATTCGTCAGGCTTTATGAAAAAGGCTGGATCTATAAGGGCAGCCGGATCATTAACTGGTGTCCCAAATGCCAGACCTCGCTGTCCGACGCGGAAGTGGAGCATGAGGATCAGGATGGATTTTTCTGGCACATTAATTATCCCATCGTAGGAGAAGAAGGTAAATACGTGGAGATCGCCACGACGCGTCCGGAGACGCTTCTGGGAGACACTGCAGTCGCGGTGAATCCGGAAGATGAAAGATATCAGGGGCTGATCGGTAAGATGCTGAAGCTGCCGCTGACAGACCGGGAGATTCCTGTGATTGCTGATGAATATGTGGATAAGGAATTCGGAACCGGTTGTGTCAAAATCACGCCGGCCCACGATCCCAATGACTTCGAGGTGGGCAGGCGCCATAACCTGGAAGAGATCAATATTCTGAATGATGATGCCACCATCAACGAAAAGGGCGGCAAATATTCGGGAATGGACCGCTATGTGGCGAGAAAAGCCATGGTTGCGGATCTGGAGGAGCAGGGGCTTCTGGTCAAGGTTGTGCCCCATACTCATGCGGTGGGAACACATGACCGCTGCCATACCACGGTAGAGCCGATGATTAAGCCCCAATGGTTTGTCCGGATGAAAGAAATGGCCCAGGCATCTATCGAGATACTGAAAACAGAAGATCTGAATTTTGTGCCGGAGAGGTTTGACAAGATCTATCTTCACTGGCTAGAAAACATAAAAGACTGGTGTATCTCCCGACAGCTCTGGTGGGGCCACCGGATTCCGGCCTGGTACTGCCAGGAATGCGGGGAAATCCTGGTTAAAAAGGGAGGAGCTCCGGAAAAATGCCCGAAGTGCGGCTGCACCAGCCTGAGACAGGATGAGGATACTCTGGATACCTGGTTCTCGTCAGCTCTGTGGCCCTTCTCAACTCTGGGGTGGCCGGATCAGACGCCGGAGCTGGATTACTTCTATCCCACCAGTGTTTTGGTAACCGGATATGATATTATTTTCTTTTGGGTAATCCGCATGGTGTTTTCAGGCCTGGAGCAGACAGGCAGATCGCCTTTTAAGCATGTGCTGATCCACGGCCTGGTGCGGGACTCTCAGGGCCGGAAAATGAGTAAATCCCTGGGAAATGGAATAGATCCTCTGGAGGTGATCGACCAGTACGGCGCGGACGCCCTCAGGCTGACGCTGATGACCGGCAACGCGCCCGGTAACGATATGCGTTTTTACTGGGAGCGGGTAGAAGCCAGCCGGAATTTTGCCAATAAGGTGTGGAATGCTTCCCGCTTTATCATGATGAATCTGGATGCGGCCGAAGTGCCGGAAGATGTGAATCCGGAAAGCCTGACGCTGGCTGATAAGTGGATCCTGCACAAGGTAAATACGCTGGCGGCCGAAGTGACTGAGAATATGGAAAAATTTGAGCTGGGCATCGCGGTTCAGAAGGTATACGATTTCATCTGGGAGGAATTCTGCGACTGGTATATCGAGATGGTAAAACCCCGCTTGTACAGCGAAACAGAAGACACTAAGGCGGCCGCGCTCTGGACGCTGAAAACAGTTTTGAATCATGCCCTGAAAATGCTGCATCCGTTTATGCCGTTTATCACTGAAGAGATTTTCTGTACCCTGAATCCGGATGAGGAGTCCATTATGATCGCTCCATGGCCTCAGTATTGTTCAGACTGGGAATTCTCCCAGGCCGCGGCGGACGTGGAGCTGATGAAGGAAGCAGTTCGGGGGATCCGCACGGTGCGCTCGGAATTGAATGTTCCACCCAGCAAAAAAGCCAGTGTATACGTGGTGTCCGGGAACTGTGAAATCTGCCGGACCTTTGAACATGGAAGAGTATTTTTTGCGACGCTCGCCAAGGCCAGCGAAGTATTCATCCAGGCGGATAAGAGCGGGATTGGGGACGACGCAGTGTCTGCAATGATCCCTGGCGCGAATATTTATATTCCCTTTGCCGAGCTGGTGGATCTGGACAAGGAGCTGGAACGTTTAACAAAGGAAAAGGAGCGTCTAGCGAAAGAGATCGCCCGTTCCAATGGAATGCTGGGTAACGAGCGTTTTATCAGCAAAGCCCCTGCGGAAAAGGTTCAGGAGGAGAAGAATAAGCTGGATAAATATACTCAGATGATGAAACAGGTGGAACTGAGACTGGAGCAGCTGAGAAAATAAAATGAAAAAGATAAAGTTGAACAGGGAGAACCTAATAAAGATATGTAATAAGATTTCAGTGCCTCTTCAGGTGTTCGGATGCTGCGTGCTGTACTTCTTCATTGAAGCAATCTCACGCCATTCGCTTATGAAGGCATGGACTTTTATGACAGACCGCCCTCTGGTGTTCCTGTACAATGTTTTTCTGATTTTTGTCACCAGTACGGTAGTCTATTTATTTCGCCGACGGTGCCTGGCCAGACTGATCGTATTTTCTTTCTGGCTTCTGCTGGGGATTGTTAACGGAGTGATCCTGATGAACCGGGTAACTCCGTTTACAGGACCAGATCTGAAACTGATGTCTGATGCCGGGAAGGTGATGAACAAATACCTGTCGGCGGGCACTCTGGTTCTGATTATAGCGGCGCTGGCCCTGGTAGTGGGCTTCCAGGTGTGGTTCTGGTTTAAGGGGCCGAAATACAGGGGTAAACGGAACTGGATCATTGATCTGTCCATCATTGGCGGAAGTATCGTCCTCTTTGTGGTATCCACGAATCTGGCGGTGAGTAAGCGGGTGCTTTCCAGCTATTTCGGAAACATTGCGTTTGCCTATGAGGATTATGGATATCCATACTGCCTGGCGGTTACGTTGTTTGATACTGGTATCAGCCAGCCGAATGGGTATTCTGAGAGTCTGATTGCGGAGATCGTAGACAGTGAGGGCCAGCCGGAGAGCAGTGAAGAATCTGAACGGCCTAATATCATATTTTTGCAGCTGGAGTCGTTTTTTGATCCGGAGCTGGTAAACTTTTTAAACATTTCAGAGGACCCCATTCCCTGCTTCCGGCAGCTTATGCGGGAATATTCTTCCGGTTATTACCGGGTTCCTGCGGTCGGCGCAGGTACGGCTAATACAGAATTTGAATCCATAACAGGCATGAGCCTCCGGTATTTCGGCCCTGGAGAATACCCTTATAAAACTGTCCTCTCTGAAAAGACCTGTGAGAGCATTCCTTATGTGCTCAGGGATATTGGGTATGACACACATGTCATACATAATAATGAGGCCGATTTTTATTCCCGGCGGACTGTATTTCCGATGCTGGGATTTGATAGTTTCACTTCGGCGGAATATATGCCTGACGTTACAGATACTACAGAGACGGGCTGGATCAAGGATCACATTCTCACAGATGAAATCCTGAAATGCCTGGAGTCTTCAGAGAACAGAGATTATATTTATACAATCTCTGTCCAGGGGCACGGCGATTATCCTGCGGAGCCAATTCTGGATCATCCGGAGATAAGGGTGACAGGCGCGGAGGACCGGGAAAAGAATGATTATTCCTGGGAATACTATTGCAATGAAATACAGGAGATGGACGAATTCATCCGGGAGCTGACAGACACTCTGTCTGAATATCCTGAGCCGGTGGTTCTGGTCATGTACGGAGACCACCTTCCAACCATGGGCCTGAAGACAAAAGAACTGTCCAACCGGTATCTGTTCCAGACCCAATATGTGATATGGGATAATATGGGCCTGGAAAAAGAGGACGAAAACCTGGCCGCGTACCAGATCGGCGCAGAGGTCTTAGACCGTGTGGGAATTCATGAAGGCAATATCGTAAGATATCATCAGAACCGCAGGAATACCAAAAATTATCAGAAGGATCTGGAAGTGCTTCAATATGATATGCTGTATGGAAAACAATACATATACGGGGGAGAAAGCCCATATGCGGTGACAGATATGCGAATGGGAACAGTGCCGGTTGAGATAAAAGCGGTAGTAGAGGTATCTGATGGGATTTATCATGTGACAGGTGAGAACTTCACCGCTGCCAGCAGGCTGGAGATCAACGGAGAGGTGGTAAAGGACGCCGTATTCCTGGGAACCACATCATTGATGGTGCGGGAGGTGGAGCTGAAAAGGGGAGATGAGCTGGCTGTCGTACAGATGGGGGATTATTCGGCGGAGACGGTACTGTCAAGGACCGGAACCATCCGTTACAGGGAGTAGAGCCAGGTCACACCGGCCCTGATGTTTTTTGAAAAAGGTATGGACATATTCTGGTACTATATTATAATGAAAAAGAACCGGTTTTTCCGGTAACTTTAATTTTACAACGGAGTGGTGATTGGGTTTGAATTACGCAGAGGCAGTCAATTATATAGAGGAAGTACCAAAGTTTACGAAAAAAACAACGCTGGACCACACGAGGTATCTGCTGAAAAAGCTGGGGAATCCAGAGAAGGACATGAGGATTATCCATGTGGCGGGTACGAATGGAAAGGGGAGTGTCTGTGCCTATCTGAATTCCATGCTGTCGGAAGGCGGTTATACATGCGGCATGTTTACATCCCCGCATCTGATCAGGATCAATGAGCGGTATATGATCGGCGGCCGGCCGGTGGATGATGAGATTTTTCTGCAGGCATTTCTGAGGGTGCAGGAGGCATGGAAGGAGGCCATGGCGGAAGGCGAAAGCCATCCGACGTATTTTGAAATCCTGTTTTTAATGGGTATGGTGATTTTCCGGGAGAAGAAGGTGGATTATCTGATCCTGGAAACTGGACTGGGCGGCCGGCTGGATGCGACTAATGTTGTGAGCAGCCCGCTGGCATGCATTATTACGTCCATCAGCCGGGATCATACAGAATATCTGGGAGAGACAATCCGGGAGATCGCCTGGGAAAAGGCCGGTATCATCAAGCCGGGCGTTCCTGTGATCTATGACGGGCGGAATCAGGAAGCGGCCGCGGTCATTGAAGAACGCGCCGGGGAGCTGGGAAGCCCGGCTTTTGTGCTGAGAGAGGACATGTATAAGCTTCTGAGCAATACCCGGGAAGGCATCCGTTTTGAATTCCGGTACGGGAATGAGAAGGGCGCCGAACTGGAGATTCCGTATATTGCGGAATATCAGATGATGAATGGCTCTCTGGCCTTTTTCACCATGAAGAAGCTTCAGCCGGTTCATAACATTCCGGAGAGGCAGTTGATTGAGGGGATCCGGAAAACGAAATGGCCCTGCCGGATGGAGACTGTTATGGATGGCGTGATTATTGACGGAGCGCACAATGAGGACGGGGTGGCGCAGTTTGTTAAGACGGCGGCCCATTTCAGCAAAGAAAATCAGATTACCATTTTATTTTCGGCGGTTGCGGATAAGCGGTATCAGGATATGATCCGGGAGATCTCTGAGGGCATCCATCCGGACCGGGTGGTCACTACGGAGATTTCCGGAAGCCGGGAGGTTTCAGCCGAGGAGCTGGCGGAGCTGTTCCGCCGGGAGGGCTGCCGGGAAGTCTGGGCAGAGCCGCAGGTTGGGAAGGCTTTTGAAAAAGCGTATGAGGAGAAGGCAGAGGGACTGATGTTCTGTGTTGGTTCCCTGTATTTGGCGGGAGAAGTGAAGGACTGGATTGCCAGACGTGAAAAGGAGGCGGCAAAATGCTGAACTACGAAGAAGAGCTGAAGAAATTCAAACCATGCCTGGATGTGGATGAGGTGGAAGACGCCATTTACAGCCGTGACCTGACGGATGTGATCGATATCCTGAAGGAGATGCAGAAGTCTCAGACTGATCAGTCAAAGGAGTAGCCGAATGAATTGTATGAATTGCGGAGCCGGGGTGAAGAATTCCAGCATCTGTCCGAAATGTGGCTGTGATTTAAGCGTCCAGAAGAAGGCGCTGCAGCTGTCGGTCCTCTATTACAACCAGGGCCTGGACAAAGCGCAGATCCGTGATCTGTCCGGAGCCATTGATATGCTGCAGAGGAGCCTGAAATATAATAAGCTCAATATTCCGGCCAGGAATCTGCTGGGACTGGTCTATTTTGAGACAGGTGAGGCAGTATCAGCTCTGAGTGAATGGATCATCAGCAAGAATATTAAACCGGATAACAACATTGCCACGGAATACATCCAGAAGCTCCAGGCAGAACCGGCCAAGCTGGATGTCATCAACCAGACCATTAAGAAGTATAATATTGCCTTAAAATGCTGCCGTGAGGGTAATGAAGACGTGGCAGCCATACAGCTTAAGAAGATCCTGACGCAGAATCCAAAGCTGATCAAGGCGTACCATTTGCTGGCTTTGATCTATATCAAACGGGAAGAGTATGAAAAGGGCAGAAAAATCCTGAAAAAAGCGGCCAGGATCGATAAGACGAATTCGACGACACTGCGCTTCCTCAAAGAAATCGACGAGCAAACGGGTACCGTAACAAGCCTGGAAGGCCGCCGCGGTTCCATCTGGGCGAAAGGAGGCAGAGAGGAAAAGGACAAAGAGGCATATGTCCCTGAGAGTGACGTGGTGATTCAGCCTGCCGCCTTTCGGGAAACCTCTGTATTTTCAAATATTATTAATATCATTATGGGCATTTTGATCGGCGCCCTGGTCGTGTGGTTCCTGGTGGTCCCTTCTGTCAAACAGAGTGTGAACCGGAACGCCAGTGAAAAGATCGTGGAGTACAGCAATACCATGGCTACACAGAGGGCACAGATTGATGAACTCCAGCGGCAAATTGATACCTCCAACGCAACAGTGGAGTCCGCGCAGCAGCAGATTACAGACGCCGGGAAAAAAGCGGACGCATATGAGAACCTGATCAAAGCCTATAACGCCTATCAGTCCCAGAATTATGAGCAGGCGGCCAATTCCCTGCAGGGGATGGACGTGACTCTTTTGTCGGTAGACGCGAAGGCCGTATATGACAGTATGCATGAGGAGGTTCAGAAGCAGATGTTCGATAAGCTGTCGGCGGATGGGGTTGCCGCCTTTGAGAGGGGCGACTATGCGGCTGCGATTGATAACCTGACAAAGGCGAAGGCTATCAATGGAGATGACTTTACTGTGCTGACCTACCTGGCCCATTCCTACCGTCTCAGCAGCGATATACCGAATGCGATCACCACATTCCAGGAGATTGTAGACAAGTTTCCGGATTCCAGGCGTGCGACGACGGCGCAGCATTACGTTGACCTGCTGAACAAAGGGGATACCAGTGACGGCAATGAAGGTACGCCGCCGGGAGGCTATGGAGATGAGGGGGACAATGGCGGCGATACAGGCGGCGAGAATTCCGGCAATGAGAATACAGGCGGGAACACAGGTGGGGGAACAGAAGGCGGAGGCCAGTCCCCCATAGACAGTGAAGGAATAGAATAAAGGAAAATGTCAGCGGATTCGCTGGGATTAATTATGAATTTTAAGGAGCGTACATTCTTGAATAATTACAGAGAAATACAGGAGGCTGTTGCGGCGGGCGAGCGGGCGCTTGACAGCCTGAGAGCGGCAGAAAAATCCTTGAACAGCGCCGGCGGCTGGGGGTTGTTTGATATGTTTGGGGGCGGGATGTTCTCAACAATGATTAAACAGTCCAAGATAAATGATGCCAGGGGAGAGCTGGAAGCCGCCCGGTATGCGCTTCGGAGTTTTGAGAAGGAGCTGCAGGACGTGAGCAGGGCGGTTGATCTTAGAATCGATATCGGAAGCTTTCTGTCCTTTGCCGACTTTTTCTTCGACAATTTTTTTGTGGACTGGATGGTGCAGTCTAAGATTGATCAGGCAAAGAGCCAGGTCTCTCAGGCCATCCGGCAGGTGGAGGGGATTCTGACAGAGCTGCGAAGGATGTAGACGGGAAAATCAACGAATCTGCAAATTAATATTGAAAAAACCGGGGCTACCCCCTATAATGTTAAAGGAGAAGCTGAAGAGAAAAGAACCCTTGTAAGAGGCTGTTCTAAAGTACAAATATTCTGATTTTACAGGATAACTATGTACTTTAGGGCAGCCTTTTTAAAATGCGCATGCGAAAAAAGAAGAAAGGAGTCGAATATGGACGAATTATTGGAGGTAAAAGGGAACATACTGATTATATATGTTCCGGAAGAGCTGGACCATCACTGTGCGGAGAAAATCAGGATCGAATCTGACCGGATTCTAACGAAGCAGAATATCCGTCAGATTGTGTTTGATTTCCGGAGGACTGTATTTATGGACAGTTCAGGGATAGGAGTGATTATGGGCCGGTACAGGAATATTAATCTGTTGGGCGGGCGTGTTAAGGCGATCCATGTGGGGGAGCAGGTGGAGAAAATCCTGCGTATATCGGGGATTTATAAGGTAATTGCCATAGAAACGGAACATAAATAGAGTAAATGGGGAAATGAGAAAGGAGTCAGCAAGATGGAAAACACCAATGAAATGATGATTGAATTTGACAGCCGGTCCTGCAATGAGGGGTTTGCCAGGGTGGCTGTTGCGGCCTTCTGCACGCAGATGAACCCGACGCTGGAAGAGGTGGCCGACCTGAAGACGGCCATATCGGAGGCGATCACCAACGCGATCATTCACGGATATGAAAATGAGATACATAAGATCCGTATTGAGTGTAAGATTGTGGGACATGACCTGTATGTGACAGTGATCGACCATGGGAAAGGGATACCGGACGTGAAAAAGGCTATGGAACCGCTGTTTACCACGAAACCTGAGATGGAGCGCTCCGGTATGGGATTTGCTTTTATGGAAGCCTTTATGGACGAGATCGCTGTAGTTTCCCAACCAGGGGTGGGGACGGAAGTCCATATGAAAAAGCGGGTCGGCTGCGGCAGCAGCCCTTTTGCGTGAAGGAGGCAGTATGGATGAGACACTTATCCTGATAGGAAAAGCACACCAGGGGGATAAAGTGGCGAGAGATCTGCTGGTAGAGCAGAATACAGGTCTGGTGTGGAGCATCGTCCGCAGGTTTCTGAACCGTGGCGTTGAGGCGGAGGATCTCTTTCAGATCGGCAGCATTGGGCTGATGAAAGCCATTGATAAATTTGACACCAGCTATGAGGTGCGTTTTTCAACCTATGCGGTGCCTATGATAACGGGGGAAATCAAACGTTTTCTCAGGGATGACGGCATGCTGAAGGTCAGCCGTTCCATGAAGGAGACCGCAGGGAAGGGGTATGCTGCCAGAGAACAGCTGGAACGGAAACTGGGGCGGGAGCCTTCGCTGATGGAAATTGCGGATGAGATTGGCGTCACGCCTGAAGAGCTGGCCATGGCTATGGAATCAGGCGCGGAAATCGAGTCTCTGCAGAAGACGATCTATCAGGGAGACGGCAATGATATTTCGCTGATGGACAAGCTGGAGGAAAAAACAAATCAGAATGAAAAGCTGCTGGACCGGATTCTTCTGGAAAACCTGCTGAAAATTCTGGAACCGGATGAGAGAAAGCTCATATACCTCCGTTATTTTCAGGAGGAAACCCAGGTTTCCATCGCCAAAAAAATGGGGATTTCCCAGGTGCAGGTATCCAGGATGGAGAAGAAGATCCTGGAGAGGCTGAGGAAAAATTTAATGTAAAAGGGAGTATCCAGGTATATTTTAACAACGAAGTCATCATACTAACACCAATCATAAAATCAGGAAGTGAGAAGGATGACTAAGAAAAGAGCATGCCTGTTAGTTTTGCTGCTTGTGCTGGCGGCAGCACTCTGTCTGGGAGGGTTTTACCTGTACAAGAGCAGCCAGGGCCATGAACGCCCTGTTCATGGAATCCTTGTACTTCGGGAAATCTGGGGGGAATAATATGAATCAGACTCTCTATATTCAGACAGACCGGAATGTAAAAGTGACAAAAGAAAAAGTGCTTTTAGGAGAAATCGCTACGCTCAGCTGTTCAGACTCCAAGGTGCTGAACCGGAATATGGCCCGGCCGGTGACAACTCTTCCGAAGGGAAAATATGGGCGGTATACCATGTCTGCCATTGATCTGGTAAAGGCGGTGGCAGAGGAGGAAGAAAACGTAGACGTTACGCATATCGGCGAGCCGGATTTTGTAATCACATTTGAAGACCCCAAAGGGAAAAATGCGGCAGTCAGCATCCTGAAGACAATTTTCGTCAGTCTGGTCGCATTTTTCGGCATGGGGTTTTCCATCATGACGTTTAATACGGACGTGGATGTGGAAGGACTGTTTGACAACATCCATACGATGTTCACGGGCCGTCCCTCCAGCGGGTTTTCCGTGCTGGAAATCACGTATTCCATCGGCATAGGAATCGGTGTCGTATTTTTCTTTAATCATTTCGGCAGGAGGAAAATCACGCAGGATCCCACGCCCATGGAAGTGCAGATGCGCCTCTATGAGGATGATGTGGATTCGACGATACTCGAGCAGGAACGCCGGAAGGAGAAAAAATAATGTGGCAGCAGATCATAATGGGGATTATCGGGCTGTGCGCAGGCTTTGCAATCGCCAGCGGCGCGGTGGCACTGGTGATTGGCCTTGGCATCATCCCGCGCTATGCCGGCGTCACCAAGACGCCGGAGCATATTCTGTGGTATGAGGATTGCTGTATGCTGGGAACGATACTCGGGACGCTGGCGTATCTGTGGAAGGGAAGCATTCCTCTGGGAGTTCCGGGACTGGTATTATATGGAGTTTTTGCGGGCATCTTCCTGGGGAGCTGGATTATCGCCCTCGGTGAAGTAGTGGATATTTTCGCAATCCTGACCAGGAGAATCGGTCTGACGCGGGGGCTGCCCTGGGTCATACTGGCGATGGCAGCCGGAAAAGTTCTGGCTTCTCTTCTGTACTTCGCAAAGGGTTGGTGGTGAGCTCAGGAAGGGCTTTCCAGCAAAAAGAAGATAATTCCGAGATATAGCTTGTTGTCCGGTTCATAGATATCCATTTTCAGCATGGTTTTAATTTTCTGCAGCCGGTATTTCAGGGTGCTGGTGTGGATCTTCAGATCTCCTGCCGTATCCTTCAGCTTCATGTCGTGCCTGGAATAGGATACCAGAGTGGGATAATATTCTGTATGATGGCTTCTGTCATATTCCAGAATATCCTTAATCCCCTCCGGCAGCACGGAGGAGAGCGGCAGCGAATAGGCGCCGTGGCGGATCAGATAATCGCACACGTAATCCTGATAGTGGTAGACACGTTTGATGTAGTCCAGCCGGTAACCCATCTCAAGAGCGGCTTTTGCCTGGAGAACATAGGCGGGGAAGTTTGAAAAAACAGTAAATTCAGAGCTGATTCCGGCGATGTAGAGCGTCTTTTCAAGCGCTGCTGTCAGAGTATTTGTAAGGTCTTTCTGGCCGATTCCCGCCTGCGTGAGATTGCAGAGATAAATATTCCTGCCTGAATCCAGGATGAAGGTGTGATCCGCCAGAAGCTGTATGGTGGGAACGATGTAATCGGAGCTGGCCTGAAATATATTGGAATGAATGATAATGCAGATCAGCTGGTCCTTTTCTGACCAGCCGATTTTTTTTCGGATTTTCAGGATGCTTTCCGGACATTCTGCCTGATCGTCATAGTTATTCAGATACCTGGTGATTTCCGAATGAAACTTCTGGAAATTCTGGTAGCGGTTTACATAAAAAAACTCCCGGTATTTTAAAATATAGGGCCCCAGGTGGTGAAGCAGGATACGTTCCCGGAGAGAAAGGCGCTGGCAGAGGTCCAGAAGGATGATCTGTGTGTTCAGGTTCGGCCGCTCTATGGAGTAGGAGAGGAACGGTATCTGTTCGGCGGTTATTCCCTGGCAGAAACCTTCTTTATCCGGGCGAAGGGAGCACAGTGCCTGTTCCAGCTGTTCCGGCAGAAAGTCTGTATCCGCGCTCCTGAACAGCTGGGAACGGTAGAAACGGCTGCCTTCCTGGCTCAGCATCAGGACTTCATGGAATTCTCCCAGCACGAGTATCGGCATCTGAAACACGTCAAACAGCCTTTGCTCCAGGTCCCTGTAAGATTTTCCGTTCAGACAGAACTGCTTCAGGTATATCTCATAGTCGCTGTATCTGCGGAAAAGTTCAGAAATATGGGCGAGGATTATCTCTCTGGACAAATACGAGGGCACATATAGGATATCCGCTTCATCATGCCGCCCGTCGGGTTCCGGCTTTCCGATGCAGATCAGTGAGATCTGGCCCTCCGGCAGCTTCAGGCCGGAGAGCTCTGAAGCGTACAGGATATAGATGCACTCCATATGCAGGGCAATATCTGGCGTCCATATCATGCAGTATTCCAGCGGACGGTAGAATATATTGCTCCGGCTGTGGTTTTCCACAGGGAAGGACAGACTCTGCGCTAAAATATAAGTATTCAGCTTCAAGGTTATCTCTTGCTCCTTTCTGCGTCGCTTTCAAGCAGGTGTATGATGATTTTGAGGTAAAATACCACGTCGGGATCGTTGAGATTCAGGACCAGCATTTCGGAGATTTTTTTCATGCGGGATTTAAAGGTGCTGCGGTGGACGTACAGGTCTTCAATGGCATCTGCCGTTTTCTTGTCATATAATACGAAATTCCTCAGGGTGCGGTAGTATTCGGTTCCGTGAAGCTGGTCATATTTTATAATGCTGTTGAGGGTGGCGGGCATCAGTACATGGAAGGGTAGGGAATCCGTCCCGTTTATCAGGACATGCTTCAGAGCCACGTTCTCAAATTTGAACAGCCATTGTGTGGGGTAGAGCCGCGTGCCGGTCAGGCGGGCAGCTTTTGCCTGCTTATAGTAGGCGGGAAACTCAAAGAAATCGGAAAATTCAGTGCTGATGCCGGCGCTCAGCAGATTTTCCCGGACAATATAGGCAATCTGGGCACATTCCTCTTCTCTGGTTTTACTGCTCCTGGTCAGGTTGAAGATCAATACCAGCTCGTCCTGGTAGTTCAGGGTCAGGCAATCCGGTATATAGTGGTCGAAGAGCAGGCTTTCATAAGGCGTTACGTGCAGCTTGACGCTTTGGGTAGGTGCCTGGATGTTGATGCAGAAATAGGCGTCGAAAGGCTTCCATCCATAGAGCAGCAGCTCCGTTTTCAGCTCTTCCCGGCGCAGAGAGTAAACCCCGCTGAGGTGTTCCAGGCAGGAGTTCTTGAATATTTGCAATGTATCCAGTTTTTTTATTGTGTTATTCCGCAGTGTTGCTTCCAGGAATTTTACAAAAAATACCAGTAGGGCCGCCGTGCCGAAGCCGAATTTCTGGTTCTCATCGATGATGATCCTGCCGATATATTTTCTGGAATAGTCAAACAGATTCATGTAGATGCTCAGAGTTTCGTCATCGTCATCCAGCCAATATTCCGGAGAGGTGTAATTAAAGGTGTCCAGATAATCTTTTCGGAAAATCAGGTCTTTTACCAGCGCCTCCTGCAGATGGTTCGTGTGTGGTTCGCGGACCGTATAGGTGAAGTGAATGGTATCTGATTCCACGGCAGCCAGTATTTCATATTCCGGATTGTGCACCAGTATGGGGTTCTGGAAAACTTTTTGACCCAGCCGGCACAGATAGGATATAGATTTCTTTTTCATGAGGGCGTCTGTGAGTTCCTGCTCCCAGAGGTCATATTTCAGGAATGCATTCTCAAGATCACGAATAACCTCGGGCAGACCGTAATTTTCAGTCTGTATCAGTTCCAGGTAATTGCCCCTGCAGGCATAATCCCGCTGGCAGTTATCAGGAGTCAGGTATAGGAAAAAATATTCCCCGCCATCCGGAAACGCAGGCTCTATGGGTTCGGGCACCAGATACAGGATGTCCTGGCGAAGCTGGAGGTCCGGCGTATAGGAAGAAAAAGTTGTGATTTTCCGCTTGGTAGAGCTGGCTGGAAAATGGTAGGACCGGACATTGGTAAATTCATCATAAAGTATCTGCAGATTCAGATTCAAGGATTACACCCCCTTCTCTCATCTTATTTTAATCTATTTTAGGAAAAGAGGCCACCGAATTTAATTGGCCGAATGCGCAAAATTTGCATGTATAAAACGTCAAAGAGGACAATTAGCAATGGCTAATCAGCCCTTTGTTCCCGGAAAATCCCAATATTTTCTGGAATTTCGTCCTGATTTGAAGATGTTTAGCCAGCCTCAATGTCATATAATTCTCTATGAAAGCTGCAGACAGCCGCCGCGAGGCGGATCGGTCAGCGTTCATGATCTGTCATGTTCGCACCAGCGAACGAAGTTATTTACTTATAACAGGAACCGGAGCGGTTCCAATCCATTCCATGCGCGTGGGAAAGGGCAACTATATTAGGAGGAGGGTAAACACAATGAAGAAAATGAGAAAAGGGCATATGATTCTGTGCCTGATAGCATTATTTCTCTCAAATGTTGCCATTATGGCGGATATGGTCATTATTCCAATAGCGGATAATTTATTCAAGACTTATGGGAATCCAACCGTCATCAATTTTATTCTGTCAGGAGCGGCATTTCTCTCGGTATTCACGGCTATGGCCTGTGCGAAGCTGCTCTACAAATTCAGCAAAAAGACAATATTAATCGTGAGTATGATCCTGTTTGCTGTCGGTTCTATCTTCGGGGCGGCCGTCGATAATATTTATTACATGCTCATCATGAGAATCCTGGTCGGAGTTGCCATGGGCTTTGTTAATGCGACGGCTATGGCCCTGATCGCAGAACTTTTCGATGACGAGGGCGCCCGTGGGAAAGCGATGGGATTCTTCAACGCTTCCATGGCGGGTATCGGCGCAGTGATCAGCGTGGTTGCAGGTATCTTCGCCGTTAATGGATGGAGAGAGGTATTCAAGGTTTACTGGATTTCAGTACCGATCCTGATCCTGATGATTCTGTTTATTCCGATGACGCCTCCTGACAAAGAGGAGGTTCAGGAGAACGGCGGGACTGTTACTCCTAAAAAGCCGTATCTGTCACATCAGATAGGACTCCTGCTGTCCTGCTTTGCTTATAACCTGATATATGGGGTGATTTTCTACCAGGTAGCCGTGCTGGTGTTTGAGCGGGGCCTGGGAAATGAGAGCTCAGCGGCAATTCTCTCTTCACTGGGAACCGTCGGAAGCTGTGTGCTTTGTATCCTGTTCGGATTTATTTACGCCAAGTTAAAACGTGCGACCATCGTGCTGGGCTATGTGGGAATTTGCTTGTCTTACCTGATGCTGTATCTGGCGCCCAACGCAGCGGTGGCCGGAGTGGCGTGTACGCTCTGTGGAGCCGCCTATGGATACGGATTTTCTTATTTCTTCATGCGGTGTACAGTGATTGTTCCCGGTGTGAAGATATCAGGGTCAGTTTCGCTTACCACTGCAATCGGGCAGCTGGGGATGTTCCTGTCTACATATGTCTGTACCATACTGCAGGGAGTGCTGAATACCACTGGAATCGCAGCTTTGCTGCCGTATGCCATCGGCGCTGCGGGAGTGGGAGCCGTTTTGTCAATCATCCTGACGATCAGGGACAGAAAATTTCCCAGCGAATATGTGGAACAGTAATTACAGAGCTGTTTCTGCCTGCCGGAACATGCAGCGGAGAACAAGCATGAAATAATCAATGAATAAGGAGGAAGGAATATGTTAACAGTTAAACAGAATCTTCTGGAGACAATACACGGAGGCAACCCAGACCGCTTTGTGAATCAGTATGAATTCTTGAAAATTATCTATGGAAGCCCGTTCTTTGATCTGCATAACGGACCAGTCCTGGAGCCGGGGGTTATCAACGCGAAGAATGCGTGGGGAATCACTTTTTCCTGGCCGGAAGGCCTGCCCGGAGAATTCCCGGTGCATGATGAAGAGCATCTGGTTCTGAAGGACGTCACACAGTGGAGGGATCACGTGCATGCTCCGGCTCTGGATTATACCGATGAGGAGTGGGCGCCTTATATCAAACAGGTACAGGAAGTTGACAGGGACCAGTATTTTGTGGCCAGCCTGATGTGGCCGGGAATCTTTGAACAGCTGCATCATTTCATGGATATTCCTCAGACAATGATGAATTTCTACGAAGAGCCGGAGGCTATGAAGGAACTGATTAACTATCTGGCGGACTGGGAAGTTGAGTATGCCGATGTAGTCTGCGCCAAACTGCATCCGGATGCCGTATTCCATCATGATGACTGGGGGACACAGCGATCCACATTCATCTCTCCCCAGATGTTTGAAGAATTTCTTCTGCCTGCTTATAAGAGAATCTATAAGAGATACCGTGATAATGGCGTGGAGCTGATCGTGCATCACTCTGATTCCTATGCGGCAACTCTGGTTCCCTACATGATTGAAATGGGAATCGATATCTGGCAGGGTGTAATGACATCCAACAATATTCCGGAGCTGATTCAGAAGTACGGAAAACAGATTACTTTTATGGGTGGTATTGACAGCGCGCAGGTTGATTTCCCAGGCTGGACCCGTGAGAAAGTCCGCCAGGAAGTCAGGAGGGCCTGCGATGAGAATGGAAAGCTTTATTTCATACCGAGTGCATCCCAGGGTCTCGACTGCAGTACCTTCCCGGGTGTATATGAGGCCATATCCGAGGAAATCGACGCTTACAGTAAAGAGGTTTTTAAATAATCCTAAATACAAAGGGAGCCCTGTACGGGCGGCGGTAAAGCTGCCCGCACAGGGCTTCTTCATTGTATTGATACCTAAAAGGTATTCTTGTATATGACATATGAGTATTAGACATCTGACGGGAAGCTTTCGAGCAGATTTTTGCCTCCAGAGGAAACCAGTGTGTAATACTTGAAGAATAGTCTGGCTGTGTGAGAAATAATTGAATAAAATTACAAAATTGCCGAAGCCGGCGCAGTCCTAGTGGGATATTCTGGGGACGTTTGCAGGGAACGGATCAGAAGGCAGTATAATTCCGGAGAAAACTAACCATACTAACGAAAAAAGGATGGTTATGACCAATGGAAAGTCTGCACAGTGAAGATAAGAAAAAAGAATATGAGCAGTTTGTCAACCAGGTAACCCCTAAACAGAATCTCCCGCTGAATATGCTCAAGGCATTCATAGTGGGCGGGCTGATTTGCGTACTGGGTCAGTTTATCCTCAATACAGCCATGAACAACGGCGTGACAAAGGATGATGCCGGAGCATGGTGTTCGCTGATACTGGTCTTTCTAAGCGCTCTGTTTACCGGACTGAATCTGTACCAGAGACTGGTGACCTTCGGCGGAGCGGGCGCATTGGTGCCGATCACCGGTTTTGCAAATTCGGTTGCTGCGCCTGCCATCGAATACAAGAAAGAAGGACAGGTATTCGGCGTAGGGGCTAAGATCTTTACCATTGCGGGACCAGTGATCTTGTATGGAGTGTTTGTCAGCTGGCTGCTGGGAATCGCCTATTATGTGCTGAAGCTGGCAGGGCTTTACTGGGGCTGAGGCTGGTTATTAAAATGAATCGATTTTTTCAAAGCCGGGCCTGCAGCACCCGGCTTTTCCTCATATTCGGGGGGCGGAGCTCATTTCCCGGTTCCATCTGTCAATAAGCAAGATTCTTTGCCCTGAATTCCGGATTTATTGCTTGGGTTATGATATACTTATACCCACAGGGTATCCCGTAATACATGCCCTGCCGGGCGGGGGAACAGCTTACGCTGTTCCACAAAGTTTACAAAAAAGGAGCGATTGGTATGGAAAGAATGATTAGCTTTCTGGCAGGTTACCTGTGTGGGAATTTTCTGACCGCAGAGCTGCTGTCCAGGAAAAAGGCGGGAAAGAGCGCTTTTGGAGTAGGAACGGGGAATCCCGGGATGGCGAATATGATGAGACAATATGGCTTCAGGGACGGGCTTCTGGTGCTGGCGGGGGATGTGGGCAAGACGTTGCTGGCCTGTCTTGCCTGCCGTTTTCTCTTGTTCCCGTCCATGCAGCTGCCGGCGGCTCTGTACAGCGGCCTGGGCTGTGTTACAGGGCATAATTTTCCTGCCTGGCACAAGTTCCGGGGCGGTAAAGGAGTTGCCTGTACCTGCGCGGCTCTGGTCTGTATTTCGCCTCTCTGGGGACTTTTGGCCTGCATTGCAGGCCTGGTTGGAGTGATATTAACAAAGTATCTTCCTGTCGGCGCCGTGATGATTCCAGCGGTATTTCTGTTTCCCGCGTTTGGGATCTATGGTGCTGAGGCCGGGATAATTGCAGCGGTGCTGGCGCTCCTGATGTTGATCCGGCATTATCCTGGGCTTAAGAATATACCTACAGGAACCGAACCGCAGATCGACCTTTTAAAACGGCTGCGGCGTGGGAAATAGATCACAGGGCCTCCAGCAATACGTCAATGACGCCGCCGCAGACCATTCCCTCGGTTTCGGCGTCTTTGCCTGTCAGATCAGCGTGATAGAGGCATGATTTTGAATTCGCCCTGGAGAGAAGGCGGAGAGCTGCCTGGCGTACATCAGCCTCCAGACAGCCTCCGCCAATTGTTCCGACAGTTGTTCCGTCCCTGTAGATCAGCATTTTTGTACCCACCTCTCTGGGTGCGGACCCTTTCCTGGATACTATAGTAGCCAGGATTTTTTCGGTTAAAGCCCGGGACGGCTCCAGGACAGCCTGAAGGATCTCTCTTGGATAACCGCCTTTCCGGCCGGTTTTGTTTTTCACCTGAACGATTTCGGCCATGATAGCGACTGCGATTTCTTCCGGAGTCTCCGCGCCGATATCCAGGCCGATGGGTGTATATACCCGTTCCAGGGTCCCGGGGTCTACGCCCTTTTCAATGAGCGCCTCCTTTACCCTGGCGGTACGGGAACGGCTGCCGATCATACCTATATAGGCATGCTCTTTCGCCGCGATGATCTCCAGGCAAGTCTGGTCGTAACGATGCCCCCGTGTCAGGATGATAAAAAAAGTATCCTTTCCTCCGGATATCTCCCTAAGCCCCTGTTCAAAAGGTTTGCAAATCACCCGGTCCGCGCCTGTCCTCCTGGCGTTATCCGCGAATACGGGACGGTCTTCCAAAACGGTTACACAGTAGCCCAGTATTTTGCCCATTTGAATCACAGGAATGGAGACGTGTCCTGCGCCGCAGACCACCAGCATTTTTTCGCCGCTCAGAAAGTCACAGAAAACCTGCTTTCCGTCCACCAGGCGAAGACCGCATCCGGTGAGCGCAGAGATTTCCTTCTGGTGAACGGAAAAAAAACCATCTTTATGGGACTCCCAGATCAGCCGGCCGTTAGAAAACAAAGCTTTCTCACCGGACAGCTCCGGGTCCAGAGCTGTCAATACCTTATTCTGATGATTGGGATTGCATTCTGCAACCCGCTGCCAAAATTCCAGCATCCTTATACCTCCCGGAAATCTTAATTGCGATATGTCTAAAATACATTGTAACAGGCAGATCTGTTTTTGACCAGATAAGAAACAGCTATAAAGCCATACTCAGGAGTATACCTTGTAAAACCTTTAAAATCTTGCTATACTCCTGAGTGTACTCCGAAGTTTCACAAAATAACCTCGGGAGTGGCGGAGTATGTAAATCCATATTCTGCCAGCATTTTTTTGAAAGGAGAATACCAATGAAAAAGAAGATAACGGCGGTATTTCTGGCCGTTCTGATGTCCCTGGGGCTTGTCTCATGCGGTACGGATGGGGAGAATCCGAGTCCGGATTCTCCTGCGAAGGTGGAACTCACTGTTTTTGCGGCGGCATCTATGACAGAGACGCTCACAGAGATCAGTTCCCTGTATGCGGAGAAGCGTCCGGAAGTTCATCTGGTGTTTAATTTTGATTCCTCCGGAACACTGAAGACACAGATTCAGGAGGGGGCGGGCTGTGATCTGTTTCTATCAGCGGGACAGAAGCAAATGAACCAGCTGGACAGCGCTGCTTCCCCTGAGGTGAATACAGAAGGGCTGGATTTTGTGCGGGAGGGGACCAGAGTGGATATTCTGGAAAATAAGGTCACTCTCTGCGTGAATGAGGTCAATACCGCGGAGCTGGCAGGTTTTGACGATCTGGCGGCGGCGCTTAGGGACGGAAGCGTGCTGATGGCCATGGGCAACAGCGATGTTCCGGTGGGGCAGTACACGCAGAAAATACTGCAATATTACGGATTGAACGAAGAAGAGCTGGCAGCCGGCGGTGTGATTTCCTATGGAAGCAATGTAAAAGAAGTAACCACTCAGATTTCTGAGGGCAGTGTGGATTGTGGAATCATTTATTGTACGGACGCATATTCTGCGGATCTGAAGGTGGTGGACTCCGCTACGGCACAGATGTGCGGGCAGGTGATTTACCCGGCGGCTGTCATGAAGAACAGCCGGTATCCGGAGGAAGCTGAAGCTTTTCTGGATTTTCTTCAGACTGATGAATGCATGGATATATTTAAGACGGTGGGATTTTCCAGAATCGAAGGCTGAGAGCCGGATACAGGAACACGGAGGTGAGAAGTTATGGATTGGTATCCTCTTTGGAATTCCCTCAGGATAGCGTCGGCAGCCTGTGTGATTGTGTTTTTTACCGGCATATTTGCGGCCTACTATGCGGCGAAGCTGCCCAGGGCGCTGAAGGGGCTTCTGGATGTGGCGCTTACGCTTCCCCTGGTACTTCCGCCAACGGTCTGCGGATATTTTCTCCTGTTGCTGTTAGGGCCGAAGAGACCGCTGGGAATCCTGCTGTCAAAGGCCGGGATCCAGTTTGCGATGACCTGGTACGGAGGAATTGCAGCGGCCGCGGTGGTGGCTTTTCCGCTTATGTACCGGACAGCCAGAGGAGCCTTTGAGAGCTTTGACGTGAACCTGGCCTATTCCGGCCAGACGCTGGGGCTATCCAATTCTTATATTTTCTGGCGGATACGGATGCCTGCCTGCAGGCAGGGCATTCTGGCGGGAACTGTCCTGGCTTTTGCCAGGGCGCTGGGAGAATACGGGGCTACCAGCATGCTGATCGGGTATGTGCCTGGCAGGACGGCGACTATTTCAACCACGGTCTATCAGCTGTGGAGGACAGATAACGAAGCGGGAGCGTTCCGGTGGGTAATGGTTAACCTGGCAATTTCGGCCGTGATCCTGCTTTTCGTAAATATGCTGGAACAAAAAAACAGAAAGGTGGGACGGATATGAGTCTTTCTGCTCATATCAGAAAAACGCTGGGGGATTTTTCTATGACCGTGGATCTGGAGCATGCGGAGGGAATCACGGGGCTGCTGGGCGCCTCTGGCTGCGGGAAAAGCATGACGCTGAAGTGTATCGCAGGAATTGAGAAGCCCGATGAGGGCAGGATCGTCCTGAATGGAAGAGTACTTTTCGACAGCGTTAAGCACATAGACAGGAGGCCCCAGGAACGGCGCGTGGGGTATCTGTTCCAAAATTACGCCCTGTTTCCCAATATGACGGTGGAGCAAAATATCCGCTGCGGCCTGTGCCGGGAAAAGGACCGGCGGGCCAGAAACAGGAAGCTGGATGAAGCGGTGGAGGCGATGGGGCTGGTAAAACAGCGCGGGCTGTATCCCCATCAGCTGAGCGGGGGGCAGCAGCAGCGGGCGGCTCTGGCGAGGATGCTGGTCAGCGGTCCGGAGCTTTTGCTTCTGGACGAACCGTTCAGCGCGCTGGACACCTATCTCCGGGAGCAGCTTCAGACCCAGGTGAGGGATATTCTGACGGATTTCGGAAAAGATGTGCTGCTGGTCAGCCACAGCCGGGATGAGGTTTATTATCTCTGCGGCCGTGTGGCCGTTATGGGCCAGGGGAAGCTGCTGAGCATGGGGAAAACAAAGGAGATATTCGCAGATCCGGGCAGCAGGACCGGAGCTGCGCTGACAGGCTGCAAGAACATAGCCGCGGCCCGTAAAACGGGCGAGTATGAAGTTGAAGTTCCGGATTGGGGCGTCCGGCTCAGGACGAAGCAGCAGGTGGGTGATTCCCTGTGCGCGGTGGGAATCCGGGCGCATTATTTTAATCCGGGGGCGGAGGAAAATGTATTTCCGGTGGTATACTCCGCCGAGCGGGAGGAACCTTTTGAAATGAGAATTTTGTTTCGGTACACGGGACAGAGAAAAGGAACGCCGGATCTCTGGTGGCGGATTTCGAAGGACAGGAAGCCGCAGCAGATGCCGGAGCGGCTGGGGATCGCTCCGCAGAATGTTCTGTTACTCTATCCGGAATAGCCGGATGATGAAAAGAAGGTGGAGAGCTTATGAAACTGATAAGGACAGAGGATGCGGTTGGACAGGTGCTGTGCCATGATGTGACGCAGATCATACGGGGAGTTACGAAGGGGGCCAGGTTCCGCAAGGGGCATATCGTGACAGAGGAAGATATCCCTGTGTTGAAAAGCCTGGGAAAGGACAATCTGTATGTCTGGGAAAAGGATGATACCGTATACCACGAAAATGAGGCCGCCGGGATTTTATGCCAGGTGTGCATGAACGAGCACATGGCTCCCTCTGAAGTGAGAGAGGGGAAAATAGAACTGACGGCGGAATGCGACGGGCTTTTCCGCATAGATGTGGAACGTCTGGATGAGATTAACGACATTGATCAGGTAATGATTGCGTCGCGCCATACCAACACACCTGTAAAAAAAGGAGATAAGCTGTTGGGTACCAGAGTAATTCCGCTGGTAATCGCGAAGGAGAAGATGGAGCTTGTGAGAGAACGGGCAGGCGGAGCTCCCCTGTGCGAGCTGCTCCCATACCGCCTGAAGACGGCCGGCATCGTCACCACCGGAAATGAAGTGTTCTACGGCAGAATCCAGGATACCTTTACACCGGTAGTCAGGAGGAAGCTTGAGGGATACGGAATACAGACGGCAGAACACCTGACGGTGAATGATGAGAAAGGCAGGATTACAGCGGCGATTCTGGAGCTGAAGAACAGAGGCTGTGAACTCATCATAGCCACAGGGGGTATGAGCGTGGACCCGGACGATCAGACGCCTGGCGCGATTAAAGCCAGCGGCGCCAGGGTGATATCCTACGGCGCTCCGGTCCTGCCCGGCGCCATGTTCTGCCTGGCATATTTTGAGGACGGGACTCCCGTTATGGGTCTGCCCGGCTGCGTCATGTATGCGGATACAACAATATTTGACCTGATGCTGCCGCGCGTGGCCGCGAAGATCCCCGTCACCCGGCGCGATATTACCAGGCTTGGAAACGGCGGCCTGTGCCTGGGCTGCCCGGAATGCCATTTTCCGGCCTGTGGGTTTGGTAAAATCTGAGATATAAACCACAGCAATTATTAAAGTAAGTGGATCACAGGATTACACATTTGTTTGAAAGAGGAAATGAAGTTTAGAATTCCTGATATATTTGTAAGAGAAAATGAAGCGTAGGAATGCGGATTTTGATTGCAGAGAGGTTTGAATATTATGGATGAGAAATGGAACCATTTTGATGAAGCGGGCAATGCTGTCATGGTGGATGTGTCAGAGAAGGCCGTTACGGTCCGCACGGCGTCGGCTGCGGGAGCAATCCGCGTAAACGCGGAGGTTATGGACGCCGTGGTTCACGGGAACGTGAAAAAGGGAGATGTGCTGGGCGTGGCCCGTGTGGCTGGAATCATGGCCGCCAAGCAGGCATGGTCGCTGATTCCCATGTGCCACCCCCTCTGTATCCGGAAATGTGCCGTTGATTTCGAGACGGATGAAGAAAAGCTGGAAATACGGGCCATCTCTACGGTGAAAGTGGAGGAAAAGACCGGCGTGGAGATGGAAGCACTGACGGCGGTTACGGTGGCTCTGCTGACTATTTACGACATGTGTAAGGCCATTGACAGGGGGATGGAGATTACGGACGTCCGCCTATTGGCCAAAACAGGAGGCAGGAGCGGGGACATTACGTATGGTTGACGGATATGGAAGGGTCATAGACTATCTGCGGGTGTCGGTGACAGACCGCTGCAATCTGAGGTGCATCTACTGTATGCCGGAGGAGGGGGTCCGTCCTGCCGGTAGGCATGAGATACTGAGCTATGAAGAGATCACGGAGCTGGCCGGAGTATTGGCACGGCTGGGAATCCGGTCCATCAGGCTGACCGGAGGAGAGCCGCTTGTGCGGAGTAAGCTATTCCTGCTGGTAAAAATGCTGAAACAAGTGCCGGGGATTGAGAGGGTGACACTGACGACCAATGGAGTTCTGTTGGAAAAGGCCATGGGAGAACTGGCAGAGGCAGGTATAGACGGTATTAATATCAGCCTGGATACCCTGAACGCGGAGGTATATGAGCAGATCACCAGAAGAACCGGCCTTCGGTCAGTGCTGCGGGGGATTCGGAGTGCGATGGGATACCCAGATATCCCATTAAAAATCAATTGCGTTCCCATGGGAATCCCCGGACAGGACGCGGCGGCGGTGGCAGGCCTAGCCAAGGATCAGGCCATTCATGTGCGTTTTATAGAAATGATGCCCATCGGCCAGGGAAAGCAGTTTACCCCCAAAAAGGAAAAGGGGCTGTTGGAGGAGCTGCAGCTCCGGTATGGGAAATGCGAAGCCTGTGAAGAAGAGCTGGGCAATGGCCCCGGACATTATTACAGCTTTCCCGGGTTCGCAGGAAAGATTGGTTTTATCAGCCCGGTCAGCCATCAGTTCTGTGGAAGCTGCAACCGGATCCGGCTCACAGCCCAGGGGTTTTTAAAGACTTGCCTTCAGTATGAGGAAGGGGCCGACCTGAGGCGGCTGCTTCGTGCAGGAGCAGGAGCGGAGGAGCTTTTCAGGGCGGCAGAAGATGCCATACGCCGGAAGCCGGAATGCCACCGGTTTGGCCGGGAACCGGGGCATGGCGGGGAAACACATATGATGTCACAGATCGGAGGTTAAATATGGAACGAAGAGTAGCAGTTATTGTGTCCAGTGACAGCGGATATGAGGGAAAAAGAGAAGATCAAAGCGGCCCAGAGATCTGCAGGATTGCTGAAGAACACGGCTACCGTGTGGTGTCTTTCGTCATCCTTCCTGACGATCAGGAAAAGCTGACGGCGGAGATGGAACGGATCGCCGATGAACGTTTGGCGGATCTGATCCTGACCACCGGGGGGACAGGCTTTTCGCCCAGGGATTGCATGCCGGAGGCGACGCTGGCCGCAGTGGAGCGGGAGGTGCCGGGCATACCGGAAGCCATGCGGGCCCACAGCCTGCAGTTCACCAAACGCGCCATGCTCAGCAGAAGTGCGGCGGGAATACGGAAGCAGACATTGATTGTCAATCTGCCGGGCAGTCCCAAAGCAGTCCGGGAATGTCTGGAGTATGTAATCACAGAACTGGCTCACGGGCTGGACGTACTGACCGGAAATGCGTCAAACTGTGGAGCCCCGGCCGTTTCCGGGAAGGTCTTGGCAGTCTGCATCAGTGAAAAAAGAGGAACTCCCAAAAAAAATATCCATGAGGCCAGGCTGATTGAGAATTTCGGGATTGAAAATGATGCCCATGCGGGAGAGTGGCACAGGCAGGTAAGTCTGCTGTCATATGAAAAAATAGAAGCGTTTAGGGCCAGAGGTGCGGCTGTGGAAGAAGGGGCTTTTGGGGAAAACCTCATCGTCAGCGGAATTGATTTCCGAAGGCTGCCGGAGGGGACCCGGTTCCGGTGCGGAGAGGTGGTGCTGGAACTGACCCAGATCGGAAAAGAATGTCACAGCGGCTGCGAGATATTCAAACAGATGGGCGAATGCATCATGCCGAAGGAAGGGGTATTTGCCAGGGTTCTTCATGGCGGGACGATCCGGGAGGGGGACGAACTGACAGTCATTTAATGTAAAGGTTTTATCCATGCTGGAAAAATGCTGCGTGATGCCTTTGCCAGGCTGGCACGCAGCATTTTTAGATCACTTATTCAGAAGCTATTTTCTCAAGCATTTCAACATTCAGCGGATACTGCCCCAGCTCCTTGCGCACCTCCAGGAAGTATTTCCAGTTTTCGGCGTTAATGCCTGTATGGATGGAGTTGGAGGAAGAAATAATCAGTCCGCCGCCAATCCCGCCTTCCAGAAGCGTC
The DNA here is from genome assembly GCF_014337215.1 of Wansuia hejianensis. Lineage (NCBI taxonomy): Bacteria > Bacillati > Bacillota > Clostridia > Lachnospirales > Lachnospiraceae > Wansuia > Wansuia hejianensis. The sequence continues at coordinate 2,507,119 of NZ_CP060635.1, read as the reverse complement.
TGGGCCGTCTCTTTCCGAACTGCTTCCAGCGGTTGATCCACCAGGGTTTCCACACAGTCGACATTTCCTTTAAAGGCGATCTGATGGCCGTATTTCTTCTTCAGCTCGCCCATGCGCATGTTCCCACGTTTGTCTATGGGGTCCAGACAGTCGATGCCGGCACCGATCAGGTCTTCCACGATCGCATTCAGGTCGCCGTCTGAATGCTTGATTACTTTCATGCCCAGCTTTTTGGCGTGCTGTACCAGCTTGGCGAAGTGCGGCAGCACCATTTCTCGATACATGGATGGGCTCATCAGAAGCGCATTGTTGTTGGCAATGTCGTCTCCCAGTACGATGATTTCAATTCCGATGTCGTGCAGGTTTTCACACACCCGGCAGGAATAATCGCAGCTCATTTTCATGAGCCCGGTTGCCAGATCAGGGTCGGTGTAGAGGCTTTCCAGGAAGGACTCAAAGCCCATCAGGTCACGGGGCATGGAAATGACGTCCTTAACCCGGCCGACAATCGCCTTTTCATCGCCGACTTCTTTAAGCGCCAGCTTGATCCGGTCGTAGTGGTAGGAAGCGTCGGGGTCGGGAATTTCCATGGCTTTAAAATCATCCATATTCTTAATGGGATTTACTACGGGCAGGGGATATTCCTCATAAATCTGCCGGGTAATGCCCCATTCGTCTACAACGCGTTTCCCACCGTCCAGGACGGCTCTGTTTTTGCTGCCCAGGGAAACTGCCAGGGCGTCCAGGTCCGCCAGCCGGGAGAATTCGATATCATCTTCAGTTCCATAGGCGGTTTTCATTACCTTTTTACTTAGAATCCATTCCATGGTGGGCGCATGATCGGGCACCTGACGGTTCAGGGCCGCCATGATTCGTTCTTTTCCAGTCATTTGTGACCTCCTTTACGATCTGTTCGTCTGTCTGTTGTACCGGTCAGCAGCCCCCGCCCAGAGTGAGCGCAACTGCAGTCCGGGTTGCTTCGATTTTCTTCTGATATCCGCTGTTCCTGTAATTTGCCAGAGGGTTCGTGTTTTCCAGCCCCAGCTCCAGGCGGACGGTTTCAATCAGAGGCTGTACGTCGGTCTCGAAGGCTTCCATCACCAGCTTATTGGACAACACAGTATCATTATTACTCTGGGAATCACTCAGGGCCTTACGGTCAATAATCAGAGATTTGGCGAAGGCTGTCTGAATGTTCATCACAGAATAGATAATTCCCTCAATACTGTTTTCAATGTTATGGGATTGATCCAGCATATATGTAATATCTGTGGGCAGGCCGTCCAGTCCGGCGTCTGTGATTTCTTTATAGATCATAAAGATTTCCAGGGGGTTTACAGTGCCCAGAATCAAATCATCATCTGCATAACGCCGGTTATTGAAGTGGAAGCCGCCCAGCTTCTGTTCATCGAGAAGAGTAGCGATAATCTGTTCCACATTGACGCCGGACACGTGGTGGCCCAGGTCAACCAGGACCTTTGCCTGATCTCCCAGCTTTTCACACATCAGAAGGCTCATCCCCCAGTCATTGACGTCGGTGGTGTAGAAAAAGGGCTCAAAGGGCTTATATTCCAGAAGAAGGGTCATATCGGAATCCATGGCGCTGCAGAGGCAGTTTAATCCCTCAAACAGCCGGTGCTTCCTTTCACGTAGCACGTCCTGGCCGGGATAATTTGTGCCGTCTGCGACCCACATACCAATTGTTTTGCAGTTCAGCTCACGGGCGATGCGGACGCATTCAGCAAAATGCTCCTTTGTCTGTTCGCGGACCTCGCGGACCGGAGAACACATGGAGCCATAGCGGAATTGTTGTCCGCTGAAGGTATTCGGATGAAGAGTTCCCAGGCGCATACCCTTTTCGGCGGCATATTCCTTAACGGGAATAAAATTACCGTCCTCTGTTTTGTCCCAGCATACGTGGGTAGCCATTAGGGGAGTGATACCAAGACAGCGCTGGATTTCTGCGCAGTCATCGATCCGGTCCCAAACAGTCACGGCGGCGCCTTTGTCACTAAAAGTACCATAACGGGTGCCGGAGTTACCGACAGCCCAGGAGGGAAGTTCAATCCTTTGCTCCTTTAATTTGTTCTTCACCCACTCAATGTCGACATTTCTGGAGGCGAGCTTTTCGCACAGGGCATCATAATTGTCTTTTAGCGTATATGCCATATCACATACCTCTTTCTGAAAGATTATCCTGTATGGAACACACCTCATTTTGAGTAACGTTCCCATAAAGACATATAAATAATAGCATGAGTATAATTTAAAGTCAATAGACCAAATTAACGAAAATTGTTGTGACAGTTTTGGGTTCCGGCGTGCCGCTGGGCGACGCATTGCATTTGCGATGAAATCTCAGGATATACTGCGCCAAGCTGCAGGCATGTGCAACCTGCGCGTATGCTTTTACGGCAGTGAAGCCTGAAAGTTGAACAGTTACAGAATGTTAGAGTGTTTAGCTTTTATATTTGAGTTTTCAGGTGGAATCCCGGCTGATAAATTCGGACTGGAGCAAAAGGCTTTTGTTATAACTGTTGTTCTCAATCTTCTTAAAGAGGATGTCCGCTGCCGCAGTGCCCATTTCATGAATGGGCTGAGCCATTGTGGACAGAGAAGGGAACACCATGGAGCTGATGGATATGTTGTCATAGCCGGTGACTGCCACGTCCTGGGGAATGTGGTAGCCGTTCTCCAGAAGATAACGGATGACGGCAATTGCCAGCATGTCGGTGCCGCAGACGATGGCGTCCGGCTTTTCATCCCGGTTCATCAATGCCTGGGCGGCGCGGTAGCCAATATGGAAATGTTCTCCTGAATAATTGCTCAGGTATTCCTGGTAGACCAGGCCTTTGTCAAATGGATAGCCGCAGGCGGTCAGGCTTGCGCTGTAACCCAGATAACGGTAGTTGATCGTCACAATATCCCCCAGGCCGACGAATGCGATACGCTTTCGCCCCTGGTCGTAGAACATCTTTACGATCTGCGCTGTATCGTGCAGGCCGTCAGAGGCTATGCAGGAGATATCATCCCTCTGAGGATTGGGATAATCCACGAAAACCATAGGGATCTGGTGTGAAATCTGAATCAGCTCATCCATAAGAAGGGAGCTCTGATAGACGCAGTAAATAATTCCGTCGATATTCCGCTGGCGGAGTTTTTGGATGAAAGAAAGGATGCGTTCCCGTGTCTGTCCCACATTGCACAGGAGAACCAGGTAGCCGTGCTGCATGGCTACCTCTGCTATTATATTGAATAATTCATTATAAAACAGGTTGGAAACCTCGGGAACCAACAGGGCAAGCGTTTTGGCCTTGCGTGTACGAATACTCTGCGCAAAATAACTGGGAGTATAATTTAACTCCTTCATTGCGGCCTCGACTTTGGCTTTTGTAGAGGGTTTTATATTTTCACAGTTATTAATCACTCTGGATACCGTGGATTTGCTGACTCCTGCTAAATGCGCCACATCGAAGATGTTGTTGGACATGATAATGCCTCCTTCTTCTCTGGATTACTGTTATCTTAAGTCAAATTATTCCATATGTCAAATATGAAATGCAATTATAGAGGTGACATATATGGGAACGATACTAAAATGATACATGAAAATCATAAAAATGACAAGTAAAAATAGAAGAAAAGAGCTTAAAAAATTAAAATAACAGAATAAAATTGCGGAATGGGAATGATATATATAAGCATAAAAGCAATAAAAACTCATAAAAATGTGCAATATGTACAAAAATTAAACAGTAAATAGATGAGAAGTAGACAAAAATAATATTTAACTTGCATTCGATAATGGGAACGTTTATAATTCTGAGTATAAACAGAGAGCAATACCTGAGGAGTTTCGACTAAATTGCGGAGGAAATGGATGTGTTGAATGAAAATGACGGAAAATCAACCATAAAAGTTGAAAATTTATGCAAGGAGTTCGGCAAGACAAAGGTCCTGAAAGACGTCAATTTTGATATCGTTCCCGGAGAGGTACATGCCCTGATGGGAGAGAACGGAGCGGGAAAATCCACGCTGATGAATGTGATATTCGGGGTGCACAGAATTACTTCCGGCAAGATCTTTGTCGATGGAGACGAGGTGAGGATTTCCAGCCCTACCGACGCGAGAAAGTATGGAATGGCGATGATTCACCAGGAGCCTCTGACCTTCCAGAACCTGTCCATACTGGAGAATATCTTTGCGGGGAACATGGAGCATGCGGCTGTAAATTACAGGACCCTGGAAAAGAAGGGGCAGGAAATCATGGATTCACTGGGCATTCCCTTTGATATTCACCGGAAGGTGATGGGTCTGTCGGTGGCTGATATGCAGAAGATAGAAATCGCGAACGTGCTTGCCAGCAATGCGCGTGTGATCTTCATGGATGAACCGACAGCTTCCCTGACGCCTCACGAGGTGAATAAGCTGCTGGATCTGATACGCTCTCTGACAAAACAGGGAAAGTCAGTCGTTTATGTGAGCCACCGCCTGAATGAAGTGATGGAGATTGCCGATCGTGTTACTGTTCTGAGGAATGGAAGCTGCATCGGGACATATCAGCGCAGTGATCTGACGGAGAATGAGCTGGTGCGTCTGATGATCGGCAAAAGCCTGGGCGAATTCATAACGAAAGAAACGGTGCCCATCGAGGAAAAGCCGTACTTCGAGGTACAGGATATCAGCGTTAAGGGGTGCTTTTCCAATGTTTCCTTTAAGGTTCACAGGGGAGAAATCTTCGGACTGGCCGGCCTGGTAGGCGCCGGGCGCTCAGAGATCGCCAGGGGGATCTTCGGGATTACGCCGGTGGAATCCGGGAAAATCCTGATTGACGGGAAGGAAGTGAAGATAAAAAATCCGAAACAGGCGATTGCCAACAAAATCGCCCTGCTGCCTGAGGATCGCCAGGGACTGGGGCTGCTGCTGGAGAAATCAATCGCTTTTAACTCCACCTTTGCTGTGCCTCACAAGATCACCAATAAATGGGGAGTGGTCAGCAGGAAGGCGGAACAGGAGCTGACCTCAGCATACGCCAAGCTGCTGCAGACAAAATGTGACAGCTATGAGCAGCGGGTGAATGAGCTTTCCGGCGGGAACCAGCAAAAGGTCAGCATCGCAAAATGGCTGTCTGTGGAACCGGATATCCTGATCCTGGACGAGCCTACCCGCGGAATTGACATCGGGGCAAAGGCAGAAGTCTACAAGCTGATCAGCCAGCTGGCCAGGGAAGGGAAGTGCATTATCCTTATCTCGTCTGAACAGGCAGAGATTATCGGTCTGTGCGATAACGTGGTTGTTATGTATGAGGGAAGGATGTCAGGAACCCTCAGAAGAGAGGAACTGCAAGAGGAAAAAGTGCTGATGGCGGCACATAACCGGAAAGGATAAGGTCATGGCTGTGAAAGAGAGAATGAGAAAACTGCTGGGAATGCAGGAATTCAGCGTATTCCTGGTGCTGATTGTAATTTACATATTGGTAGGAGTGATCCAGCCCCGTTGGTTCAATTGGAATGTGTTCAATACGATATTGCTGTTTATGCCTTATGTGCTTTTGCTGGCGCTGGGTGAGATGGCGATTATCATTAACCGCAATGTAGACATGTCCATTGGAGCTATCATGGGATTCTGCGCGGTGACTGCGGGCATGATCCTGCGGGCCAATCCCGGATTTAACCTGTTGCTCCTGTGCCTGGTATCCGCTGCAGTCGGAGGGGCGCTGGGCTTGATTAACGGCTTTGCCGTCAACAAACTGAATCTTCCTTCGGTGATCGTGACCATGGGAACAGGCTATATATTCAGAGGCGTTTTCTATATCATGTGCAACGGCGAACAGATAGACAATACGTCGATACCCAGGTACATAACGAAGCTGTCGGCTTTTAACGCCTCAGTGGTAGGGGTACCATACCTGATCCTGTTTGTATTTGCAGTAGCGGTGGCGGTAGCCGTCATTCTGATGAAAACGAAGCTGGGACGCAATATTTATTTCTGTGGGGACAATCCGACAGCGGCCGGGCTGAGGGGGATTAATACCAAGAGAATCTCTATTATTTGTTTTGTATTTGCGGGGATCTGCAGCGGCCTGGCGGCCCTGGCTTATATTTCACGTATTGGATATGTGAATCCAACAGCAGTGGGCACAGGCATAGAATTTACAGTTATTGCCGCCGTAGTGATCGGCGGGACCAGTATGTCAGGCGGCACCGGCAGCGTGCTGGGTACTATCTTCGGGGTATTCCTGCTGGGAGAGCTGGACACGGCAATCACGATTGTCGGCTTGTCCGGGCACTGGCAAAAGGCAATCTACGGATTAATCATTGTCGTGGCTGTAATTGCGGATAAGCAGTTCAGGACGAGAATGCACAAAACTTTGGAGGAGAAGCGGTAATGGCGAAAGGGAATAAGTTTTTAAAGACAATCCTCAGAGATGAATTGATTCTGGCAGTTGCTTTTGTCCTGGTAGTGATATTCGGGTCCCGGATTTCTTCCAATTTCCTGGACATCCAGTACCTGCTCCGGTCAACGACTCTGTACGTGGAACTGGGCATCATTGGGATACCCTTTACGCTGCTGATGATCGCAGGTGAAATCGATCTGTCGGTTGCTTCCACTCTGACGCTGTCGGCCTGTATCACCACAGTCCTCTATACAAAAGGGGTGCCGATGCAGGTGCTGTGCGTGGCCTGTGTGGTGTTTGGCGCATTGCTGGGAATTGTCAACGGGCTGTTGGTGATCAAAACGGGACTAAGCTCTCTGATTATCACCATTGGGACAATGTCCCTGTTTAGGGGCCTGTCACAGGTTCTGATCGGGGATGGTTCCGTGGGAGGATTTCCTGAGTGGTTTAACGGTGTGGATGACTGGATGGCGTTCGGGGTGATCCCGGCGACCACTATGGTATTTTTGGTGCTGGCGGTGATATTCAGTTTTATACTGTCCAGAACCTATTTTGGAAGAACGGTCTACGCGATCGGCAGCAACAGTAAGGTAGCCCACTATTCAGGCGTGGCGGTGGAAAAGACAAAGATGCTGCTGTTCGCCATGGTGGGTGCCGCCTGCGGGCTGGCGGGGCTGTTCTCGATGTCCCGGTTTGAGATGGCCCGCTACAATATCCATTCGGATGGTCAGATGGATGTGGTGGTGATGGTTCTGATGGGAGGGACAGCCTTCACAGGCGGAAAAGGTACGATTTGGGGCAGCGTAATTGCGTTTTTCATAGTGGTAATGTTCAGGGCTTCCATGATGCTGGCTAACTTTAATGACTATTATCAGAAGGCTTGCATTGGCCTGACGATGATCCTGGTCATGGTGTTTTCCAATATCATTGAGAACTACCGCAGGAAAAACCATCTGTCTTAAATAATTTTTTCAAGAAAAAGGAGGAAAAGAAATGAAAAAAGCTGTAGCAATGACTCTGACACTGGCGATGCTGGCCTGTTCATTCTCTGCCTGTACAAAGGCGCAGGACAGCCAGACGTCTAATTCAGCCGCTTCATCTTCAAAATCTGAGACGGCAAAATCAGGAAGTACCACAGAGGCGCCAGAGAAGACAGAAACCGCCGGAGATGAGAAGCTGAAGGTATGCTGGATTCCCATCTGTACCGGTATTGATTATTTCACTCCCATCGCCCAGGGCATTGAAGACCTGTGCGGAGAGCTGGGAATGGAGTATTCGACGGTTGCCCCGGATGTGGCGGACGCGACCTCGCAGATACCGTATATTGAGGCTCAGATCCAGAATGGAGTGGACATTCTGCTGATCGCCCCCAACTCCCCGGATACCCTGAACGCAACGCTTCAGGACGCGAAGGATGCCGGAGTGACGGTATTGATGGTCAATGACGATATCACCGGCAATGAGCAGTACCGGGCTGCCTGCAGCATCGGCTGCAACTATGACGAGCTGGCGGAGGTAATGTTCGAGAAGCTGGCGGCTGATATGAATTATGAGGGACAGTACGTGATTATTTCCTCAACGACAGACGCTCCGTTCCAGAATAATCAGATCGAAATTTACAAATCCATGAATGAGCAGGAAAAATATAAAAATATGGAGCTGGTTGAAATTATGTACGGAAATGACGAGCAGAATGCTTCCCTGTCCTGCGCTGAAAATGCCATGGACAAATATCCGGAGCTGAAGGGCATGCTCTGCCCGACTACCGTCGCCGTTGTTGCGGCAGCCATGGCAGTGTCACAGCGCGGCTGTGCCGATACTGTTCATGTACAGGGCTGCGGAACGCCGAACCAGATGAGAGATTATGTGAAAGACGGAACCGTATCCAGCACCACCCTGTGGAATACCTACATGGAAGGCTATGCCGGAGCACTGTGCGGATATCTGATCCGTAAAGGCGAAGTCGATCCTGCGACAGACGAATCCTTTGAGTATGACGGACAGACCTATGAATTCGGACCTAACGGAACCCTCTATGCGGGACCGCCGCTGGAGCTGACGAAGGACACTATTGATGATTATGACTTCTGATCTTCTGAGGTAAAAAAATCTTGCAGGAAAGGGCAGAGAGCAGTCAGAGATGCCTGCCGTCTGCCCTTTCCTTTTTGCAGGAGTGAGTTTTACATTAACTATCTGGGAGGAAGGTGACACACGTGACGGCAAAAAGGATACTGGCATTTGACTTCGGGGCTGAGAGCGGACGCGCGATCATGGGTGAATTGGAGAGCGGAAAGCTGAGACTGCATGAGCTGCACAGATTCCCCACCGGTTTTGTGGAAGTGAACGGAAAATGCCTTCTGAATGTACTGAGCTTTTATGAGGAGATACTGGCCGGACTGAAAAAATATGTGAGGGAGTTCGGGCCGGTGCTGGATTCCATCGGCATTGATACCTGGGGGTGTGATTTCGGGCTCCTGGACGGACAGGGTAATCTTCTGGCGGTTCCCTATTCTTACAGGGACAGCAAAACGAATGAAACGGATAAAATCATACAAAAAAAGATGGGAAAGGACCGTCTGTATTCAGAGACCGGCATACAGATGCTTCAGATCAATACACTGAACCAGCTCATAGCGCTGAAGGAGAGGGAAAGAACCGTGGTGGATCATGCTTCCCACCTGATTTATCTGGGGGATCTCCTGCACTATTTTCTGACGGGACAGATCACGATGTCCTATACGGTAAATTCCATTTCCCAACTCTATAACCCGGTGAAACAGGCATGGGCGGATGAGGTGTTTGAAGCCTTTGGCCTGCCCCGGAGGATTCAGGGAGATATGATATATCCGGGGCAGCGGGTGGGAATGCTGGATGGCCAGATAGCGGCTGAATGCGGACTGGACCCGGTGCCGGTAACCGCTCCCTGTATACATGATACGGCCAGCGCGGCGGTGGCTGCCCCTGGCGGCGGAGAGGGCGCTGCAATCCTGTCGTCAGGCACCTGGTCGATAGCCTGCCTGGATCTGGACCGGGTGGTAGTCAACGAAAAAGCAAGAGAGCTGAGCATATCCAACTCAGGTTTTGCCTTCGGACGGAATCTGTTCGCCAAAAATGTCATGGGCCTCTGGGTGCTGCAGTGCTGCAAAAGGGAATGGCAGAAGAAGAACCCTGGTATTTCTTATCCGGAGATCGCGGAGGCGGCAGAAAAAGCACAGCCCTTTACCCGGTGGTTGGATATTGACGATGAGCTTTTCTTTAATCCCGACACCATGTGCGGTGCGATCCGCAGTTATTTTGCCAAAACAGGCCAGAAGCCGCTTGGAGAGGATCAGATTGCAGAGACGGCCAGAACGATTTATGAGAGTCTGGCGATGAAATACCGCCGTAATTTCGATAAGATGGCGGAAGCAGCCGGATTTGAAATCCGCGAATTGAACATTATCGGGGGCGGCTGCAATAACCGTTTCCTGAACCAGCTGACGGCCAATGTGATGAAGGTACCCGTGATGGCCGGACCGGGAGAGGCCACAGCGGCCGGCAATATCATGATACAGGCGGCAGGTCTGGGATTGTTCGGTTCTCTGGATGAGATCCGGGAGGTCATACGGAATTCGTTCCCCATCGAATATTTCTTGCCGGAGGATGTGGATGTGTGGGAGAAAAGGTATCAGTTCTACAGAGAAAGGGTGTTTCATGGGTGAAAAAATATTAATCGGGCTCGATCTGGGTACCCAGGGGGTCCGGGCGGCCGCTGCTGACGCACGGGGGCAGCTGATTGCAGAAGCTTCCAGGCGCTACAGCCATATAAATGTGGCGGAGGAGCCATATAAAGAACAACGGGCAGAGGAGTGGAGGCAGGCGTCGATGGAAGTGCTGGCAGAGACAGCACGCGCGCTGCGGGCGGCGAAGCCGGGATTTTCTGCGGTGCTGGCAGTGGACGGAACCAGCGGGACCATATTGCCGTTAGACAGTGAGGGGCGGCCTCTTTCGGCGGCCCTGATGTACAATGATTCCAGGGCTTCTTCTGTCATGGACGAGCTGCATGAGAACGTAAAAGGGCTGGAAGAAAAACTGGGATACCGCATGAGTGCGTCCTTCAGCCTGCCAAAGATCCTGTGGATACAGAAAAACTGGCCTTGGATCTATGAAAAGGCGGCGTCCTTCGTCCATCAGGCTGATTACCTGACAGGATGCCTGACCGGGAATTTCCGGGTGACGGATTATTCAAATGCGCTAAAGAGTGGCTATGATTTGATTGATGAAAAATGGGAGGGTGGAATTTTCTGTTCTCTGGGTATCGACAGAAAGCTTCTTCCGGATGTGGTAATGCCGGGCTGGCCGGTGGGTAGGATCACAGCCGCGGCTGCGGCCGAAACAGGGCTTCCGGCTGATACAGAGATCGTGGCAGGCACCACGGACGGTTACTCGTCCTGCGTAGCTTCCGGGGTCGTGCGTCCTGGTCAGTACAACACCACCATTGGGACGACGATTGTCCTGAAGGGAGTCACAGAGCAATTCATAAAAGATCCGAAGGGCCGTGTTTACTGCCATAAGCATCCGCAGGGATACTGGTACCCGGGCGGCGCCGGCAACGTGGGCGGAATCTGCCTGAATCAATGGTTTGGAGAGGAAAATTTCGCGGTTCTGAATTCAAGAGTCCCTGCGATGACTCCCACGGGCAATGTGATTTATCCCCTGACCATGAAAGGAGAGCGGTTCCCGTTCGTGAATCCGGAGGCCGAGGCCTTCTTCAGACTGAGAAATGAAGGAGAGGAGGCTCGCTATGCGGGCACAATGGAGGGCGTCGGTTATGTGGAGCGGCTGTGCTACGATACACTGGAGGGCCTGGGCTGTCCGCCGGGTGATACGGTCACGATCGCCGGAGGAGCGGTAAAGGCTCCGGTCTGGTCACAGATACGGGCCGATATACTGGGAAAAAGACTGGTACAGCCGGCCATGGTGGAAGCATCCTACGGAACTGCGGTTATCGCCGGAACCGTGTCTCTGGGAAGGAATCTCTGCGAAGCGGCCGAATTGATGGTAAAACACACGCGGGTATTTGAACCAGACGTTCGGAGACATGCAGCTTACAACGATTTATATGAGGAATTTTGCGATATCTGCAGAAAGAGGAATTATATCGATGAGTATCTATAAAGATTGTGATATACGCGGTATCTATGGGGAAGATCTGCGGGAAGAGGAGATGGGAAGAATCGGGAGAGCGGTCGCCGGCTTACTGCAGGGGCGTACAATTGTGGTCGGCGGTGATTTCCGCACGCACACCCCTTCTCTGAAAGCAGCATTTGTGGAAGCGCTTCTGGAGGGTGGGGCAAAGGTATGGGATGTGGGGCAGGTTTCCACCCCGCAGCTTTACTTTTCCAAACGATTTCTGGATGCATACGGAAGCGCGCAAATTACCGCATCCCATAATCCGCCCAAATATAATGGATTAAAGCTGATGCTGGGAGAGCTGCCAGTTCTTCCGGAGGACATCCGGGAAATACAGGACCGTGCAGAATCCGGAAAGTTTGAGTCCGGCGAGGGGACATTTCACCGGGTGGATACAGGCTCTGCCTATGAGGAAATGCTGAGAAGCCAATACGGACAGGGGAAGTGTGTCCCTCTCCATGTGGTCATTGACGCCGGAAACGGGGCCATGAGTGAAACGGCCCCCAGAGTGATGGAGGCGCTGGGTCTGCGGGTAACACGGCTGTATTGCAGCTATGACGGCACCTTCCCCAACAGGGACCCGAATCCGGCCGTACAGAAAAACCTCTCGGCCCTGTGCCTGAAGGTGAAGGAGGTGCAGGCCGATTTTGGAGTCGCGTTTGACGGCGACGGCGACCGGGCGATCTTTGTGGACAGTGCGGGCGTTCCGCTCCTGGCGGAAGAAGCCATGGTGATATTTTCAGACAGTCTGGTCCGTCCGGGGGAGAGCGTGGTCTATGACTTAAAGTGCAGCTCGATTTTACAAAAAGCCGTATTAGATGCGGGAGGAGTGGCGATCATGGAACGTTCCGGCCATGCGTTTATAAGGAGACATTTCCTGCAGGCTGGCAGCCGCCTGGCAGGGGAGGTGAGCGGCCATTATTTTTTCCGTGAACTGGAAGGGGATGACGGACTGTTTGCTCTGGTGACAATGGCGGATATTCTGCGGAAATCCGGCCGGACCCTGCGGGGGCTGCTGGAGCAGGTACGCTATACCGCAATCACCCCGGATATACGGAGAGCGGCGCCGGCGGACGAAATAGACAGGATCTTCCGCCGGATGGAAGACTGGGCCGGAGAACCGGGGCTGAAGGCCGTCCGCATAGACGGAATCCGCCTGGAATTCCCGGACGGAAGCTGGGTGCTGCTGAGGAGGTCCATTACGGAACCGGCGTTCACGATGCGGCTGGAAGCCCCCAAAGAAGAGCGGCTTGCGAAATTGCTGGAAACTGCGGGGCAGAAACTGGGCGTTGACCTGTCGTCCTATTGAAAGGAGTGTATTATGTCGGATTTTGTGAATAACAATAGAAAATTACTGGAGGAATATGTCCGCCTGTCCCATTGTTCGGGAGGACGGAGTGATTACGTACAGGGCGGGGGAGGCAACACTTCCGTAAAGCTGGCGGGTGGGAAGATGGCTATCAAAGCGTCGGGCTACCGCCTCAGTGACGTCGGCACGGAGCAGGCGTATTCCGTATTAGATTATCAGATGCTGAGAAGCTTTTACGGCGGTCATGAGGCAAAAGATTTCCAGGACGTGGAAGCGGCAGGAGCTGCGCAAACGAAGCAGGCCCAGTGCAGGATCGAAGGGCTTCCAGAGCTGCGCCCGTCTGTGGAAGCCGGTTTTCATTCGATCCTGGGGCGTTTTGTTTCGCATACACACAGTGTATACGCGAACCTGGCCTGCTGCACAGAAAGCTGCCGGGAAATCCTGCAAAGGGTCCTGGATGGCGCGGATTACCGCTGGGGCTGGGTGCCCTACTCAAATCCCGGGGCAAACCTGACCTTTGCAGTACAGGAGGAAGGCAGACGTGTAAAAGAATCACAGGGAGAAGAGCCGGCCGTGTATTTCATGCAGAATCACGGGCTGGTGGTCCATCATTCAGAATGTGAAGCCTGCCTGGGAATACAGGAGGACGTAAACCGGCGCCTTGCAGAATACTTTGGGCTGAAGCTGGAAGAATATCCGGAAGTAGTATTGCAGGAACTAGAAGAAGGGCTTTACAGAAGCGAAATTCCATTCCTGGAGCAAGCGTTCCGAAGTGGTATTTATACGGAAAATCATCTGCTTTACGCTCCGCTTTGCCCGGATCAGATGGTTTTCCTGGTGGGTACATTTAAGACGGAAGGCGGCCGGATGCCCGGACAGGATTGCTGTACAGCCGACCCGGAGACGGGAAAATTATATTTCAGAATGAGCAAAGGAAAGGCACAGGTGACGGCGGAGGTATTGCTTTCTGTGGTGTTTCTGGAAGAACACATCCGGAATGCCGGATATAAGACGGCAGTGCTGGGAGAAGCTGCGCAGGAATTCGTGAATAATTGGGAAAGTGAGAAATACAGGAAATCTCTTTCGGGTGGGGCGGGGGCAGAGAGCAAGAAAAAATGAAATTTGGTTTTGTGGCGAGGGGGAGGGGTGGATGCCCGGACGAAAAGCAGCGGGAGACCTCCGGCAGGCCGCAGCCTTCCATGGCGCCGTCCCTGTTCCGACCCGCCTCCCCTCAGCCTTTCGTCCGGGTATCCACAACACCTCCCCCTCACCGATCAATTGGAAGTTCAACCATAATCTGTTTGTACGCCGTTAGAGCTGGCGATAGTGCCTCTGGTCTTTTTCTGGCGGTAGAGCTGTGTTTGTGTTATACTTAAGAATATTATAAAGACATTTTTTGCTGGATGTTGTTTCTGGCGGCGGTTATGGAGGTGTAAGATGAACAGTATATTTGACAGAAAAAGTATTCGGAAATTTAAAGAGAAAAAGGTTGGGGAAGAGGAGATCCGGCTTCTTTTGAGGGCAGGTATGTCGGCGCCCACGGCCTGCAACCAGAGGGAGTGGGAATTTGTGGTTGTGACCGATGAGGGAGTGCTCGGTGAGCTTGCAGGGACCAGTCCCTATGCGAAGCCGGCGGAGCATGCGCCGTTGGCGATTGTACCGCTGGGGAATTGTGGAGCGATGAGCCATCCTAAGTTTTTTGAACAGGATCTGGGGGCGGCCTGTGAAAATATCCTGGTGGAGGCTGTGGAGCTGGGACTGGGAGCTGTCTGGATGGGTGTTGCGCCGGATCAGGAGAGGATGGGGCAGGTGTCTCGGATTCTGAAGCTGCCGGAGCATGTGAAGCCATTTGCGATCCTGGCGGTGGGCTATCCGGACGAGATCCGTGAAGCAGAGGACAGGTATGATGAGACAAAGGTACACTATAATAGATATTGACTGTTCTTTCCAGTCAGATATGCTATTATAAATTGTAGTTATCAGTAAAACGAAAATACACACCGCAAAAAAATCTTGAATATATTTCTGGAATCTGTTATGGTATAAACATGAAGGATGCAACCGCCCACAAGTGGTTTGACCTGCGAAAGAGATAGAAAATACCACCCTGACATCTGCCAAAGTTTCAAGGGTGGTTTTTCTATGCGATGCTAATGACTAATCAAGTAAATGAATGTCAGTAGTGCAATCAAAAATAATCCGAATTGTATCAAGTCGTTGAAGCTGAATTTGTTTTTCATAAGCCCCACCCCCACTCTATGTAAAATGAGGTCAACACCATCCTGTACCACGATTGTTCCTTGAGATCAATATAACAGAATTTATCATGACAATCAAGAAAAGACCTGAATTGGCTATTAACAACTTTATTGAAATTTTTATATTGATTCAACATTATCCTATACCACGATTGTTCCTTGAGATCAATATAACAGAATTACTCAGGGCAGTCAAGAAAAGATTGCTTGGGGCAGACAGAGTTGGCGGTATGTTGGACGTTTCGTCCGGAACCAGAGCCTGACACCCTCTTTTGCATACGATAGTATGCCTGAGATACCTTTTGCCAGTCGGTAATAGCAGAAGAGAACTTTTTCCTTCACTGGATTTGCTGATTTTATAATAGAAACCCTGAGCGCATTGATCGCACGAAGTTTCCGTACACAAAAGTTTTCAAACTGGAACACCTGCTTTTTACAGCGAAAATACTCTTCAATTTTCCATCTGGAAAAGTAGATCCGTGCCATCCAGATGACATCTTCTTTTGAACGGATCTCTTTATTAGTGGCAAGCATCATCTGGTGTTCTGTAATACCATAAACCAACACGAGATAAATATCTTTTCTGGATGCCGTGATCTGTACTTTTACATGGGAAAGGTATGCATCATGATCTTTCACTTTGTAGAAGATACTGGTTTTCACCTTGCCTTTGCGACGGTTACGGAGTTCTGTTGCAGGGGTCCATTTACTGGGATTAAAAAGTTTGCGGTTCGATTTGAGCCGGATCACGTAATCCTGTTTAAGCTCATCCAGCTTTAAAAACATCTTATTGTCATCATAGCCACGGTCCATGGCAAACGTTGCATGGTCAAACAGAGCAGCTCCCTGCTGCATGGCCTCAAAGGTTATGTTATTAGCAGATTTATAATCTTTCTCGGAAGAGGAGTGGATTCTGGAAAAGATGCTGACCGGGTGATTGCTTTTTGTAAGGACACAGGCTTCCGTGACATGGTAACCTTTCTTGTAAACATTTTTAGTGGAGGTGCTTTCAGAACCATCGCGGACGATACCGAGAGCCTAAAAATGATAACCATCGGGTTTGACGACATCGCTGTCATCGATGTGAATTACCGGTTCATCAGGAACCCATTTTTTAACGGTTTGAAGATAGGAAGCTGCCGTCAGCCCAGGAACGCCACGGTAGAGATGTTTAGAAAGGGGATCAACAACATTTATTTTTTTGGAATTTTCGGGAAGCTGATCCGTAACATCCGTCAGCAGGCAGCTGTTGGCGACAAGCATACCGTAGGTCGTGTCAGCGGTAAATTTCCGTTCTGGTTTAGAAAGACATTTGGAATTTATTTGAGAAAGTTAAAATTTTCCATTTCATTTGTTAAGTATTTGATGTACAATTAACCACAGGTAATCCTCATATTTTGGGGATTTTTTGAAAGTTGTGTATAAGGGAGGCAGTAAAAAAAGGTGAGTGGATAAAACTGCGGAAACTTTATATTAACAACTTTATTGAAATATTTATATTGATATGTTATAATACATATGTCAGGGTAGAACCTGCTGGATTGAAATAATAATGTTGTAAATAGAGAAGAGATTGCTATTTTATAAAATTAACAACTCTTCTTTATTTCTGTTATCAGCCGCTCGTCTACCGGAGGCACTATCACCAACTCTAGCGAAGCAAA
Source organism: Wansuia hejianensis (assembly GCF_014337215.1). NCBI lineage: Bacteria > Bacillati > Bacillota > Clostridia > Lachnospirales > Lachnospiraceae > Wansuia > Wansuia hejianensis. The sequence goes on along the minus strand of NZ_CP060635.1, from coordinate 2,490,319 downwards.
AGCAGATTATGGATTTTGGTGAATTCGCACAAAGGATCTGTGCAAAATTAGAAAACCCTGCACAAATTATCAGATTATATGTTGACAAACAAAAGCCCCCATGCTAGAATATGTCATAACAAAGTAACATTACTATATAATTAAATAGGGAGGAGTTACATATGAAACGAAAAGCGTTATTATCAATCCTGCTGGCAGCTGTTATGACCGCGGGAATGGTTGGCTGCGGCAACAGCGCGGAGACGTCCGGGTCGGCATCTTCGAAGGGATCGTCGTCAGCCGCCTCGTCATCATCAGCCGCTTCGTCGGCCGCATCATCTGCATCATCTGCCGCATCAACATCGGGGGCATCGTCAAAGGAATATGACTTTGTCTATCTGTCACCCTCTACTGAATCCGAATACTGGCAGTATGCGGAGACAGGAATCCGCAATGCTATCCTGGATCTGGAAGAAGAAAAGGGAGTTAAAATCAATTTTACCGTGAGCGGTCCGGCTTCTGAATCAGAGACTGACGCCTATATCAAAGCATTTGAAAGTGTCATCGCATCCAGCCCGGACGCAATCATTACAGCCACCCTGGCTCCGGACGGAACCGTTCCGAAAACTCAGGAGGCTCAGAATGCCGGTATCTATGTAAACTTTGTAAGTATGGGTCTGGAAGGCGGAGATTCTCATAATTATGATGATTTCTACGGCGTACATTACTACTGCAACAATACTGTGATCGGCGAGACAGCCGCGGCAGCTATGTTGAAGGCGTTTGACGAGCGCGGAATTGAACCAAAGGGTAAAATCGGCATGCATATGTCAGTGGTTGTAGAGACTCTCGAAGAGCGCATGAACGGTTTCAAGGCTTATATGGCGGAGCACGCTCCGGATCTGGAATGCCTGGACACGCTTTATAATGAAAATGATGTGAATAACGCTCAGTCCAATGTGGAGACACAGATTTCAACATACGGAGATGAGCTGATCGGCCTGTACGGCGGCAATAATGTATCCGGCGACGGCATTGCACTGGCTCTGGGCAGCGCAGGAATGGGCGATAAGGTAGTTGGTATCGGCGTTGATTCCGACAGCCTTGAGATAGAAGCCCTGGAGAACGGAAACCTGTATGCAATCGTCGTTCAGACGCCATATGAGCAGGGGTATAATGCGGTTATGAATGCTTATACATACCTGGAGACCGGTAAGAATACAGAGACTGAAAAACATATTGACTGTACTTCCCAGGTTGTAACCGCTGAGAATATGGACACCGAAGAAAGCCAGGCGCTGCTGAATCCGAAGATTCTGGCAAAATAAAAGACGGATGAGAAAATAAGAATTACAATTATAGCTGCAGTTAAGTCTCCTGCGGCCTGGCTGCAGCAGCAGGAAACAGCGGTTTCAGAATAATATATGAGCCGTGCCCTTAGATGATTTCGTCTATAGTGCGCGGCTCACAATGTAATGATTGAGAAGGTGGTGGCTTTTATTATGGAGGATACGATTCTTAAAATTGAAAATGTCAGCAAAAGCTATCCGGGTGTGAAAGCGCTTAAGCATATCAACATGACGATCAAAAAGGGGGAAATCCGGGCGTTTCTGGGAGAAAATGGGGCTGGAAAGTCAACACTGATCAAGTGCATTATGGGTGTGGAATCTCCGGATGAGGGTTCGGTCAGCATTAACTGTGACGGAGAATGGAAATCCCCCAAAAACCCGGTGGAGAGTAAGGAGCTGGGGATGTTCGCCAATTACCAGCACGTGAATATAGCGAAAGAGCTGAGTATAGCGGAAAATTATTTTCTTGGTAGGCTTCCGAAGACAAGGGCCGGTTTTGTGGACTGGAGGAAAATGTATTCGGACAGCCAGAAGGTAGTGGATAAGTTCGGGATTGACATAGATCCCAGGGAAAAAATCAGCAATCTGACCGTAGCAATGCAGGAAATGGTTACGATCAGTAAGATTTCAGTGAATGATACGATCAGGCTTGTGATATTTGACGAGCCGACGGCACTTTTGGAAAACGATAAGGTGGAAATCCTGTTTCGATATATACGGGAACTGAAGAGCCAGGGAGTCAGCATTATTTATATTTCTCACAGGCTGGAGGAGATCATAGAAATCTGTGATACCGTTTCTGTTCTGAAGGACGGCGAATATGTGGATACAAAAAATGTCGCCGATGTCACAAAAGACATGCTGATGTCTATGATGGTAGGCCGTGAGATCGGTGATATATACAATATCAGCCATGCGGTGTCAGGTGAAGAGCTTCTGAAAGTCGAGGGCCTGAGCCACAAAAAGTATTTCAGGGATATCAGCTTCCGTCTGAAGGCAGGGGAGATTCTGGGGTTTTCCGGACTGGTTGGAGCGGGAAGAAGCGAGGTAATGCGTGCGCTTTTCGGGCTGGAAAAACTGGAGGCAGGAGAGATCTACATAAAAGGGAAGAAGGCGTCAATCAATTGTCCAAGGGATGCCATCCGCCAGGGAATTGGTTTCCTGACGGAGGACCGGAGGCTGGACGGCCTGGCGCTTCCTCTCAGTATTGAAACGAATATTAACGCAGCTTCTTATGATGAGATCAGCAGATTCGGCCTCATTAACCTGAAAAAGGAACGGAAGCGCGCGGAAGAATATAAAGAAAAAACCAATATTAAAGCGCCCAATATAGAACAAAAGGTGGAAAATCTGTCCGGAGGTAATCAGCAAAAGGTTGTAATTTCTAAGATTCTCTGCGGAGGCCCTGATATTCTGATCTTTGATGAGCCGACGGTTGGCGTCGACGTGGGGGCAAAGCAGGAGATTTATAAAATCATGGAACAGCTGGTGAAGGAAGGAAAAGGTATCATCCTCATATCCTCCTATCTGCCGGAGGTCATGGGACTGTCGGACCGCTGCATTGTCATGGCAGAAGGAAGAATCACCGGCATGCTGAACAGAGAAGAACTGGGGTTAGTCACGGAAGAAACGATGCTGAAGATGGCATCGACATCTGAATAAAACAATTGGGGGAAATTGACATGAAAGATAAAAAGCGTGATTTCAGTATTTTTCGGAGAACAGAATTTTCACTGATATTGATTATTCTGGCGCTGTTCCTGATAGCCACCTTTGGAACCGCAAATTTTTTCACAGAATACAATCTTATGAATATTCTGAAGCAGTGTTCCATCAATGGAGTCATTGCGATCTCTGCCACCATGATTATCATTACGGGAGGCATAGACCTGAGCTGCGGCGCCATCGTCGGCATGAGCACTCTGATGGTAGCCATGGGACAGGCGAGATGGGGACTGCCTATCGCCGCTTCCATTCTGATAGCGATTTTGGTTGGAATTGTCTGCGGGCTTTACAATGCGATTATCATCAATGAATTGAACGTACCTCCGTTTATTGCCACTCTGGGCAGCATGACGATCATTCGGGGGCTGATTAAAGTCATCAGCAACGCGGGCACCATTGCCGGGCTGAAGCAGGAATTCACATATCTGGGCGCAGGCTCCTTCCTGAAAATACCGTATCTGGCCTGGCTCTGGATTGCGGTTGTAATTGTAGGGTTTCTGATTTTAAAATATACTACCTTTGGAAGGAATATCTATGTTCTGGGAAGTGGGCAGGAAGTGGCGAAGCTCTGCGGCATTTCGATCCGGAAGACAGTTTATATGACTTATGGGTTTGCGGGGTTCCTCTGCGGAATTGCCGGCGTCATGCTGGCGGCCAGGATTAACAGTGCGGTTCCGACTGCGGGTCAGAGCTATGAGATGAATGCGATAGCAGCTTCGGTCATCGGCGGAGCCTCTCTCTCAGGGGCAAAGGGGGCCGTATTCGGTACGGCGCTGGGCACTGTGCTCATGACGTTGATTGACAATGTAGGCATCCAGTTTGGCATCAATTCGTTTATCATGGAGATCAGCACCGGTGTCCTGATCACGATTGCCGTTGTGATCGACCAGCTGAAGAACAGAAAAAGCAAGTGAAGGAGGTAACTGCGATTATGAAGTATATCATTGGAGCTGATGTAGGAACACAATCGATTAAAGTTCAGCTGTATGACCAGAACATGAATCTGGTGGCTAAGACGAATACGCCGCAGTATGTGGACACTCCGAAGCCAATGTGGGCGACCCAGAAAGCGGAATCCTGGTGGAAGATTGTGAGAGATAGCATACAGAAGGTGCTGAAGGATGCAGGCGTATCCGGCGGGGACGTGGCTGCTTTCGGATGCTGCGCCCACATGCATGGGGCAGTTCCCGTAAGGGTGGACGGTTCTGTGGTGGAAGAAGATGTACAGCTGTATTGCGATAAGAGAGGAAGCAGAATCGCTGAGGATCTGGCGGAGCATCTGAGCGGGGATGTGTACCGCGAGACGGCAAATGCGCCGATCGCCTCCTGGCATGGAGTGAAAATACGCTGGCTGAAGGATCACAAGCCGGAGGTCTATGAAGCTGCCGATAAATTTCTGACGCCGAAGGATTACATTAATTTCAAAATGACTGGTAAAACGTGTATCGATCCGTCGGAGGCTTCCGGCTCTTTTGCGATGAACTGTGAGACGGACGAGTGGTCCGACCTCCTGATCGGCACCCTGGGCATCGACAGGGAAAAGCTTCCGGAAATCAAAAAGGCCTATGAGATCATCGGGCATGTCAGTGAGAAGGCTGCGCAGGAGACGGGCCTCAGCACGCAGACGGCTGTGATTACAGGCGGAGGAGACATGCTGAGCATGCTTTATGTGTCTGGAATGAACAAGCTTGGAAGCGTGGTAGATATCACTGGCACAGGAGCTACAATTCAGGCATATACGAAGAAACCGGTCATGGATAAACGGATTATGAATCTCCGTCATGTGCTGGACGGCTGGGTTCCTTTTGGAAATATTGATTCCGCGGGTGGTGCATTCCGCTGGCTGCGGGATAACCTGGGGAAGAAAGAGGCGGAGGCAGCCAGAAAAGAGGGAAAAGACGATTACGCCTGCCTGTGTGAGCTTGCGGAGCAGATCCCGGCAGGAGCGGACGGGCTTTATTTCCTGCCGTATCTGATGGGCGAGCGTACCATGGGCAGTGCGGATTCCCGGGGCTGTTTCATCGGACTGTCCCTGGAGAAGAACATCGGCCATATGGTGCGGGCGCTGCTGGAAGGCGTAGCCTTTGAGTTCAAGCGTACCCTTGACATTTTCGAGGCTAACGGGGAGAAGATACAGATGGTATATCATTCTGGCGGAGCTGCGAAGGGCGATACCTGGAATCAGATTAAGGCGGATATATATAACGTGCCCATCTGCACATTGGAAGCAGATGAGGGCGGTGTCCTGGGCGCAGCGCTCATGTCAGCTGTTGCCGTAGGGTTTGTAGACGATCTGGAAAAAGGAGCCGACCGGCTGCTCAAGGTGAAAAAGACCTACCAGCCGAATCCTGCCAACAGAGAAATTTACGACAAATCTTATCAGGTATTCTGTGAGCTGCATGATGTGCTGCAGCCATCTTTTAAACATATGGCAAAAGTGCAGGAGGAGAAGTAGACATGGATTTCAGCAAAATAAAAAACACGGCCATCGCGAAACGGGTACGGGAGGAAGGCGCCGCGCTGGTTGCGAGATGCCATTTTGGAGTACAGGGCCTGACCAAGACAGAAGAGGATGTGAAGAAAGCTTTGTACCGCCTGCTGGATACCGGTTTTAAACCTGTAGCCTTCGATACAGAGCCGACATTTGTGAAAATGATCCGGGAAATAACCGGCGGGAGCATCCGGCTCCACGCGGCGGTGTCCTATCCTCTGGGTAGGATGACGCTGAAAAAGAAGCTGCAGGATCTGGAAAATCTATTGAACATGGGGGTAGAGGATACCTGTGTGTGTCTTGACTGGCAGGCGGTCTTTTCCCACCGTTACAGCGATGTGGAGAGAGAGGCCGCGGCCATCATGAAAGAATTTGACGGAAAATTTTATAAAAATGCCTTTGTCATACCGGCCACTCTCCTGAGCGATACAGAGATGATCGAGGTGCTGAAGGCGCTGGATGCAGCGGGTGTATATTCCGTAAAAGTAAATCCGGGTTGTAAGCTGGGAGTATCTTATGAGGAAGTGATGCTGATCAAGCGTCATTTCCCCAACCGTTTTGATATTCATCCGTCCGGCAATATCCGAACACTGGAACAGTTTGAAAAATATGTGGAGCTGGGCTGCCAGGTCATCCATACGGCCAGCACATTGGACATTGTGGAAAGCTATATGCAGCGACAGCTGAAGTTATATGGAGGGCTGGACGAATGAAATACGCGGATAAGATGGAATTTTCCAATATTCAGTTATATGAAGTAGGAGATATGCAGCTTGAGAATCTGGTACTCAAGGCTCTCCGGGCCGGCGCTAACACCGTAGTCGTTGGCCCCTCCGGGCTGCCTCTTGTAAACAGCCTGCTGAAGCCGGAAGACGGCGTCCGCATAGACTGTGCACTGTCATATCCCTCAGGCGCATATCTGACCTTTCAGAAGGTACAGGAGATTGAAGACATGCTGGCGGAGCCGGTACACATTGATGAATTCTATATTGTGATGCAGGTGGGAACTTATCTGAGCGGCCACTCAGACATGATGAGAGAAGAGCTGAAATCCCTGGTGGCAGCAGCAGGAGCCATACCGGTGAAAATTGTCACTGAAATCAGTGCATTCAGTAAAGAGCAGATGAAAGAAGTCTGTGACGCGGCTGCGGAGGCGAAGGTGAAAGGCATGGTTATTTCAGCGGATTTTAAGCCCTATGATATTCCGGAGCCGACGATTGAGCAGGTGAAGGACTTTGTAGAGGCGGCAGCCGGACGCTTCGAGGTGATCGGCGCGGGGAATGTAGCAGAAGCCGGCCGGTTTCTGGACATGCTCAATGCTGGTGTTACAAGGGTGAATACCCCGGCCGGTTTTGAAATATTAAAAGAATTGAATAAAGAAGCCTGAACACAGGACGGATCAAGGGGCAGGGCGTGTTGACAAAAGGGAAATTTATGCTAATATAAGTATTAAAGATACTACAATCCTACATTGACAGGCAATTGTATGCTGTAAGATTGCAGCAACCATGCCGGGGGAGGAAATATGCTGCTTGAAAAAAAGCTGGATAAGACAACACCTGTTCCGTTATACTTTCAGCTTAAAGAGTTAATCATGGCTGAGATCAAGAATGGCACCTATCCGAAAGACAGTGCGATACCGACGGAAAAAGAACTGAGCGATATGTTTGATATCAGCCGCACAACTGTGCGGCAGGCTATTGCCGAGATGGTTCAGGAAGGATGGCTGTACAGGGTGAAAAGTAAGGGAACCTTTGTATCGCAGCCTAAAATCAATCAGGATTTTATCCAAAAGCTGGAATCCTATAATGACCAGATACGGAGGACGGGGAGAACGCCGCATACGGAGGTACTGGATTTTAAAGTAATTCAAGCGACGCCTGAGGTGGCGGACCGCCTGAAGATCCAGCCGGAAGATAAGGTGATTTATCTGCAACGGAAACGGTATGCCGACGATGACCCTATTGTTGTATTGAAAACGTATCTACCTTATGAACGATGTTCCTTCGTCATGGAACATGACTTTGAAAAAGAATCATTGTATTCTGTTCTTTCCAGAGATAATTCCGTACAGGTACACTGTGTGAAACGTCTGGTGGAAGCTGTGGAGGCCACGGCCAGCGATGCGGAGAAGCTCAACATGAAAAAAGGGAAACCCATTCAGTTTTTTACCTCTGTTGGATTCAACGCATTCGGGGAGCCGATTGAGTTTTCTCTTGCCAGATACCGCGGAGACAGAAGCAGTTTTGAAGTAACCGTATTTACTGAAAAATGAAACCAGAGAGATCCCAAATGTCAGGTACAGGGCAGGCGGGATCTCTTTTTATACTCCAGATTACCCCGTGATGCATGGCCCTGGCGGGGAGGGGAGATGAGAATGAACAGATATGATCTGGTAATGTTTGATATGGATGGGACGCTGATGGATTCAAAAGTATTTCATCAGGAAGTATTTTACCGTTTTCTCAATGAATATGTAAAGCCAGTTACCAGGGAAGAAGTGGAAAAGGGGCTTGGGGCGACAGTCCGGGAGATCTTTGACAGTGTGGGAGTGGCAGAAGAGGATTTGCAGAGACTCTTTCAAAAACTGGATTATTTCTGCAAGACACAGGTGGACGGATTGGCCATACAAATCCCCGCCGCCGGAGGCGTCAGGGAGACGCTGGAAGTGCTGAGAGCCAGAGGGGTCCGGACGGCGCTGCTGACAAACTCAATGGAAGCCGTAACATTGCGCATGCTGGTCACCCACGGCCTGGAACAACTTTTTGATGCCATATCCGGTGCAGATTATGTTTCTATTGACAAGACGGGGCGCTGCAGGCGTATAGAGAAGTCTTTGGATGCACGGCGTATTCTGTACGTGGGGGATGCGGAGAAAGATATTGAGTTGGCCAGGGAAATGGGGTATGACAGTTGCTTTGCAAAGTTTCACTTTGGATGGTATGGAGATGCAGATTATATATCCTGTGTGATGAAGCCGACCTATATAGTGGAAAAATTGACGGATCTTCTGAAATATGTTTAGAAAAGGTGTAAAAGCTATTTACAATTTGATTTTAATGTTATATTATAATGTTATAACAATACATCATTACATCGTAAAGACAGAAAGGATGTGAAAACATGAAGATGGAAGGATTTGCCCATGTAGGATTGTATGTAAATGATATTCAGAAATCGCTTGCTTTCTATACAGAAAAGCTGGGATTTCAGCTGATCTGGGAATCTGTCAATCAGTGTGAAGCAGGAGAGGTATTGGTCAAATTCGTGAAAAGCGGAAACAGCGTGATCGAGCTGGTTCAGTTTCCATTTGCCATCGACCGGAAGGATGGCTGGTTCGACCATATCGCCATGAACGTGGAAAATATTGACGAAGTGATGGGGATTTTGAAGGAAAAAGGAATAGAATTTGAGGAAGGGTCATACACTCATGCGCCCCAGACATTCCAGGGAGGTTCCAAATGGGTGATGTTCCGTGGACCGGATCAGGAGCATATAGAACTGAATGAAAAATTATAAAATATATAAATGAGGTGAGTGACTATGTTAAATGTACAACCGGCAGTAAAACCAACGATTTACTTTATTGGCGTGACGACAGGTAAATCCTCCATCATGCGCGTATTTCCCAAATGGGCGGAGGCTCTGGGGCTGGATGCTGAGATCAAAGGCATTGATTTTAAACCCCATTCTCCTGGAGAGGATTACAGAGAAGCGGTGGAATTCATCAAAAAAGACCCGCTGTCCATGGGAGCTCTTGTAACGACCCATAAGATTGATTTATATAATGCCTGCAAGGATCTCTTTGAATACCTGGACCCCTTCGCGCTGAAGCTCGGTGAGATTTCCAGCATATCCAAAAAGGATGGAAAGCTCTGCGGCCATGCGAAAGACCCGATTTCCAGCGGATTGGCTCTGGAGCATTTTGTTCCGGAAAACTACTGGAAAGAGCATGGTGGAGATACCTTTTTAATGGGTGCAGGCGGGGCAGCCCTGGCCATGTCATTGTATTTCGGCCAGGAAAAATCTGGTGACGATATTCCGAAAAAGATCATCATTTCCAACCGAAGCCTCCCACGGCTGGAGTCAGCGAAGAAGATTCTGGAGGGACTGAATCCTGCGATCGAATTCGAATATTTACATACCCCGTCACCGGAGGATAACGACAGGATTCTGGCATCCCTGAAGCCCCATTCCCTGATTGTCAACGCAACCGGGCTCGGCAAGGATGCCCCTGGCTCGCCCCTCACAGAACGGTGCTCTTTTCCAAAAGACAGCCTGGTGTGGGAAATTAACTACCGGGGAGAGCTGGTATTTATGGAGCAGGCGAAAGCACAGGAGAAGGAGAAAAACCTTTACATAGAAGACGGATGGATTTACTTCATCCACGGCTGGACACAGGTGGTGGCAGAAGTGTTCCATATTGACAATATTGCGGAAAAAGTTCTGATGCTCAGCGAAGTTGCAAAAAATGCTTAACAGGAGGATAAGGAAATGAATCATTTTGACTGGGATCACAGTTTTTATGTAGATTTTGATCTGGCTGCAGGTTTTTCTGAGAAAGCGGAGCCTACCCGGCGGTATCTTTCCCAGATGAAGGATATGTATTATGATTCCGCGGCGGCGGAAAAAATTCTAAAGACGGAAGATCCGCTGATCTATGAGTTTTATGAGCTGGGATTTCCGGAGAGGGAAGGGGATCTCGCTTTCGGAACAACAATTCTCTATCCCGGCAAGGTGGGAAACGAATATTTTATGACAAAAGGTCATTTTCATACGAAGCTGGCAACTGCGGAAGTCTACTATACGTTAAGCGGTGAGGGCTGTATGGTTATGGAAAATCCGGAGGGAGATACTCTGGAAATGCCGCTGGTCAAAGGGCAGGCCCTGTATGTGCCCAGAAGGTACGCCCACCGCTCGGTGAACACCGGGAAAGATCCACTGGTTATGTTTTTTACCTTCCAGGCTGATGCCGGACATGATTATGGCACCATTGAGACAAAGGGCTATCACAAAATGGTAGTTGAAAAGGGCGGAGAGACAGCGGTTGTGCCGAATCCGAAGTGGTGAGACACGAGAAGGCATGCGGAAGGAGCTTCCGATGAAAAAAAGTATACATACGGTACTGGGTAATGTGGAACCGGAAAATATCGGGTTCACCCAGTGCCATGAGCATATCATGCTAAGCCGCGGGCGGTCCTCTGAAATCAATCCGGCGCTCTGCATTGATGACCTGGAGAAGTCTCTGGTTGAGACGGTTGCTTACAGGAGAGCCGGCGGAAGCGCGCTGGTAGAGGCCCAGCCGGGCGGCTGCTGCCGGGATTCTGAAAGCCTGACAGAGATCGCGGTGAGAAGTGGGGTTCATATCATCGCATCCACGGGTTTTCACAAGCTCCAGTTTTATCCGGAAACCCACTGGATCCGTTCTGTCAGCGAAAAGGATCTGGCAGAGTTCTGTATCGGGGAGCTGACCCAGGGTATGTTCACAGGTACGGACCAGGAATATCGTCCCAGGCAGGGCGGGGCAGCGGCAGGCATCATTAAGACCGCGTTAGATATCTGTAATCTGGAGGGTACTTACCGGACACTGTTCGGGGCGGCTGCCATCGCCCAGGCGGAGACAGGAGCCACGATGATGGTACATATTGAAAAGGGCAGTTCACCATTAATTTTGCTGGATTTCCTGAGAGAGCGGGGGGTGAATCTGGAAATGGTTTATTTCTGCCATATGGACCGAGCGTGCGGCGATACGGACATTTTTCTTCAGGTTCTGGAAGCCGGCGTTTCGCTGGAATTTGATACGATCGGGCGGTTCAAATACCACAGCGATGAGGCGGAGCTGGAGCTGATGAAGAGGGTGCTGAGCTGGGGCGGCGGCGAACAGCTGCTGTTTTCCCTGGACACTACCCGGTCCCGGCTGAAAGCCTACGATCCTGACGCCGTGGGGCTGGCGTATATCTTGAATACATTTGTCCCGGCCATGAGGAAGGCAGGAATATCAGAAAATCAGATTCAGAAAATATCTGTTGATAATCCGCGAAGAATTCTGGCTTGGTAGCTATGGAGGAAAGAAATGAACGTAAATGAAAGAATTGAAACATTGAAAATAGTTCCTGTAGTCGTAATCCAGGATGCAAAGGACGCGGTGCCGCTGGCGAAGGCTCTGACTGCAGGAGGGCTGTCTGTGGCGGAAGTCACTTTCCGCACGGACGCCGCTGAAGCCTCCATAAGGGCAATGACGGATGAATTTCCGGATATGCTGGTGGGAGCGGGAACTGTCACGAATGTGGAACAGGCGGAAAAGGCCATAGCCGCAGGGGCAAAATTTCTTGTGACTGCCGGTTTTAACCGCGCAGTGACAGAATATGCGGTAGAAAATAAACTTACTATCTATCCAGGGATATGCACGCCCACGGAACTGATGTTTTTGCTGGAATATCACCTGACTGTCGCAAAGTTTTTCCCGGCGGAGCAGTACGGAGGATTGAAAACGATCAAAGCGCTGTCGGCGCCCTTCCCTAATATACGTTTTATGCCCACCGGAGGGATTAACGCCGGCAATGTGAAAGAATATCTGGCGGATCCCAAGATCATTGCTTGCGGCGGCAGCTGGATGGTAAAGGATTCCCTGGTCCGGGAGGGTAAATTTGACGAGATTGAACGGTTAACTGCCGAGGCGGTTGCTCTCGTCCGGGATTAGAAGAGGAGGCATTGGGAGATATGGAAAAGTACAAGGTTCTGGTGACAGCGAGGTCCTTCGGCACGGCGGATCATAAGGCGGTAGAGCTCCTGGAAGCCAACGGCTGCGAGGTGATAAAACTGGTGGCGGCAGACGGTCCCGTCCCGGAACAGCTGCGCAGGGAGCTGCCTGGAGCTGATGCAGTGATTGCAGGGCTTGAAGAGTACGACAGTGAGCTGATCAGCTCAGGCAAAAACCTGAAAATCATTTCCCGCTATGGCGTGGGCTACGACAGGGTGGATCTCCGGGCGGCCGCTGACCGCGGAATAGCAGTGACAATCACCCCCGGGGCAAACGGCGATTCTGTTGCGGATATGGCGGTAGCCCTCATGATGGACTGTGCGAGGAATGTGACATATATGGACAACGGAATCAAAAGTAAAAACCAGGTGCGCCCTTCCGGGGTGGAGATGTGGGAAAAGACTGTTGGGATTGTGGGAGCCGGGAGGATTGGCAAAGGTGTGGCAAAGCGGTGCACGGGTTTCAATATGCGAATTCTGTGTTATGACCAGTATCAGGATGAAAAATTTGCGAAGGAGTGCGGGGCAGAATATGTGGATCTGGAAACACTGATCCGGGAATCAGACTTCATTACGATTCATTCGCCGCTGACGCCGGATACAGAGAATATGTTCAGTACAGCACAATTCCGGGCGATGAAAAAAGATGCAATCTTGGTAAATACCGCAAGAGGCGGAATTGTGGATGAAGAAGCTCTATATGAGGCGCTGAAAAACGGTGAGATCCGTGGGGCGGGGCTGGACGCGACCATGGCGGAGCCTCCTTATGAAAGCAGACTCTGTACACTGCCTAATTGTATTCTGACGCCACACGCTGGCGCCGCTACGAAAGAGGCGAGCAGCAAAATGAGCCTGATGGCGGCACAAAATGTATTGGACGTATTGCAAAACGGAAGTAGCCAATTTCAGGTGAGGTAAGAGTACAACCAGTATTTCATTCCCATTGCTGGAGGAATTCAGTTATTGTGTCATAGGGTGCCATACCGTTTATTCCAGTGCAGGCTGGCATCGACAAGTAATGGTATCTGTGATATGATTAAACCCTACCCGCAGGGCACCCTGTAATGTATGCCCTGTGGGTATAAAGTGTGGCAGAATGTCTATTGATTCAGTGAGAAGCTCGCTGGTATAGATGAAATCTCCTACAAATTACTCCAGGACTTCAAAGCGCTGGCTAACTGTTTCCATTTCCTTTTGACGTGCCTCAATGGTCTTGGTTGCCTGAGCTTTATCAGGAGCGGAGGCAGCGAATTCATTGAGCATTGACAGACTCTTTTTTCTTCCATCTGAAATTCTTATTTCCGGTCGTTCGGCCGCAGAATTCCAGAACACCAACCATAAGGTGGAAAGGGATGTTGCTCTTTTGGAGTGTCGTTGCTATAATTTTATTATTGGCAATCTATATCTTTTCTTTTTTATCATATAATGAAAGGGAAGCCATTGGAAGAGCGGACGCTTTTAGACTGTTTTATTTGCAGAAGCGATGGAAGTCCCTGAAAATATACAAATTTTGCTAAAAATTATCCTGACAGAGACATTTTGCTGAAATTTCCGCCCCAAACAGGGCCGGAGGAACGCAAGTCGTTCCTTTTCCGCTTTGCCCGGCTGGATGTGTGGGCCCAAAGTAGGGAGGATACAGTTTGGCTTCTGCAATAACAGCAGAGAGACGCTGGGGCTGGAACTGAAGGATGAAGCTGTCTGTATTTTGCGGAATACCCACGGAACCGGCAAAAAGGGGTGGAAACAGGTGTGAGATGGTTGAAAAAGGCAGCGCGGGCGGAGAGCATTGCGCAGTTTACAGAAGGGATGGATGTCTTTCCCCCAGGGATGAGAGAAGAAGACGGTGTGTTGAGCGGTAAAGAGGTGCTGAGTATGAAAAGGGTTTTCTTGATTGTTTTGGATAGTGTGGGCATCGGGGCATTGCCGGATGCGGGGCTTTATGGCGACGAGGGGAGCAATACTCTGAGATCTGCGGCCGGCAGCCCGTATTTTTCTATGCCTAATATGAGAAGGCTCGGGCTTTTTAATATTGACGGTATGGAATGGGCGGAAGGGGTGAATGCGCCTGCAGGTGCGTTCGGGCGTCTGGCGGAAAGCTCCAGGGGAAAAGACACGACGACGGGCCACTGGGAGATTGCGGGACTGGTTTCCGGCCGGGCCATGCCGCTGTTTCCGGAGGGCTTTCCGAAGGAGCTGCTGGAGGAATTGTCGGGGCGCGCCGGCCGGGGGATACTCTGCAATAGGCCTTATTCGGGGACTGAAGTAATCAGGGATTATGGCGAAGAGCATATCCGGACCGGTAATCTGATTGTGTATACCTCGGCGGACAGTGTGCTTCAGATAGCGGCTCATGAGGATGTCATTCCTGTGGAGGAGCTGTACAGGATCTGTGAGGCGGCCCGGGAACTCTGCAAGGGGCCGTATGGCGTGGGAAGGGTGATTGCCAGACCCTTTGAAGGAGAGTATCCCTTCAGGCGGACGGCAAGAAGGCATGATTATTCGTTAGTTCCGCCAGAAGATACAATGCTGGATGTGTTGAAACGGAGCGGTTTAGAAACCAGAGGCGTCGGCAAGATCGGCGATATTTTTGCGGGGAAGGGAATCAGCTCATCTGTACGGACATCTTGCAATGCGGAAGGGATTGACCGGACACTGGAGCATATGAATGCCGAATTTGACGGGCTGTGCTTTACGAACCTGGTAGACTATGATATGCTGTACGGCCACAGGAATGATGTGGACGGGTATGCGAAGGCGCTGACGTATTTTGACGAACGCCTGCCGGAATTGCTGAACGCTCTCAGAAGTGAGGACATTCTGATGGTTACTGCGGACCACGGATGCGACCCGGGCACGCCCTCTACAGACCATTCCAGGGAGTATGTGCCGCTGGTCATGGCGGGGGAACTGCTGAAGCCCGGCAGCAATATCGGTACGCGCGCTTCATTTGCCGACATCGCTGCCTCAATACTGGATTATTTCGGACAGGAAAATCCCGGTGCCGGGGAGAGCTTCCTGAACCAGATCTTGTCTATTCAATAAAGCTGTTTCTGTAATCGCTGGGGGAGACGCCGGTATGGGTCTTGAAGACCTTACTGAAATAGTAAGTATCTGAAAAACCCGTTTCTTCAGCGATTTCGTATATTTTCAGTTCGTTGTTCCGCAGAAGCCGCTTCGCGGCTTCCAGGCGGATTCCGTTTAAATATTCCACTATACTGTATCCGGTTTTGCTCCGGAAAATCGTACTCAGGTAATTCCGTGAGATTCCCAGTTCCCTGGCGATCTCACGGATGTTAAGCTTTTCCTTGTAATTTTTTTCCAGAATCTCGCAGCAGGCATCAGCCAGGTGACAGATTCTGTTTTCCGTGCCGCTTTTGATCCTTTCACTGATTTCTTCCAGCAGCTGTTCCGTGTAGGCGTAGAGGCTGTCGAGAGTTGTCTGAGAACTGGTTTCGAAATAGGGATTCCGGTTCATAAGCTCTTCATTTTTGTCCAAGCATCCCAGAGCCAGTGAGGATATGAAACAGCAGTAATGGATGGCGCTGTTCAGGTTGATGTCCCGATGCTCCTTAAGTTGCTGCAGCAGTTCTTGAAGCTTAAGAAGGAACTCATTTTTATCGGCGGTGGCTGAGGCTGCCGTCAGCTTATCCAGCGATTTTTTCAAATCCCAGTGAACATTTTCGGAAGGGGAATGTTCAGAAATGTCGTGAATACTGATGATGCTGACCATTTCCGTATAATTGTTATAGTTTAAAGCAAAGAGAGCTTCCGTATAGGAATCGCGGATTTGCCGGACGGAGGTGACCACGCCGCCGATGCCGATATTCATGCGCAGGTGCAGGTCGCTGATTAGCGACGCAGCCAGTTCGTCAAAGGCAGAGAGCAGGTCGTCGTCCAGAGAATCTGAGGATCCGCCTGCGATTACCGCGATGGTATCGCTGTTCATATGAAAAATATGGGAGCAGAGAGCGTGGTTTAACTGGTCTCCGATCAGTTTCCCCAGCGTGTACAGCTGAAGCGGTTCGTCGGCAGCGTCGGGAGCGGCGGCGGAATGCCCTATGTGTATGGCCGCAGTGATTAAATAGGGAAAACAGATCTGAAGGCCCAGAAAATGCTCCATACGGTGAATGGTCTCATTGTCTGGGGATTTTTGCAGCAGATCCTGAAAAAACTGTTCCCGCAGCAGGGGCTTGATGCTGTCGATTTCCTGGCGGTAGGTGTTCAGCTGAGAAATATAAGATCGCTTGTGCAGGATGTTTTCCTTAAGCTGCATCAGGAAATCCCGGATCTGTTCAGAAGTTACCGGCTTCAGGAGATATTCAATGGCTCCATAGTGAAGGCATTTCTGTGCGTAGTCAAATTCGTCGTGGCCGCTCAGCACGATCACGGCACAGTCTTTTTTTCTGCTTTTCATGTGCTGTAAGAAGGTGATTCCATCCATTTCCGGCATCTGCATATCCAGAACTACACCGTCAATCTCCTCCTCTTCCAGAAGCTCCAGCGCCGTCCTGCCGGTCACGGCGGTAAATACGTTGAATTCTTCCATGGACAGAGCGGTCTGTACGATACTTTCGCGGATCATCCACTCGTCATCGCATATTAAGAGATTCATTTTTTCCATAGTCAATACCCTCCGGGAAATATCTTTTAATTGTCTTGTGGGGAGTCCTGTCTGGCTTTTGTTACGATTCGTGTGACTGTCCGGCGGCCCCGGATCATTAGGCGCAGCCCCAGCCTTTTGTCGCCCGGGAATTCATAACGGATGCGGTCGTTTACGTTTTTCAGGCCGATGCCATGACGTCCCCTCTGCGGCGGGACAGGACTTTCCAGCCGCTGGTTGATTTCAAGCATCCGCTGTTCTGTCAGGCGGTTGCCGTCATCCAGCACCTCAAAGATCAACAGGTCTTCCTCTTTCCAGCCGCGGATGATAACGAGAGTCTGTCCGTCGGCTGGATCCTTGAGGCCGTGCTCCAGTACATTTTCGATAACGGGCTGGAGAATAATTTTAACGGTAAGAAGCTTCATTACATCCATATCTACGTCGATCATATAGCGGAAAGAATTATGGAAGCGTATTTTCTGTATGTCCATATAACTCCGTACCAGCCCAAGCTCCTGCTCTACAGGAATAAATTCCCGGGTGCGGTTAATGCTGGTATGCAGCAGCTGCGAGAGCGCAGCCAGCATAGCGGTGGCCTCTTTCTGCTTTCCCTCTTCAATCAGGTAAATTACAGATGAAAAGGTGTTATACAGAAAGTGGGGATTGATCTGTGCGCGGAGCGCCTCCAGATGCAGCTGCTGATTCTGAATCAGTGCTTTTTCCGAAGCCTCGCGGGATTCCTTCAGGCGTTCGGTCATGGTGATGAACTGATTCCACATCTGGCTGATTTCATCCTGAAATTTCGGATATTTCAGCGGGATGTTCAGGTTATTGTTGCCGATCTCCGCCATAGTGTCTGACAAATATTTCAGAGGCTTTGAAATGATGGAGGAGACCTGGGAGGACAGCAGAATGATAATCACAATACACAGCAGCAGAAGTATAATAAAAGAAGATACGGCATTCCTTGTAGAAGAATAAATATCATCATAGGGAATTACAGCGATGTAATCCCAATCAGAAGAGGAGGGGTTCTGATAGCTCAGGTAAAGGCATTGTTCATTCTGGTAATTTCCGTCGAAAGAATCCTGTCCCGTATAACCGGAGACGAAGTCCGACATGGATGTCCCAATCAAAGATTTATTCCAGGAGGAAATGATAGTCCCGCTGTTTACGATTAGCACATCAGAAGCCGGTATCTGCTTTGAACGGATCTGTTTTCTCGTGATCTCGGACAGCCTGGAGGTATCATAATTGACGCTCATCATTCCCACGGCTCTCAAATCCTCCGGATCGCGGATAAAACGGATATAGGGAAGCAGCCAGATGGAGCCGCAGGACAGTGGTTCTCCCCAGGTATAGGGCTGCTTAGTGTGCTTCAGCGTATCGCGGTACTGGTTGTATTGTGAAAACATCAGCCGTGACAATTCTGTTGAAGAGCTGGTGGACGAAAAGATTCCGTTACGCCCGATAATTACCGCGGAGTCACAATGAGTAGATAATTTTAAATTATAGAGAATTTTATACAGCTCATAGTTATCCTGGGCGGTGATGGAACTGTTATTGGCAAGCAGGTCAATCAGCAGATCCTCCATGGAAGCGTTAATGGATTTCTGGCGGAGATCTGAAATATCGGTGGAGACCATTGACTCAATCCATTGGAGGGAGCTGTTCACTTCTGCCTTGTAGCGTCTCATTTCCATGCCCCTGACCCTGGAAATATTGAGAAATGCCATGAGAGACAGGGGGACAATGGATACGATGAGCATCCAGAGTAAAATTTTATAATAAATGGAAAGATTGTGATAAATATGAATAAAACGCCGCATTTTCTGTCTCCTTCTTTCTGTTTCCATTTTAGAGTATATAAGAAATAATTGATAAATTAAATGGAAAGATTAAATAAAAAAAACATAAAAAATAGGTGAATAATACAAAAAATAGGTGGGTTTTTCATGTACTTAAAAAATTTTTAATGATATACTCCAAAACATATTGAACTGCATGCAGGAAGCATTGAGTACGAATGCAATATTATTCTGGAAGGAAGGATCATTAAGATTATGGGCAATGGCATAAAAGGAACTGGAACATCACCAAAGGTGTACTTTGGAAGATTTTGTAAAGAGTATATGTCGGTGGTGGGCATTATTCTTCTGAGCATTGTATTTACCATCTGTTCACCGTACTTTTTTACCTGGGATAACTGGAAGAACATTCTGCTGCAGACTTCTACGGTGGCCATTGTGGCGATGGGACAGGCGCTTTGCCTGCTGACTGGCAATTTTGATTTATCCCTGGGGCGTATCGTTGCCCTGGTGAGCTGCGTGGGGGCAATATTGATGAAGAGTGTCGGGCTGAATCCCCTTCTCGCGGTTATTCTCATGTTGCTGCTGGGCCTGGGCCTTGGCGTGTGGAACGGCATTATGACGGCGTACGTGGGACTTCCGGCTTTTATAGCAACACTGGGAACTCAGTATATCTGCTATGGTGTGGCAAAATTGATTACCAATGCTACGCCGATACCGAAGATGCCGGAGGAGATCGGCTGGCTGGGACGCGGTTACATCGGACCGGTACCCATCTGTGTGATTCTGATGGTAGTCCTGTACATAGTGGCACAGTTTATTATGGACCGAACCAAGCTGGGGCGCAACCTGTATGCGGTTGGCGGAAGCTCTGAAGCGGCATTTTTCTCAGGTATTAACGTAAAAAAATATGTGACAGGAACCTTTGCGGTCGGCGGGCTGCTGGCGGCTTTCGGAGGAATTGTCCTCATGAGCCGGCTGAATTCTGTAGCCATATCCAACGGTCAGAATTATGAATTTGACGGCGTAATCGCTTCTATCATCGGCGGTATCAGCCTGGCAGGAGGCAAGGGCAGGATTATCGGAACTATGTTCGGCTCCATTTTCCTGATCACGCTGTTCAATGGTTTTTCTCAGATCGGCGTAGATCCGTTTGTACAGGATGTTCTGAAGGGCTGCGTTCTCGTAATCGCGATCACACTGGATGTTCTGAGCAATAAGAAGAAAGCGTGACGGCTTCCGGACAGGAGCCGGCGAGAGAAAGGAATGGTTGGAACAGCGATGGAGAAAGATTACATATTTGAACTGAAGGGAATCACGAAGACTTTTCCAGGAGTGCGCGCGCTTGATAATATCAGCTTTGGGATCGAACGGGGTACGATCCATGCTCTGGTTGGAGAGAACGGTGCCGGAAAGTCGACGCTGATTAAAATACTGGCGGGGATTTATCATCCGAATGACGGTAAGATCATCATGAATCAGAAGGAACAGGTATTCGCGACGCCTGTCGAATCAAAAAAGGCCGGTGTTAGTGTGGTACACCAGGAAATTAAGCTGGCCGAGCCTCTGACGGTAGCGGAGAACATGTTCCTGGGTAATATGCTGATGAAGGGGAAACTGGTAGACTGGGCTGGAATGCGGCGCAGGGCCTGTGAAATTGTAGAAGAACTGCAGATGGATATAGACATCAATGAACGGGTATGCAATCTGAGCGTGGCCAAGAAACAGATCGTGGAGATTATGCACGCGATTAATAATAACAGCCGGCTGTTGATTATGGATGAGCCTTCCGCGGTGCTGACGGACCGGGAACTGAATGTTCTGTTTGAACTTGTGAAAAAGCTGAGAGAAAAGGGGATTACAATTATCTATATTTCTCACCGGCTGGAAGAGGTTTTTGAATTATCGGACAATGTGACTGTTCTCCGGGACGGACAGCATGTCGGAACCTTCCCCATTTCTGAGGTGGACAGGAAGACGCTGATTTCTCTGATGGTCGGACGTGAGATGGGACAGGAATATCCCAAGGAAGCGGCCAAGATAGGAGAGACGGTACTGGAAGTAAAACATTTGGTCAGGAATCGGGTGCTGAAGGATATCAGCTTTGAAGTTAAAGCCGGAGAGGTGTTCGGGATCTCCGGGCTGGTAGGAGCAGGGCGTACAGAGCTGGCTCGGGCCATTCTGGGGATTGACCGTTATGATTCCGGTGAAGTCTATGTGAAGGGACGGAAGGTACATTACAGGAATCTGAGAGAGGCTATCAACGACGGACTGGGTCTGATCCCTGAGGACCGGAAGCTCCAGGGCCTAGTGCAGATTATGTCTATCAAGAAAAATATCTGTATGGTAAACATAAACAAAATCATCAAAGGC
Organism: Wansuia hejianensis; assembly: GCF_014337215.1. Lineage (NCBI taxonomy): Bacteria > Bacillati > Bacillota > Clostridia > Lachnospirales > Lachnospiraceae > Wansuia > Wansuia hejianensis. The sequence continues at coordinate 2,469,235 of NZ_CP060635.1, read as the reverse complement.
GGCATGATACAGAAAAAACTGGAGCAGAAATACGCCGAAGAATATAGCCAGAAGCTGCATGTGGCGGCTCCTAATGTAGATGTCCAGGTACAAAACCTGTCCGGAGGGAACCAGCAGAAGGTAGTCATTGCAAAATGGCTGATGCAGGAAAGCGACATCCTGTTTCTGGATGAACCAACCAGGGGAATTGATGTGGGAGCCAAGGCGGAAATCTACCGTCTGATCAATGAGATCGTGAAGGAAGGGAAGACCGTCATCATGATTTCTTCGGAAATGCCGGAAATCCTGGGGATGTGCGACCGGATTATGATTATGCATGAAGGACGAAAGATGGGAGAATTGAGTCGAGAAGAGGCCAACCAGGAAAAAATCATGTCAATGTGCGTATAAATGGACATCTTAACGGCAAGGGCCGTAAAGATAAAAAGTAAGGGCAAAAAATAAGAAATGGGAAGAATGGAGGTAAAAGTATGAAAAGTAAGAAATTAGCGCTGGTGCTGACAGGCGTGATAGCAGTTACCCTGACCGCGTGCGGAACTCCTTCCACGGAATCTACAGCCGGGTCTTCTGCAGGTACCTCTGCAGAAAGCAGTACGGGGGCGTCTTCCGGTGACAGCAGCAAAGAAACCACAGGAAAAAGCACTGGAGCGGAAGAAGAAGGCAAGTCAGAGATCAGCGCGGATAATCCGCTGGCAGGTAAAAAGATCGGCTGCACGATTGTATACAAAGGGGATGAGTGGTGTTCGGCTCTGGCGTCTTGCTTGGAAGATGTGGCAGATAAATATGGCTGTGAAATTGTTGTGGAAGATGGTGATCTCAACGATGAGACTCAGTCCAAACAGGTAGAGAACATGGTTGCCGCAGGCGTTGATATGATTTTCGTGGATCCGGCCACCCCGGACGGCGTGACGGAAGCTATGAATAAAGCAGTAGATGCCGGTATTCCGATCTTTATTTATGACGGATACTGGAATGAAGATAAAGCAGTTACCACAGTTACCTGGAATCAGCCGCTGACCGGCGAACTCATGGCGGATTATGTCATTGACTATGTGGATAAAAACCTGAACGGCAAAGCAAAGGTAGTCGTTCTGACGCTTAAGAGCTCCACTCACTGCGTGGAAAGAGAAGAAGCGTTTAAGGAGGCAGTTGCCGGCCACGGAGGGATAGAAGTAATTAATACTCAGGACTGTGAAGGCAACCGTGAAAAAGGAGCCAATGCGATCACAAACATTGTAGAGCCTTTTGATATTGTAGTATCCGTGGTAGACAATGGCGCATGGGGCGCTGTATCTGCCTTGCAGGCGAGAGGGCTTACGGATGTCAAAGTGTTCTCCATGGGAGCGTACGGTTCAGAACCCTTTGAGGCGCTGAAGAATGAAGATCCCAATTACGAGGCTTGCGTTGTAGTACCACCCCAGGAGATTGCGGATACGATCTATCAGGCGGCCAGCGACTACTTTGAGGGAAAAGAAGTTGAAAAGACAACCAATATTGAGCTGGCAGTAGCCGATTCCTCAAATGTTACAGATTTCTGGACATTTCAGTAAATGAGAGGACGAGGTGTCCATGTATGGGTGCATGACGCTATGCGTTCTGCATGGACCCTTTTGGCTAATCCGTCTCTCAACCTGATTCTGCTGTATTCGGAGAATATGGCCACTGCCGGGAGCGCTGGCGCCGAAAAAGGAGGTCGATGTATGGAAATTGTCAGAGAAGAAAATCCAGAAGGTGGAAAGGGTTTTATGACCTTGAAGAAGCTTTTGGGAGAAGAAGAGATGCATGGGAATTGCGGGCTATATGCTGAAGTGACGATGGAGAAGGGCACGGAGCTGGGGTTCCACAGGCATTATGGAGAAAGTGAGACCTATTATATACTGTCCGGAGAAGCCGATTATAATGATAACGGAACAGTCCGCCCGGTAAGAGCAGGAGATGTGACCTATACCCCCAGTGGGAAAGGGCACGGGCTGACGAATACGGGAGACGGTGAATTTGTTTTTATGGCCTTGATTATTAAAGATTAAAGCTTTAAGTGATTGGAGCCTCAATTGATACATAGTCCGATTGGTGATATACTATGTGAAGCAGCAGTATTGATTCGAACGTAGGAGGAAGGAACTTGAAAGCATTTGTGGGAGTTCTTTTGGGGGCAGCCTGGATCTGCAGCCTCATGGCCGGATGCGGGAGAGAACAGGAAGCTGTGCCTGAAGATGAGCAGTCTTTAGAATCAGAATATACGATAGGCGTGTCCATGCTGTACCGGTCGGATGAGTTTTATATTGATATTGAGAATCTTCTGAAACGGGAGGCCGAAGAGCTGGGCATAGAACTGATCGTTCAGGATGCCAACTGCGATCCTACGGTTCAGATGAGACATTTTGAGGACTTTATACAGATGGATGTGGATGCGATCATCTTTTCCGCCTGTGATCCGGTCACCTGCAGTACCGCGGTGGCGGCTGCCAATGAGGCTGGAATTCCTGTGTTTACATTTGATTGTGATGCCGCTAACGACGAAGGGATTACAGCTGAAATGTGCAATGATTTCTATGAAGAGGGATATGAAGCTGGTGAATGGGCGAAGGAATACATTGCGGAGAACCTGAACGGGCATGCCCGGGTTGTGATCCTGGACTATGCCGCTTCATTTCTGGTCAGCGGACAGAGAGCCAATGGATTTGAAGATGCCGTGACAGAGATGGAGGGCGTGGAGCTGGTGGCCAGAGAAGATGGAAAGGCCACACGGACGGTCTGTATGGAACTGATGGAAGATTTGATAGAAACCTATAACGGGGACATAGACCTGGTGTTCGCAATCAACTATGAGTCGGGCGCAGGAGCGATTTCAGCATTGAAAGCGGCGGATGTGGAGGCGTGTGTCATCTGTGCGGCATGGGGTGAAGAACCACTTCAGCAGCTTTCGGGAGGAGATCCCTATCTTAAAGCGGTTCTTCTGGGCGATCCCAGGGATCAGGCGAGGATACTCCCGATTGCCAAAGATTATCTGGACGGTAAAAAAATAGAGAAATATAACGAATACAGCTATCATCTGGTAACCAGCGAGACTCTGGATGAGATGATTGACTGGAGAGAAATCATTCAATTAAGAGATTAACTAATATTTGTGTCAGCCATACATTAAAGAAGGCGGTGCGATGGGAAACCACGCGCCGCCTTCGAATGTGAATAAAACAAAATCCCCCGGCACATAATATGTGAAACGGAAACGGGGGATTTTATTATGAGCAAAATCAAGGGAATGCAGAGCCTTGCATTCGAGAAAGAGGTATATATTCTCTCGGCGGCCTCTGTGGTGGGCAAGCTGGAAGGGGAAGGGCCTTTGGGGAAATGCTTTGATTATGTGGAAGAGGACCCTATGATGGGTGTGGGAAGCTGGGAAGAGGCAGAAAGCCAGATGCAGCTCAAGGCGGCCAAGGGAGCTCTGGAGAAGGCGGGGAAAAAACCGGAGCAGATCCGGATGATTTTTGCGGGAGACCTGCTGGCCCAGTCGATTGCTTCTTCCTTTGGAATCGTTGAACTGGAGCGGCCTGTTTACGGGTTGTTTGGCGCATGCTCTACCATGGGCGAGGCGCTTTCTCTGGGGGCTATGACAGTGGCTGCCGGATATGCGGAGCATGTGCTGTCGCTGACTTCCAGCCACTTTGGAAGCGCGGAGAAGGAATTCCGTTTTCCTCTGGCTTACGGAAACCAGCGTCCGCCGTCGGCCACTTGGACTGTTACAGGAAGCGCGGCCTGTGTGCTGGCCGGCAGCAAAACAAAGGCCGAGATTGCGGGAATAACTTCCGGAAAAATCGTTGATTATGGATTGAAGGACTCTCAGAATATGGGAGCCTGCATGGCTCCTGCGGCCTGCGACACGATCTCGAGGCATTTTATGGATTTTAACCGCCAGCCGGAAGAATATGACCATATCATAACCGGAGATCTGGGCACAGTTGGAAAAGAAATTTTGCTGGAGCTGCTTCAGCAAAAGGGCTATGACATTTCACGGCAGCACATTGACTGCGGAATGCTGGTCTATGATGAGAAGAGCCAGGATACCGGAGCAGGAGGCAGTGGCTGCGCCTGTGCGGCAACCGTCTTTGCGTCTTATATACTGCCCAGGATAGAGGACGGGACCTGGAAGCGGATACTTTTTGTCCCCACAGGGGCGCTGATGTCGAAGGTCAGTTTTTATGAGGGCCAGAGCGTGCCGGGCATTGCTCAGGGCGTCATGGTGGAATACGCCGGAAAGGAGGAATGATATGGATTATCTTCAGGCATTTTTGGTGGGCGGACTGATCTGCGCCCTGGCACAGATATTACTGGACCGGACGAAGATGATGCCGGGCCGGATCATGGTACTCCTGGTATGCACGGGCGCCGTTTTAAGCTTTCTGACGTTGTTCGAACCGCTGCAGGAGTTTGCAGGCGCAGGGGTGTCAGTTCCGCTGATTGGCTTCGGACACCTGCTGTTCAACGGCGTAAAGGAAGCGGTCAATGAAAAAGGAATCTTAGGTCTCTTCATGGGCGGATTCAAAGCCTGTGCGGCCGGCATATCTGCGGCGTTGATCTTCGGATATCTGTCGGGGCTGATCTTCAAGCCGAAAATGAAAAAGTGATTTCTGTCAGACAAAGCTGTCATCCGCTGCTTCACGTAAGCAGGGAGGGCAGCTTTTGATTTTTAGGGTCAGAGGTATTTGGGGTTCGTATCAGTCTGAGTCTGTGTTCCAGATGCTGCGGTAAGAATGGGGAGTGAGCTGTTCATATTTTTTGAACAGTTTAATAAAATAGCTGACATTGTCGATGCCTACCTTTTGGGCGATGTAAAATACAGGGGCGTCTGAATGGCGGAGCATTTTCTTGGCGGCAAAGGGTCTAACCAGGCAGTTACGGCTGCCAAATTGGGGGCAGATATTAAGCTGATCTGTAAAATAGGACATGACCGGTATGCGGAAGAAGCGGCAGCCATGTACCGGTCACTGGGATTATATGGAGACGTTATCATCCAGGACGAGACAGAGAATACCAGTGTAGGCGCGGCCATTTCCATTTATCTCGGTGCCAATAAGAATTTAACAGTTGAAGAAGTGACCGGCAAGCTTCGGTCTGATCCTGAGAAACCGTTTTTAGTGGGTTTTCAGTTGGAAAATGATCCGGAAATGGTTGCAGATTGCATTAAAGCGTGTCGTGAGATGGGGATAGATACGCTCCTTGATCCTGCTCCGGCGGCTCCGCTGCACGGATGGGTCTATCCATATCTCACCTATATTAAACCCAATGAGCATGAGGCGGCCGCGCTCAGCGGAATTCCTATTGCCGGCATTGAAGATGCCTTTTCGGCCGGGCGCTGATTTTTGAAGGCCGGAGTAAAGACTGCAATTATTACGTTGGGAGAACAGGGTACGGTTTGCCTGACCGGTGACAAAGAGATGTATTTCCCCACTATTTCGGTAAATGCGGTGGACACGACAGTCGCGGGCGATGTATTCAGCGGCAGTTTCATGAAAGCACTTGCCGGGGGATTGGACCTTGAGAAAGCAATAGTATATGCCAGCTGCGCCGCGTCACCTTCTGTGACCAGGCAGGGTGTGACAGAATCGGTTTCGGATGCCGGTGAGGTCTGGGATTTGTTCCTGAAGCAGCAGACAATGGAGGAGGAGAAGCGATGACGGTAAGAGAGAGAATGATGTGCTGCTATCGCGGAGAAAGCGTCGATAAACCGGCGCTTGGCATATATACCAGATACTTAAAGCGCGGGAATATGGAGCGTCTGGCAAGGAACAACGGATTGGGAATCATCGATTATGTGGCGCTGACCTCACAGATTAGCCCGCCGTGGCACCTGCTGCCGGAATTCATTTCTTCAGTGAAACATACAGATATCAGCATAGAATATTATTGAGAGCGCGGGCACAAAAGGCAGCGGAGAAAATATGTTACTCCTGTGGGAAGTGTTTATGCGGATGTGGGAGAGTCCAAAGGGGGCGGAAGTGAACACATTTCACATTATTATATTCAAACCCCGGAAGATTACCGCACTATGAAATACATAGTAGAGAATATTGAACTGTCCAGCAACGAAGAGATATTTCGGAAACGCATGGAAGATTTGGGGGAGGACGGTGTTGTGCTGGGGCGCCTGGACAGAACTCCTTATCAGAAGCTGATGCTGGAGCTGGTAGGGGGAGAAAAATTCCTGATGGATCTATATGAAGATCCAGAACCTGTAGAGGAGCTGATGGATGCTTTATACAGGAAGATGGATGAGTAAATAGAACGGGTCATGGACAGCAGCGCTGAAATACTCTGGATGCCGGAAAATGTTACGGTAGATATGACGCCGCCGTCCCAATTTGAGAAATATCATCTGGGGGCCTATCAGAAATACACAAATTGGGCGCATCAGTCAGGTAAGACAGTTATCGCGCATTTTGACGGAAAAGTGAAGCCGCTGCTGGGGACGATACCTTTGTCCTCCCGGGTTCAGTGGTTTTAGAGGATAAGATTCTTCTATATGGCATATAATATTGCTGCAGAACAAAATAACGGAGGTTGCACTTTCGATAGGCGGGTTGTATAATAAGGAAAAAGAAAATTTCGGGGGTATCATGGACGAGACAATCTACAGACGGTTTTGCGAAATTGCAGGGAGTGCCTGCGTGCTGGTTGATGAACCCATGAAGAGACACACAACCTTCCGTATCGGAGGGCCGGCAGATTATTTTGTCTGTCCGGATTCGAAGGAGAAACTCCGTCAGGTGCTGGCGCTGTGCCGGGAAGAGGGCCTTCCCTGGTTTATATTGGGGAATGGCAGTAATCTTCTGGTCAGCGACCAGGGCTATCGCGGTGTGATTATACAGATTTACAAGAATTTTCAGCAAGTGGCGATAGAAGGAGAACGAGTCACGGCGGGAGCGGGGATATTGCTTTCACGGCTTGCCAGTCTTGCCTGCGAGAGCAGTCTGGCAGGGCTGGAATTTGCCTCCGGGATTCCGGGAACGCTGGGCGGAGCGGCAGTGATGAATGCCGGAGCCTACGGCGGAGAGATGAGGGACGTCCTGTCGGGAGTGACAGTCCTGGATCAGAAGGGCGGAATTCAGCATTTGGATGCAGAGGAACTGCAGATGGGATACCGAACCAGCCTGGTGAAAGAAAGAGGCTGGATCGTGGCGGAGGCAGAGCTTCTGCTGACGCGCGGCGTGCAGGATAAGATCCGGAAGAGAATGGAAGAGCTGAAAGAAGCGCGGTGCGCGAAGCAGCCTCTGGAATATCCCAGTGCGGGAAGCACCTTCAAGCGCCCGGAGGGTCATTTTGCAGGGAAGCTTATTATGGACGCAGGCTTACGGGGAGTACGCGTGGGTGGAGCCATGGTGTCAGAGAAGCACTGCGGTTTTGTGATTAATGCCGGTGATGCCACGGCCTGGGATGTGATGAAACTGATGAGGCAGATACAGGAAACCGTTTGGGAAAAGTTCCGTCTCCGCCTGGAGCCGGAGGTTCGGTTCCTGGGGGATTTTAACGGAGGATGCGGGGAATGCTGATGCGTTTTGTGATTGTGACCGGAATGTCAGGCGCAGGAAAGAGCACAGCGTTGAAGATGCTGGAGGATGCAGAATATTTTTGCGTGGATAATCTTCCAATCTCTCTGATTGAGAAGTTCGCCCAGCTGACCATGGACGGAACCGAGGGCAAAATCAAAAAAGTGGCCCTCGGAGTGGATATCCGCAGCGGCGAGGTTTTGGCCGATCTGCAGGCAGTTCTGGAGAAGATGAGCCTATCCGGAATAAGGTATGAGATCCTGTTCCTGGATGCCAATGACGAAACGCTGGTGAAGCGTTATAAGGAAACCCGCCGGAGCCATCCGCTGTCAGGCAAAGGACGGGTAGAGAGCGGAATCCAGAAGGAGAGAGAACAGCTGGATTTTCTGAAGAAGCAGGCAGATTATATCATAGATACCAGCCAGCTTCTGACCAGAGAACTGAAGTCAGAGCTGGATAAAATATTTATTCAGAACCAGGAATTCAAAAGCCTCATGGTAACAGTCTTATCGTTTGGGTTTAAATATGGGATTCCTGCTGATTCTGATCTGGTGTTTGATGTGCGGTTTCTGCCGAATCCCTATTACATAGATGAGCTGAAGCGTCTGTCGGGTAACGATGAGCCGGTATACGATTTTGTGATGGGGTTTGAAGCGGCACAGATCTTTGCCGGCAAACTGGTGGATATGATACGGTTCCTGATTCCGAATTATATCGAAGAAGGGAAGAATCAGCTGGTGATCTCCATTGGCTGTACCGGAGGCAAGCACCGGTCGGTGACGCTGGCGAATGAGTTGTACCGGAGGCTTGAGGATTCCGGAGAATATGGCATACGCATTGAACATCGGGATATCGAAAAAGATGCGGTGCGCAAGGGGATGTGAAATAATGTCTTTTTCTGGTGAAGTAAAAGAGGAACTTTCCAGGCAGACGGCAGGTGCGCGGCACTGTCAGATTGCCGAACTGGCTGCGATCATCACCCTGTGTGGCAGCGTCCATATTTCAGTGAAGGATGAATACTGTATCCGCATGCAGACAGAAAATGTCTGGGTGGCAGATAAATATTTTCTTCTATTAAAGAGGATCTTTAAGATTAATCCGGAGGTATCCGTCAGGCGGAATGCCAGGCAGAATAAAGTGTCTGCCTATCAGATAATGGTTGCGGAGAATGATGATGCCAAGCGTGTCCTGCAGGCGGTCAAGCTGCTGACGCCGGAAGGCGCGCTGGCAGAGGATCTTCCGTTGGTCCACAACGTGATTGTCCAAAAGAATTGCTGCAGGCGAGCTTTTATCCGTGGAGCTTTTCTGGCCGCCGGTTCTATCAGCGATCCGAACCGGTTCTATCATTTTGAAATCGTATGTGACACGGAATACCAGGCAAAGCAGCTGAGGGATCTGATCCGGAGCTTGAAAATTGATGCGAAAACGGTCAAAAGAAAAAAATATCATATTGTTTATATAAAAGAAGGTTCGCAGATAGTAGACCTGCTGGGTCTAATGGATGCCAGGATGGCATTGCTGAAGCTGGAAAATGTCAGAATATTAAAAGAGATGAGGGGGAGTGTCAATCGAAAAGTGAACTGTGAGACTGCAAATATTAATAAAACAGTAAATGCGGCAGTCAAACAAATGGAGGACATCAGGTATATCCGGGATACGATAGGTTTCTCAGGGCTTTCAAATGGACTTGACGAAATAGCACGGCTTCGGTTACAATATCCAGAAGCGACACTCAAAGAATTAGGTTTACTGTTGAATCCACCGGTTGGAAAGTCTGGTGTAAATCATCGCTTGAGAAAGCTGAGCAGCATTGCGGATGAGCTGAGAGAAAGTAAGGAGGAGAATTATTATGATCAAAAAACCAATCACGATTCAGATTTCTAGCGGGCTTGAGGCAAGGCCCATTGCTATGCTGGTGCAGGTGGCCAGTCAGTTTGAGAGCGAGATTTACGTGGAGAGCGGTAAGAAAAAGGTGAATGCAAAAAGTATCATGGGAATGATGACCCTGGGACTGGATACCGGTGAAAATGTGACAATAACAGTTAATGGTGCGGATGAAACGGAAGCCATGAGTCAGATAGAAGGTTATCTCACTAATAAATAGAGACGGAAGAAGAGTATGATAAAAAAGGATGATACAACAGCATTTCAGCTGATCGTATCATCCTTTTTAAATGGTCAGTTAGCTTCCGGAAGTTCCTGTGGTTCAGGCTCGGGAAGCGATATCAGCGCCACATGGTCCATGGCTTCTTCGGCGATCCCTACGCAGTTGTCTGCGATACGGTCCAGATTGTACAGGATATTGGAAAAGTCGCTGGTCAGTGCAGCGTCGCATTCTCCGGAATTCACCCTGGCCAGATGAGCTTTGTTCAGCTGCTTTTGGATTTTCCGGATCTTATTTTTGTGTTTTACAACCCGTTGGGCAACATCCAGGTTGCCGGCCTGCAGCGAGCCCATGGCATCTCTGTATAATTTTCCCAGAAGACGCATCCCCCGGTTCAGTTCGCCGGAGGCCTCTTCTGAAAGTGGCCTTCCGGTGGAACGGATGTGTTCAATGCTGTCGGAGATTTCTTCACAGCGGTCTGCGATGCGGTCTACATTATTGGAAACATATAAGAATCCGGCAATCTGTTCAGACTGCCTGGCCGTCAGGTTACCGCTGGAAAACAGCTTCGTGATATAGCGGGCGATGCTGGCGTGCAGCTTTTTGATCGACTGCTGCAGATGCAGATAAGTGTCTCTGGATGTACTGCTTACTTCTCCGGAGATGGTATCCTTCAACGCGCTCAGCATGGAGCCTGCGTCTGCCATCAGCCGTTTCATTTCCTGGGAGACCAGGTACATGGCGGCAGCCGGCTGCCCGATCATGCCGTCGTCCAGGAACTTTGGCTGAAAGGCGGCAGCTCCGGCGCTGTCCTGACCGGGAATCAGGAGTTTTACAATCTTTACCATTACAGGTATCAGCGGCAGCCAGATCAGGGTACAGACTACATTAAATATCGTATGGGCATTGGCGATCTGCCTGGAAATTACATCCACTTCAATGCCCGTTGGCGATATAAATGTCACAAATTGCGTCAAAAGCGGTATCAGGAACAGAAACAGAACGCTGCCGGTGAGATTAAAGACAGTATGCGCAATAGCAGTCCGTTTGGCATTTTTGGACTGTCCCACCGATGCCAGCAGGGCGGTGATCGTCGTTCCGATGTTGTTGCCGAGAAGGATCGGAATGGCTCCGGCCAGGCCGATGATGCTTGTTACCCCGTCCGGGCCTGCCTGGGCCGCAAAGTTCTGTAGGACCGCAATGGTGGCAGAGCTGCTCTGGACGATCATCGTCATGACAGTACCCAGAAGCACGCCGAGCACCGGAATGTCGGCGACTTTTCCCATGAGATCGATGAAGACAGGACTGTTGGCCAGTGGCTTCATGACGCTGCCCATGATTTCAATTCCTTCAAATAACAGACCAAAAGAGAAAATAACAAGTCCGATGTTCTTGATTTTCTCTTTCTTTGCTACGAAATTCAGAATAAAACCGATAAATATAATAGGGTAAATGTAATCGCTGATCTGAAAGGCGATCAGCTGGGCAGTCATCGTGGTGCCGATATTGGCGCCGAAAATAACGGAAATAGCCTGCGGAAGGCTCATAAGCCCTGCGCTTACAAAACCTATGACCATGACTGTTGTGGCGGAGCTGCTCTGCAGGACCGCCGTGACCAGCGCGCCGGCCAGGGCGCCCATGACCGGGTTTTTTGTCAGGAAGCCCAGGATGTTTTTCATTTTTTCTCCTGCTGTTTTCTGCAGTGCGTCACTCATGCTGGACATTCCGTACAAAAACAATGCCAGGCCTCCGGCCAGCCCAAAGATAATCTTTACCGTCTCATTCATTTTTTCATCCTCATTTTACATGATTTTACATAAAAATACACAAAACTTTACACAATAATAGCATAACCTCTTTTTGTACATTCGCTACCGCATCTGTGTAAAATAAATGTTAAATCTATGTAAAATTGAGGCCGCCGGGAGGCGAAAAAATGCCCGGCAGTATTGATTCGCCTGCCGGGCATTGAAAATACAAAACTTTTAACAATGGATCAGATGTCCGCCAAATTCTGAAGAGCGGTATCTCTGATCAGAGCATTGCCATGTTCCAGCAAATAGGCCTCTCCGGAAGCAGAAAAGGTCTCGTTCGTTCCATACTCTGAAAGAATATTGCAGACCTTATTGAAGGCCTCCGGAGTACAGTCGGACTGGTGCAGTACCAGCTGATAGCTGCCAAGTGTCTCATTTTTATACAGTGAGTTCCTTCCGGAATAAAAGTGGTTCAGGCCGTGGGCTGCCAGGATGGCATCGTCCAGGGATCGGAACCGGAAAGACTGGACCAGATTGACTGGTGTCTTCTCCGTATCCTGAGCCGCTTTCTGACTGGAAGATTTTTTCGTATCTTTTTTGGTACTGCCGTTCTGTATTTTGTTCTTTGCTTCATAGATCTTCTGGAACAGATCCAGGATATCATCTGCTCCGGAAAACTGAGGTGCCTTTGCCGTGTCCGACTCGTCACCGGAGGGAGAGAACTTGGAAAAGCGTGTGTCCAGCTCCTCCGGATCTTCCACCTTTGTGATGATCAGTACAATGCTGTCCGGTGCTACGGGAATCGCCTCTATCATCAAGGGTGAGTTGTCAGACTCAAAGCCAAATTCATAGTGAGCCTGCTGCATCATATCCTGAAACAAATTTTTTGCTTTTTCGGTGCCGTAAGCTAATTCACTGAGTTTGATTTTGCGGCTTGCCAGGTCGTCGCTTGTCAAGGTACAGCGGATCTGGCTGTCGTTAATCTTTTCAATCTTCATTCTATCACATCCCCTTCTTTAGCCAGTCTGAAATATTAAGAAGAAACTCTGTCTTTAGAAGATACACTTAGCTACGTTTATTATATGCGGCGCAAGAGCTATTGCGTCACATATAGTATATACCAAAATGCCCGGCGATGTAAAGAACTTCACAGAGTTTTTAGAAAATGTAAAAATATGCTTGAAATCCCTGGTAATTAAAGTATAATAGTAAATAAGAAATGATATGTCAGATACCTGTTTCAGAAAGGGGTGTTTGCCCATGACCAGGTAACATATATAGTCTATAATCTTACTCAAACGATTCAGAACGGCTTTCGCCGAATCTTACTTAATTAATTTCAGTGATGTTTTATTCATGCAGTTTCGCAGTAATTTTCCCAACACAAACGTAATCAAATAAAAACAGAACTGGTATCTGAATGTGTCTTTTCTTAAATATAAAAGTGACATTAAAAGATTGTCAAATTGAAGAAAGGGAGCAGGTACCTGAATTTTTGTTATCACGAGACAGCTTCAAGTACCGCTAAATATTATGAATATCAGAAGAAACACAGAGCGAAATCTGGAGACAGAGCTGCAGAGCTATCAGGACAGCGGTATCCGTCTCCTTCTGGAAGGGAGGGAAAGCAGCCCGGAGTCCATTGCAGACGCCTGTGCCGTCGCAGAGCACGGTACATATATGCGGGATTATATTCAGGACGAAACAGGGAAATTAAACATAATTGATTTTAATTTTGTAAGTGAAGACGAGTAAATAAACAGTCCGTCCGGCAGGAAAACCGTAAGGTCCCTTGTATAACCACCTGCCGGACGGCATTAAATTACGGTTTTGTGGCGAGGTGGGGTGGATACCCGGACGAAAAGCAGCGGGGGACCTCCGGCGGCTGCGGTCTGTTGGGCAGACTGGGCTTCGGGTTGAAGTGATTCTAAGACTTCCGGAGGCCACTCTCCAGGGGTACCGGGGAAAGTCCGGTGGAAGGCTTGATGCCTTCCATCCTCCGTTCCCCTCGCCCGCCGTGCTTGAGGCACAGCGGACGCCCCCTGGAGAGCGGCCTCCGGAAGTCAAGAATCACTAACAACCCTGCAGAGGTCTGCCCGTCAGGCCGCAGCCGCCGGAGATCCCCCGCTGCTTTTCTGGCTGTTCCAGACGGTACAATGGCTCTCGCCAGAGGTGGAACCCCGATAGTCTCAGGCGGTAGATTTCGATATTTAATAAAGAAATACTGGCGCCAGTCGGCCGCGATAAGCCAGCAATTACTGTCTGAAACCATCCTGATGACACTTTCGGAGAACTTGGGTGAAGAGTTTTAGATCACCAGAAAGGCTGGGAGGAGGCGGGGCGGAACAGGGACGGCGCCATGGATTTCTGCAGGCCTGATTAGTTCTGCTTAGCGGGCAGCAGCGCCGGAAGGGAGGGCAGGTATTGTGCCTCACGCACAATACCTGAAGGGCACGGAGGATAGAAAGACATCAGTCTTTCTACCGGACTTGCCCTGGTACCTCCCTGTAGGTGCTGATGGCCGTTTAGCAGAACTTCAGGCCGAAGCCTTCCATGGCGCCGTCCCTGTTCCGCCCCGCCTCCTCCCAGCCTTTCGTCCGGATATCCAAAACGCCTCCCTTCTCCGACCAATTGGAAGCAAACCCATAATTTTCCGTTGAAATTTATGTCGAAAAAAATAGTCTTTCAATTGATATCAGATAGCTTTAATGTTAAAATGATGAATGATGAGGAGTAATTTAGGAGGAATAAGGGATGCATAGAAATAAATCGCCGCTGCCGGTTGTCATTTGTCTGGTTATTGTTGCGGCAATCGTAGGGATTGGTGGATTTTTTATCAATCGTTATTCGCCTACGGGAAAAAAGATGAATAAGAGTGAATATTATGGCCTGTCTTCCGGAGATCAGGCAGCTTTGATTGTTAATGATGAAGTGCTGGAAGAAAAAGGGCTGGTGATAGACGGAGAAGTATATGTTGATTATATGACAGTCTGGAATTATCTGAATAGTGGTTATTATTGGGAAGCAGGAGCTTCCCAGCTGCTGCTCACATTGCCGGCGGGGACAAATACCTGGGTGCCGGGAGACGGGAGCGGTGCGGTGATTCTGGGTGAGGACGGTGTGCCTTATATTTCTGCTGCCTGTATCAGAGAGAATTCGGATATAGATATGGAGATCCTGGAAGAGCCATACCGGGTCGTGGCCAGAACTTCCTGGAGCGGGGTGACTGCCGGGACTATGACAGAGGATACCAAGGTCCGGTACAGAGGAGGGCTCAAAAGTGAGATTCTGACGGAGGTGAAGAAAGGGGATACGATCGTATTCCTGGAGGATCTGCAGGACTGGTGCCGTGTGTCTACTGCTGACGGCTATGTGGGTTATGTGCAGAGCAGCACCTTTATGAAGAACAGCGAGGCCGGTCTTCCCCATACGGCGGATGCGCGGTTCCAGTTCCAGAGAATTTCTCTGGATCATAAAATAAACCTTGGCTGGCATTATGTGGATTCCCTGGAGGGAAACAGCTATCTGGGCGAGCGCATCGCGGAAGCAGCGGGTCTGAATACCATATCGCCCACCTGGTTTTCTCTGGCAGATGAACAGGGGAGTCTGGTTTCCTACGCTGATAAGGCATATGTGGATCAGGCCCACGCCGCAGGGCTTCAGGTATGGGGAATGCTGGGCGATGTGAATGGAAGTCCGGTAAAGACGGGAGATGTGCTGGCCGGCGCGTCTGCCAGAGCCAATATCATTCAGCAGCTGATGCAGATTGCGACGGATTGTGGAATGGATGGCATTAATGTAGATTTTGAATCCATCAGGGAGGACAGCGCGCCTCAGTATCTCCAGTTTCTCAAGGAGCTGTGCGTGGCAGCCCATGCGCAGAACCTGGTGGTTTCTACAGATAATTTTGTCCCGACCT
This sequence comes from Wansuia hejianensis, assembly GCF_014337215.1. Taxonomy (NCBI): domain Bacteria; kingdom Bacillati; phylum Bacillota; class Clostridia; order Lachnospirales; family Lachnospiraceae; genus Wansuia; species Wansuia hejianensis. Next base: position 2,453,914 of record NZ_CP060635.1, on the reverse strand, counting down.
ATACGAAGTATTATAAGCGCGCTGAACAGGCGAAGACAGTCGATTATTTGATTATCATGGGATATGATGAACATACGGCATCTTCGGAAGAGATCGGTTCGGTAGCGTCCCTGCCGTTCGTAGAACAGGGAATTCAGGATACGCTGAAGGAGGTTCCCGCGGGGCAGGTGATCAATGCAATTCCATTCTATACCAGGAGCTGGGTAGAGACCTTTGGCACTTCTGTGCCGGAGAGCCAGGCTCTGGGCATGGATGCTGCAGCTGCCTTTGTGGAAGAGCATGGGATTGTCACCGCATGGGATGCCTCTGTGGGACAGAATGTGGGAAGTGTGGAAGACGGCAGCGCGCGGTACAGCATCTGGCTGGAGGATGAGCAGTCTGTAGAAGCGAAGATGAAGCTCATTGCCCAATACGATCTGGCAGGTGTGGCGGGATGGCGGCTTGGATTTGAACGGGCATCCGTCTGGAATATAATTGCGCAATATCTGGCGGTATAGGCAGGCAAAAAAGAATCAGGAAAGGGAACGGAGGACACGTACAATGGCTGGCAATGGGAATGAAGAGATGTTCAAGACAACGCTGATGGGTGGATTTGACAAGGACGATGTCCTTCGTCAAGTTCAGAAGATGAAAGACGAAGCATATGCAGAGAAGAGTAAGCTGCTGCTGGTATTGAAGGGCAAGGACAAGAAAATAGCCGAACTGACCAATAGAATGGCGTTGAAGGAGGCCGAGATAGAACGTCTGGAGAGGGATATTCGGGAGAAATACCAGTCCTATATAGATAACTATGAGATGATCAGCCAACTGGTTTTTGACGCAAAGGTGCGGTCGGACCGCATGATCAGTGAGGCAAAGGCGGAGAGCGAGAGGATTCTCGGGGAGGCCCAGGCTACTGCCCAGAAGTGCCTGGATTCCGTTCAGCATGAGGTTGATGATAAATTATCCGAGGGCAAGAAAAAATATGTGGCCGTCCAGGAAGAACTAAATGACATTGTAGAACTGATTAACCAGGTACAGCGCCGCTTTATGCAGTCCTACAAGTCAGTTCATGCCATTGTCAGCACTATGCCGGAATCCCTTCAGGATCTGGAGGATGAGATGGAGGAGGATCTGATCCAATCCCAGCCCCTTGAGGCAATAGAGGACAGCCTGGATGAGGAAGACAGCCTGGAGGACCAGGCCCAGCTGGACGAGAAGCTTGCGGATCTCCTGCATGATGAGGAGGAATGAGCCGGAGGAAACATGATTAAATCTCCAGAGGCATATATTACTATAAATATAGCCCTGGAGATATTTTTTGAAAAAAAGAAGATGGTTGGAGCTTTGTATGGCTGTGCTGTTGCTGGGAGGCGTGTACTTCCTGTCCGGTAAAGGTGCTCAGCTGGTGAACGCACAGAAAAGTGGTGCAAAAGTGGTCGTGTTGGATGCGGGGCACGGCGGAGATGATCCGGGAAAGATCGGCGTGAATCAGGTGAACGAAAAAGATGTTAACCTGGTGATTGCAGACAAGGTAAAAAAAGAGCTGGAAGCAAAAGGGATTACCGTAGTCATGACGAGGGAAGAGGATAAAGGCCTGTATGAAGAGGGAGCCAAAAACCATAAGGTTCAGGATTTGCAGAACCGGGTGGAACTAATACATAAAGCAGCTCCCGCATGCGCTGTCAGCATCCATCAGAACAGCTATCCGGAGGAATATGTGAAGGGGGCGCAGGTCTTTTATTACACAGATTCGGCAGAGGGGAAAAGGCTGGCCGAATGCCTGCAGGACACTCTGGTGAGCGAGGTGGACCCGGATAATCACCGTCAGGCGAAGGGAAACACCAGTTACTATCTGTTGAAAAAGACAGATGTGCCCATCGCGATTGTGGAATGCGGCTTTCTGAGCAACTGGGAGGAGGCGGAGCTTTTGAACGACAGCGGCTACCAGGATCAGCTGGCGAAGGCTGTCTGCCATGGGATTGAGAGCTATCTGGAGGGGGAGAAATAGGGGTTTTCATTTCTCTGAAAGAATGCTATACTTATGAAGAATATGGGAAGGTAAAGATGATGAAAGCAAAAATGGTTCAGATGACTGAGAAGCAGCTGGATATGGATGCGTTGCGGGAAGCAGGAGAGATCCTGAAGAGGGGCGGCCTGGTGGCTTTTCCTACTGAGACGGTCTACGGCTTGGGCGGGAACGCTCTGGATCCGGAGGCCTCCAGAAAAATATATGCGGCGAAGGGAAGGCCCTCTGATAATCCCCTGATCGTTCACATCGCCGGGATGGAGGATCTCCCGGCGATTGTCAGTGAGATTCCGGAAAAGGCGGAAAAGCTGGCAGAAGCTTTCTGGCCGGGGCCGCTGACCATGATTTTTAGCAAGAGTGATAAAGTACCTTATGAGACCACGGGAGGTCTGGACAGCGTGGCAGTCCGTCTCCCGAGCAACCGAATTGCGCAGGCGCTGATTCGGCAGGCGGGAGGATATGTTGCGGCGCCCAGCGCTAATACATCCGGAAGGCCCAGCCCGACGCTGGCTGTCCATGTGCAGGAGGATCTGGAAGACCGGATAGATATGATCATAGACGGCGGACAGGTCGACATCGGTCTGGAATCTACCATTGTAGATTTTACTGAAGACCCTCCGGTGGTTCTGCGGCCGGGCTATCTGAACCGCTCCATGCTGGAAGAGGTGCTGGGAGAAGTGAGGATAGATCCCGGCATACTGTCAGCGGACAGCAGGGTCCGTCCGAAGGCTCCGGGAATGCGGTATAAGCATTATGCCCCGAAAGCGGATCTGGCGGTTGTGGAGGGGCCGGAGCAGGATGTCCCCGGGAAGATCAGAGAGCTCGTTCATGAGAAAATAGACGCTGGTTATAAGACTGGCGTTATTTGCACGTCCGAGACCAGAGGGGAATATCCGGAGGGAATCATATACAGTATTGGGTGCAGAGCCGAGGAAGAGAGCATCGCGCGCCATTTATATGAGGTTTTGCGCAGATTTGATGAAGACGGCGTAGAATATATATATTCAGAATCTTTTTACACACCTCGGATGGGACAGGCGATCATGAATCGCCTTCTGAAGGCGGCAGGACATGAGATAGTCGAGATACAGTGAGGTGACCGGCGTGAAAAAATACGACAAATTAATATTCGTGGATTCTGATGATACGGACAGAGCTCCGATGGCATCAGCGATCATGCAGAAAAAATATCTGTTGTCACCGCTGAAGGTCTGCTCCAGGGGTCTTGTGGTCCTTTTCCCAGAGCCGGTTAACCAGAAGGCGGAAGCAGTTCTGGTCAGCAACGGGCTGACGGCAAAAGAGCATGCGGCTACCCAGCTGTCCCAGGAAGATATCAGCGGGAAGGTGCTGCTTCTGACGATGGAAGAAGCACAGAAGGAAAAAATCCGGACAGGCTATACAAACGCGCTGAACGTGTATACGATTGCGGAATATACAGGAGTGAGTGAGGATGTGGCCCCGTTGTACGGAGCGCCGCTGTCCGCTTATGGAAAGTGCTATGAAACCCTGGAAGCTCTGATCAACAGGCTGGTGATACAATTAAATGAGGAGGAACTGAAAAAATGATCGGTTTGGGATGTGACCACGGCGGTTACGAGTTAATGCAGGAAGTGAAAAAGCATCTGGATAAGAGAGGGATCCCATATCAGGATTTTGGATGTTACAGCAGGGATTCGGTGGATTATCCGGATTATGCGCGGCAGGTAGGGCATGCGGTACAGGAGGGAAGCTGCGAAAAGGGCATCCTGATCTGCGGAACGGGAATCGGCATCTCCATCACGGCCAATAAAATGCCAGGAATCCGTGCCGCACTGTGCAGCGACTGTTTTTCTGCAGAAGCGACACGGCTGCATAACGATGCGAATATTCTGGCCATGGGCGGACGCGTGGTAGGAGCCGGCCTGGCGCTGAAGATAGTGGATACCTTTCTTGACACTCCTTTTTCAGAGGAAGAACGTCATAAGAGAAGAATTTATAAAATTGAACATCCGGAAACATAATATAAGACAAAAGAAGAAGGAGAGCATCATTATGGCAAAGACAATTATTATGGACCACCCGTTAATCCAGCACAAGATCGGAATCATCCGCCGGGAAGATACTAGTTCAAAGGAATTCCGGGAGATGATCGGAGAGGTGGCCATGCTGATGTGTTATGAGGCCGCCAGAGAGCTTCCTCTGGAGGATGTGGAAATTACCACTCCAATCTGCCAGACCACCGTCAAGAAGTTGGTAGGCAAGAAAATGGCGGTAGTGCCTATTCTGCGCGCCGGCCTGGGAATGGTTGAAGGTATGCTGACGATCATACCGGCCGCCAAAGTAGGCCACATTGGTTTGTACCGTGATCCGGAAACGCTGGAGCCAGTGGAGTATTACTGCAAGCTTCCTTCTGATATAGCCAGCCGCGAGGTGTTCGTGACAGATCCCATGCTGGCAACCGGCGGTTCTGCCACGGCCGCTATTACCATGCTGAAGGAAAAGGGGGCCAAGAAGATTCATTTCATGTGTATCATAGCGGCTCCTGAGGGTATTAAGAAAATGCATGAGATGCATCCGGACGTGGATCTGTTCATTGGGGCGCTGGACGACCATCTGAACGATCACGGATATATTGTGCCGGGACTGGGTGACGCGGGAGACCGCATTTTCGGAACGAAATAGGCAGGTACCGTTATGAATGATAAGCGCAAAGACTATATAACCTGGGACGAATACTTTATGGCTGTTGCAAAGCTGGCCGGAATGAGGTCGAAAGATCCGAATTCACAGGTGGGGGCCTGTATTGTCAGCGCTGACAACAAAATACTTTCCATGGGATATAACGGATTTCCTATGGGCTGCTCGGATGATGAATTTCCCTGGGGAAGGGACGATGAAGACCCGCTGAAGACGAAATACGTCTACGTAACCCACAGTGAGCTGAACGCGATCCTGAATTACCGGGGAGGAAGCCTGGAGGGGGCAAAGCTCTATGTATCCCTGTTTCCATGCAACGAGTGCGCAAAGGCCATCATCCAGGCGGGAATCAAAACGGTAATCTATGACAGCGATAAATACGACGGGACTCCGGCGGTAATGGCTTCTAAAATGATGTTCCAGGCAGCGGGGGTGCAGTTCAAGAAATATACGCCGACGGACCGGAAAATTGAAATTACGGTATGAGGGGGTAATTTACCGGAAGTTCTAAGCGGAGTGAACATATTGGGCCGGCCTGATCGAATCTGGATCAGGCCGGCCCTGTGTCTGTGAAACAACGCTCTGCTATTTCCGCTTATTAATACGCTCTTCCCCAGTATACCATCTTTTTAGCAGGTTTCCCGCAGCAGACACAGACGTCGCTTAACTGCTCCTGCTCAAATGGAATACACCGCGAGGTGGCGGCAAAATCTTCCTTAATCTTGTCCTCACACTCCCGGCAGCCGCACCACATGGCGCGTATGAAACCTGGACGCTGATTAACGGTTTTGTCAAATTCCTCATAAGTAGTCACATCGTAGGTATGAGAATTCCTGTGAGCGAGAGCTTTATTGTACAGATTCGCCTGAATTTCCTCAAGCAGCTCTGCGGCTTTGGCTGGAATCTCGTTTATAGAGACTATATATTTCTCGCGGGTATCCCGGCGGACCAGGACAGCCTGGCCGTTTTCGATATCCTTTGGCCCGAGCTCCACGCGTACGGGAATGCCGCGCATTTCCTGTTCTGAGAATTTCCAGCCGGGGCTTTTTTCTGAATCATCCAGTTTTACGCGGATATCTGCGGCTTTCAGAGCTTCTCTGATTTCAAGGGCCTTGTCCATAACTCCCGCAGCGTCCTGGCGGATGGGAATAACCATGACCTGGGTGGGGGCGATTCTGGGCGGAAGAACCAGGCCGCTGTTGTCGCCGTGCACCATGATCAGGGCGCCAATCATGCGGGTGGTCATGCCCCAGGAGGTCTGGTGTACATATTTCAGAGTGTTATCCTTGTCGGCGTATTGAATGTCAAAAGCCTTTGCAAAACCGTCGCCGAAGTTGTGGCTGGTGCCGGACTGGAGTGCCTTGCCGTCGTGCATCAGGGATTCGATGGTGTATGTTGCCTCAGCGCCGGCAAATTTTTCCTTATCAGTCTTCCGGCCTTTGATGACCGGTATCGCAAGCACCTCCTCGCAGAAATCCGCATATACGTTCAGCATCTGGATGGTGCGCGCCTCAGCTTCTTCTGCTGTAGCGTGCGCGGTGTGACCTTCCTGCCAGAGAAATTCCCGTGAACGGAGGAAGGGGCGGGTAGTCTTTTCCCATCTCACGACAGAGCACCACTGATTATATATCTTCGGCAGATCCCTGTGAGAGTGGACATCCCTGGAATAGAGGTCACAGAAAAGGGTTTCAGAGGTGGGACGTACACACATGCGCTCCTGAAGTGGTTCCAGTCCGCCGTGGGTGACCCAGGCAACCTCGGGAGCAAAACCTTCTACATGATCCTTTTCCTTCTCCAGAAGGCTTTCAGGAATAAACATGGGCAGATATACGTTCTCCACGCCTGTTTCTTTAAAGCGGCGGTCCAATTCATGCTGAATGTTTTCCCAGATGGCGTAGCCGGCCGGTTTGATTACCATGCAGCCCTTTACGCTGGTATAGCCTACAAGCTCTGCTTTTGTGACCACATCCGTATACCACTGGGCGAAATCGTCTTCCATGGATGTGATGGCTTCTACTAATTTTTTGTCCTTTGCCATAATGGTTCTCCTTCTCTTTTTTTGATCTCCTATAAAGATACAAAGAGTCCGGCTTGCCGGACTCGCGCGCCGGAGCGCGGTCGCCTTAGCGGCCATATTTCTTTAGCGTGGAATGCGCATCCCCCGGTGGGTTTTTATTTCATAGGAAGAACTTCCTATGAAATAAAAAAATGCCCGTCCCCAGACAGGGACCGACAATTAATTCGGTGGTACCACCCTCATTAGCCGTCTGATACAGAAGGCTCACTCGTTTATCGCCTTAACGCGGCGGCACGTCCTGCTTCTCGCAGGCAGCTCCAGGGGCCGGTTCCATATCTTCCAAACGAAAGCCTTGCACCGGATGGCTTTCTCTCTGAGGATCTTCTGACATGTACTATTCCCTATCAACGCTCTGTTATTGTTAATTCCGTTTCATTCTAAGATAAATTGCAGGATTTGTCAAGATTCTAAAATCTTCTTGCCCATAGACATATACGTAAAAATCCCCTCTGCCAGCACTGTCCCATTCTGATCTTCAACAGAAACCTCATAGACCAGAATTCTTTTGCCATGTTTCAGCTCGCGGGCCTTTCCGTAAAGACAGGTGACATCCAGGCCGGCTCTCAGATAGTGAAGGTTGCCGTCCAGAGTTGTAACCTGATAACCATAGGAGCTGGCAGCAGCCCCGCCCACTACGTCGGCCATGGTGGCAAGGCACCCTCCATGGACAGAGCCGATGGGATTCAGATGATCTTTTGTGACAGGCATTTCAGCCCGGGCAGATCCTTCGCCTAGCTGTGTGATATGAAGACCTATATAATTGGCAAAAGCATTCAGATGATTCCGGTGTTCTTTTAACCTTTCAAAATCCATACCAGTCGTTATCCTCCGTTTCGTCCTCTCGGTAAGTGATGAAGCCTAAACTGCTGCATATCCAGTTAATATAGTATGTCCTTTGGGGGAAATTGTCAATATGCTGTAGTATGCGTTGGAGGTGTAAAAGATAGGTGGAGTTGACATTCATAGTGCAATTATGGTCTTGATTTTAATTGGTCGGTGAGGGGGGAGGTGTTTGGGATACCCCGTCTCCTGTCTGCCTTTCTGGTGATCGAAAACGCCTCACCCAGGATCTCCGAAAGTGTCGCTGGTATTGTTTCAGACAATCATTATTGACTAATTGTGGTCAATTGGCGCCAGTATTTCTTTCTTGTATTCCGGAATCTACCGTCTAAGACCATTAGGGTTCCCGCCTTAGGTCTCCCGCTGCTTTTCGTTCAGGTATCCATACATCTAACCACAAAACCATAATAGGGCTGTGAATGGTAATCTGGTGAAATTGTTCCTTTGACAGCCGGAAGAGATATGTTACAATAGTAGCGGACAGTAATGAACAAGAAATGAAGGAGACGAAAGCGTTGAGGATAAAATTGCCTGCTACTGTAAAAGCAATCCTGGACAGCCTTCATGCCGCCGGCTTTGAAGCATATGCGGTAGGGGGCTGTATCCGGGACAGCATACTGGGAAGGCGGCCGGATGACTGGGATATTACCACGTCAGCCCGCCCGGAACAGGTGAAGGAGATTTTTAACAGGACTGTGGATACGGGTATTGCTCATGGGACGGTAACGGTTCTGGTTGGCAGTAAGCCTCATGAAGTGACTACCTACCGGATAGATGGGGAATACAGAGATGCCAGGCATCCGGAGGAGGTGACCTTCACGGCCAGTCTTCCAGAGGATTTGAAACGGAGGGATTTTACGATCAATGCCATGGCATATAATGAGGAAGATGGTCTGGTGGATCTGTACGGAGGCATAGACGACCTTCAGAGAAAAGTGATCCGCTGTGTGGGGGACCCCATGGAACGGTTTTCGGAGGATGCTCTGAGGATACTACGGGCGGTCCGCTTTTCAGCACAGCTGAGCTTTGGAATTGACAGAGATACGGTGGCAGGCATCATCCGTCTGGCTCCGACTCTCGAAAAAATCAGCGCGGAGAGGATCTGTGCTGAGCTCATGAAGCTGATTACCTCTGATCATCCGGATTATCTGAAAGTGGCTTATGAAGCGGGAATAACAAGAATTATTCTGCCAGAATTTGATGAAATGATGAGGACTCCGCAGAATAATCCGCACCACTGCTATACTGTGGGAGAGCACACATTGAAAAGCATGTGCGCTGTGGAGGCGGACAAGACGCTTCGGCTGACCATGCTGCTCCATGATATCGGAAAACCTTCCTGTCATACTACAGATGAGAATGGCATCGATCATTTTAAGGGGCATGGGCTTCTGGGAGCAGAGATGGCAAAGGCAGTCATGAGGCGGCTGAAGCTGGACAACGGTACAATTCGCCAGGTAACCACATTGGTGAAATATCATGACTGGAGGATGCAGCCTGAGGAAAAAGAAGTGCGCCGCGCAGTCCATAAGATCGGCACGGAATTGTTTCCGCTTCTGATTAAAGTACAGAATGCAGATACCCTGGCGCAGAGTGAGACATACAGGACGCTGAAACTTCAGCGGATTATAGAGGTATCTTTGGTATATGAAAGAATAATGAAGGCAGGCCAGTGCCTGAAACTGAAGGACTTAGAGATCACAGGACGGGACATTCTGTCCCTGGGCGGCAGGCCCGGTCCGGAGGTCGGTGAACTGCTGAATGCGGCTTTAGAGGAAGTGCTTAATGAACCGGGCAAAAATAACAGAGAATATCTGCTGGATTTTGTAAAAAACAGGATCAATTAAGAACGCTGATAAAAAATAGGAGGTAAACGGATGATACAGTGTATGGACTCGGAAAATCTTCACCGGAGGCTGAAAAAAATAATAGGACAGGTTCAGGCCATCGACCGCATGGTTGATGAGGACGTCCCCTGCGAGGATGTCCTGGCACAGATCAATGCTGCAAAATCGGCTCTTCATAAGGCCGGGCAAGTGGTGCTGGAGGGGCATATCAATCACTGTGTGCGCGATGGGATCGAGCACGGGGATGCGGATCAGACCATTAAAAGCTTTACGAAAGCGGTAGAACGTTTTGCGAATATGTAATAGAAAACGGTGAGGGCTCAATAGAGGATGCACAGGGAACCGGCCGGCGTATATCGGGAAAGGACAGCTGCAAGCTATATTTTGTGGCTGTCTTTTTTTGTACTTGACAACCAATACCCCTATAGGTATTATAAACATATACCCCTATGGGTATAAAGGAGGGCGGTTATGAAAAGACTAAAAGGACTATTGGAATGGGGAGGAATTAAAAAAGACGTCGCTTTCCTGGTGATTTCAGGTGCGGCGCTGCTGGCCAGCATGTTCAGAATATTCCCGATACCATTCGACGCAGCCTGGGCCGCTGTCGTGCTCTGCGGAATCCCGATTATCATGGAAGCCGTAACCGGACTGGTGACTGCTTTTGATATCAAGGCTGACGTGCTGGTATCGCTTGCGTTAGTTGCCTCCATCATTATTGGAGAGTATTTTGCGGCCGGTGAAGTGGCTTTTATCATGCAGCTGGGCGGACTGCTGGAAGAACTGACCGCCCAGCGGGCCAGGGCGGGGATTGAAAAGCTGGTGCGCCTCACCCCTCAGACGGCCAGAGTTGTGGAAGGGGAGACGGAAACCATAGTTCCGGCCGGTCAGGTGAAGACAGGCGATATTCTCAGAGTCCTTCCGGGAGAAAGCATACCCGTCGACGGCGTGGTACTTACCGGGCATACTTCAATTAATCAGGCGGTTATGACAGGCGAATCCCTGCCTGTTGACAAAAGTGCGGGAGATGAGGTTTCGAGCGGTACCGTCAATCAGTTTGGGAGCTTTGATATGAGAGCCGAACGGGTGGGGGAGGATAGCTCTATCCAGAGGATGATCCGTCTGGTGCAGTCGGCTGATGCGGGGAAAGCAAAAATAGTTGGCATCGCCGACCGGTGGGCAACCTGGATTGTAGTCATCGCTCTGGGCGCCGCCGGACTGACATGGCTGGTTACAGGCGAAATCTTGCGTACTGTGACGATATTGGTAGTATTTTGTCCCTGTGCGCTTGTGCTTGCAACACCAACCGCTATCATGGCGGCAATGGGGAATGCCACAAAACATGGGTTTCTTATACGGGAAGGGGATGCGCTGGAAAGACTGGCCGGTGTGTCTCGCATAGCTTTCGATAAAACAGGAACACTGACTTTTGGGACACCTGAAGTAACCATTGTGAAAAGTATACTTCCGGAGATCACAGATGAAGAACTGTATGCCTGTACAGCGGCTGCCGAGCAGCGTTCGGAACATCCTCTCGGCCGCGCTGTGACACGTTGTTACCAGCAGAAAACAGGGCGATTTAATTTTCAGGCGGAGGAATTTCAGATGATTCCCGGGCGGGGAGTCATGGCCTGCGCCGGCGGCCGGGAAATTCTGGCCGGAAACAGAGAACTGTTAGAAGAACATGGTATAACCATAGAGGATAAAACAGCAGAAGACATAAAATCCTGTCTGCTTCGGGGGAACACGGCGGTTTATGTTGCGATAGACGGGAGATTTGCAGGATATCTTGCGCTGGCCGATACCCTGAGGCCGGAAAGCGTGGACACGATCAGCAGAATAACAGCTCTGGATATTCATCCAGTGCTTATAACAGGCGACCGGGAGGAAACTGCGAAGAGCATCGCCGGACTGCTGCAGATTGCCGAAGTCCATGGGAACTGCAGGCCGGAGGATAAATTGAACTGGATCAGCCATTACGAGGAAAACTGCCAGCTAATCTGTATGATCGGAGACGGAGTAAACGACGCCCCGGCCCTGAAAAAGGCCGCCGTAGGAATAGCCATGGGAGGCGTGGGAAGTGATATAGCAGTGGATGCGGCAGACATTGTGCTGGTGAGTGACGAGATAAAAGAATTGCCCCATCTGCTGGAATTGTCCAGGAGAATGATGAACACGATTAAATGTAACCTGAGCTTTTCTATGATACTGAATTTCCTGGCTCTGGCCCTGGCGATGGCTGGTATTCTTAATCCTGTGGTGGGAGCGCTGGTTCATAATGCGGGTTCTGTGCTTGTCATCATTCATTCTGCTGTTTTATTGAAGTGGAGCGGGAAAAATCGATTAGCCGTATCTAATTGTACTGAACATCCTGAAAAACAGTGAGCGGCGGATATGGATCGGACTCACTGTAAAACCAGAAATATTCTCATCCCTCTGAGCATAGGATAGAAAGACGAAAGGGGGAGCGCCAGTGTACGATCGTGGTTTATGGGTGTTGGAGCAATATGGGCTTACAGCGAGGACAGCCTGCCGTGGAAGAGGAGTTTTGCTGTATGAAACTTCAGACGGATGGGTCAGCATTAAAGAATACAGTGGGACAAAACGGAAGCTGGAACAGCAATACGAGCTGATGAGCCGGATAAAAGAGGCAGGATTTCCCTATCTGGACTGTCTCCGGAGAAATCTGGAGGGTGAACTGATCTCCTATGATAAAGAAGAAAACGCCTATGTGCTGCGTGACTGGTACGTGGGAAAAGAATGCGATACCCGTTCTATCAGCGATATTGAACGGGCGGTGAGGAAGCTGGCTGTTTTACATAAAGTGATGCGGGGGGAAATCCAGAACGAGTATGTGAGAGAGTCACTGGTCCATGAATGTGACCGCCACAATGCGGAAATCCGGAAGACCAGGAAGTTTATACAGAAGAAGCAGAAAAAAAATGGTTTTGAAGTGAGACTTTTGAATTGCGCGGAGCTGTTTCTCCGTCAGGGAGAGCAGGTGGTTCAGGAGCTGGAAAATTCGGATTATGAGATTCTCCGGAAGGAGAGCCTGAATTTGGGAAGTATTTGTCATGGAGACTATAATCAGCACAACGTGCTGTTCAATGGCAACCAGATAGCCATCACAAATTTCGATAAATGGAATTACGACATACAGGTAGCAGATTTATATCATTTTATGAGAAAAATTCTGGAAAAGCATAACTGGGACCTGAGCATGGGACTGGGAATGCTGGACACCTATCAGGAAGTCAAACCGCTGTCAAAAGCAGAGTTAAACAACCTGAGGATCCGTCTGGCATATCCATGGAAATTCTGGAAATTATGCAATTTCTACAGCAGCACAAATAAAGCCTGGATTTCAGGAAAAAATATGGAAAAGCTGGATCAGCTGCAGAGACAGTGGAAAAACTGGTTATATTTTCTTGAAAAAGCTTTTTGACTTTCGGTGAACCTGGGTGAAGCGTTTTAGGTCACCAGAAAGGTTGGGAGGAGATGGCGCCGTCCCTGTTCCGCTCCGTCTCCTCCCAGCCTTTCGTTCGGGTATCCAAAACGCCCGCCCTTCCCCGACCATTTGGAATCAAAACCGAAATTTTTTGATTTCTTTTTGGGGTGTATTGGTATATAATAGGCATAGATATCAGTTATCTAAAACGAAACGGAGGTGCCAACATGGATTACAGGGAAATTTATGAATCCTGGCTGAACAATCCTTATTTTGATGAGGATACGAAAGAGGAACTGCGTGCCATCGCGGATGACGAGAACGAGATAAAGGAGAGATTTTATAAGGAGCTGGAGTTCGGAACGGCCGGGCTTCGGGGGATTATTGGAGCGGGGACTAACCGGATGAATATTTATACTGTCCGGAAGACTACGCAGGGGCTTGCCAATTATATCCTGGCTGTCAACGGGCAGGACAAGGGTGTGGCGATTGCCTATGATTCCCGCCGGATGTCTCCGGAATTTGCGGATGAGGCGGCTCTCTGCCTGGCGGCCAATGGCATCAAAGCGTATATATTTGAGTCTTTAAGGCCGACGCCGGAGCTGTCCTTTGCCCTGAGGAAGCTTGGATGCATTGCGGGTATCAACATCACGGCCAGCCATAACCCGCCGGAATATAATGGATATAAGGTGTATTGGGAGGACGGAGCGCAGATCACCCCGCCTCATGATACGGGAATTATGGATGAGGTCCAGAAGGTCACGGATTATAACGATGTGAAAACGATGGACCGTGAGAAGGCGCGGAACGTGGGGCTGTATCAGGTGATTGGACAGGCTGTGGATGATGCGTATATTGAGGAACTGAAGAGCCAGGTATTACATATGGATTCTATTCAGGAGATGGCGAAGGAACTGAAGATCGTCTATACGCCTCTGCATGGAACCGGCAATATTCCCGCTCGCCGTGTGCTGAAAGAGCTGGGCTTTGAAAATGTATATGTCGTGAAGGAGCAGGAGCTTCCCGACGGAGAATTTCCGACTGTGAGCTATCCCAATCCTGAGGCAGAGGAAGCGTTTGAACTGGGCCTGAAGCTGGCGAGGGAAGTGGATGCGGATCTGGTGCTGGCTACCGATCCTGACGCGGACCGCCTGGGTGTGCGGGTGAAGGACTCCAGCACAGGCGAATACCATACGCTGACAGGGAATATGTCCGGCTGCCTGCTGGCAGATTATGAAATCGGGCAGAGAAAAGAGCTGATGGGGCTTCCGGAGGACGGGGCCATGATCTCTACGATCGTTTCGACGAATATGGCAGGCGCAATCGCCAGATACTATGGAGTGAAATTTATCGAGGTGCTGACCGGATTTAAGTATATCGGGCAGCAGATTCTGAATTTTGAGACCAGCGGCAGGGGAACGTATCTCTTCGGATTTGAAGAAAGCTACGGCTGCCTGATCGGCACCCATGCACGCGACAAGGATGCGATCGTGGCTACGATGGCGCTCTGCGAGGCCGCCGCATATTACAAGACGAAGAATATGACACTCTGGGATGCCATGCTGGAGCTGTATGAGAAATATGGTTATTACAAGGATGAAATCCAATCCATCACGCTGAAAGGTATCGAAGGCCTGGCCAAGATCCAGGAGATCATGAATACCCTGAGGAAAGATCCGCCGAAACAGATCGGTTCCTACCGGGTGACGGCCGCCAGAGATTACAAAGAGGACAAGACAGTGAACTTTGTCACCGGAGAGACGGGAACCACAGGACTCCCCAGTTCTAATGTCCTTTATTATGACCTGGAGGATGATGCATGGCTTTGTGTCCGCCCTTCAGGCACAGAACCGAAGATCAAATTTTACTATGGAATCAAAGGCAACTCTCTGGCCGATGCCGATGAGAAATCTGAGAAGATGGGAAGAGAAGTGCTGGATATGATTCAGAAAATGATGTGACCCATGAAGGATGAGAAATATACGTATGAAGATTTTCGCAGGATCATAGCGAAGCTGCGCGCTCCGGAGGGCTGTCCCTGGGACCGGGAGCAGACCCATGCGTCGTTGAAAAGCTGCATGATTGAAGAAGCCTATGAAGTGGTGGACGGCATCCGGATTCTGGACGAGACAGGCAAGCCGGACAACCTCTGTGAGGAGCTGGGGGATGTGATGATGCAGGTATTCCTTCACAGCCAGATTGCGGAGGAGGAGGGGTTGTTCAGCCTGGATGACGTGGTGGACGGAATCAGCCGGAAGATGATTTACCGCCATCCCCATGTATTCGGGACCGCGGAGGCGGATACGGCGCAGAAGGTGCTCCAGAACTGGGAGGAACTGAAGAAAAAAGAAAAGGGCGATTTGACGCCTGAAGAAGAAATCGCGGCGATCCCACACAGCCTTCCGTCTCTGATACGGACTTCCAAGGTCCTGAAGAAGCTGGACCGGTATTATGGGGTATTCCAGAATGAGAAGGACAGCTTCCAGGAGGCGTCAGACAGCCTGGAACAGATGCTGGCAGAGGAGAAGCCGGAAAAGATCAGGGAGAAAGCCGGCGAGGTCTTACTGCAGGTTTGCAATATTCTCAGGCTGCTGGAAATAAATGGAGAAGAGGCGCTGACAGAGGCCCTGGAGAAGTTGTTAAAAATGTATGAAATACCGGAATGACCTTGACAAACGGGCATCCTGAGTATATAAATATTTGTAGAGTTATGATAGCATTCGCTCACCTCCCTGAGAAAAGTGGGCGTCTGATATTAATTTAGCTTAAAGAATGATTAGGAAGAAAACACAGGAGGAGATTTACTCATGAACAAAACAGAATTAGTAGCAGCCATGGCTGAGCAGACCCAGTTATCTAAAAAAGATACCGAAGCAGCTTTGAAAGCTTTCGTTGATGTTGTTTCCGCAGAACTGAAGAACGGAGGAAAAGTACAGCTGGTAGGATTCGGTACCTTCGAGGTATCCGAGAGGGCTGCAAGAGAGGGTAGAAATCCCCAGACCGGAGCGACCATGAAGATCAAAGCATCTAAGACTCCGAAGTTTAAAGCCGGAAAAGCATTAAAGGATATGATGAACTAATTTATGAGACTTGATAAATATCTGAAAGTGTCCCGGCTGATCAAGCGCCGCAGCGTAGCGAATGAGGCGTGTGATGCAGGCAGAGTTCTCATCAATGACAAGCCGGCTAAGGCATCGGCCCAGGTGAAGGCAGGCGATGTGCTGGAGATCTTATTCGGCACGAAATCTGTCCGGGTAGAGGTACTGAATGTGCAGGAGACCGTCAGGAAGGAAGAAGCACAGGAACTGTACCGGTATTTATAAACCAGGAATAAGTATAAAAAGGCCCCCATATAATGGAGAATAGACCATTATATGGAGGCCTTTTGTATGGAAGAACGCTTGCACCGGCTGACACTTTCCCAGCGCAAGGAAGGCACAATCACGGGGGTTGTGGATGTGTTTTCTTTTGATGAGCATGAGATACTGCTGAAAACAAGCCAGGGGATGCTGACAGTCAAGGGGAAAGAGCTTCACGTGAGCAGGCTGGAGCTTGAAAAGGGCGAAGTGGACCTGGAAGGGCAGGTGGACGCCCTCCTGTATACCGGGCAGGAACCGAAGCAAAAGCAGGGCTCGCTTCTGTCCCGGCTCTTTGGGTAAGCTCTATGAGCGGGTATATGACCAGGGAACTCCTGCTGTTTGTCAAGTCATTCTGGTATGGGGCAAGCCTGCTGCTTCTCTATGATATTCTGCGAATATTCCGCAAGGCTTTCCGGCATGGGAAAATATTGACGGCCACGGAGGATATTATTTACTGGGTTTTCTGTGCCGTCTATTTATTCAGCAAATTTTATCAGGAAAACAGTGGAATTTTGAGGGCATATCTGTTTGCCGGAGTTCTGCTGGGAGTATTTGCATGTTCTGCAAGCATCAGCACTCCTTTTGTCAAATGCGGCGCGTGGCTGTTGAACGGATGTAAAAAAATATTAGGAATACCGCTAAAAGGAGTAAAAAAAATAATAAAAAGGTTGAAAAATCAGTTGTTTCGGTTTAAAATTTATGTAAACAATTCTAGGGGCGAAAAAAAGGAAGAAGGCAGCCTTCATCCATCCCAGAAACCCAGGCGCAGAAAATGCGCCCCCGGAGGAAAGCATGAAAAAAGAAAAAAGCAGAAACAGCCGCAGAGCAATGAAAGCACATCAGAATAAAGTGACAATGATAGGAATTACTTTTGTTGTATGTGTACTCATGGTGACCTTGCTGGTGCAGGGGCAGAAATTAAATGCCAAACTGTCATCCAACCAACAGCGGACTTCTGAGCTGGAGCAACAGATAGAGAACGAGAATCAGAGGACTGAGGATATCAGTGAGATGCAGGAATATATGCAGAGCGACGAATATCTGGAGAAGGTGGCGAAGGATAAGCTGGGTCTTGTAAAAGACGGTGAGATCATATTTAAGGAATCAAACTAATATTACGATTTTTGTTGAAAAGTTTTTTGGATTTTTCTAAGATCTTTGACAAAGTTTTTAAGTGTAAGCGTCTATAATACTCCCTAGCACATGTCCGGGGATTCCGGGTGATGTACTGGAAGAATGTCCGGCCGGGGCCGGATTGGGCAGGAGGGGAGCATCAGATGCACGAAGTAATTATTGCCATGCTCGGGATCATTGCTGTTCTAGTGATACGGGACATGGCAAAAACTGTCTTATCAGGAAGAAAAGACAGAGGCCTGTCTGAGATATACGAACACCATCCCCAGAAAGAACAAATGGAAAAATATGCGGCATCCTTTCAGAAACTGGCGAATTCATTCTATAACATGCCTTTTCGGAAGGAACACCTGACAGCTCCGGAAGTGGAGGAAATCTTTGATAAAATGCAGAAGGGAATCTGTTCCAGATGTCCGAAAGCAGAATCCTGCTGGAATCTCTGCTTTCACCTGACGTACCAGCAGGGCTGTGAGCTTCTGAATGCGCTGGAGGACGGGGAACAGGAGCACATCGCCCTGGCGTTCGGAGACTGGGTGGAACACTGTATTAACGGGGCGAAATTTTTGGAAGAGATCCGGGGCCAGTACGTCCGGGCCAGGCAGGATCTTCTGTGGAATAACCGGCTGATTGAGAACCGGCTGGCAGTTGCGGAGCAGCTGGGGGAGGTGGCTCATATCATGCAGATGGCCGCAGAGGATATTTACAGTATTACAGGAGTTCCCCACGAACTGGAGGAACAGGCACGGAAGACGCTGAAGAAGCAGCATGTGGTTGTGAAAAAAATGTGGATGCTGGAAAAGCCGGAGGACCGCCTGAAGATCTTTGTCACCATGCGTGTCCGGGGAGGACAGTGTGTGACGGTAGGGGAGATTGCCAGGCAATTGTCCGCGATCTGTGATACCCGGCTGATCGCTGCCAAGGAGGGGCGCAACGTGCTGAACAGTGATTACACCACGGTGTTCTTTACAGAGGATACCAATTACCGGGTGCTGTACAGCGCGGCTAAGGTGACTAAAGACAAGGAAACCGTTTCGGGGGACAGCTACACCTGCTGCGATGAGGATGGCCAGCTGGTGATGTGCCTTTCGGACGGCATGGGTTCCGGCCTGGCGGCCAGCCGTGAGAGCGAGGCGGTTGTGGAACTGCTGGAGGAATTCATCACTTCAGGATTTTCCAGAGAGACAGCGGCCAAGATGATTAATTCGGCCCTTGTGCTTCAGAGAAGCGACGGGATGTTTTCCACGGTGGATCTCTGCTCGTTGGATCTCTATACCGGCGTCTGCAGCTTTCTGAAAGCTGGGGCTGCCACGACCTTTATCCGGAGGGACCAGTGGGTCGAGACGATCAGCTCTACCAGTCTGGCGGCGGGCCTGGTACAGCAGCTGGATTTTGACACTTCGGTCAAAAAGCTGTATGATGGAGACTATCTGGTGATGGTTACGGATGGAGTTCTGGACGCGCTGCCGCTGAAGCAGGAGGAAGAGACCATGAAGGAAATATTGCTGAATATCCACAGCACCTCGCCCAGAGAATTTGGACGTGCCGTGCTGGAAAGGGTGCTGAGCTACTGTGAATACCGTGCGAAGGATGATATGACGGTGCTTGTGGCAGGCGTGTGGAAAAAAGCGTAGGAGCTGAAACTCAGGAGTTTGCGAATGAAGAAAAGAATTCTGGACTATATGAATCAATATCAGATGACGGCGCCGGGAGACGTGGTCTGTATAGGCCTTTCCGGCGGCGCTGATTCTGTGTACCTGCTGCTGGCTCTCCAGGAGCTGGCGGAGAAACTGTCCCTCCGGCTGCAGGCGGTGCATGTCAATCATGGCCTCCGCGGGGAGGAGAGCGACGGGGATCAGGCGTTTGTGGAACAACTTTGCAGAGAGCGGGGAATACCGCTCTTTGTCTATGCCCGTCCGGTGGCTGAGCTGGCGGCGGAGAATCATATGGGGCTGGAGGAGGCCGGACGGATGGTGCGCCGGCAGGCGTATCAGGAATGTCTGGAGCGCCGCGGCGCCACGAAGATCGCCCTGGCCCACCACCAGAACGACATGGCGGAGACTTTGCTCTTCCATCTTGCCAGGGGCACCTCCCTGCCGGGGATGGCGGCGATCCGTCCTGTAAACGGAGCGATTATCCGGCCCCTGCTCTGTATAAGCCGGGAAGAAATAGAGCATGATCTAAACAACAGAGGGATCGTCTGGAGGACAGACAGTACCAATCTGGAGGATGATTATACGCGGAACAGTATCAGGCATCAGATGATACCTTATCTGGAACGGCGCGTAAATGTGCAGACAGTGCGCCACATGGCGGAGGCAGCAGGAGATCTGGAAGCGGCCGGACATTTTCTGCGGGAGGAGGCCCTGAAGCGGATGAAGGAGCTGGTTCTGGATCAGGGGAACCGGCTGATGATTCTGGAGGGCCTTCTCGGAGAACCTGAAATTCTCCAGGGCTATATGATATTAGAATGCCTGCAGAGGCTGGCAGGCGCCAGAAAAAATCTTACCCGCAGCCATGTGTCCATGGTCAGGGGGCTGATGAGCATGCAGACGGGAAAAAGAATCTGTCTGCCCTATGGAATTACGGGGATCAGGGATTACCGTGGAGTCTGCCTGAAGGCAGGCGGCGGGGCCGGGCCAAAGAAGCCGGAGCCGGTACCGCTGCCAGAGGGACTGGTGCCTGTGGGAAGCAGCGCCCGGTTCTGCTTTGGGGAATATGAAGCTGTCTGCGGAATTTATGAGAGAAACGGTGAAAAAATCCCGGAAAAGGCGTATACGAAATGGCTGGACTATGATAAAATAAAAAATAGTTTGGTCATTCGCACCAGAAAACAAGGAGATTTTCTTGTGATTGATAAAAACGGCGGAAGAAAGAAGCTAAAGGATTATATGATCGATCAGAAGATTCCCAGGCAGGAAAGGGATTCCATACCGCTTCTGGCTTCCGGCCCGGAGATTTTCTGGGTGGCCGGACACCGCATCAGCGAAAGCTGCAAAATAGACAATAATACGAGACATGTATTGCACATACAGATAACAGGAGGAAATACACATGAGTGAGAGAATCCGGACGATGATTGAAGAAGAGAGGGTTGCAGCCCGGATCAGGGAACTTGGAGAGGCGATCAGCCAGGAGTATGAAGGAAGAGAAATTCATTTGATTTGTGTTCTGAAGGGCGGCGTATTCTTTATGTGCGAGCTGGCCAAACGGATAACTGTGCCGGTCACCATGGATTTCATGTCGGTATCCAGCTATGGGAGCGGTACCAGCTCCAGCGGGGTAGTGAGAATCGTGAAAGACCTGGATCAGCCGCTGGAAGGGAAGGATGTGCTGATCGTTGAGGATATCATAGATTCCGGCAGGACGCTTGGCTATCTCATAGAAATTTTAAAGAAACGGCATCCGAAAAGCCTGCGTCTGTGCACGCTGCTGGATAAACCGGAACGACGGGTTGTGGGCAATGTGCAGGTGGATTACTGCGGATTTCAGATACCGGATGAATTTGTGGTGGGCTATGGCCTCGATTATGCGCAGAAATACCGGAACCTGCCCTACATAGGGGTAGTGGAGCTCTCATAGAACAGGCATTAGAAGGAGAATAAAGTGAATAAACAGTCAAAAGGATGGGGCACATATGCGATACTGATTGTTGTATTGATCGTCTTGTTTATATATCTGCCCAATGTGATGAGTCAAAGCAAAACCATATCTAACACAGAATACCAGACTCTTCTGGAGACCGGGAAGCTTACAAAGGTCGTCATCGACCAGAACGGAGAGGTGCCGACCGGCGTCGTCCGTTTTGAGACCCAGGACGGTGAAAGCGGGAAAGTGAACGTGCCGGACGTAAAAGAAGCAGCGCAGGAGCTGAAGGACCGGGATGTTGCCTATTCGATGAATAACGTCTCCAAAGACAGCATTTTCCTGACGCTGATACTTCCTGTCATGCTGTGCAGTGTTGTAGTGATTATTTTTATGTCGTTGATGAACCGGTCCGCCGGAGGCGGCGGCACCAATGCTAAAATGATGAATTTCGGCAAAAGCAGGGCCAGGATGTCCACAGATCAGGACAAAAAGGTCATGTTTTCCGATGTGGCGGGACTGATTGAAGAGAAGGAAGATCTGGTGGAAATCGTAGATTTTCTGCGGCATCCCCAGAAGTATATTAAGGTAGGAGCCAGGATTCCGAAAGGAGTGCTTCTGGTAGGCCCTCCCGGAACAGGAAAGACCCTGCTGGCCAAAGCGGTGGCGGGAGAAGCAGGAGTTCCCTTCTTCTCTATCTCAGGTTCAGACTTTGTAGAGATGTTCGTAGGCGTGGGTGCGTCCAGAGTGCGCGACCTGTTCGAAGACGCGAAAAAGAATGCCCCCTGTATTGTGTTTATCGATGAGATCGATGCAGTCGCCAGGAGAAGAGGCACCGGTATGGGCGGCGGACATGACGAGAGGGAACAGACGCTGAACCAGCTGCTGGTGGAGATGGATGGCTTCGGTGTCAACGAAGGGATTATTGTCATGGCGGCCACGAACCGGGTGGATATACTGGATCCGGCTATCCTTCGTCCCGGCCGTTTTGACCGGAGAGTGATGGTGGGTGTTCCGGACGTCCGCGGTCGTGAAGAGATCTTGCGGGTACATGCCAAGGGCAAACCGCTGGGGGATGACGTGGATCTGAGACAGATCGCCCAGACCACAGCCGGATTCACTGGGGCAGAGCTGGAGAACCTTCTGAATGAGGCGGCAATCCATGCGGCCAAGGCAGGCAGAGCCTATCTGCTTCAGGAAGACATCAAGGACGCGTTTATCAAAGTAGGCGTGGGTACGGAAAAGAAAAGCAAGATTATTTCCGATAAAGAAAAGAAGATCACGGCTTATCACGAGGCGGGACATGCCATATTGTTCCATGTACTGCCGGATATGGAACCGGTCTATACAATTTCAGTCATCCCGACAGGCCCCGGGGCCGCCGGATATACGATGCCGCAGCCGGAGAATGACAACATGTTCAACACCAAGGGCAAGATGCTCCAGCATATCACGGTGTGTCTGGGCGGCCGCGTGGCGGAAGAGATGGTCTTTGACGACATCACCACAGGCGCTTCTCAGGATATCAAGCAGGCGACATCTATCGCCCGGGCGATGGTGACGAAATACGGTATGTCTTCCAAGCTGGGTCTGGTCACGTACGGCGACGATTCAGATGAAGTGTTCATCGGCCGCGACTGGGGCCATACCAAGAATTTCAGCGAGAACGTGGCGGCGGCCATTGACGAGGAAGTCAAGGAAATAGTGGAGAGCTGCCACAGCAGGGCCAGAGACGTGATCTCCAAGCACAGATATGTACTGGAAGAATGTGCAAAACAGCTGATTACAAAAGAAAAGTTAAATCGGCAGGAATTTGAGGCAATTTTTGAGCAGGAAGCCGAAGGTCCCGAAGAGTGAAATGACAATCTGCACAAAAAAATATTTCAAATTTTGTGAGATTTGTGCACACTTTTTTGCACTCCTGTGCTACTATAATAACTGTAAAAACCCCCCAATACATTATATAGTTTTTGCTACACCCCATAAGAAGAAATACCTTCTCCAAAAAAGACAGCCGTCGACAAGCTGTCTTTTTTACTTTGTTAAAATAGCTTACCAGGCAGTCAGATATTTGGAGCAATGATAATCTTCACACCTTTTTCAGTTAATGTTTTGTAAATCTCTTTGGGAATACCCGAATCTGTAATAAGAGTGTTACCTTTTTGAAGCTCAAAGAGCTGGAAAAAGCTCCGTTTGTTGAATTTTGTAGAGTCGGCAACAACTATTAAATGCCTGGTTGACTCCAGAACGGCTGAAAACGTCCCGGCCTCAATAATATTATAGTTATATACGATGCCATTTTCATCAATAGAAGCTGCCCCTATGAAAGCGTAATCATAGCGGTAGCTTTTAATCATATTCTCCGCCACATAGCCTACTATGTTCAGGGAGGGCAGCATGACCTGGCCGCCGATTGTGATGACTGTATATTCCGGATTGTTAGCTAAAATCTGGGATACGTGAAGATTGTCGGTGACTAATGTGGTGTTATGCAGAGGAAAACTCATCTGCGTGGCTATGCATACCATAGTAGTTCCCGAGGCAATAAAAATGGAATTGCAGTTTGGACGTGTGCTGAGACTGCGTAAATAGCTGGCGGCAGCGGCTCCCAGGGCAAGCTTTAATTCCTGGTTTTCGTGAAGCCGGGAGTCAAATGAATTGGCATTGAACTGTGAAGGGGCTGCCTGGACCAGAGTGGCCCCGCCGTGATGGCGCAGGACACGTTTTTCATCCTCAAGTATTTTCAGATCCCGCCGGATCGTCATGTCTGATACATTTAATGCGGCGCATAATTCATTAACGCTTGCAGTATTCTTGTTGTTTTTCATATAAGAGATAATCTGATCGGCTCTTGAATTCTTCATACATTTTCAATTCCCTTCTTAATTCATATTTCACAGTAGTTAGATATTTTGCTTCTGCTGAAGAAGAAAGAACACCGTAGAACAAACAAAATATTTATATACTTAAAAAGACTGGCCTGATATTTTCAATATGGATTATTATAACGTTTATTTTGTTAAAAATCAATAGATTCATTTATAATCAAACACAATTCTGTTTGAAATGTTTAAATTTGGAAAGTGAGGCTTAGCAAAATAAACAAAAATTGGGGATTATATTTTGGCAATCATACAAAATAGAGAATAATCAAACAAAAAACGTTGACATAGTGTTTAGAATATGTTTGAATAAACATATGACACAAGGAAACAAACAACAAAGTGACACGCATATATCAGGAGGCTGTATGGATAGAGACTATATAATCAGCATAGATATTGGAACGTCCAGCTGTAAAACTGCCCTGTTTTATAAAGACGGAACAATTGCCGGGATGGCTTCACAGGAACACGGGACTGTCTTCGGGGCCGGTCATGTAGTTGAACAGAGCCCGGAGGAGTGGTGGAAATGCAGCGTTAAAACCATTCGTCAGGTGTTGGGAACGACTGGAGTCCGGCCCAGCCAGATAGGCGTGATTGGAATTGACAGTCACAGCAGTTCAGTCATTCCCGTGTCTGCCGAAGGAAAGGCTTTATATTCGGCAATGATCTGGACAGACAGGAGGGCTATTCAGGAGAAGGAATGGATTGACCGTGAGGTGGGGCAGGAGGTTCTGACACAGATCAATGGCAACAGGAATGATGAATCCAATGCCGCCTGTAAGATTTTATGGCTGAAAAGAAACTGCCCGTCTCTATATCGGGATACATATAAGATACTGAATGCATCCGGTTATATGGTATATCGGATGACAGGTAAATTTTCCAGCAATATTTCAGAAGGTGGACTGTCTCAGCTGTTAGATATTGAAAAGGGGCGGTGGTCTAAGGAGCTTATAGATGCCTGCGGTTTAGATCTGGAGAAACTTCCCGATATCTATCATTGCTATGAGATTGTCGGCGGGATTACGGCAGAGGCGGCCGACCAGACCGGTTTGGAGAGCGGGACGCCAGTTGTGGCAGGAACAATGGATGCTGTGGCCTGTGGGCTGGGGTGCGGTATTACGAAAAAAGGTGACGCTTACATTACAGGGGGAACGGTTACGGCCCTGGGCGTATGCACAGATAAGCCTCTGAAAAACGGCACGGTGCATGTCTATCACCATATTGTCCCGGGAGCCTGGTGCAACATGGCCGGAGTGGATTATGGAGGGGGTAACTACCGGTGGTTCCGGGACACATTTATGGAACACACAGACACAGGCGAGGCTTATGAAACAATGAACCGTATGGCGGAATCTGTACCGCCGGGAGCTGAAAAATTACTTTTTCTGCCCACCACGGTTGGACAGAGATGTCCCCAGTGGGATGGCCTGATGCGGGGAGTTTTCCTGGGAGTTGCGCCGGTACACACAAAGGCACATTTTGTCCGTGCGATCATGGAAGGAAATGCTTTTGCGGTCCGGGAGATCATGGAACTAATGGAGGAGCTGGGGGCGGAAGTTAAGAATCTTATGATTGCGGGAGGGATAGCGAGAAGCAGGATATGGATGGAAATATTTGAGAATATTCTGGAGCGTCCCCTTTACGTGGCAAAATTTGAAGAAGCCACCGTTCTGGGAAATATGCTGAATGCGGCGTATGGCGTGGGGCTGCTGGAAGATTTTCATAAAGCCAGAGATTACTGCAGGTTTCAGGAGCTGCCGCCGGATCAGGAACAGAGTGAAAAATATCAGCGTCTGTTTGAAGTTTACAAGAAGATGTATCCGGCGTTGAAGGAACGTTTCAGAGAGCTGTCAGAGCTGGATATCTGAGGAAAGACATGCAAATGTAATAAAGGAGGACAATATTAAGATGACATCGAGAGAGAGGGTTCAGTGTGTGCTTGAGCACAGGAAGCCTGACAGAGTAGTGGTTGATCTGGGATCTACAGCATCCGGTATGACTAATCTCACATTCCAGAGGGTAAAAAAATATTTTGGCATTACGGGTGGGGATATATTGGTACGGCCCGATGAAAGCTCAGCCTGGTATAACGATCAGCTGACGGAAAAAATGGGAAGCGATTTTAAACATGTATTTTTGCTGCCGCCGGACGGCTATGATCCTCTGAAAGACGGGGGTGATGTAATCGTTACGGAATGGGGGCTGCAGAAGACCTTAAAACAAGGGCTGTGGCAATGCAGCAGCAATCCTCTGAAGGATGCAGATATAGAAGACATAGATGCCTATAGCTGGCCGGACCCCTATGCGCCCGGAAGGGACAGGGGACTCAGGGAAAGGGCGGAATATCTGTATCATTACACTGACTATGCGATTGCGGCACGGGCGGTTTCACACGGGTTTTTTGAGTTGGCCTGGGAATTGCGCGGTATGGAGAATTTATTGATGGATATGCTGATTGACAAGGATTTTGCCAATCGGTTAATGGATAAGATCCTGGAAATCCAGATTGGCTTTTATGACGTGCTTCTGAGTGCCTGTGGAGAATACCTGCAGGTAGTGGAAACCGGCGATGACTATGGTACCCAGAGGGGACCGATCATGTCGCCGGAGCTGTTCTGGGAGATGATCGTCCCGAGGAGGAAAAAGCTGAATGATTTTATACGGTCAAAAGCGCCTCAGGCCAAGATTTTCCATCATACCTGCGGGTCTGTGTACAGGCTGCTGGATGGACTGATTGAATCCGGAGTAGATATTCTAAACCCGGTGCAGCCGAGTGCGGCAGATATGGATACTGCCCGGCTGCAGAGGGAGTATGGAGACCGTCTGATCTTTCACGGAGGGATTGATGAGCAGACAGCGCTGATCGGGAATACGGAAAGGCTTAAGGAGGAAATGAGAGAGAGAATTTCAACACTGGGCAGGGAGGGTATCTATATCATAGCGCCCACAAGCAACTTCCAGGATGATATGCCGCTTGAAAATATAGTAAATTTCGCGGCCTATGCGAAGGAAATAGGACAATATTGAGGAAAGGTATGGGAGGATTCAGATGATTACAATTGAAGAAAAGAAATATCTCCGGGAATTGGCGAAAAAACTCCGCGATCTGGCACAGGATGAAAAGTGGAGACAGAGAGAGCAGGACTGGATTGATTTATATAATCATAAGAGCAGGCGGACCCTGATTTATTCGTTTGTGTTTGATGACGCCTGGCTGGAAATACTCCATCCTTCCAAAACCTTGCGCGTAAAAGATCCTATGTTCCGAAAAATTGAATTTGATATTATTAAGCGGATATACAGGGCAGAGCATTTTGCATGCGATACCGTTCTGTATCCTGACCTGTATGTGCCGATTGAATACAGGTTCAGCGATTGGGCGGATAATTTTGTAAAGCCGTATGGAGCGGCAGTGGAGGGGGAACTGCGGACTACGGCCGTCTACCATCCTGTCCTGGAGACAACGGCGGATATTAAGAAGCTTAGAAAACCAAAACTGGAATATCTGGACTGGAAAAAAACGGATGAGAACTACGAGGCGGTTAGCGATGTTTTTGGAGAGCTTCTGCCGGTACATAAGGGCTGCCCGTTTATCGGTTCCACAGATTTCCGAGTGTTTGGATGGGGGCTTAGCATTATTGATGTGCTGTGTGAGCTTCGGGGATTGGAGCAGGTATTTTATGATATCTATGAGGAACCGGAATTCCTGCATGAGGTACTTTCATTTATGCAGGAGGGTTATCTGGATTATATTGATACGATGGAAAAGGAGCACCTGTTTGTTCTGAATAACAATGGATATTATCATTCATTGTCAGGAGGCGAAGCAAGCCCTGTCGGAGAAAATGGGCTGGGAATTACAGACAGGCTGCCCGGAAAAGATTTTGATCCCCAAAATGTGAAAGCAAAGGATTTATGGGGGTATATGCAGGAGCAAGAGTTTACGGCGGTAGGGGCAGATGCCAGGTATGAATTCGCCATAAAATATCAAAAAGCTATTTCAGAACGATTTGGCGCGGTGACATATGGATGCTGTGAGAATAATGATTTTAATTATGACAATATCACAGAGAATATCTCGAATCTGGAAGTGGTTTCAGTTCCCTATGTGTCAGATATCCGGATTGCAGCCGAACGTCTAAAAGATTATGTGATGGCATGGCGGCCGCTGCAGACGCCGGTTAGCAGCTTTAATGAAGAGGAATTCCGGAGAAAAACCATGGAACACATGGAAATTATGAAGGATAACAATGCGGTATACTGGTGCGGCGCCCCGCTGACACTGGAGGGACATCCGGAATACATTGATAAAACCACAAAAATTGTGAGAGAATGCGCTGAATATTATGCAAGGCGTTGAATAGGCCGCCAGATTTACTATTCACAGTAACACGGCAGACAAAAGAAACGGGGGTATGTACAGAATGAAACATGATTTTTTCAGCCTGAAAAATAAAGTGGCGATCGTGACAGGAGGCAATCAGGGGATTGGCAAAGTGGTGGCTGGATATCTGGCCGACGCAGGAGCGGATGTGGTGATTTTCGACCTGATTGACGCTACGGCGGTCGCGGAAGAAATCGCTGAAGAATATGGTGTCCGGACAGCGGCGTTTGTGTGCAACGTGACAGATCCGGAAGCGGTAGAGTCGGAAATCCAAGCGGCGGCCGACAAGATGGGGACTCTGGATCTATTATTTAATAATGCCGGTATCTGTCTGCACAAGGAGGCGCTGTACTGTACTCCGGACGACTGGCTGAAGGTAGTAAATGTAAATCTGAACGGCATTTTCTTTATGGCTCAGGCCTTTGGAAAATACCTGGTGAGTCATCATAAGACAGGAAATATCGTAAATACGGCTTCCATGTCCGGGACGATTGTGAATATCCCCCAGGGACAGGCCTCCTATAATTCATCGAAAGCCGGGGTTGCGCATTTGACAAAATCACTGGCTGTTGAATGGGCGGACAAGGGTATCCGCGTCAATTCCATCAGTCCGGGATATATCAGAACAGAGATGACGGGAACGGTTCGGGAAGACTGGCAGGAATACTGGATCAGCACGATACCCTTTAAAAGGATGGGGACGCCGGAAGAGCTGGCGGGGGCAGTCATCTATCTGCTGTCGGATGCGTCTACTTATACTTCGGGATTGGATATGATCATAGACGGTTGCTTCACAATTGTATAGAATTGGATGTTCAACAGCGGTTGCTGAACATAATAGATTAAGGAGGAAGAGAAATGAAAAAAAGGGTAGTAAGTTTATTGGTGTGTGCGTGTATCTGCGCCGCTATGCTGGCGGGGTGCGGAGATAAGCCGTCAGACAATGCCGGGAGCACGGCTGCGGAGCCGAAGAGTGAGAGTGCGGCTTCATCCGGCTCCAGCGCGGGTACAAGCAGCCAGCCGGAGAAAGCAGATGCAGAAAAGTCAGATATTAAAATTGGATTTGCCATGAAGACACTGGACAATTCATATTTTGTTTCATTGGTGGGCGCAGTGGAAGAGCTGGCCGCTGCGGAAGGATGGGAGTGTACAACCCTGAATGCCAATATGGATTCTACAAAAGAAGCGGAGAACATGGAAACTTTCATTACACAGGGTATGGATTTGATTTTCCTGGACAGTGTGGATCCCACCGCCTGTGTTCCCAGCATTAATGCCGCAGCAGAAGCGGATATTCCGGTTGTAAACCTGGACAGCGGTGTTGCGGAGTGCGAGCAGTGTACAACTATCTATGCGGATAACTATCAGAACGGGCGCATGGTTGGCCTGGCCTATGGAAAAGCAGTGCCGGCGGATCAGGAAATCATTGGAGTCATGATCAGTTCTCTGAAAGGGAATGTGGCCTGTACAGAGAGACGTACTGGTCTGTATTGTGGAATTCTGGAGTCCAGAATCGGGTGTACGGAGGAGGAAGCCTGGGAACTGGCAGAGACTTTTGAGAATGAAGTGGCTAATTCCGGAAAGGCAACCAATGAGGATGCCAAATTTACAGTCCGGGGACAGGGCTGGGGCGATGCGACAAGACAGCAGGCTCTGGAAGCTTCGGAGGATCTGATCACAGCGAATAAGGATCTTACCTGTGTGCTGGGGGACGCTTCTGAAAATCTTTTGGGAGCTAAAATGGCACTTGAAAATGCCGGCATTGAGGGCGTGGATCTGGTTTGCGCATCTGATGGGCCTATGGAGGTACTGGATCTGATCAAAGCAGGAGAGTTCTTCGGAACAGGTGAAAATTCTCCCTGGATGGTTTCTGCAAAGGGCATTGAAGTCGCAAAAGAAATATTGATTGACGGTAAAGACTGGAGAAGCTATCCGGAAGTAATACGGACAGAAGCAATTGCGATAACTAAAGAGAATGTGGAAGAGCGTTACGAATTTGGGTATTAAAACCACAGGCTTATGATATGGCGCCCCCTGTCTGAGGGGCGCCATATCATACAGGCAGCTGCAGGATAGGGGAATTATATATGCAGGAAAATTATATGTTAGAGATGAGACACATCACAAAACGCTTTGGAGGGGTAAAGGCCCTGACAGATATGAACCTTCTGGTGAAGAAGGGTGAGGTTCACGCGCTGATCGGTGAAAATGGCGCCGGAAAATCTACGCTTATGAAGATTTTATCCGGTGCCTATCAGATGGATGAGGGCGAAATTATACTGGACGGGCAGAAGGTAAAGCTACAGTCTCCAAAGGATGCCAAAAATTTGGGAATAACCGTTATCTATCAGGAATTTATGCTGGCGCCGGATCTGACTGTTGCGGAAAATATTTATATAGATAAACTGGCTGCAGGTAAATTCATGATTAACTGGAAGGAATTGGGTAGAAAGACAAAGGAACAGCTGGTGCGCCTGGGATTTAGCTCGATTGACCCGAACGCGAAGGTTGGCAGCCTGAGTGTTGCCTATCAGCAGGTAGTGGAAATCTGTAAATGTCTGACCAGGAATATGAAGATACTGGTCCTGGACGAGCCGACAGCAGTTCTGACATTCAGCGAAATAGAAAAATTATTCGGTATTATCAATAAACTGAAGGCGGAGGGTATCAGTATCATTTATATCTCTCACCGCCTGGAAGAGATTTTCCGGCTGAGTGACCGGATTACAGTATTAAAAGACGGATGCTACGTGGATACGGTAGATACGAAGAGCATAGATAAGGAAAAGCTTGTGACTATGATGGTAGGCCGTGAGCTTACACAGATGTTTCCGCCCAGGAACAGCAAAATAGGAGAAGAGGTTTTGCGGGTGGAGAATTTAAACGCAGGACGGCAGGTGAGAAATATAAGCTTTCATGTGCGTGCCGGAGAGATACTTGGTTTCAGCGGGTTGGTGGGATCGGGAAGAACGGAGACGATGAGGGCTATTTTTGGCGTTGACAAAAAAGAGTCAGGGGAGATTTTATATTTTGGAAAACCCGTGTCATTTAAGGACCCCCATGACGCCATACGGCACGGCTTCGGAATGCTTCCGGAGGACAGAAAAAAGCAGGGCTTAATGCTTGAGCAGAGTATCCGGGTCAACACAACACTTGCTTCCATGAAAAAAGTGACAAATTCTTTTGGAATGATTAATCACAGAAAAGAAAAAGAATATGTGAAAAAACTTCTTGGGAGCGTGTCGGCGAAGTATTATTCGGAGGAAGACAATGCCAATAGCCTGAGCGGCGGCAACCAGCAAAAGATCGCGCTGGCAAAATGGATATCTGCCGATTGTAAATGTGTTGTTTTTGATGAACCTACCCGGGGCGTTGACGTGGGGGCGAAGACGGAGATTTATAAAATCATAAACGCGCTTGCGGAAAATGGCATTGCGGTAATTGTTATTTCTTCAGAAATGCAGGAAATTATAGGCTTATGCGACCGTGCGGTGATCATGCGCCAGGGAGAGGTAACCGGGGAATTAACAAAGGAAGAATTTAATGAAAATAATCTGATAAAATATGCGATGGGGATATAAGCATGGAAAACAAGAAAAAAAGCGGGCTTAGTTTTACGAAATTTTTGATTCAAAATAATACATATATTATATTTGCAATACTATTTATTGTCTGCTGCGTTTTATCAAGCAACTTTCTGACAATCATGAATCTGAAAAACATTGCTCTGCAGCAGGCAGCCCCAATATTGGTAGCGCTTGGCATGCTATTTGTTGTCGTGACAGGCGGTATTGACCTTTCTGTAGGTTCTGTTATGGCTTTTGGGGCTTCTTTTACGGCAATTTTAATTAAAAACATGAACGTACCTTTTTTACTGGCGATTTTAGCCGCTATGGTATTGTCAATGGCTATGGGATGCTTTACAGGTGTTCTGGTCGCCTATGCTAAGATGCAGGGGTTTGTTGCCTCTCTTGCGATGATGACGATTGCCCGGGGGATTGCTTTTGTTATTACGAACGGGATGCCCATCACTGTGGGAGCCGGGAACCTGGACCAGCTGGTCAGCGGAAAACTGGGGTATCCGATTATCTGGATCACAATACTGATGATTTTTATCTTCGCGTTTATAAACAAATATACTTCTTTCGGACGGATCGTTATAGCGATCGGCAGCAATGAAACCGCTGTTGAGCTGGCCGGTATCCGTGTAAAAAAATACCTGGTGGCGGTATATTCACTGTCCGGTGTGATGGCG
This sequence comes from Wansuia hejianensis, assembly GCF_014337215.1. NCBI lineage: Bacteria > Bacillati > Bacillota > Clostridia > Lachnospirales > Lachnospiraceae > Wansuia > Wansuia hejianensis. The sequence goes on along the minus strand of NZ_CP060635.1, from coordinate 2,421,416 downwards.
GCGCTGGCGGGCGTATTTGTAGCCGCGCGGACAGTCACAGGAAGCGCCACGATTGGCAACGGGCAGGAACTGGATGCTATTACAGCCTGTGTGATTGGCGGCGCAAGCCTGTCCGGGGGCAAAGGCTCCGTTGTTAAATCTGTAGTCGGTGCGCTGGTGCTTGCCCTGATTGGAAATATTATGAATCTGATGTCCGTGCCGTCCTATCCGCAGGATATTATTAAGGGATTTATAATTATTGGGGCTGTATTGCTGCAGCTGACAATGGAGAAATCTGAAAAAACAATCTGATACTTCTCAGTGATTTTCAAGGAGATATGGGCGTGAAGCCCGTATCTCCTTTTAAAATGTGCAGTCCATACCCAATGGGGGATACGCTGAAGTATGAAAAAAATACCAGAACCTGGTTGTAAACCTGGAGTTTGTCGGGTACAATAGTATAAAGACTGTATATTTCAGAGTATCCCGTAACACATGCCCTGTGGGTATATTTACAGGACGGAATGTTCAGGGATTCCGAATATAAGCATAGAAAGAGGTTTTCAGATGGGTTTTGAAAGAGCGCAGGAATATACATTTAAGATGAGGGCGCTTTTTAATAAACGGGCGCTGTACAGTGACGAGACAGAGATGTTTCAGACGCCCTGCGAACCAGAGCCAGGAGATGTGGTGACTGTCAGGTTCCGTACTAAAAGAAACAATGTTGATGCAGTATATTATATCAGCGGGGCCACGAGAGAGAAAATGGAGCTCCGGGAATCAAAAAACGGATTTGATTACTATGCCATCGATATACCGGTGGGAGAAGAGACGATACTTTATTATTTTGAAATACAATATGGTAAACTGACCTGCTACTATAATAAGCTGGGGGTGAGCCGTGACCTGCAGGAAGCATATTCCTTCGGGATTGTGCCGGGTTTCGCGACTCCTGACTGGGCTAAGGGTGCGGTCATGTATCAGATTTTTGTGGACCGGTTCTGCAACGGGGACACCTCCAATGATGTAGAGACAGATGAGTACAGTTATATCCATGAGCACGTGGTGAAGGTGGAGGACTGGTACCGGGCGCCTCAGAATATGGATGTGCGGAATTTCTATGGCGGAGATCTGCAGGGGGTGATTGATAAGCTGGATTACCTGCAGGGGCTGGGCGTGCAGGTCATCTATATGAATCCGATTTTCGTTTCGCCGTCTAACCATAAATATGACTGCCAGGACTATGACTATGTGGATCCGCATCTGGGGCGGATCGTCACGGAGCAGTCCGAGCTGCTGACGCCTGGCAATCAGGATAATACCCAGGCCGGACGGTATATCAGCAGAGTAACAGATAAGAGGAATCTGGAGGCCAGCAACCAGCTGTTCATTCATCTGGTGGAGGAAGTGCACCGGAGAGGTATGAAGATTATTCTGGACGGAGTGTTTAATCACTGCGGGTCGTTTAATAAGTGGATGGACCGGGAACGGATCTATGAGAATCAGCCGGGATATGAAAAAGGAGCTTATGTGTCCCAGGATAGCCCGTATCACAGCTATTTTAAGTTCCTGAACGAGCACAACTGGCCTTATAACGAATTTTATGATGGCTGGTGGGGACACAACACTCTGCCGAAGCTGAATTATGAAGCCTCCCCGGATTTAATGGCAGATATTATGCGGGTGGCCCGGAAATGGGTCTCGCCGCCATTTAACGTGGACGGATGGCGCCTGGACGTGGCGGCCGACCTGGGGCATTCCCCCGAGTTTAATCACCATTTCTGGAAAGAATTCCGGAGAAACGTCAAAGAAGCAAATCCCGACGCTCTGATTCTGGCGGAGCATTACGGGGATGCGAGGAGTTGGCTGCAGGGGGACGAGTGGGATTCGGTGATGAATTACGATGCGTTTATGGAGCCGGTATCCTGGTTTCTGACCGGCATGGAAAAACACAGTGACAGCTACCGGCAGGATCTGCTGGGCAACAGCGACAGCTTCTGCGACGCCATGCGGTATCATATGCCGTCGTTTTATATGCCTTCGCTGCTCACTGCTATGAATGAGCTGGATAATCATGACCATTCCCGTTTTCTTACACGGACGAACCATCGGGTGGGGCGTCTGGAGAACTCCGGAACCCGGGCGGCGGAAGACGGTATCGATAAAGCGGTAATGCGCGAGGCGGTCGTCATACAGATGACCTGGCCAGGGGCGCCGACGCTGTATTATGGTGACGAGGCAGGACTGTGTGGGTTCACGGATCCGGATAACAGGCGCACCTATCCCTGGGGCCGGGAGGATCAGGAGATGCTGCGGTTCTACAGGGAGATCATAAAGGTTCATAACAGATATCCGGCACTGCGGACAGGTTCGGTCAAGGTGCTGCACCAGAATCACAATTTGCTGGTTTATGGGCGTTTTAATGAAGAAGAACAGATTATAATCGCTGTCAATAATCGTCAGGAGGGGATTAGCGCGGAGATACCTGTCTGGGAGACAGGGATTTCCAAGATCAGTGAAAGTGAACATATGACAGAGGTGTTCCGGACAGACAGAAGCGGATTTACCACAGAGAAGACGGATTATCAGGCAGCAGCAGGTATTATGAAACTAAATCTCCCGCCGCAGAGCGCGGCAATCTTCTGCCACCGGGAGGAAGTACAGGAATAAAATTGACTGCAGGCTCTTTTTGGACGCAGCCCGGTGTGCGGGACTCAGGAGGTCCCGAAAGCTGGGACTGTGGCTGAAAAAGGGCTTGCAATTGCAGATAAAATAAGTTATAATATCATCTTGTCAGAGTTGTATAATTTTGACATCAGCATGGACGGATTCCCGAGTGGCCAAAGGGGACAGACTGTAAATCTGCTGCAAATTGCTTCGGTGGTTCGAATCCACCTCCGTCCATCTGCCGGCGTGGCGGAACTGGCAGACGCCCGGGACTTAAAATCCCGTGGGTAGTAATACCCGTACCGGTTCGATTCCGGTCGCCGGCATCCTATAGAGCCTGTATTTACGGGCTCTTTTCTATTTTGTGTTGCATAATTTGGAAATACAGCCTTTAATACTCCATCATTCCCCCATCCGCCACGTGCCATGATATAGCTGTCAGGAATGCCCAGTGCGTGTTGAATTGAAGCTGAATAATGCCGTAGTCATGAAACTCAATATTTAATTTATATTGCACTATTTCTTTGAATTTTGAAATAATTTAAGGAATGGTGCTTTTCTTATTTCAATATTGATGATATACTAAAAATATATTTTTTATTGAGGTGTATAAGATGTTGTCCTATACAGGAAAGTATATTGAACATATTGACCACAACAAAAACAATTTTAAATATTACACATTTACGCCTCGTCCTCTAACGCATGGAGATATGTATAAAATGGATGATGAACTATCCGCTTTGCTAATTGAGGCACATCGGAATATTGGTTTTCTGGAGGGGCTCTTTAAATATGCTCCTAATAAAGATGCATTCAGTGAATTGATGCTATTAAAAGAGTGCGCATATTCTCTAATGATTGATTATGATAGCCCTACTTTCCAAGATGTACTTGTTAATCGTGGGAGCGGCAAAGAAAATATTGTACCGATTACTAATCTTGCATTGGCTTATAAGACAGGGAGAAATATGAAGATTTCTGCTCCAAGTCTGAGCAAACTATGTGGAATTGCACTGTATGGTGATAATGTTGACAAGACGATTGATGTTAGAAATCGACAGACCTTTTTATATAATGTTAGAACGAATATCAAATCCTATAATCCTACTGCACCTACTGAAGTTTTACCAGCACTGACCGATATTTTTGACTATTTATATAATGGCCAAGATACTGATCCCTTAATTAAAACTGCATTAGTGCATTATCAGTTTGAGATAATTCATCCGTTTGAACAATACAACGGCATCGTTGGGCGAATAACAATTCCGATGATATTGCATGACGTTACCAGCGAAACATTTCCACTGATATGCTTCTCAGAATATTTATATCAGAATAAAAACGAATATTTCGACTTGCTCAGGACAACGCAATATAGCGGTGGATATATTCGGTGGATTAAGTTTTTAGTAAAAGCTATAGGAGAAACAGCGAAACAATCTGCAGAATCATTGATTCAATATGAAAATACAACAGCAAAGGATGAAGCGCTATTAATAAAAAGAGGCAAGATATCCAGAAGTACTTCCATAGTATATGAGTATTTTAAGCGATTTCCAATAACAAACATTCCTTACGCTTCAAAAGGAACAGGACTTTCTTTTAATTCAACGGCAAAAGCGATAGATTTACTACAAGAGCAAGGTATTCTTGTCCAAATGAATTCAAAAGAAAGAAATCGTATTTGGGAATATATGTCACTCAAAAATTGCATTGTGTTGGAATTGCAATAATGCTTTCTGGTAGTATGTTCCAGAATATACAATATTTACCGAGTGCAAATGTATTGGAGGAGAGAACAATGAATATCAAACCAAGAGGAAAACAGGAAGAGGTTATGGCACTTCCTGCAAAAGGACATATTGTTGTTTTAGGAACGGCAGGAAGCGGAAAAACGACCGTTGCTTTGTTACGTGCTCATCATCTTGCCAACATTCCTAATGGTGGTAAGGTGCTGCTTGTTACATTTAATAGGGCGTTAGTCAAATATATGCGTGGTCTAAGCGATTAGCAAACTCAAAAACTTGTGGTCGAAAATTATCATACATTTGCTCGTGGTTATTTAAATAGTCGCGGGCAAATGCCATATCGAAACGGAATTGCATGTCCAGATGAAAAAGCATCTTATATAGAACAGGCTGTGGATTATTTTAAAAAGAAATATCCGGCAGAAACAACTTTTAAGTATTCCATAGATTTTTTTATTGAGGAAATTACATTTATAGAAAGATTTGGGTTCTCTGGTTTTGCTGAGTATAAAGAAGCGGAACGTATTGGGCGTGCATCTGCAAATATTAAACGTGAAAATAGAAAATGGATTTTTGAAGTGTATGAAAAATATAGAGAGTTGCGCAAAGCAGACGGTAAAAAATATGATTGGGATGACTTGGCACTATACGTCTTCAATGAATTGCAAAATGACGATAGTGAACGGAGATGTTGCACAACAAATCTATGGCAGTCGCCTGTCATGACGAAAGAATCAAAAAAATTCGTGCTGAATTTGGTGGAAATATCAGAATTACTTGGAAGTCCAGAATTTAAAACGAATATTGCTATAGGCAAAGTTTTGAAAATTATTGAAGATTTGATCGATGACAAAGAAACAAGCAAAAATCTTTCTAAAAAGTATAAAGTTGATCAATTGTTTGTAGAACAAATAGGAAAATATGTAACAGATATGAAGTATCATAACGGGCTATAATAGCGTTAATAAATTGCTATTTGTTTTAATAGAGGAGAGAATATGCCACAGTCAAACATACTTATGTATACTGCAGAAGATGGAGTCACAAAAATAGAAGTAACATTTGATCATGATACGGTTTGGCTTTCCATAGATCAGATGGCTGAATTATTTCAACGAGATAAAAGTGTAATTGGAAAACATGTAAGAAATATTTTTAAAGAAGGAGAATTGGTAAAAGAGACAGTTTGGGCAAAATTTGCCTACACTGCTTCTGACGGCAAGACTTATCAGGTAGATTTTTATAATTTAGATGTTATCATTTCCGTTGGCTACCGGGTAAAATCCCTGAGAGGGACACAATTTAGAATATGGGCAACTTCAATTTTGAAAGAATATATGAAAAAAGGGTTCGCATTAGATGATGATCGTCTTAAGAATCTTGGAGGCGGGAACTATTTTGATGAATTATTGGAGCGTATCCGTGATATTCGTTCTTCTGAAAAAGTATTTTGGAGAAAAGTGCTGGAAATATATGCAACCAGCATTGATTATGACCCGAAGGCTGAGAACTCGATTTTATTTTTTAAACAGGTACAGAATAAAATGCATTGGGCGGCTCACAAACACACGGCAGCAGAAATAATCTATCAGCGGGCAGATGCGGAAAAGAATAATATGGGATTAACGGCGTGGGCTGGAAAAGAAATCAAACGTTCTGATGTAGAGGTTGCAAAGAATTATTTAAATGAAAAAGAAATAGATGCATTAAATAAAATTGTGACAGCATATTTGGATATTGCGGAAGTCCATGCCCTAAATCAAGAGCCGATGTATATGAAGGACTGGTTGGAAACGATTGATGATTATCTAAAAATGACAAGAAGGGATATTTTAACTACGAAAGGAAGGGTTACTCATAAACAAGCTCTTGAGAAAGCGCATGGAGAATATAAGAAATATCGGAAAAAGCAGGAAGATTCCCTTTCTCCTGTAGAGTATCATTTTCTTGAAAGCATAGAAAAATTACATAGGTTGGAAGAAAAGAATTAATTTTTTGTCTTGGACTTGACATACGGGTGCCTAAGCTCTTGTAAGCGGAAAATGCCGATTAGGGTATATTAACGACAAATAACATGATAAAATGCTACGGTAAGGTTGCCGTAGCATTTTTCTATACTGCCAGGATGGACTCATTACATATTTAGGAGGTAAATGGTGAATAATCCGTCAACTTCCTGGAATCTCAAAAATCGGGGATAATGGTGTATAGAGTGTGAAAAGTGTGTTTTATATTGACAGTACATTTTTATTATGACATACTGATAGTAAATTGACAGGTCAGAAAAGCGGGAGGGAAAAGCAAAAATGGCTCAAAGAAGTATTCAAGGTGATCAAGAACTCGCGAGAAAGATTAAGCAAAGGCGTAACGAACTGAATTTGACGATAGAGGAAGCTGCCTTGAGAGCTGGGGTGGGTACAAAAACCTGGTGTCGCTACGAGGCGGGCGAATCCATTCGGCGGGACAAATGCAGGGGAATTTGTAAAGCACTAAACTGGCGTGATTTTCCTAATAAGAAAGGAGATGTTGAGAAGAAATCTCTGATTGAAGAATACCGGGATCATGAAGCTTGGTCTCAGTTCCTTGCAGATAATTACGGTTCGGGAGCCGCCGTGGCTTTTGCAGCAGGAAGCGATATCCTGCTCGATTATATTAATCAGGATCAGTCAGATCTTGCATCCATGCCTTCTGGTTCACATATCGGCCAACTGAGTACGTCATTCATTTCTGAGGAGCTCCCTCCACAGTTCTTGATGAGGTATGACTATGACTTTCTCTATAAAATGAAATGCGTTCTTCTCCAATTAAGATGGAGGGCAAAGCATGAGATACCGATGACTGTTCATAGCATTTTGGAAGAACTGCTCATATATTTGTGCAATGAAGAAGCGCAGGCGCTTATCGAAATCAGCGCAGGTGCGGATGATCTTGTTGACAACGAGGAACTGGATGATATGGAAGATTGGGTATTCAACATGTTTGATGATATGGATATAATCACTTTCCTGTATTCCGATGAGTATCTAACTGAAGATCACCCGTTTCATTTTAAGCATTGGTGTGACCAACAGTTTTATATGGATTGATTCTGCGGTCAGCATATTTTCCAGAATACACTCATCTGCTAAAAAGGATTATAAATCAGCCAATACCATTACTTTTGATGCGATAGAACAGGGTGCTGCACTCTTTGGCAAGGCAGCGTTTGGAATGGAACAGAATCCAACGCATTAAAGGTCGCAATTATAAAAACAGCAGATCCTGTAAAGGAAAAAATTTTCTTCTGCTATTACCGACTGGCTAAAGGCATCCCGGCATACTATCGTATGCAAAAGAAGGCGTCAGGCTCGGTTCCGGACGAAGCGCCCGGCTTACTGTCAACTCTGACTTAAGCTGGTTGCTTAAATAGATAAAAAAATTGTTCTCCCAAAGTCCGGTCAGGCGGGTCTTATTAAAGTGCCTCTAATCCCAAATCTGTCAATCTGTCACATTCAGAAATTTGATAGATTGGCATCTTGGGGAGATTTTACTCTTTCAGAATTATATTTTGCGGAAACTCAAGGGTAAACAAAAGTTCATAAAAAAATACAAAATACTAAAATGAATAACGATAGGTTGTATAAAGGATATGTCAGTGCGGTAAATGCCGGAAAAGGTTGTTACTGATGCAAAAGGCCGCAAGAGCCGGCGGTTTGTGGGGATCATTGTATCGTTACTTATAATCCGGATACTGGAGAATTGATTCAGACGAATAGGAGGTGATAGGAATTGTTAAACTTGAATGAAGAACAGAAAGAATTTTTGCAGTAGAATTTCAAGACGGATGCAGTAGCTATAGTTGAAACAGATAATCTTGACGAAATATTGTTACCGTTGGGTGCGTTGATTCCTTACCAGGGTTTTGATGATGACTATCTCTTAAACGCCTGGGGCAATAAAGCCCAAAGAATTTACGACGAAATCTATACACAAAACAGAAACTGAACCACCAGTCAGAAATGGCCGGTGGTATTCTTATTGTGATATATATTTGTATTACATAAGTAATCGGGGCGCTTTTTTTACGTAAGCAGTTGTTTAATGGAGGGGCTAGTGGTAAAATAGCAGAAGTACAGTTTTTTAAATATGGAGGAAAAAGAGAGGGATTGTGAAATGAAGGGTTGTAAACGCAAAATCATATGTACGGGGCTTGTGTTGAGTCTCATCCTGGGCGGCTGCGGTTCTGCACCGGAAGAAGGAGGACAGGCAGCGGTAAAACTGGACCCTGATAATCCCACTCCTGTAACCGTGTGGCATTATTACAACGGCGCACAGCTGGAAGCGTTTGACGAACTTGTCAAAGAGTTCAATGAGACTGTCGGGAAAGAACAGGGAATCGTAGTGGAAGGATACAGCCAGGGGAATGTGAACGATCTGGAAAACAGCGTGCTGGATTCTGTGAACCACAAGGTCGGGGCCAGTGAACTTCCCAGTATATTTGCGGCTTACGCGGATACGGCCTATGCGGTTGACAAGCTTGGCTATGCAGTGGATTTAAAGCCCTATTTGTCCGAGGAAGAACAGGGACGTTTTGTGGACAGTTACATAGAAGAAGGTGAGTTCTCAGAGGATGGGAGTTTGAAGATCTTTCCCATTGCCAAGTCTACAGAGATTTTCATGCTGAACAAGACGGACTGGGATAAATTCGCACAGGCAACGGGAGCGAAGCTGGAGAATCTGAAAACGGTCGAAGGGATTACTGAGACGGCGAAAGCTTATTATGAATGGACTGATAGCCTGACGGAAGAACCGGAGGACGGAAAAGCCTTCTTTGGCCGTGACGCGATGGCCAATTATTTTCTGATCGGCGGCAAGCAGCTGGGAGTTGAGCTGTTTTCCGTTAAGGACGGCAAACCGGTGTTGAATTTTGACCAGGAAACGATACGAAAGATCTGGGATAATTATTATGTACCCTTTGTGAAGGGGTATTTCGCGGCATCAGGAAGATTCCGCAGCGATGATATTAAGACGGGAAATATTATAGCATTTGTAGGCTCTTCCTCCGGGGCAACATTTTTCCCGGATGAAGTGGTTCTGAATGACACAGAGAGCTATCCGATCAATATGGAAGTGATGGAATGCCCGCAGTTTGAAGGCGGAGAAGCCTTTGCCGTTCAGCAGGGAGCCGGGATGGTCGTGACAAATACCGACGAAAAACAGATTTACGCTTCCGTCCAGTTCCTGAAATGGTTTACCGAAGACGAACGGAATATCCGCTTTTCTGTTGCTTCCGGATATCTTCCGGTGACAAAGAGCGCCAACGACGTAGAGAAGATACAGGCCAATGCTTCCCTGCCGGAAGGGAATATGCTTTCAATCATCTCGGCGGCAATCAATACCGTGAATCAGAATACGCTATATACAACGAAAGCATTTGAAAATGGAACCAGCGCCCGCAGCATTCTGGAATACTCCATGTCTGACAAGGCAGCGGAGGACAGGGCGGCTGTAGTTGAACGGCTGCAGGCGGGAATGTCCCTGGAAGAGGCGGCAGGAGAATTTGTCAGCGACGAGTCTTTTGAGAGCTGGTATGAGGGAACAAAGGCAGAGCTGGAGGCGCTGATGAAATAAAGCGTCAGGCTGTACCGAGAGTGCCAGAAAGGAAGTGTCAGGTGAAGAAATTGCGGAGTACTCCAATTTCCCGGAAATTATTATTTCCTATGGTAATACTGATCGCTATTGAGATCCTATTACTGGTGGGAGGCATTTTCGGCGGCGGTCTGATCCAGCATCTGGAGGGAAATGAAAAGGATATACTGCGGGAACGGGTGATTAACCGGAAGAATTATCTGGAAAATGAGATGATAACCAGATGGTCCAATGTAAGCGAAACGGTTCAGAAGGTGAATAATACGGCTGAACGTCTGTTATGGTCAGGCCAGATCTCTTTGGACACGTTGGATGACGGTTCGGATTACAGCACTCCGCTGCTGGCGGATGTCTCTGATGATTTGATTTCTCTGATGCGTACAAACCGGGTGACAGGGGCATTTGTCATATTAAATACTGATGATCTGGAGGCGCTACACGCGCAGGGGATCTATGAGAATAAGCCGGGTCTGTATTTCCGGGACTATGATCCTGTCTCTAACTCCACAGAGAGAAACCAGGACCTGCTTTTAGAGTATGCGCCGACGGAGGTCGTACAGAACCTGAATATTTCACTGGACAGTGAATGGAGGCCGCAATTTGAATTTGAGCGGGCCGGCGGATACGGTTCCTATCTGTATGAACCGTTTGAGGCGGCTGTTCAGATTGAGGAACCTCAGAACCTGGAGATCTCCGATCTGGGATACTGGAGCGAACCGTATTGCCTGTATGGGGACGGAAAAGAAGTGATTTCCTATTCTGTTCCTCTGATTCTCAGTGACGGGACAGTGTATGGAGTGCTGGGAATCGATCTGACACTGGACTATTTAAAAAGCCTTATTCCCTACAGTGAAATCGGTGAAAAAAATCAGGGCGCCTACCTGCTGGGAATTGAAAAGAATGATGATGGAAAGCTCACAAATGTTCTGATTAATGGCCCCGTTTATGCCCAGATGGCGGACGATCAGGAGATCACAGAGGTTTATGAACAGGATGGGGAGATGGCGATCCGAAGTGACGGACAACAACAGATGTACTGTGATATGGAATATCTGAACCTGTACAACACGAATACGCCCTTCTCAAGCCAGAAATGGGCTCTTGTGGGCACAGTCAGCCGCAATAATCTGTTTGCATTTTCAAATCAGATTATTACCACTTTGATTAAGGCAATTCTGCTCACGCTTGCGGCCGGCGTCGCCGGCGGAATTCTGATCAGCCTTTTTATCTCGCGGCCGGTTACAATGCTGACCAGGAGCGTTAAGAAGGCTAAACCGTCAGGCCAGATGGTACTTGCGAAGACAGGAATCCGGGAAATTGATCTTCTGGCGGAGTCTCTGGAGAATTTGAGCGGGGAAATGCTGTATACGGCGGAAAAGTTTGCATATATCATCAATATGGCCAGCATCCAGCTATCCGTCTTTGAGGTGAACCGTAAGGATGGATCGATCTTTATCACAGAGAAATTTTTCAGTATGTTTGACATTCCTGAGATGGAACCTTCTGAGATCACAATAGATTCATTCAGAGATACGATGCTTTCTCTGGAAAGCTGCAGGCAGAACGACATGGAGGGGGAGAACGGAGAGATTCTTTATAAAATTCCATCAGAAGGCGACAGCTACGGCCCCTTCCGCTATATCAAAGTAACGCTGAGCGATAATGGGCAGCGTTGTATCGGTCTTGTTGAAGATGTCACGAGTGCGGTGATGGAGAAGGAAGCGATCGAGCATGAGCGGGATCATGATCTGCTGACGGGCCTTTTGAACAGACGGGCTTTTAACAGGATCATGAAACATCTGTTCAGCAAAGGAAGCGGTGTCCTGAAGACGGCCGCTCTCGTCATGATGGATCTGGATGACCTGAAATATGTGAATGACACCTATGGCCATGACTATGGCGATAAATACATACAGAGCGCCGCCGAATGTTTTCAGGAATCAGTTCCCGAAGATGCCGTCGTGTCCCGTTTTTCCGGTGATGAGTTCTATATCTTCCTCTATGGCTATCCGGACAAGGAAGAGGTCCGGGGAAGGCTGGCAGAGCTGAAACGTGGGATCAAGAAAAAGAACCTTTCCCTGCCCGATCAGGAGCCATGCCATATCCGGGTATCCGGAGGCGTCGCATGGTATCCGGAAGACAGCACTTCCTATGAACAGCTGCTCCGTTATTCGGATTTCGCCATGTATAAGGTGAAGCATTCGGTCAAGGGAGAATTCAGTGATTTTGACCTGGGGGTCTATAACCACGATGTTTATTTGATGCAGAATAAAGCGGAATTGAATGAACTGTTGGAAAAACGGGCTGTAGAATATTATTTCCAGCCGATCGTGAGCACGGCGACAGGAGAGATTTATGCATATGAGGCGCTGATGCGCGCTCATATGACGACGCTGCAGAACCCGGCGGAGATCCTTCAGCTGGCGCGGATGGAATCTAAGCTGAATCAGATTGAATCCATGACCTGGTTTAAGTCCATGGAGGCTTTCAGCGGATGGATTGAAAAGGGCCGGGTATCAGAGGCATGCAGGATATTTATCAATTCTGTGCCGAATCTGGTGCTTCCCAGCGACCAGCTGGATCAGTTTGAGAAGAGGTACCAGCCATACCTGAAAAATATTGTGTTAGAGATTACAGAGGAAGAGGAGCAGGATGAAGAATCCAGCGGTTTAAAAAAGGCGTTGATGAAGCGCTGGCGAGGTGAAATGGCGCTGGACGATTATGGGAGCGGCTACAACAGTGAAAAGGCACTGCTGGGTCTTTCACCCAGGTATATTAAGGTTGATTACGCGATCATCCGGGACATCCATCTGGACCGCGATAAGCAGAAGATTCTGGAAAATATTGTATCCTATGCCCATGAGCGGAATCAGCAGATCATCGCAGAGGGAATTGAAACAATGGAAGAGGCGGTTGCAGTTATCCAGATGAATGTGGATTACCTGCAAGGCTTTCTTCTCGCCAAGCCTGCTCTGCTTCCTCCGGAAATCAGTGCGGATATGAAGAGGCTGATTCAGGCAGAGGCGGCAAAAAAGAGACATTAAAAGCACAATGATCTCCTTTCTCATATTGTATAGAGAAAGGAGATTTTTTATATGGGAAGAGATATTTCACAATTACACCCGAGATTACAGCAGAAAATTGCAGAATTAAAGCAGCTTTGCGCCAACGAAGGCCTTCCGCTGGGGATCGGGGAATGTTTCCGGTCAGTGGCGGAGCAAAATGCCCTGTACGCACAGGGACGGACAGAGCCTGGTGAAATCATCACGAACGCACCGGGAAGCAGTTATTCCAGCCAGCATCAATGGGGCATAGCCTTTGATTTTTATAAAAATGTCGTAGGCCACGCCTATGACGATATTGCGTTTTTTAATCGCGTGGGCGCCTTGGGTAAATCCATCGGGCTGGGATGGGGCGGAGACTGGACGTCGCCAGTGGATAAACCCCACCTGTATCTCCCGGACTGGGGCGATACGCCCACTCTGTTAAAGCAGAAATATGGTACGTTTGATGCATTTAAGGCCACCTGGACCGCAGGCGGAGGATCGCAGGGCGGAGAGACAGGTGGAGGCGGGGGCCAAACTTCCAGCAAGTACAGCTTCATGGCTCCGAAGGTCCAGTATGGCAATACAGGCGTGCCTGTACTGCTGCTCCAGGAAATCCTTTTGCCCAGAAGATATTACCGGGGAGGTTTGGATCGTTCCTTCGGTGATCAGACGCTTCAGGCAGTGAAGAGCTACCAGAGCGACAGAAAGGGAGGAGCAGGAGAAGTGGATGGAATTGTCGGCAGCAAGACCTGGTCAGATCTTTTGGGGCTTCCTAAGGAAAATGGAAGGTTTGTCCCAGAGGTGGTAAAGAAGGGAAGCAAAAACGCTTCTTCACTTTTGGTTCAGGAAATTTTGTATTCCAGAGGATTCTATACGGGAAATATTGACTGGTCCTTCGGAGACGAGACAGAAGCTGCCGTAATTGCTTACCAGAAATCCAGAAACGGCGGAGCCGGCCCTGTAGACGGCATTGTCGGACGGAAATGCTGGGCGGATATGATCGCGCTGTAAAAGCAGATGCGGAGCCGGAGATTCTGTGATATACTTGGGGTGACTGAATAATCCCATGAGGAGGAAAATGATATGCAATACGAGATCAGAGGTGAAACCCTTCCGGTTGTAATCTGCAGGCTGGACGCAGGCGAGAAGATGGTGACAGAAGGAGGCGGAATGTCCTGGATGTCTCCGAATATGACGATGGAGACAACAACGAACGGGGGAGCGGGGAAAGCTTTCGGCAGAATGTTTGCGGGTGAGAAACTGTTTCAGAATATTTACACAGCTCAGGGAGCCGGTATGATCGCTTTTGCGTCCAGTTTTCCGGGGTCCATCCGGGCATTTACCATTGGGCCGGGGCAGGAAATCGTTCTTCAGAAGAGCGCGTTTCTGGCCAGCGAGTACGGCGTGACCACATCTGTATTCTTTAACAAGAAGGTGGGGTCAGGGCTGTTCGGCGGCGAAGGATTTATCATGCAGAAGGCCAGCGGCAGCGGATTGCTGTTTGCGGAGTTCGACGGCCATGTGGTGGAATATGACCTTCAGGCAGGCCAGCAGATCATAGTGGATACCGGCCATCTGGCGGCCATGTCAGCCACCTGCAGCATTGATATACAGACGGTAAGAGGTGTGAAAAATGTGCTGTTTGGTGGGGAAGGGCTGTTCAATACAGTGATCACCGGACCTGGCCGTGTGATCCTCCAGACAATGCCGATATCCAATGTGGCGGGAGTCCTGAGGCCCTATCTGCCGTCCGGGAATTCGTAATCCACTGTATCTAATAGCTTTCGTGTTAAAACCGTTAAATATAGAGGCAGCCGCAGGATGCAAATGAAGTATGCATCCTGCGGCTGCCTTTTAAGTATCCGCTGCCCAGCGGCCCCTATTGCTTTTTGCTGCATATCTGATCCGCGGTACACAGGATCGTGTGCGGAATATGCTTCCATGTTATGTTTTTTCTCAGCGCAACTACCGCCATCGGGATATAGGTAAATATGAAAACCGGAAAAGTAAACAGATATAATACCTGCTTAGGCCTGCTGCAGTAGATCCGTTTCTGTTCAGCCAGAAGAGTCACTGCGCCGAAAGCAAACAATGACACATAAATACTCAGCAGGCAGCCGCCGAACGCAGCCGCGGCAGTCTCGGTGATGAGCATATTCCCGGCGGAAACTCCCAGCAGGGCGAAAAATATGTTTGCCAGAAGGGAAGTCAGTGTCAACAGCGTTGCCGGGGCAATGACCATCAGCATGTCATAGCACTGGAAACTGTGATCCCTGGCAATTCCCTTGCACAGCAGTCCTCCGTAATTAGCAAATACCTGATAGAAGCCTTTTGTCCAGCGCAGCCGTTGGTTCCAGGAGGCGCGGAATGTGACCGGCTGTTCATCATAGAGAATCGCGTCTTTGCAATAGCCGATTTTGTGGCCCCGTATGATGTGATCAGTAGAAAATTCGATATCCTCCGTCAGAAGATTATATTTCCAGCCCCCGTCTTTCTGTATCATTTTGGAAGATACAAGAAATCCCGTTCCGGAAATGGCGCAGCTTGTACCTAATTTCATCCGGGCGCCGTTCAGAAAACGTGATTCTCTTAAAAACCACAGAGCATAGCCGGCGGAAATCCAGTTGGTGCCGTAGTTTTTAGAATTCCTGTAGCTGGTAATAATCTCATACCCCTGTGAGTAGGTGCGGTTCATTGCTGCGAAATAGCCGGGGTCCAGAACGTTATCCGCATCAAAGACCAGGAAAGCGTCATAATGGCCGAGGCCTTTTCCAGAATCAATCTGTTTGAAGGCATAGTCCAGCGCGTATCCCTTGCCCACCTTCACATGGTTAAAGCGTTCGATGACAGAAGCACCCAGCCGGGCAGACAGAGCGGCGGTATGGTCGGTGCAGTTATCTGCAATTACATAGATATCGATCAGCTCAGCGGGATATGTCTGTTTCCGGATACTTTCCAAAAGCCCGCCGATTACGGCTTCCTCATTTCTGGCGGGTATCAGGACAGCAAAACGGTGCATTTGTACTTTACGGGTCTCTTTTCGCTCTTTTTTCAAGAGGCCGGTTACCATGTAGACAAGCTGGTAAGCATAACAGCCGCTGAATAAGAGAAGAAGTGAAAAGTTAAAAATTCTAATAAATGTGACCATGGTAGCGTCTCCTTACCAATACTAAATTTTCCGCAGATCAGATGCGGACTCCCCTGTTTGCTTTATACCAAAACCGCAGGCGGATATCATGCCTTCGGCGGAAGTGCAGCAATTTCAGCGGGACCGCAGAAATTGATATATGCACAAGTATAATAGCTGACGCTATTATAATATCCGCAAGCGGATATTATGCCTTCGGCGAAAGTGCAGCAATTTCAGCGGGACCGCAGAAATTGATATATGCACAAGTATAATAGCTGACGCTATTATAATATCCGCAAGCGGATATTATGCCTTCGGCGAAAGTGCAGCAATTTCAGCGGGACCGCAGAAATTGATATATGCACAAGTATAATAGCTGACGCTATTATACTATATATAAGTTGAAAATTTTGGAATTTTAGAAAGGATTAAAAAAATAATTAAGATTCTTAAGAAATTGGACACAGAGTAAACACAAATATATTGAAGAAATATACCTCTGAAACAAGTTCCTGCCTGATAGATAGCGCTGGTTAAAATCATTTTCTGCATTTCAGCCACAGTTCGGAAGAAACCAATTCCCCGCTGGAAGCCATAGCAAACGTATGCCTTTGCAGATTGTATTTGGTGCCGCCCTTCATTCCCCGGCTACGGTAGAAGTAGCACCTGTTTGTGCGCGCAAAGTCGGGAGCGTCATTCACAACGACCGTTCCCTGGCTTTTGAAAAATACATAAATATCAAGGTCAGCTTTGAAACAAATGGAATTACATTTTGATGAAATTTATATTTTGAAAATTGCGTTTTTGCAATTCTTTTGTATAATGGGAATATACGGAGGAGGTGTGTGTCTATAGCTTTACCCGTAACACATGCCCCTGGCGGGGCGGGGAACAGCTCACGCTGCTTCACAATGTATACTCCAGAGTATCCCGTAACACATGCCCTGTCGGGCGGGGGAACAGCTTACGCTGTTCCATAAAGTATTAAATTTGTATATGGAGTGATTTTACTATGCCACAACATATTATTGTATTGGACTATAATACAGAATGGGCGCTGCAATATGAGATAGAAAAAGAAAAAATAAGTACAATATAAAAGAATAATTTCTCCGTTGGTCGAAGCCGGAGCCGTTTCTGCCGCGCTTCTTACAGAAAAAGGAAATATTTATGTTGGTGTTTGCATTGATGCCGCCTGTTCGTTAGGTATGTGTGCGGAAAGTAATGCGATTGCCAATATGATTACAAATGGAGAAAGCCATATTGCAAAAATAGTTGCAGTTATGCCGGACGGAAAAACAGGCATCCCGTGTGGAGCCTGCCGGGAATTTCTAATGCAATTAGATGCAAGCGCAGGACAAATAGAGATTTTGTGCGGCTATGAAACAAAAAAAGTAGTACAGCTAAAAATGCTAATCCCCGATTGGTGGCATACTAAAACACTCAATATGGAATAAAGGAGAATAGAATAATGGTGAAAAATATTATGATTAGAAATGAGAAAAAAGCTGATTACGAAGTCGTTGAAAAGATAACAAGGGAAGCGTTCTATAATCTTTATGTTCCGGAATGTGTAGAACATTATTTAGTACACATTATGCGGGAACATGAGGATTTTCTGCCGGAGTTAGATTTCGTCTTAGAATTAAATGGAGAAGTGATCGGAAATGTCATGTATACAAAGGCGAGACTATTGGACGAGGATGGAAACAAAAAGGAGATTTTGACCTTTGGCCCGCTCTGCATCAAACCAGAATATCAAAGACAAGGGTACGGAAAAAAATTGATAGAGTATTCTTTTGAACGTGCGGCAGAACTGGGCTATGATGTGGTTGTAATATTTGGCAGCCCAGCCAATTATGTAGGCCGTGGATTTAAAAGCTGTAAAAAATATGATGTATGTATAGAAGGCGGAAAATATCCAGCGGCAATGATGATAAAGGAGCTTCTTCCCGATACACTTAAAGGGCATAAATGGTGCTACTATGATAGCCCGGTTATGATGATCAGTGAAGAAGAAGCACTAAAATATGATGATACTTTGGAAAAGATGGAAAAAGAATACCGACCAAGCCAAGATGAATTTTATATTATGAGTCATTCTTTTGTGGAAGGATGTTAAATAGCAAACCCATCCGGGCCAGTTAACGGTCAAGATAAACGGCGCATATAAAATGCGCCGCCGTTGCAGCCCCTCCCGTCTTTGCTGATGAGTGATCGAAACGGGAAAGTCTAAAATGGCTTCCCGTCCATCTCGATTTTGAGAAAAAAAGGTCTGTTTCCGCCCGTTGTAAAGTTTGTCGTTTTCTGGTATTTAGAAATGTTTCAGGCGTGTAGGCATGTGATATGACAGCTTGCGGCGAAGGGATTAAACGCAGGAAGCTGCCATGGAGGTAAGCGGATGGATTTCTGGGCAATTTTATACGGGGATGCCGGGGGGAAGAGGGATTGCGGTTGGTTATCCCCCGGCCGGGAGAAATAGTGTTGGAAAATGGGCAATTTCACTGTATAATAGAAAAAACGTTTGTCAGCCGCCATGAGTGGTGAAGGCCGGCGGAAAGAACTGCAGCTTCCAAGGAAGTCAGATAAAACGTTGATTGCCGATGAAAAGTGGAGGAAAAGTAGACTATGAAAAAATGTATTGTGATCCCGGACTCTTTTAAAGGGACGTTGAGTTCAGAAGAGGTTTGCAGAATTGTCTCAGATAAAATCCGGGAGATTGAGCCGGGATGTGAGGTGGTGGCAATTCCGGTTGCCGACGGCGGTGAGGGGACTGTGGACTGTTTTCTGTATGCGGCTGATGCCAAGAAGATAGAAGTCGAAACTCAGGGACCATACGGCGAGACAGTCGCGGCTTATTATGCCCGTATGGGAGATACGGCTGTGATTGAGATGGCACAGGCGGCGGGCCTTCCGCAAGTTGAAGGAAGGGAGAATCCCGCGCTGACTTCTACCTATGGAGTGGGGTTGATTCTTCGGCACGCGGTAGAGCATGGATGCAAGAAGCTGGTCATTGGACTGGGCGGCAGCTGTACCAATGACGCGGCCTGCGGCCTGGCTGCTGCAGTCGGGACCAAATTTTTTGACCGTATGGGACAGAATTTTATTCCGGCGGGCGGGAATCTTAAAAATGTGGAGAAAATTGATGTTTCAGAGACTCGGAAACTATTGAACGGATGCCAGGTAATTGCCATGTGTGATATTGACCATCCGATGCACGGCACCGGAGGGGCGGCCTATATCTTCGCGCCGCAGAAGGGTGCAGATGAGGCGGCTGTGAAAGAACTGGATGACAACCTGAAGGCTCTGGATGCGGCGATCAAAAGGGAGCTGGGAAAAGAAGTAGCGGAGATTCCGGGAGCGGGTGCCGCAGGCGCCATGGGAGCAGGTATTGTGGCTTTTCTTGATGGAGAGCTTCAGCCGGGCATCCGGACTGTGCTGGAACTGGTCCATTTTGATGAGGCGCTGGAGGGGGCCGATCTGGTCATCACCGGAGAGGGAAAGATTGACGGTCAGAGCTTACATGGGAAAGTTGTTGTGGGAGTGGCGGAAAGGGCGGCCAGGAAAGGCGTTCCTGTCGTTGCTGTTGTGGGCTCAGTGGGGGAGGAGGCTGAAAAAGCCTATGACATGGGAGTCACAGCAATTTTCAGCATTAACCGTCAGGCTGTGGATTTTTCAGTATCCCGCTATCAGAGCAGAGAAAATCTGGCTGCGACAGCAGAGGCGCTGATCCGTTTTCAGAAGGCGTTTCACAGATAAAATTTAGGTCAGGTGCGCCTGGTTTTGTGTACCAGCTGCTTGACAAACGGGGTAGAGGGATTGCACAGCAATTCTTCTGGAGAGCCGTACTGCAGGATTTTACCCTGATCCATGACCAGGACTCTTGTACCCAGCTTCAGGGCCTCGGAAATATCATGGGTTACAAATAAAATGGTGATCCTGGTTTCTTCATAAATTTGCCGGAGCTCAATCTGAAGCTGGCCGCGGGTGATTTCGTCTACAGCCCCGAAGGGTTCATCCATCAGCAGAATTTCCGGGGACGCTGCCAGCGCCCTGGCGATCCCCACACGCTGCTGCTGGCCGCCTGAAAGCTCTGAAGGATACCGTTCTTTCAGCTCTTCGTCCAGTCCGACGGTCTGCAACCATTTGCTGACTGCAGTACGGGTTTTCTGTTTTTCTTTTTTATTGATCAGATTTGGCACATAGGAAATGTTTTGTTCCACAGTCATATGAGGGAATAAAACGCTGCCCTGGATTGCATATCCGATTCCTCTGCGCAGCCTGATCAAATCCTGATTCCGGATGCTGCGGCCATTAATCAGGATGTCTCCGCTGTCAGGGCTGATCAGGCCGTTGACCATCTTGAGAATTGTCGTCTTGCCACAGCCTGAGGAACCGATGATTGTGATGAATTCCCCTTTTTCCAGAGTCAGGCTGAAGTCCTTCAGAACCACATTTGAACCGTATGATTTACTGATATTTTTATATTCTATCGCTGCAGCCATTTAATCACTCCTCACTCTAACAGCCCTTTTTCTCGAAGAAACTCTTCGGCTACTGTACGGGGTTCCTTACTTTCTGATTCTACTGCGTAGTTCATCTGAGCCATGTCATCATCGGTGATCAGGCCGGCCAATGCCGAAAAGACATCATTCAGTTCTGGGTATGTTTCCAGAATTTCGCTCCGGATGACATTTCCGCAGAGATAAGAGGGATAGAAATTCTTGTCATCCTCCAGGACAGCAACGTCGGAAATGCTGAGCTGTCCATCGGTCGTAAATATTACCATCACGTCGATTTTCCCCTGACTGATCGCCTGGTATTTCAGGCCGATATCCAGATCCATGATCCTTCCGAACTTAAGTCCATATGCATCGCAGAGTGCATCATAGCCATCCTCCCGTTCAAAAAAATCGTATTCTGCGCCGAAGGTGAGCTGTCTCGCGGCGGATTGCAGGTCAGAATAGGTTTTCAGGTCATATTTTTCAGCGATTTCGCGGCGGACTGCCAGGCCATAGGTGTTATTAAAACCATAGATGCCGCTCCACTGCATGTTCAGCTCATCTTTATAGGCCTGCTGCATGATGGGAAACAGATCTTCTGTATACAGGCTGTCTTCTTTCAGTACCATATTCCAGCCGGTTCCGGTGTATTCCGGGTAGAGATCAAATTCGCCGCTTTCCATGGCGGGCTGGATGTTGGATGTGCCTCCGCCGACGCCCTGGGTCAGTTCTGCGTTCAGGCCTGTATTCTGTTCAATGAGAAGATCCAGCATTTCGCCCAGCACATACTGCTCAGTCATGGGCTTTGTAGCGATGTGAATAGTATCTTTTGAGCCAGGGCGGAAAACAGTTCCGGCAATAACAGCCAGGCAGGCGGTGGCCGCTGCAGCGGCCAGAACCCGGTTTACCCTTTTGGATCTGGCGCTGTGCTTTTTCATCCGTTTTTCGATAAATCCGAGAAGGAAATCAACTACTAGGGCCAGGAGGGCAATTAAAAGGCTTCCTGCCATGGTCATGGCGGCATTATTTGTGGTGATACCCCTGTAAATGGCGACGCCCAGGCCTCCGGCTCCGATAAAAGAAGCGATTCCGGCCAGAGCTATCGTCATAGTCACCATGCTGCGGATGCCTGACAGGATAACCGGCGTTGCCAGCGGAAGCTTGATCTTTAATAAAATCTGCAGGCGCGTGCTGCCCATTCCCTTGGCGGCTTCCAGGATAGCCAGATCTACGTTCGTGATTCCAGTATGAGTGTTGCGAACCATTGGTAGCAGGGCATAGATGGTGAGCGCAATTACCGCTGTGGCATTTCCGATTCCGGACAGAGGGATCAGAAAGCCGAGCATGGAGATAGAGGGAATCGTATAGAGAAAATTAATTACGCCCAGAGCGGGTTTGGCTGACTTTTGAAATTCGCTGATCAGAATGCCCACAAGGCCGCCGAAGAGGACTGCGATCACGATAGCGGCAAGAGATATCTCTATGTGTTCCCAGAGCAGCCCCAGAAAAAATTCTTTCCTCTCAATAAAAGTCGACCACATATCCTGTAACATGTTTATATACCTTTCCTCTCTAGCGCCTGAACGGGGCATGTTTCGTAGCACAGGCCACAGTGCAGGCAGTGATCCTGCCGTATGGTATAAGGGGTGCCTGCTTCAATACACTGCTGCG
This sequence comes from Wansuia hejianensis, assembly GCF_014337215.1. Classification (NCBI taxonomy): domain Bacteria; kingdom Bacillati; phylum Bacillota; class Clostridia; order Lachnospirales; family Lachnospiraceae; genus Wansuia; species Wansuia hejianensis. Next base: position 2,399,038 of record NZ_CP060635.1, on the reverse strand, counting down.
GACAGGAGCGGTGGCATTCCCCGCATCCGATGCAGGAATCTGTGATAAAAAAGCCCTTCTGCGGCTTCCGTGCATTTCCAATTGTCAAGCATTCCCGGAAAACAGGCTCCCTTCCCAGGTCAAAGAACTCAATCTGACCGTCGGCTATACAAAATGGTTCCAGAATGTACCGGCTTTCACCGGGGTATACATTATTCATAACCGGATTTTCCTCAAAAATGCGGTCAATCCATTCTTTTTGCCCGGAAAGCTTCCTGGCCCTGCCGCTCAGGCGCACCATCTGGAAAAAATGGTTCATAGCTGTTATAGCCACCTGGCCGGAGGCAGTCAGTTGACGGTAGAAATCTTTACCACGGGCTGTGCAGAAATAGAGCTTTTCCTGATCTATCAGCATTACGTCAATGATTCTGACCTGCGGCATCCCTGTTTCGTCTACTGTGGCAAATGCGGCGTCTTTAACTTCTCGCAGTATACGAAGGCAATTCTGAGCTGTCATAGCTAAAACCTCCTGTTTTTTCTTTTCCTTTACTCTGAAGCAAAGATTGAGGAACAGCGTAGGCTGTTCACCCTCCCCGTCAAGGGCATGAGTTACGGGTGTGCTCTGGAATATAGCATGTGTCAAGCATACTCCTGTGAGTGTTTGTTGTAAAGTGAGCACAATAAAGTGGCATAGTTTCTTTTTGCATACTATGGAACATATGCAGCCGCCCTTTCGTTTTTGACAGTGATGTAGTATAATTTTCTTATCGGAAGGGAAAGGAAGGGTTGGGCATGATTACACAACAGGAATTTCAACAGAAGCTGGAAGCACTTCTGTCTCGGGCAGAAGCAGAAAGCTTTCATATAAAAAAAGAAGAAGCGGAGAGTTTTTTCTCCGGGGATGAGCTGACCGGTGAGCAAATGAAGCTGGTTTTTGATTATCTGCTCTCGAAAAAAATAATAGTGGAAGGTTATCTGAAGGAGACAGCTCTGCCAGAGCTGTCTGTGGCAGATCTTCAATATCTGGAGGAATACGAAAGCGCGTTGAAAATGTTGGCTCCGGAGCGGAATGGGGAGCGGACCAGCCTTCTTGAAAAGATTCTAAACGGGGACAAGAGTGTCAGAGAGCGGTTGTCTGAGCTGTTTCTTCCAGAGGTGGTAAAGGCGGCCAGAGAGAGGTATGTGCCGGAGGTGGCCGTGACGGATCTGGTGCAGGAAGGGAATCTGTGCCTGCTGCTGGCGCTGGAGGCAATAGAGGGCAGGGCAGGACTGGATCTGGCTTCAGCGGAAGATAAAATTATGCAGGAAATACGTCAGGGGATGCAGGCACTGACAGAGCAGCAGAGGGATGTGAAACATCAGGATCACAGAATGGTTTCTAAAGTACAGGAGCTTAAGGACAGTGTCTCCGTTCTGAAGGAAGAAATGGGCAGAAAAGTATATCTGGATGAAGTGGCGGACTTCATGCATATATCCGAGGATGAGGCAGAGGCCATTCTGAAGCTTGCCGGGGAAGAGGTACCCGAGGAGGAATAAGTATGCCGTTTACAATCATAAGGGATGATATTTCCAGAGTTCCAGCGGATGCGGTGGTAAATGCTGCGAATACAAGGCTGCAGTATGGAAGCGGCGTCTGTGGGGCTATTTTTGAGGGTGCGGGTGTGCGGGACATGCAGGCGGCCTGCGGCGCCATCGGAAGCTGCCCAACGGGGAGGGCTGTCATTACGCCGGGGTTCCGGCTGCCGGCCAGATATGTGATCCATACGGCAGGGCCGGTATGGAGCGGTGGCCGGTGCGGGGAGGAGGAATTGCTGCGCGGCTGTTACAGGAATTCATTGGCGCTAGCCTTGGAATATGGGCTGAAAAGTATTGCATTTCCGCTGATTTCCGCCGGGATTTACGGCTATCCCAAGAAAGAGGCACTGGAGGTGGCAGTTTCGGAGTTCAGGTCATTTCTGGAAGGACAGGAGATGGATATTTACCTGGTGCTGTATGACCGGAAGGCTATGGACATAGGAAACAGGCTGAAGAGTTCTGTGCGGAAGTATATTAATGACCATTATGTGGCAGAGCAAGCTTTACTGTCCTCCCCGGCCCGGCCTCCGGTGCCGTTGATGAATTCTTTTTCCCGGGAGGAAGAAGGTCCGGCGGTTCTGAAAGAAGATCCGGCGGGTTATAGGGACAGAAGGACGCTGAAGGAGCTGCTGGCCCGCAGGAATGAAACATTTTCCAGAATGCTGCTGCGTCTGATTGACGACAAAGGGCTGACGGATGTGCAGGTATATAAAAAAGCGAATATAGACCGGAAACTGTTTTCGAAGATCCGGTCCAGCGAGAGCTATGCGCCCAGCAAGCGGACTGCCTTATCCCTTGCCATTGCGCTGGAGCTGTCCCTGGATGAAGCCAGAGACCTCCTGATGAGAGCAGGGTATGCTCTGTCGTGCAGCAACAGGCAGGATGTGATTGTGGAATACTTTCTCAGGGCGGGGGAATATGATATTTTTACGATTAATGAGACACTCTTTGCCTTTGGCGAGCCGACGCTCTGAAAAGATTTACTTTTAGCCGGCCCGGCAGAATAGTTGTCGCCTGGCGGGCGACCATTCCTCTCTTTTTTTAGGGTATTCTTACTGCAAGAAGTAATACAGAAGTAAGAAGGCTGTGAGACAAAGGGAGGAATTGATTGTGAAAAAAGGATTAACGGAGCTTGTGTTTATTTTGGACCGCAGCGGTTCTATGGCGGGTTTGGAAAGTGATACGATCGGCGGTTTTAACAGTATGATGGAGAAGCAGAGGCAGGAACCGGGAGAAGCGTGTGTGACTACCGTATTGTTTGATGATCAATATGAAGTGGTGCATGACCGCCTATCCGCGGATTGTGTGGAGCCGATGACCGGGCGCCAGTATTACGTCAGAGGATGTACGGCCTTGCTGGATGCTATGGGAAGGGCGATTACTCATACTGCAAATGTGGTGAGGTCCGTGCCGGAATCCGAAAGGCCGGAAAAGGTCATTTTTGTGGTGATTACAGACGGTCTGGAGAATGCCAGCAGAATTTATTCGTATGACAGGCTGAAGGAGATGATCCGGAAGGAGCAGGAAGAGTATGGATGGGAATTCTTGTTTCTGGGAGCGAATATGGATGCGGTGAACGAGGCTGCCAGATTTGGGATCAGAGCAGACAGGTCTGTGACATTTCAAAATGACCCAGCAGGCGTTTCATTGAATTATCGTGTGGTGTCAGAGACTGTCTGCCGTATGAGGAGCTGTTCGGCCTCTTCACCAGTGGGGGCTGAATGGAAGCAGGAGATTGAAAGAGATACTCTGGGGAGAGACAGGTAAACGTATGGAAGCGGATTTTTCTGAATAAAAGATCAGGTGTGGGAGATGGCGGAAAAGTAAGAGTCCATATCAAATCTTTTGACTGTCATATTTATATTTTCTACTTCTGTATGAAATAAATATTTTTTCGTATTTTAAAATCAAACTTAGGATAAAAGTCTCGTACACTGTTATTTACAAATAAGATAACAGCGTCATAACGGTTTTCCCAATCATTTCTTGTTTTTTCCATGAGATGCTGTGTCAGCCTCTGGTTGCAGTATCCCACGTCTGTTATTGCTGTCCCCGGGTAAATATATTTGTGGGTTTTCTTTTGTCTCCGTTCCTATAAAGAGCGTGTATCTTGCATTTTTGACATTTGTTGGAGATTATGCAAGTGTTGGAATGCCTCTGTGTCCGGAGGTTTATGCAGAGGGGATTTACACCTTGACTTTTTAGAAACAGCCAGATATAATCCTATTTAGCAGATGGGAATTGCGTAGAATAAGATCAGCTGAGGAACAGTTATATAGTGGAGAAAATACAACTGTGGAAGGGAGCAGAATATGGCGAAGATTTATCAGAGTGTGGAAGAATTCATCGGGCGTACGCCCCTGATGGAGGTTCGGAATATTGAACGAAAATACGGTCTGGAAGCCCGGCTGCTGGTGAAGCTGGAATACATGAACCCAGCGGGAAGCGTGAAAGACAGGGCGGCAAAATACATGATTGAAGACGCGGAGAAGGCAGGCCTCCTGAAGCCTGGGGCGACGATCGTTGAACCTACCTCCGGCAATACGGGGATCGGGCTTGCTTCCCTGGCGGCAGCAAAAGGATATTGTTTGATTCTGACCATGCCGGAGACCATGAGCCTGGAACGAAGGAATATTTTGAAAGCCTACGGGGCAAAAATTGTTCTGACAGACGGCAGCAAGGGGATGAATGGAGCAATTGAGAAAGCGAAAGAAATAGTCAGGGAAGTGCCGGGGGCATTTCTGACGGGGCAGTTCGACAATCCCTCTAATGCGAAAGCACACCGTGAGACCACCGGACCAGAGATCTGGCAGGATACGGACGGCGAAGTGGATATTTTTGTCGCGGGAGTAGGCACCGGCGGGACAATAACGGGCACCGGAGAATATTTGAAGAGAAAAAATCCGGAGATCCGAGTGGTGGCAGTGGAACCCGCCGTTTCACCGGTGCTGTCACAGGGGCAGGGAGGGCCTCACAAGATCCAGGGGATCGGAGCAGGCTTTATCCCGTCGGTTTTAAATACGGAGATTTATGACGAAATATTTCCGGTGGAAGACGAGGTGTGTTTTTCAGTGGCCAAAGAACTGGCACAGAGGGAAGGGATTTTGGTAGGAATATCCTCCGGAGCAGCGATGTATGCAGCACTTGAGCTGGCGAAGCGGCCGGAGAACAGGGGACGTACAATTGTGGCTTTACTTCCGGACAGTGGAGACCGTTATTATTCGACTCCTTTATTTGCAGATTGAGGAAGGGGGAGGCCTATGAAAATATCCACGAAGGGAAGATATGCGCTGCGTTTGATGCTGGACATCGTGCAGCATAACGACGGAGAGCCGGTACGGGTAAAGGATATAGCAGCGCGTCAGGAGATTTCAGTAAAATATCTGGAGCAGATCGTTTCTATCTTGGTCAGGGCTGGTTATCTAAAAAGTATCCGCGGCCCGCAGGGCGGCTACCGGCTGATGAGGCAGCCAGGAGAATATACAGTAGGATCCATCCTGAGGCTGACGGAAGGCAGCCTGGCTCCGGTGGAATGTCTTGATTCGGAGATCAATGACTGTCCCCGCTCTGAAACCTGTGTTACTCTGAGACTATGGAAAGAGCTGGACCAGGCGATTAAAGGCGTAGTGGATCAATATACGCTGGAGGATCTGAAGGATTGGAGCGAAGAGGCAGGAAACAACTTTGTTATTTAAGATATCAAAAAATTAAGGAAAATGAAAATATCTGGTTGACATTATTGGAAAAATAGTGTAAAGTATTTTGTGCTGGTGATGTTAACCAGATATTTTGCAGGTGTAGTTCAATGGTAGAACACCAGCCTTCCAAGCTGGATACGTGGGTTCGATTCCCATCACCTGCTTTCGGAAATTGCATGACGCGTTTCCGTTTATATATATGCGCGAGTGGCTCAGGGGTGGAGTACAACCTTGCCAAGGTTGGGGTCGCGGGTTCGAATCCCGTCTCGCGCTGATAAAAAGCACCGTTTCTGCGGTGCTTTTTTGTTCGTTTAAAAGTTTTTCTGTATTTTTCTGTGGTTATTCTTCGGTCCAGATCTCACATACGGAAATGCAGGAAGTGACGCCATTGGTGTTCCAGAATGTGGCTAGCGCTTTGGTCTGGCTGATTCTGGTCAGGGTAGAATAACCGAATTTGTATTGTTCAAACTGGGCGAAAGGATTTTCACCGTCAGGAGTTCCTTCACAGAGGAATAAAGGGGTAGCGCTGTCAGCATCCCAGGTCATTCCCCCGTCATGACTCAGCATGGCCTTTATACCGGGCTGATCGGAAAAGCGTTCCTGATAAATACAGAGAAAATTGTTTTCGTCAATGTAAAAAGGGGAAGTAATCTGTTTTTTTAGTTCAATTGGCTCCAGCGGGGAAAAGGAACGGCCAGAGTCATGGCTGATGGTCCTGTGCACCTTCAGGTCTTTCATATCCTTCATATCATAGGCCCAGAAAAATATTGTCAGGTTCCCCAGAGAATCCTCTGTACATCTGGCATCTCCGGCAAGAAAATCTTCCGGGTGAGGAAAGAAAGAAGCCCGGTCAAAAGTTTTTCCTCCGTCTACGGAGTAAATAAAACGTCCTTGGAGCGGTTCCTGATAGGGCATTTCGTAAAGATTGTGCATTTCCATCGGAAAACCGATCATGCCGTCAGCCAGCTTTTGGATTTTTCCGGGTATGATAGCATCGGGCATCGTGTATGCCAGATTTTCCGGCAGATCCCAGGTATGGCCGTTGTCGTGAGAGCGGGTAATACGGCAAGTACAGGGCTGGATGCCATCATATTTTTCGGAAAACAAGGGTTTGGAGGAATCTGTGTGAATCAGGGGATAGATGGCTATCAATTCATTGGGAGAAAGTTCTGTGACATGACACATGTAAATTCCCTTGTCAGGATTGCTCAACATATCATGGCAGGCCGGCGAGCAGGCTGGCTCCACCCGGTCTTCTTCCGGCCAGTAGCGCACAGACACCTGGCTGCCTGCGGGGTCCTGAAGTCCGTTAATCTTCCTGGCGCAGATGAAAAAGCTGCCGTCTGATAAACGTTCACAGGACGGAAAATTGTAAAAGACAGATGTGTCCGATCCGGTTTCATCTCCGATGACACAGCGGTATGGATTGACTTTTATTCGCATAGCAACCTCCTTTTTATAGCCTGACGGCATACTCATTTCCTGTATTATAGCAGAGCCTGTTCCAAACATCAAAGTAAATATGGAATGGAATGAAGTAAATATGGAATGATGTGTAAATTGGACATTCTGCAGACAACGGCAAGGGAGCCGATCCTGTCAGTTGTTTTTGAATCTGATCTATTATACAATAGAGGAAAAAGTGATCTGACAGGGAAATAGGGAGGAATAAGAAATGTTAAATTTTCAGTGTGATTACTTGGAAGGCTGTCATCCGAAGATACTGGAAAAACTGGCTGAGACGAATAACATCCAGATGCCGGGTTATGGCAATGATCCATACTGCGGCAGTGCACGGGAAAAGATTCGCAGGGCTTGCGGGGCGCCTGAAGCAGACGTTCATTTTCTGGCGGGGGGAACGCAGACGAATCTGACGGTAATTTCCGCCATTCTCCGTCCTCACCAAGGTGTGCTGGCAGCGGCTGAAGGGCATATTGCCTGCCATGAAACGGGCGCTATTGAGGCTACCGGACATAAAGTCCTGACGCTGCAGCCGTCTGACGGAAAGATATCTGCCAGCCAGATTGAGGAGTATTGTAAAAATGATCTCGCGTGCAGTATAAGGGAACACATGGTGCAGCCAGGAATGGTATATCTGTCATTCCCTACAGAAAGCGGAACACTTTACAACCGGAAAGAGCTAAAGGAAATCAGCAGCGTTTGCCGCCGGTATGGACTTCCTCTGTATCTGGATGGAGCCAGAATGGGATACGGCCTGTCCAGTCCGTCCAACGATCTGAGCCTGGCAGATATTGCCGAACTGTGTGACGTATTTTACATAGGCGGAACGAAATGCGGCGCGCTGTTCGGAGAAGCGGTGGTCATCTCTAATGACAGCCTGAAAAGAGATTTCCGCTATTTCATCAAACAGAAAGGAGCCATGTTGGCAAAGGGCTGGCTTCTGGGGCTTCAATTTGATGTACTGTTTGAGGACGGCCTTTACTCCGGAATCTGTGCAAAAGCGGTAAACTATGCGCAGGACATCAGAAGAGCTTTTGAACATAAAGGAATCCCCATGTTTGGAAACTCAGTTACCAACCAGCAGTTCCCCATTCTGAACAAGGAGCAGATGGAAGCGTTTCATCCGGATTTTGAATACGAAGTGTGGGGGAAATACGATGAAAGCCATATGATCGTCCGCTTTGTAACCAGCTGGGCTACGACAGAGGAAGAGGCCGGGAAACTGATTGAAAAGATTCATAGTATCCCGTAATTTAGGGACAGAGCATCCAACGATGTTCTTCCAGGAGAAAGATTAATTTTACCTGTGTGCGGTACTGGTCCTGGATGACTTCGCAGAGGTATTCCAGGGTTGGGACGCCGCAATAATATTTTTCTTCCTGGCAGAGTATGCGAAGGCCGGACACGCTGTGCAGAATGCCTTCTTCATCCTGATATTTGAACATTCGGGGGATGGTTTTCCCTTTGCTGGTGAACCAGCAGTCTACAGCAATATTTTGTTTCTTCCCGGGCAGCTTTCCGGCGTCCGGGCGTTCTGTATATGTCTCTGTGCCAAAAGCCATAGGAAATCTCCTTCCTTAATTTTATTTCAGATTCAGCCGTTCATAGTCGACGGAACGTTTTTCTCTGCTGATGCCTCCGGAACGGTGATCGACGGGGGTTTTTAAGAAGACGGCGCGTTTTACCGCATCATTTCCGAATCGTTTGCGGATGATGTCGACGGTTTGATCCATCTGTTCCAGTTTTTCATAGTCTGCAGAGGGAAAGAGTTCCAGCTGCCGGGCAGGTGCTCCGGTGGCGATGCGGGTGATATGGATACCCAGGTGACGGACCGGCCGCCCGTTCCAGGATTCCTGAAAAAGGCGGAAGGCGGTGCGTGCCAGCTCAATGGTAATGTCAGTGGCCTCCGGGAGAATGCACTGATGGGAGTGGCAGGAAAAATCGCTGTATTTAATGGAAACAGACAGGACTTCTGCCTTTACCTGATCTGCCCGGAGCCGGGCGGACACTGTCTCAGCCAATCCCAGAAGGACCAGGGAAGCATCGGAAGGCCGGGTGATATCAAAGGGGGTGGTCGTGCTGTTTCCATAGCCTTTGTTGGGGGGCGGTACAGCGGTTACCGGAGAAAGATCAATACCGTTGGCAAAGGCCTGAAGCACCTCTCCATGTTTTTTTAGATGAAACCGGATCAGAGAGGGATCGGCATGGGCCAGATCGCCGATGGTGCGGATGCCCAGATTCAGAAGCTTCCGGGCAGAGGCACGTCCGACAAAAAATAAATCGGAGACCGGAAGCGGCCACAGCTTATGGGGGATATCCCCGGGAAACAAAGTGTGCACCCGGTCGGGCTTTTGGAAATCAGAGGCCATTTTAGCCAGTAATTTATTGGAAGAAATTCCGATATTCACGGTGAAACCCAGAGTTTCACGAATCTGACGGCTGACAGATTGGGCCGCCTCCTCAGGAGTTCCGTAGAGGGCGGCAGTTTCCGACACGTCTACATAGGCCTCGTCGATGCTGAAAGGCTCTACACAGGGGGAGTACTCTCGCAGAATGTTAAGAAAAGCCCTGGAACTCTTCTCGTATAGGCCGTAGTTGGGCGGTGCGAGAAAGAGGCCGGGACATTTCTGAAGGGCTTCCGGAATGGATTCTCCTGTGTGGATGCCGTATTTTTTAGCCGGAAGGGATTTTGCCAGGATGATGCCGTGACGCTGGCTGATATCCCCGCCTATGGCGGAAGGGATCTCACGGAGATCCACAGTTCCCTTAAGGTGTGTGATCCGGTGAACTGCCTCCCAGCTCAGAAAGGCAGAGTTGACGTCCACATGAAAAATAATTTTATCGAACATACATTCGACCTCCTATGTGGCCAGCATAGCACAGCATCAGGAGGAAGTAAACTGGAAAAGGGAGGAAGAAAACAGGTTAGAATTTCAGCGTTTGCTGATGGTATTCGGCGGTGGCATCCAGTTCAGGGGGAGCCTGCCGGAGAAGAGCTTCAGCCTTTCCGGTATCGAATATCCAGTCCCGGAGCTGGCCGTTTTCCAGGATCAGGGGCATCCGCGGGTGGATTTCCTGCATGGAATTGTTAGCGGCGGTAGTCAGGATGACAAAGTGATCTTCTTCTTCAAAACGCCGGTACAGCCCGGCAAGATAGAGAGGGCCATGGTCCGGGCGGGAAAAGGTATATTTTTCCCTCTGCCTGTTCCATTCGTAGAAGGATCTGGCTGGTATGACGCAGCGCCGCGACTTTATGCTGTCCCGGAACATGGGTTTTTCCAGGACGCTTTCAGAACGGGCATTGAAGATCAGGCGGCTTTTCTGAAAGCCGGGGAATCCCCAGGGGAGCAGTCCGGCCGTAAGGCCTGAAGCTCCGGCCAGTAATATGGGTGCCTGTTGGCCCGGAAATATGTCTCCGGTCTGGATATGAAGTGAAAAGCTCTGATCTAAGCGGCGGACCAGCTGTTCAATAGCTCTGGCTGTATCGTCGTCTATATAATATCTTCCGCACATAATTGTCCCTTTCTCCCGCTGAAAAGCGGGATTTTCTTATTGTTCTTAATTTTGCACATTTTAAAGGGGGTGTCAAGGCGGGCAGAGTGAAAAAAAGACTTGTATTTCTGAAAAAATTGTTGTATTTTTAACATACCGGTTATGAGGAGGAGAATAGCACGGGTCGGTTTTTCCTGATCTGATTCCGGTAAATGTATTATATCCCGGGAAGCGGGAATAATAACAGGAGGGAAAACAATGAAAAATAAGAGAACTCTTAAGATGGTACAGATGGCCATACTTATTGCGGTGCTGCTGGTAATGTCCTACACGCCGCTGGGATACCTGAAGATAGGTCTCCTTTCTATTTCGCTTTTATCGATTCCGGTGGTGATCGGTGCCATGCTGGTCGGACCGGCCGCGGGGGCTGTTCTGGGGGCTGTATTCGGTCTTACAAGCTTTGCACAGTGCTTTGGAGCAGATGCTTTTGGCGCGGCGCTTCTCAGCATTAATCCATTTCTGACATTCCTGGTCTGTGTGCCGACCCGGACCCTGATGGGATTTCTGGCAGGAGTGATTTTCAGAGGCGTTCACAGGATTGACAAGACGAAAACAGTATCTTATTTCGTGGGCGGGCTCTCCGGAGCAGTGCTGAATACAGTGTTTTTTATGGGGCTTTTGATGGTCTGCTTCTGGAACACAGATTACATCCAGGGGCTTAACCAAACCATGGGAGGTTTGGGGCTGTGGGCTTTTTTGATCGCTTTTGTGGGAATCAACGGAGTTGTGGAAGCGATCGTTGCCTGCGCGGCAGGAGGAATCATTTCCAAAGCAGTAAGTAAAGCTTTGAGAATAAATGAATAACTGAATCAGAAATATAGAGGCGTTCCGGACAGACCCGACCGGGGCGTCTTTTTTAATATCGCAGACAGATATGATTGGGCATATTTTCCATATTACGGTAAGAAATGCAGAGGGGAAGCGCCTATATCTTGAAAAACGCCATATATTGTGTTAATATGGAGATCGATCGCTAAATATTGTTGAAAAAGGAGGAAGAGGCAGCGTGAATATAGAAGAATGGCTGGGGCAGGATAATCAGCTGGGCTGCGATATCTGGCAGAAGAAATATTGCTATGAGGGAGAATCCTTCGACCGCTGGCTGGAACGGATCAGCGGGGGGAATGAGAGAATCGCCCGGCTCATATGCGAGAAAAAGTTTCTCTTTGGGGGCAGGATTCTCTCCAACAGAGGGTTGGAATATGAGGGAAGGAAGATCACCCTGTCTAACTGTTACGTGATCGAGCCTCCCAGTGATGATATTGAAAGTATTTTTGAGTGCTCCAAAAAGCTGGCGCGGACATACAGCTATGGAGGCGGCTGCGGGATCGATATTTCCAGGCTGAGCCCAAGGGGGGCCAAAATCAATAATGCAGCCAAGGAGACGACCGGCGCAGTGTCTTTTATGGAGCTGTATTCTCTGGTCACCAACCTCATCGGACAGAATGGGCGAAGGGGCGCGCTGATGATTTCCATTGACTGTTCCCATCCGGATGTGGAAGAGTTCATCGATTTGAAGACGGATTTGAACAAGGTGACAAAAGCCAACCTTTCTGTCCGCGTATCGGATGAGTTTATGAGGGCGGTGAAGAGAAATGAGCCGTTCCGGCTTCATTATATCAGAGAAGCCACAGGTGAAGAGATTGAGAAAACAGTGGACGCCAGGGAACTGTTTCATCATATAGCAGAGACCAACTGGGATTATGCGGAGCCGGGAGCACTGTTCTGGGACCGGGTGAGCAGCTGGAATCTGCTTTCCAATACGGAGGAATTTTCCTATGCGGGAGTGAATCCCTGTGCGGAAGAGCCTTTGCCGGCCGGCGGGAGCTGTCTGTTGGGCAGTGTGAACCTGTCGGAATTTGTGAAACACCCATTTACTGCTGAAGCCATGTTTGATTTTGACGAATTCAAGAGCTGTGTAAAAGAGAGCGTGCGCGCGCTGAATGAAGTGCTGGAAGAAGGGCTTCCGCTTCATCCCCTGGGGGAACAGAGAGAAAGCGTGGCTGACTGGAGGCAGATCGGCCTGGGGATCATGGGGCTGGCGGACATGCTCATGAAGATGGAACTGGCCTATGGGGAAGAAGAGGCCGTCCAGCTCTGTGACAGGATTGGATTTGCCATGGCCGATACGGCGATTGCAGCATCGGCCATGCTCGCCCGGGAAAAAGGGGCGTTTCCAAAATGCAAGGTTGAAGAGATTATGAGCACTCCGTATTTTGAAGCCAACACGTCGGTCCCGACCAGAGAGCTGGTGAAAAAATATGGACTCAGGAATTCACAGCTCCTGACCATCGCGCCGACAGGAACGCTGTCCACAATGCTGGGAATTTCCGGAGGCATTGAGCCGGTCTACGCGAATTATTATGAGAGAAAGACAGAATCACTCCACGGAAAGGATGTGTACTATAAAGTATACACAAAGATCGTGGATACTTATATGAAAGAGCACAAGCTGACGGATGACAGCCAGCTTCCGGATTATTTTGTGACGGCCATGACGCTGGATTACCGCCAGAGAATAGATATGCAGGCTGTCTGGCAGACCCATATCGACGCGTCTATCAGCTCCACAGTCAACGTGCCCAACCAGTTCACCGTGGAAGAGACAGAGAGCCTGTACTGCTATGCCCATGAACGGGGACTGAAGGGCGTGACAATCTTCAGGGATGGCTGCAGGCGCCTGGGCATTCTGAACGCCGAGGATGAGAAGAAGAAAAAATCCCCTGTGGCGGGAGAAGGGCTGGCGCGGGGAGAGATCGTGGAAATCAACGACGATGTAATCGGGAAGAAACGGAAGCTGATTACAGGCTGCGGAAGCCTCCACTGTATCGCCCTGTTTGACCCCTATACAGGCGCTCTGGTAGAGACATATCTGAGCAAAGGCTCTACAGGCGGCTGCAATAATTTTATGATCGGGCTTTCCCGGATGATTTCTATCAGCGCCAGAGGGGGAATCGATATCTATACGATCATCGATCAGCTGAATTCCACCGGCTCCTGTCCTTCCTATTCTGTGCGGCGCGCGACGCAAAAAGACACGAGCAGGGGAAGTTGTTGTCCGATGGCAGTTGGCAACGCGCTTCTGGACATGTATAATGAAGTACAGGAGGAACTGTTCGGATCAGAGGAGAAGAAGGTTCACGTTCCGCCTAAAGCGCCGAAACCGAAAGCAGTGAAGAGCCTGGAGAAGAAAATTCGCTGTCCCGAATGCGGGGAGCCGCTGGTTTTTGAAGGGGGCTGTAATATCTGTAAGAGCTGCGGATGGAGCAAGTGCATGTGAAAGTCCGCGTACCAGCCACTGACTGCGGCGCGGGAAAAATAATAAAGAGAGGTAAAGGAACTATGAGGAAAGTAAAAGTACAGAAATTGACAGCAGAGGCCTTCCGGCCATATGGAGAGTTTTTCAGCATCACGGACCCCAAGGGATTCGCATTGGGCAGTTTTTACGCCGACAGGGTGTCTTTCCCGGCGGCAGGGGATGTCCCCCTGGGATTCTCTTCGCTGAATTCTGACAAGCCGGAGAAAATGATTGTAAATATGGCAGAATATCACAACAAGTCCTGCGAAGGAGTGCTCTGCCTTAATGATGATGTGGTTGTGCATGTGGCGCCGCCGTCCAAGGAACCGGTTCCGGAGAAGACAGAAGCTTTTCTGGTTCCGAAAGGAACCTTCGTGAAGCTGAATATCGGCGTGTGGCATCTGGCAGCGCTTCCGGTGAATAAAAAGACGGCGAGAATTCTGATCGTACTGCCGGAGAGAACCTATCTGACAGATTGCATCGTTGTAGAATACGATGAAAAAGATCATATGGAGCTGGTTCTGTAAAAGAACCGGATCAGATTCATATCCGGCGGGGGCCGGCAGAGAGAGGCAGTTCTATTCTTAGAATACCTGAAACTGTGGATAGTTTGCACAATATCTGTCAAAAATATTGGGCAGAAAGTTTATGCTCTTATTAAGACAGGAGGACTATCATGCTTTGTGTTCAGAATGGCATACTGCACACGATGGAATCTCAAGGTACCATCCGTGCTGATTTATTGGCGGAGGAAGGGAAAATTATCCGCATTGAGGAACATATCGCACCGCCGGAGCAGGCGGAGATTTTAGATGCTGCGGGTTTTCATGTGTATCCGGGTCTGATTGACGCACATAGCCACATCGGTATAGCAGAAGAAAAAATCGGCACACAGGGGGATGACAGTAATGAAGGGACAAATCCTGTAACCCCGTGGCTTCGGGCAATTGACGCCATTAATCCTATGGACAGTGCTTTTCACAACGCGATAGCGGCGGGAATAACGGGTGTTATGGTGGGGCCGGGCAGCGCCAATCCGATTGCCGGGCAGTTCGCATTTATTAAAACGTCCGGCCGCGGGGTAGAGGATATGGCGGTGCTGGCGCCGGCCGCCATCAAAATAGCCTTTGGTGAGAATCCTAAGGCTAACTATGGCGGGGACGGAAATATGCCGTCGACACGTATGGGGATTGCGGCGTTAATCCGGGAGGAGCTATTCAATGCGCGGCTCTATTTTGAACAGGAAGATAACGAATACCCCGATTTCCGGAAAGAATGTTACCGCCCTTTATTTGAACGCAAGATTCCACTCAAGGCACATGTACACCGGACAGACGATATTTTCACTGCTATCCGTATCGCTCAGGAATTTGACCTGGATCTCACGCTGGATCACTGCACAGAAGGCCATCTGATCGCAGAGCAGATCGCTGACAGCGGTTTTCCGGCCATTGTGGGGCCGTCTCTTTCCTCGAGAAGCAAGATAGAGGTGGAACAGTCCGATTTTCAGACGCCGGGCGCGCTGGCTCGCGCAGGCGTGCTGGTAGCGCTCACAACGGATCATCCCGTCTCACGCATTCAGCATCTGCCATTGTGTGCTGCGTTGGCTGCCAAGAGAGGGTTGGGTGAGGAAGAGGCCATGCGCGCTATCACGATTAATGCCGCGCGTATATGCCGCGTGGATCACCGCCTGGGCAGCCTGAAGGTGGGAAAAGATGCCGACCTTGCGATCTTCGATGGGGACCCGCTCGTGATAAAGAGAGACGCCTGCGCAACTGTCATCAATGGCCGCATTGTTTATAAAGAGCGTATGTAAATGCTCCTGTAAACATTAGGAAGGCGGGATGTTAAATCCTCCGGAGTGTGTTATAATACCCCTGGAAGGGGGACTGCAGAATGTCTCAGACAACGAAGAGAGCCCTGGAGGCTTCGCTGAAAAACCTGCTGCTGAAAAAGCCTCTGGATAAGATCACCATCCAGGATATCGCTGACGACTGCGGCATCAGCCGAATGACCTTTTATTACCATTTTAAGGATATTTATGACCTGGTGGAGTGGTCCTGCATGGAAGATGCGACACGGGCCCTTGCGGGGAAGAAGACCTACAGTACCTGGCAGCAGGGGTTTTTGCAGATTTTTGAAGCCGTGCAGGAGAACCGGCCGTTTATCATGAACGTTTATCATTCAGTCAGCAGGGAACAGGTAGAGCGCTATCTGTATGAGATTACCTACGGCCTTCTGATCGGCGTTGTGGAGGAAGCGGCAGCCGGCATGCAGGTACGGGAGGAAGATAAAAAATTTATTGCCGATTTCTACAAATTTGCCTTTGTCGGGCTGATGCTTGACTGGATCAAGAATGGCATGCGCCAGGAACCGCGGCAGATCGTCGGGCGTTTAAGCACCCTGATCCATGGAGATATCGGAAGAGCATTGAATAGATACCGCACAGATCTGTAAATGATTCATTTCCTTACAGAACCCGCCCTGTGATAAAAAATTTATCACAGGGCGGGTTCTGTTTATTGTACCATTTAAAAAGCGCTGATACAATGAAGCCATCACTGAGGATGAAAGCCGGCTGCACTGCGCCTTCGACGCTTCTGCGGCTGCCGGAGGCATCTGCTGACCCGGAGCTTTCATAGTAGAGAGAAATGGAGGTATCAGTATGTATTATTCAAGTGGCAATTATGAAGCATTTGCACGTCCTGTAAAGCCGGAGGGCGTCGACCATAAGTCAGCGTATATTGTAGGATCGGGCCTCGCAGCTCTGGCCGCGGCCTGTTTTCTCGTCCGGGACGGCCAGATGAAGGGGGAACATGTCCATATTCTGGAGAAGGAGCCAATTCCCGGAGGCGCCTGCGACGGATATCTGTATGAAAAATTAGGCTATGTCATGAGGGGCGGCCGCGAAATGGATAACCATTTTGAATGCATGTGGGACTTATTCCGCTCCATCCCGTCGATTGAGACTGACGGGGTCAGCGTGCTGGATGAATATTACTGGCTGAACAAAAAAGATCCCAACTATTCCCTGATGAGAGCCACGGTCAACCGCGGGCAGGATGCCCATACAGACAAAAAATTTAATCTTTCTGACAAAGCCTCTCTGGAAATTCTGCGGTTGTTTTTCACGCCGGATGAAGAGCTTTACGACAAACAGATTGACGAATATTTCAGCGAAGAGGTGCTGAACTCCAATTTCTGGCTGTACTGGCGCACCATGTTCGCGTTTGAGAACTGGCATTCTGCGCTGGAAATGAAACTCTACATGAAACGGTATATCCATCATATCGGCGGGCTGCCGGATTTCACAGCCCTTAGGTTTACGAAATATAACCAGTATGAGTCCATGATACTTCCGATGGTCCGTTATCTTCAGGGATTTGGCGTACAATTTCATTATGGTGTTAAGGTTGTGAATGTGGAATTTGATATTCAGAAGGGGCAGAAGACGGCCCGCCGTGTCGATATCATCCGGGAAGAAAAAGAAGAAGCCATTGATCTGACGGAGAATGACCTGGTGTTCATCACCAACGGAGGCTGTGTGGAGAATTCCGCCCTGGGAAGCCAGGAAAGCCCCGCCCCCTTTGTCAGTGATATAAAAGAAGGCGGCGGCTGGGATATGTGGCGAAAAATAGCGGCGCAGGACTCCTCCTTCGGACATCCGGATAAGTTCTGCAGTGATCCGGAAAAAAGTAATTGGATGAGCGCAACAGTTACCACGCTGGATCAGAAAATTCCTCCCTATGTGCAGAAAATCTGCCGGCGGGATCCTTTCTCCGGAAAGGTGGTGACCGGGGGAATTGTCACTGCCAAAGATTCCAACTGGCTTCTGAGCTGGACTTTTAACAGGCAGCCACAGTTCCGCAGCCAGCCGAAGGGACAGCTGGTGGGGTGGATCTACGGCCTGTTCAGCGATAAGCCGGGCAATTATGTGAAAAAAGCCATGAGAGACTGCAGCGGGAAAGAAATCTGCATGGAGTGGCTATATCACATGGGAGTGCCTGAACAGGAAATTCCGGAGCTGGCGGAGAAGAGCGCCAACACAGTTCCCTGCATGATGCCTTATATTACTGCATTTTTCATGCCCAGGGCAAAAGGAGACCGGCCGCTGGTAGTTCCGGAGGGAGCTGTGAATTTCGCCTTTCTGGGACAATTCGCGGAAACGCAGAGAGATACCATATTTACAACGGAATATTCTATCCGCACCGGTATGGAGGCGGTTTATACACTTCTGGATATTGACCGCGGGGTGCCGGAGGTTTGGGGAAGCACCTATGATATCAGGGATCTTCTGAATTCAACCGTACAACTGCGGGACGGCAAAAAACTGACGGATATGGATATGGGACTGAAGGGAAAGATTGTTATGAAAGAAGCTTTGAAAAAGATTAAAGGTACGGATCTGGAAAAGCTGCTGGAAGAGCATCACGTAATCTGAGCCGTCCCTTCGCCGCGTCTGGCACGCCGGAAGTTCATGCCGGGCGCCGGATGAGGAGGATGGAAGAATTAAGGAAAATATGACAAAGCTGTCCTGAAATCGTTACTCTTGATAACATTTTCAGGACAGCCTTGTCATATTTTGATTGCATCGTCTATACGGTTCGGATCATTTTGCACATAAAATTTTGCCAGACCATTGATACCTGTCTCCCGGTAGCCATGGTGAATATCCTTGCCGGTCTCATACATCGTGTTGACAATGGTGTCAAAGGATACATTTCTGGTAGTAGCCAAAAAATTTGACAGGGAAACCGCATTGATCGCCCTCATCGCAGCTACAGCATTTCGCTCGATGCACGGGATCTGTACCAGTCCCTTTACAGGGTCGCAGGTCAGTCCCAGATGGTGTTCTATGGCTATTTCGGCCGCATATTCAATCTGTTCCAGGTCCAGCTCATACAGCTCAGCCAGTGCCGCCGCCGCCATGGCGCAGGCAGAGCCGATTTCCGCCTGGCATCCACATTCCGCTCCGCTGATGCTGGCATTTGTTTTTATTAAATTGCCGATGATCCCTCCGGTTGCCAGTGCATTGCAGATCTGCTTGTCCGTAAAATGATGTTTTTGCTGCATGAAAAACAGTACGGCCGGCACTACGCCGCAAGACCCGCAGGTGGGAGCGGTTACGATGGTTTCTCCGTCCGCATTCTGTTCGCTTGTCGCAAAAGCGTATACAGAGATGAGCCGGTTTTCCCGGATGACATCTGTCTCTCCTATATGTCTGGATTTCAGGAGAAACCGGGCTTTACGCTCAACCCCCAATCCTCCCTGCAGATAGCCTTCTCTCTCCGTGCCCTCTTTAATGGCGGCCTTCATCTGCTGCCAGACCTTTTGAAGATAGAGGAAAATTTCCTCTCCCTCACATTCACGGACGTAATCGAATATGCGCATATTGTGATTTTTGACATATTCGGATATCTGGTAAAAGGAAGTCAGTTTATACGGCGTAGATTTCTGGGGATGCACTGTATCAAAAGAAATTGCGCCGCCTCCGAGGCTGTATGCGCGCTTCATCTGATGATTTTCACCATAATAAGCATACAGATCCATCGTGTTTGGGAATTCTATCGTCTGGTGCTGAGTGTCAAAGACGATCTCTGCCTTGTCACCGAATACCTTCTGAATCGCCTTGTCTGTCCCATGGCCTCTCCCTGTTAGGGCGAGAGAACCGTATAAGACCACTTTATATCTGTCGGCAGTACGGTGCTGAGAATAAAAGATACGGCAGATTTTCTCAGGTCCCATAGTGTGAGAGCTGGAAGGACCCACTCCGATCCGGTATAATTCTCTCAATGATTCCATGCCACTCTTAGGGCTCTGTTCCTCATGAACGGACGAGACAGGTTCGTGGGAATCGTGTATTCCATATAGATCATCAAGGGAAACCTCTAATTTGTCAGCAATTTTAGGCAAAAGCATGACATCAGGCAGAGAAACCTCAGATTCCCATTTAGATACTGCCTGATTTGTCACGCCAATGGTTTTGCCAAATTCTTCCTGGGTCATCTTTTTTCTTTTCCTGAATTTAGCGATATTTTTTCCTATCGACATGGTTGAATCTCCTGACTGTACATTAAAGATATTATATTGAATTATTGCCAAAATCTCAATAGAAGAAATGGGGATAAGAGATCTTTTTAAGATAAATAAATCGCCATTTGGTTGGAAAATTATAGTTTTGTGGCGAGGGGTGTGGATGGCCGGACGAAAAGCAGCGGCAGGCCGCAGCCGCCGGAGGTCTCCCGCCGCTTTTCTGGCTGTTCCAGACGGTACAATGGCTCTCGCCAGGGCTGGGAACCCCGATGGTCTCAGGCGGTAGATTTCAATATTCAATAAAACAATACTGGCGCCCGTCGGCCGCGATTAGCCAGTAATTACTGTCTGAAATGATCCTGATGGTACTTTCGGGGAGCCTGGGTGAAGCGTTTTAGATCACCAGAGAGGGTGGGGGGAGGCGGGGTGGAACAGGGACGGCGCAATGGAAGGCTTCGCCTCCTCCCAGCCTTTTGTCCGGGTATCCAAAACCCTCCCCCCATCCCCGACCAATTGGAAGCAAAATCGAAATTAATAAAAAATTTAAAATGCTATTGCAATATACCCTGTAAGGGTATATAATTTTCCTTAGAAGATATACCTATAGGGGGTATATTGATAATGGAAAGGATGGTCAAAATGGCTGATAAGAAGAAAAAAAAGAATAAGATAGATGACAAAGCAGAGACTAAAGTAGATTTGAAAGTGGATAATAAACCAGATTCTGTATCGGAATCTGAAGTAGTGACGGGCTCGTGTGAATGCTGCAGTAAAACGAAAGAACGTTCAGAGAAGGAGTACAAAGACCTTCAGAACCGTCTAAGCCGCATTGAGGGGCAGGTGCGAGGCATCCGCGGGATGCTGGAGAAGGATGCTTACTGCACGGATATACTCGTTCAGGTGGCGGCGGTGAACGCGGCTTTGAACAGCTTTAATAAAGTCCTGTTGTCGAATCACATCCGTACCTGTGTGGCGGACAGTATCCGGTCAGGGAATGATGAGGTGATTGATGAGCTGGTAACACTGCTGCAGAAGCTGATGAAGTAAAGGAGGTAATTATGGAACAATATACAGTTACTGGTATGACTTGTGCGGCCTGCAGCGCCAGAGTGGAGAAGGCAGTTTCAAAAGTTCCCGGCGTGACCGGCTGTTCTGTCAGCCTGCTGACCAATTCGATGGGTGTGGAAGGAACGGCGTCTCCGGACCAGATAATCACGGCTGTAGAAGAAGCGGGATACGGCGCGGCGCAGAAGGGCGGCAGGGGGAAGAGTGGAGGTTCCACTGCTGCAGCCTCCGGAACGGCGTTTGAATATGAAGAGATGCTGAAGGACCGGGCTACGCCGGTTTTAAAGAAACGTCTGATTGCATCCGTGTGTCTTCTGATCCCGCTGATGTATGTATCCATGGGCCATATGATGTGGGGCTGGCCGGTGCCTGCGGTACTGGAAGGCAACCATGTGGCGATGGGGCTGATACAGCTGCTGTTTACTTCTGCAATCATGGTAATAAACCAGAAGTTTTTTATCAGTGGCTTTAAGAGCCTGATTCACAGGGCGCCCAATATGGATACCTTAGTTGCTCTGGGGGCAGGGGCTTCCTTTGGCTACAGCCTCTATGCTCTGTTCGCAATGACAGACGCCCAGCTGAAGGGGAATGCCCATGCAGTGATGGAATATATGCATGAATTTTATTTTGAATCAGCCGCCATGATCCTGACGCTGATTACTGTAGGGAAGATGCTGGAGGCTTATTCCAAAGGGAGGACTACCGATGCGCTCAAAAGCCTGATGAAGCTGGCGCCGAAGACGGCGACGGTGCTGCGGAATGGCCAGGAAGTGGAGGTGGGAATTGAACAGGTAAGGACCGGCGACCGTTTTGTGGTGAAACCGGGAGAGAATATCCCGGTCGATGGGGTCGTTGTAGAAGGCAGCAGCGCTGTCAATGAATCTGCCCTGACCGGGGAAAGTATTCCGGTGGACAAGGAGCCGGGGGACGCAGTATCTGCCGCAACCCTGAACCAGTCGGGCTACCTCCAGTGCGAGGCCACAAGAGTAGGAGAGGACACAACTCTTTCTCAAATCATTCAGATGGTCAGCGACGCCGCAGCTACCAAAGCGCCGATTGCGAAAGTAGCCGATAAAGTATCAGGCATTTTCGTGCCGGCCGTTATAATCATTGCGTTAGTCACGATCGGCATCTGGCTTCTGGCCGGAGAAACCATAGGATTTGCCCTGGCACGCGGCATTTCCGTTCTGGTTATCAGCTGCCCCTGCGCGCTGGGACTGGCTACTCCGGTGGCGATCATGGTGGGCAACGGCATGGGGGCCAAGCACGGCATAATGTTCAAGACGGCCGTATCCCTGGAAGAGGCCGGAAAAGTACAGGTTGTCGCCTTAGATAAGACCGGCACCATTACCAGCGGCGAGCCGAAGGTCACAGACCTGTTTCCGGCAGAGGGCATCGGGGAAGAGGATCTGTTGTACGCAGCGTTAGCGCTGGAGCAGAAGAGCGAACATCCCCTGGCCAAGGCTATCCTGGTTCTGGCAGAGGAACGGGAAATGAAAAAGCAGGAAATCAGTGATTTTCAGGCGGTACCGGGCAACGGCCTGACCGGGACCTGGAAGGAGCAGCAGCTGGCAGGAGGCAATCTGGCATTCATCCGCGGAAAAGCGGAGATCCCGGATGCTGCAGAACAAAAAGCCGCAGAATTTGCCGAGACAGGGAAAACCCCGCTGTTCTTCAGCCGTGACGGTGAATTTATAGGGATTATCGCTGTAGCCGACGTTATCAAGGAAGACAGCCCCAAAGCGGTAAAAGAACTGCAGAACATGGGCATTCATGTAGTCATGCTGACCGGAGACAACGAACGGACCGCCAGAGCGATCGGTGCCCAGGCTGGAGTAGACGAAGTGATTGCCGGCGTCCTGCCAGACGGGAAAGAAGCGGTCATCCGTTCACTGAAAAAGAAAGGGAAAGTAGCCATGGTGGGAGACGGAATCAATGACGCCCCCGCCCTGACACGCGCCGATATAGGAATCGCCATCGGAGCCGGAACCGACATAGCCATCGATGCGGCCGATGTGGTGCTCATGAAAAGCCGCCTCAGCGATGTACCGGCAGCCATACGTTTGAGCCGTGCAACCCTGAGGAATATCCACGAGAACCTGTTCTGGGCGTTCTTCTATAATGTGATCGGAATCCCCCTGGCCGCCGGCGTGTGGATACCGATCTTCGGCTGGAAGCTAAATCCCATGTTCGGAGCCGCGGCCATGAGCCTGTCCAGTTTCTGCGTGGTCAGCAACGCATTAAGGCTAAATCTTTTCTCCATGTATAGTGCCAGAAAAGATAAAAAAATAAAAATTAAAAAGAAAAAGGAGAAACAAACAATGGAAAAAACAATGGAGATCAAAGGAATGATGTGCGGTCACTGCGAGGCAAGAGTAAAAAAATGCCTGGAAGCCCTGCCGGAGGTAAACGAAGCGGCTGTGAGCCATGAGGAAGGAACGGCAGTTGTAAAGCTGAATGCAGAGGTGGCAGATGAACTGCTGAAAAAAGTGGTAGAAGATCAGGATTATGAAGTGACGGCAATTCATTAAATTATGGTTTTGTGGCGAGGTGGGGGTGGATACCCGGACGAAAAGCAGCGGGGGACCTCCGGCGGCTGCGGCCTGTTGGGCAGACTGGGCTTCGGGTTGAAGTGATTCTAAGACTTCCGGAGGCCGCTCTCCAGGGGTACCGGGGAAAGTCCGGTGGAAGGCTTGATGCCTTCCATCCTCCGTTCCCCTCGCCCGCCGTGCTTGAGGCACAGCGGACGCCCCCTGAAGAGCGGCCTCCGGAAGTCAAGAATCACTAACAAGCCTGCAGAGGTCTGCCCAACAGACCGCAGCCGCCGGAGGTCCCCCGCTGCTTTTCTGGCTGTTCCAGACGGTACAATGGCTCTCGCCAGGGGTGGGACCCCGATAGTCTCAGGCGGTAGATCTCGATATTTAATAAAGAAATACTGGCGCCCGTCGGCCGCGATAAGCCAGCAATTACTGTCTGAAACCATCCTGATGACACTTTCGGAGAACTTGGGTGAAGAGTTTTAGATCACCAGAAAGGCTGGGAGGAGGCGGGGCGGAACAGGGACGGCGCCATGGAAGGCTTCGGCCTGAAGTTCTGCTTAGCGGGCAGCAGCGCCGGAAGGGAGGGCAGGTATTGTGCCTCACGCACAATGCCTGAAGGGCACGGAGGATAGAAAGACATCAGTCTTTCTACCGGACTTGCCCTGGTACCTCCCTGTAGGTGCTGATGGCCGCTAAGCAGAACTTCAGGCCGAAGCCTTCCATGGCGCCGTCCCTGTTCCGCCCCGCCTCCTCCCAGCCTTTCGTCCGGGTATCCAAAGCGCCCTCCCTTCCCCGACCAATTGGAAGCAAAACCAAAATTTAATTTTCCTGAGCCTTTAGTTTTCCTACCGCCAGTGTGAGGCAGAAGCATGCCAGTGCGAATGCCGCTTGGATCAGGAAGCCCTGAAATACGGTGTTTTGCATTTCTGCTGACAGGGTATTGTGGCTGCCCAGCAGGTCGTTGGTGGTTTCGTACCAGTAGACGGGCAGGAATTGCGAAACTTTTTTTACACCGTCGCTCAGGAATTCCAGTGGGACGAAGACGCCGCAGAGAAAAGACATTCCCAGGGAAAGGATGTTGGTGATTCCGTTGATTGCGTTGTCTCCACGGATCAGATGACCCACCAGGAAGGCGATGGAGGCTGCTACGGCCAGCATGAGCAGCGAATTGGCCAGGTAGAGGAGTATGTGGCCTCCGGTATAGAAGGAGCGGTAGCCTGCGATGAGCGGAAGAAGCATGCTGATACCCCAGAAGACCATGAAGAGGAACAGGAAGGCCATGATCCCCTGAAAGTTCTGGCTGGCCGGGGAGATGGCGGAGGCCATCATCCTGCGGTGTATTTCACGGTTGTTGAAAGCTGTCAGTATATAGCTGACACAATAGCAGAGAACCGAAATATACAGGTAGGGGAGGAAACGGAAAAGGTAGGCATAGCCCGGCATTTCCCCGCCGTTTCCGCTGGAATCCTTCAGCGTCACGGGCGCTTCTGTTTCTGAAAGGGCCAGCGCCTTTTCTATGGCTTCCGGCCTATCGAAGCCGGCAGCCTGATAGACCCGGACCTGGTTTAAAAAAGAATCGGTCTGTGTGTCCAGATAGTAGCCTTCTGTAGAACCCGGGACCTTTGTGGCCTTTAATGTCTCACCGCCATCGGGGAAAGAGCTGCCGAATCCTTCCGGGATGGTCAGCACATAGGCATAGGTCCGGTAGTAAAGGGCGGCGGTGAGCTTCTCCTGGTCGCCGTCGGTGAGAGTGACCTGGTTGTGGAGCGATAAGTAATCTATCAGGCCCTGGGACAGGGTGCTGCTGTCCAGGTCTACGACGGCGATATCTACGCTTTCTGCCCTGAAGATCCCCTTCTGTGCATCACTGGTAAAGGAGTCCATCATCAGAGTGATGATGAGAAAAATGAAAATCCAGGAAATCATATAGGTCAGATTTTGCTTTATAATTTTAAGATAACCTTTAAATACTGTCATAGCGTTCCCTCCTCATGCTGAAGAAGGCCAGTGAGGCCAGCCCCAGACTGATGACAGCCAGTGTGATCAGGTTGACGGCCAGCTTGCCGAAGTCATTGTAGACGATCAGATAGTAAAAGGCGTCGCTGATCAGTGTGGCCGGATTAATGCGGTTGATGACTGGACAGGTCTGTTCTATGAGCTGTTTGATATTGCCGAACATCAGGCCGGCCAGGAAGCAGGTGATCAGCGGGCAGACGACTGCCAGAAATGTTTTCATTCCTGCTTTCAGCCTTCCGGCACAGCCAACAGCGATTCCAAAGGACACACCTGTTAGGGTGCCCAGGAGGCAGATCAGCAGCATACCGCCCCAGTTCCCGGAAAAATCGATTTTCAGGACAAAATTCAGGTAACAGAGCAGCAGAACCACATTGATAAAATGGATCAGGAAGCCGGTTCCCATGTCTACAGCCACCAATTTCAGCTTGCTGACAGGCGCGCTGCTCCGTCGGGCGCCCAGTGGGGACATGTTGGCCATATTTTCGTTAGCGAGAGAAATTCCCAAAAAAGATCCGTAGAAACAGCCCATAGCGATCAGGGCGAAAAAGTAATCCAGAACATTGTCATAGGTCCGGCCTCCCAAAGAGGAGTTTTCTGTAAAGGAAGAATAGTCTGACAATTCGGACAAGGCAGTTTGGAGATTTTCAGGATGCGTCTGCAAGATGTCAGCAATCATAGAAGCATTTTTGGCATAGGAATCCATGAGAGAAGAAAGCATCGTTTCTTCCATCCCATTGGCCGCCACAGTCAGAGAGGGTTCTGTTTCTTCATAAAAGATGCCGATGACGGTGCCTTCCTGCAGTGCGTTTTCTGCCTCCTGCTCCGACATGCAGGTAATGTCCAGAAGGTCGCCGTCCAGAGCGTCCATATACTGGGAAAAGGCCTCATTGCTGGAAGCTTCAACAACCGCCACCGGGATGTTATTCCAGGTTTCCGTTCCCAGGCTCCCGAAGGCGAAATAGAAAAAAGTGCCCAGGATAATGGGAAAAGCCAGGCCCCAGAACATGTTCCCTTTTTCGCGCAGGGTCTGAATAAAACGGTACTTAAATAAATTAGCCATGCTGCTCCTCCTAATCCCTCAGCTCTTTTCCTGTGATTTCCAGGAAGACGTCGTTTAATGTGGGCAATTCCGAAAAGACTCTTCCGAAGGTAACTTCCTGTGATTCCAGATAATGAAGAATCCTGACAAAATTGTGGTGAGCGCTGCTGAGGCTGATTTTCAGCGTCTGATCATTATAAGTGAGGGAAAACACATGCGGCAGGGCCCGGATTTCTGAAAGCTGTTCCTCTCGCAGTGCAACGGCCTCAATCGTTACAGTTTCCCCGGTTTTAATCATAGATTTTAATTCTTCGCTCGTGCCGGAGGCAATGCAGCGGCCGTGGTCCAGGATTGCGATTCTCGTGCAGATCTGCTCTACCTCTTCCATATAGTGGGTGGTGTAAATGATTGTAGAGCCCTGACGGTTTAATTCCTGAATACCCTCCAGGATGCGGTTCCGGCTCTGGGGGTCGACAGCTACGGTCGGTTCATCCAGAATAATCAGCCTGGGCTTGTGGGCGATGCCGCAGGCAATGTTCAGTCTCCGGAGAAGACCACCTGACAGTTGTTTCGGCCGTTTTTTCCGGAAATCTTCCAGACCTGCAAAAGTAATGGCTTCTTCTACCAGCGCCTTCCGCTTTTCCTTGTCTGTTACATAAAGACTGCAGAAATAATCTATATTTTCATAAACAGACATCTGTTCAAAGACTGCCACATTCTGAAGCACTACGCCAATCTGCCTTTTCGATTCGTAAGAGGCCGGGGTCATGGGTTTGCCAAAGACCTCGATGGTGCCTTTATCATATTTCAGAAGGGCCAGCAGGCAGTTCAGAGCCGTAGTTTTTCCGGAACCGTTGGGGCCGAGAAGTCCGAAGATTTCCCCTTCCTTGATCTGCAGGTTCAGATGGTCCAGCGCCAGCAGATCGCCGTAGCGCTTCACCAGATTTTCGATTTTAATCATAAAAACTCCTCCTTATCTTTGCCGCATCCGTCTGCAGGGTCATGATGTATGATAGGCAGGCGGATGGTTCAGGGACTGCTTGATATGATTAAAGTTTAACGGAAAAAATGATTGAGCGGTAGTGAAGAATGTCAGGAAACCGTATGACAAATGTCACATTCAGCCTTGCTTCCGGGTAATCGTGGAAGATATCCTTGTCATAGATTTGGAAATGCGTTAATATGAGCACAGAATGGAAATTATCTATTAGAGGATATGAATATGAGAAGGTTGGCGGATAAGGGGTTTTTAACCATATATGGAATAGCGGCCGTTTTATTTGTGCCGGTAACGCCGGTGTATGTCACGGGGTTTTTTTGGGCTGTGGCTGTGTCGGCCTGTGCGGCGTTTCTGGAAAAGCGGACGGCGGCGGCGGTATTGTTGGGTGGTTATTGCGCGGGTGCGGTTATCTGGCCGGGTATGGTATGTTTTTTACCGCTGATCTCTTACGATATTTTGAGATGGAGGCTGTATCTATTGCTGGTTCTGGTTGCGCCGGCTATGGCCCAGAGCGGCGGTGCGGG
Organism: Wansuia hejianensis; assembly: GCF_014337215.1. Classification (NCBI taxonomy): domain Bacteria; kingdom Bacillati; phylum Bacillota; class Clostridia; order Lachnospirales; family Lachnospiraceae; genus Wansuia; species Wansuia hejianensis. The sequence continues at coordinate 2,371,258 of NZ_CP060635.1, read as the reverse complement.
CATAGAAATGATCATATTCCTGCTGCTGGGAATTGGAGCTGCAATGCTGCTGGAGGTGAAAAGCACGCAGTTGGAAATAAAGGAAGAGAAGCTAAAGAAAATCCGGGATGACAGTGCAGAGAGGAACCTGCTTCTGAAAGAGAAGAATAAAGAACTGCTTGAGAAACAGGATTATGAGATTTATACGGCTACCTTAAGGGAGCGTAACCGGATCGCCAGAGAGATTCATGATAATGTGGGTCACCTGTTGTCGAGGACGATATTGATAACAGGCGCGCTGAAGGCAGTGAATAAGGATGCGACGGTGGGGGAGCCTTTGGCTCAGCTTGAGAATTCTCTTAACCAGGCCATGGACAGCGTCAGAAAAAGTGTTCACGATATCCATGATGATTCTGTAGATCTACAGAAGGCAGTGGAAGGGTTGATCCTGGAATTTCAGTTCTGCCGGGTGGGGCTGGAATATGATATGGATATGGACGTCCCGAGAACGGTTAAGTATTGTTTATTGTCAATTCTGAAGGAGGCTCTGGTTAATGTGGCCAAGCACAGCGATGCTACAGAAGTGCATGTGCTGATGCGGGAGCATCCGGCGCTTTATCAGATGAAGATACAGGATAATGGCTCCGGAGCCGGGATAGCTGAGAAAACAGGAGGAATAGGGCTTTTAAACATGAAGGAGCGGGTAAAGGCCCTGGATGGAAACATTCAGATTAGCAGAGACCACGGCTTCGGAATATTTATAACTATACCGAAAGAGGGGTAAACTATGAGAGTAGTAGTGGTAGATGATGATCCGCTGATTACCATGGCGTTGAAGACAATACTGGAAGCAGACCCGGAGGTGGAGGTCTGCGCAGAAGGGAGCAGCGGCCTGGAGGGTGTGAAGCTGTACCGGCAGGAACGTCCGGATGTGCTGCTGATGGATATACGGATGAAGGAAATGAATGGTCTGGAAGCTTCAGCCAGGATTCTCAGGGAGTTTCCGGAGGCCCGGATTTTACTGCTGACCACATTCCTGGACGATGAATATATTATCCGGGCAATCAGGACCGGCGCCAGAGGATATCTGCTGAAACAGGACTATGGAAGTATTCTGCCGTCTCTTCGGGCTGTGTGCACCGGTCAGACGGTGTTTGGCAATGAGATTACGGCTAAGATACCGGATCTTTTGAAAAAAAAGGGAAATTTTAATTATGAAGTCCATGGGCTTCTGGAGCGGGAGTATCAGCTGATCTGCCTGGTTGCGGAAGGTTTGTCTAACCGGGAAATTGCAGAGCAGATGTATCTAAGCGAAGGTACGGTCAGGAATTATCTCAGCAGTATCCTGGACAAACTGGAGCTTAGGGACCGGACGCAGCTGGCAATCTTTTATTACAGGAATTTGCCCTGAATCGCCAGATGCTTCCAGAAAAAGCTTGAACTGGCCGGAGAAAAAGGTTACTATATAAAAAGAATTCTGAAGGAGGTACTGGTGAGTGCTTGACGTGTTAAATGATTTTATGACTAAATTCGGCCAGGTTGCGGTAGTGTTTTCTGTAGCGTTTGCTCTTCTGCAATGCTTTTTGGGCTATCGCCTGCTGAAGGTATGGGTTACCGTGATCGGTTTCCTGGTGGGATTTGCGCTCGGATTCGGCATATCCTCAGTGCTGATCAAAGGAGAAGCATATCTTCCCGCGGTAATCGGACTTGTGGCAGGTATTTTGCTTGGGCTGATTGCTTTCAAGCTCTATCTTGCGGGAGTGTTTGTTTTCTGTGGTTTTATCGCTTTTGCAGCGGTTAGGACGATTCCCCTTCCCGATGAACAGGTATGGAATATCGTACTGATGGTATTGGCAGTGGCTGCGTTTGTGGTGGCTGGAATACTGGCGGTAAAATTTTCGAGGCCCTGTATTATTGCTATTACGGCGGTCAGCGGCGCTTTCAATGCCGTTCATTCCCTGAAGACGCCCATACCGGTTCTGGGTTCCAATTATGCGCTGGGTCTTGTGGTGACGCTTGTGATTGCTGCCCTGGGAATAGCCGTGCAATTTGCGACGACGAAAGAAGTGAGCAGGAGAAGAAGATAAAAGGAATAGCGGAATGCTGAACTGCTGCCAGGGATACTGTGATGAGGCGAAAATAGGTTGACACCCGAAACTGCAGATGATAGTATAATATATAGTTTTGAAAACTACATCATAAGGTGTGGAAATATAAAATTTGGAGATTAGAAAATATGTCAGATTATGTGATTACCTGTTGTTCAACTGCAGATATGGCCCCAGAATTCTTTGAAGAGCGGGGGATTCCCTATGCCTGTTTTCATTTTACCATGGATGGCAAGGAGTATCCGGACGATATGGGGAAATCAATGGCACTGGATGAATTCTACAGAAGAATATCGGCAGGGGCCACGCCGGTCACTTCCCAGGTGAATGAAGAAGATTATATGAAGCTGTTTGAACCATTCCTGATCCAGGGTAAGGATGTGCTCCACATCACGCTTTCCAGCGGAATCTCCGGAACCTATAATGCGGCCAGCATTGCGAAGCAGCGTCTGGAAGAGAAATATCCGGAGAGGAAGGTAACTCTCGTGGATTCACTGGGTGCCTCATCGGGTTATGGGATGCTGGTAACCATAGCGAAGGATCATCAGGACGCCGGGATGTCCTACGGGAAGAATGTGGAAGAGCTGGAGAAAATCAAGCTCCATATTCATCATTGGTTTTTTTCCACGGATCTGAGCAGCTATTTCCGTGGAGGGAGGATCTCAAGAACTTCAGCGATTTTCGGTACAGTTCTGAATATTTGCCCTCTGTTGAACATGAATACGGAAGGAAAGCTGATTCCCAGGAAGAAATACCGCGGGAAAAAGCGAGTGATGGAAGAGATTGTGAAGCGCATGGAAGAACATGCGGAGGGCGGTCATAATTACTCGGGAAAGTGTTATCTGTCACAGTCGGCATGCTATAAAGACGCCCGGGAGGTAGCGGATGTGATTGAAGAACGTTTTCCAGCGCTCAGAGGGAAAATTATCATCAACAATGTAGGAACGGTGATCGGTTCCCATACGGGGCCGGGGACGGTTGCGTTGTTCTTCCTGGGCGATATGCGGGAAAAATAAGTAATCCAACAGGGCAGTTTAGAATTCTTCCGGATTCTGAACTGCCCTGTTTATGAAACGGTAAATATAAAATTTTTTTCAGAATGGTGGACTTCTGTAAAAAATTTGCTATACTTAATGGGTGACATGAAATATTCAGGGGTATTAATTGGAGGAGGCTGTACATGATGGATAGCATTGATTATAAAATTTTGAAGATCCTGCAGAAAAATGCCAGGGAAACTGCATCCAATATCAGCAAGGAGATTCATCTCTCTGTCTCTGCAGTGATTGAGCGGATCCGCAAGCTGGAGGAAAATAAAATCATCAAGGAATATACGATCATTGTTGATGAGAAACGCACAGGGAACGCAATGACAGCTCTGATGGAAGTGAGTCTGGGGAATCCGAAATATTTTGACAGCTTTTCAGAGGCCATCAACAGTATGGATACGATTGTATCCTGCTATTACCAAACGGGGGATTTCGATCTTCTGCTGAAGATATCCTGTGAGTCTTCAGACGAGCTGGAACATATTCACAGGGAAATCATGAGCTTGGACGGTGTGTCCGATACCAGGACCCATGTAGTGCTGAAGAATGTCAAGAATATTTATTCAGCGATCAGAAAACCGGAGAAGCGGTGAGGCAGCGCCTCCCAGATGAAAGAAGGAAAGATCATGAGCGACTATCTGAGATGCTATGCAGAAGTATCTTTGCCTGCGATAGGACATAACATTGCTGAAGTGAGAAAAAGAATTGCCCCGGATGTAAAGCTTTTGGCTGTAATCAAGGCTGACGCCTATGGACACGGGGCGGTAACGGTGGGAAAATATCTGGAAGACCGGGTGGATTATTTTGCAGTGGCCACTCTGGAGGAGGCGGTGGAACTGCGGGAGCACGGGATACAGCTGCCGGTGCTGATCCTGGGATATACGTCGCCGCAACAATATGAGGATGTGGTGGCTTATGACATCACTCAGACGATCTATAGCCGGGAGACGGCGGAGCTGCTGGATGCGGCTGCCGCGAATCAGGGGAAAAAGGCTAAGATACACATTGCCCTGGATACCGGGATGACCCGGATTGGCTTTCAGGCGGCAGAGCCTGACGCAGATGAGATCAAAGGAATCTCCTGCCTGGAACATATTGACCTGGAAGGGATGTTTACGCATTTTTCCTGCGCGGATCAGGTGGATAAGACGTACTGTTCTTCACAGCTGGAGAAGTTCGACCGTATGGCAGCCATGCTGGAACGGCGGGGAGTGGACATACCGGTTAAGCATGTGTGCAACAGCGCCGGCATCATGGAATTTGATGATTACAGATACGACATGGTGCGGTCGGGGATCGTGACATACGGACTTTATCCGTCTGAGGCAGTGCAAAAGGAACAGCTGGACCTGATCCCCGCCCTGGCGTGGAAAAGCCATGTGATCCATGTCAAAGATGTGGGGCCGGGGCTTGGAGTGAGCTATGGCGCTACCTATGTGACCAGCGGGCCGTTGACGAGGATTGCCACGGTATCTGTGGGGTATGCCGACGGATATCCCAGGGCTCTTTCTTCCAGAGGGCGGGTCCTGATTCACGGGCAGTACGCGCCGATACTCGGGCGTGTCTGCATGGATCAGATCATGGTGGATGTTACGGGGATACCGGAAGTGAAGACTGAAGATGTGGTAACTCTGGCAGGACGTGACGGGGACAACTTTATCTCCCTGGAGGAAATTGCAGATCCGGCAGGCAGATTTAATTATGAGATGGCCTGCGGCATCAGCAAGCGCGTGACAAGAATATATCAGGAAGAATAGGCGGCAGGATATCATCTGGCCCTGGATACCGGAATCCTGGGATATAATGAAACCGTAAGACTCCTGTCAATGTGCGCTGCGCTGGGTAATGGGCCTTTCGCGGCAGATTAAAAGGCAGTTGGGTAATAGAATCGTTGAAAGAAAGAGACAGACCGGTGGAGATTCAATGCTTTGAAAAAGCTAGAATTTCACAGGGCTGTCTCTTTCTTAAGTTTTAGGAGGCTAATATCGGAATGATCCGATTGCCTCCTCTTTTTAACTTAAGTTTTAAAGCTTAGATTTTTATTCCTGGTCATATGCTGCTTCGGGTTCCTCCCATGTGCGGGAAGTGGGGCATTTCCACAGATACAGCCTGTTTCCTGAGGGATCATTGACATAAGCGGAGGATGTCCAGCCTTCGGTTTCTTCAGGAATTCCGTCAACTAACACGGCGCCTTTTGACTCCATCATTTTCAGCGTGTCTTCGAGGGGCTTCCACATATCAATTTCCAGCATGCAAACGATGGGTTCCAGCTCGCCGTCTGCTTTGTGGCACATAGCGTTCATATGTCCGGGCGTGGCGCCCTCGTAGGTTTCGTAGCTCGGACCGGTTGCAATCAGGAGTGTCGGGCTGGCGCTTCCCTTGGGCTGGCCTCCGGCAGCTTCCGGCAGCTCAAACATATCCCATCCGAATACGTTTACGACGAATTTGTGCCAGCGCTCATAGTCGAGATAGGAATAGGTGATAAAACGAAGGCGGCCATGAAGATCCTTTTTTGGGTATTTTTTTGGCGCTCTTCCAGGATACCTGTTCGGGTCGGCAAGGGCTGTGGAAACATAGGGCTCGATTTTTTCAGGACGTTTGGAAAGGTAAAGAGCCTCAGGAAGCGACCAGTCCATATCTGCGGGAGTTTCCCAGAGATAGAGGATATTACCTTCGCTGTCTTTGATCATAACATATGTATTTCCGGCCGCTTCATATTTCTCTGAAAGCACTTCTCCGCCATATTTGACAACATTTTCAAGAGTCTCCTCCATATTGTCAATTTCAACAACAAAGCTGGCTTGCTGTACTGCGTGCCCGCTGGCCTTTGACTTCAGAAAACCGTATCCGAAAGAAGGAACGCTGGGTTCCCAGTTGGCATTTCCGGGGCCTGTCGCGCAGTACATGAGCGGATTGGCGGGATCGGTGTTTTCCACATTGATGATATCCCAGTCCATCGCTTCGGCATAGAATTTACGTGTCTTTTCAGCGTCGTCATAGGGAAGGACAAAGCGGCGGATTCTGCCCTGCATGCTTTGTGGTTTAAAGTGCTTGGGATGATGGAAGCGGATATCCATAGGATCCCAGTCAGGATCGGGGACAGGGAAGTCCACATGAATTCTGCGGGCTTCAATACTGCCGTTCCAGGGCTCTTCCAGGTACTGTGATTTTGGAGAACCGCAGGCGGGACATTCCGCGGGAACATCTTTTTCATCGACAGCAAACGGAAATCCGCAGGTAAAACAAGTATAGATTTTTTTCATTGTTGTGCCTCCTTTAGCTTGTTGGTTAACATTACTAAATAAGTGATGTTTTTATGAAAGTAACACAGACAAAATAACGAGTGCAAGGGAGAAAAAACTCCTCATGTAATATAAAAATTACAAAAAATAAAAACTGTCTCATTATTAATAAAGTCTTGTCAAAACGGACAAAATCCAGGAAATATTATGAAATAAAATTTGTATAAAATGTATAATTGACCGTTAAGTAACACAACGATTTAAATTAAAAACAGAAAACACAATACACTTGGCTGCAGCAAGTGCGGCTAAATATGTGAAAGGCAGGATGAAACGTATATGAAAATCGGAGTTTTGTTTCGTCAGATTCAAGAGGTTCCGCCTGAAAACCGGGAACTGCAAAAGGAGCTTGAACACAGAAGTGATTTGGCAGCGTTACGGCTTGGCATACCGCTCCCCGTGAGGCTAACGCCTTTTACAGGCAGCCTGAAGTCCACCGTACGGGTGCATGAGCGGGAATATGATTCCATCGCTGAATTCACGAGCCTGCATGAAAAATGGCTCAGGGATGAAGAATGCCAGAGAATCGCCAGGGAATGGGAGCTCGTGTATCGCTGGCAGAAGCAGGAGATACTCTATATCGATGATCCGTCAAGGCCTGTGATTCCCTGGCTGCAGATGGCCGCCGTACAGGATTACCAGCCCAAATATACCGTAAACCCAAATTACAAAATGCCGGAGAAGCAGGAGAATTACACTGGCTGACAGTGAGGAGTGATGAATATGAGAATCGTATACAGACAGATACAAAACATCCCTTTTGAAATGTGGATGAAGGAACTGGAACTGGAGCATATCACAGATGAGGAGGAGGCCAGGCTGGGACATCCGATGCCCAAAAGATACCGCTATTACAGCGGCGGGGAAAATTCCCAGACCCGCGTGCATGAAAGAGTCTATGAGGATTTTGAACAATTTGGAAGGCTGTTTGAGGAATGGGCGGAGGATGAGACCGGGCAAAAGCTGGAAATTGAGCGCCACAATTATTACAACTGGGAAAGAGAAGAATTGTATCTGATAGACGATCCGGCCGATGTCGGAAAACTAAGGAAAGAGCTCGAAGCGATGAGCAGGATGGCGGAGGAAGAATGAAACATGAAAAAAGATATTATAAAATCGGCGAATTTGCTGAAATGTGCGGAACAAAAAAATCTACCCTGCAGTATTACGCCAGGGTGGGAGTGCTGCAGCCAGCGTTGATCGGCGAGAACGGATACTTTTATTACGAGTTGTCTCAGATTTACATTTTTGAAGCTATTTATGCGATGCGGGTGATGCAGATTCCACTGGAGGAAATCAAGGAATATCTGAAGGAGCGCAATCCCGGCAGATGTGTGGAGATGCTGAAAAGCAGGCTTGCGAAGCTTGAAGAACAAAAGAAGGTGATTGAACGGACCGAGAATCTGATTAAAAGGTCTCTGGAGGAAAGTGAAGCGGCGCTCAGCGCGAAATGCGATGAGTTCGAGTTTGTGACCTTTCACGAGGATGCGCCCTATTACGCCTATACATTTCATGACAGGCTGGCGGCAAACTATAGAGCACTGAAAAACGCCAGAAAATGGATCACTCATTGCAGAGATAACGGATATAACGAAAGCTTGCGTGTCAGCGAATTTGTAATGCCCAAACACGTCAGGGACGGCAGCTTCGAGAAAACCTACGGAGCATTCAAAATGTTTGATGAGAACTCGTCAGACAGAGATACGGATGGAAATATATTCATCAGGCCCAAGGGGATTTATGTGACAGCCATCAGGCATAGCAGCGGAACCGACATTCCTTCAGTGTACAGGGCACTGGTGCAATATGCGGTTGAAAACGGGTATGAACCGTGTGGGATAGCCTTTGAAGAGGACCTGATGAATCAGATGATCGACCAGAACAGAGATAATTACCTGGTACAGTGTTATGTGCAGGTCCGTAAAGTGTAACACACAAGTGACGAAATGAAAAAAATGTCACATTTATCAGAGAAGTCCCGGATATTGTATATTGAAAATGCACATATAAATTTATATTATTATAAAAAACATAAACAAAATGCATAAAGGGAGTTTAAAAAATGAAGAAAATCTATACTTGTTTTACATGCGGCTTTCCGTTTGCAGTGGATGAAAGCGAGGTTCCCCAGTGGTGTCCGAGCTGCGGAGCAAATAAAGATCAGTATCTGTCTGAGCCGTGGAATGGGAGTATCGAGACGAGAAGGATCCATGTAGATCCTCCGCTGGCGGATAACAACTGGGATCCGATGGATTACTCCTATCATATAGCAAAAGATTTTGCCGACTTAAAGGGAGAGGGAAGAATCCGCCGCTGGATTATGAGATACGACGATCCGGATGTGTCGAGAGCGTTTTATGAAAAAGTATTTGGATGGGATATTGTCAGTACGGCAGGCTCTGATAAAAATGAGCCGCTGATGTATTGCGCCACTGGCCCTGGAACGCCTGACTGGGAGCCGAGGGTTCCCTCCTTCGGATACGGATACCTCACTCCGAAAAAAGGAATTTCATCCCCCTCGTTTGTTGTCGAGGTGAAAAATATTAAAAAGACCCTTGAAAAAATACCAGCTCTCGGTGGAAGGGTGCTTGCAGCCAGTATGGAGATAGAGGGAGAAACCTGCGCGGCTGTCGAGGACTCAGAGGGCAATCCCTTTTATCTCTGGGAAATAGAAGGAACACAAAAGCAGGCCGTGAATCCTGGAAGACCTCCTAAAAAATTTACAGCAAAGGATCTGCACGGGAGAACCAGATGCTATGTGATGTCCTACAAAGAAAGGGACCGCTTTATCAGATTTTATACTACTTTATTCAAATGGGATATGATCGAGGCCCCGGAAGCGGCCAGCGGAGTAAAGCCGGGAGATCCCCATCCGATGCTGATCTGCGCAACAGGGCCAAGCCAGCCTGATTATGAAGGCGCGGTGGCGGGACATATGACCATGTTTGTACATCACGCGCCGGAGGAACTGTTTACGCCCGGACCGTTTATGGAAATACATATGGATCAGCCGCTGGATGAAACACTGAAAATGATTACAGACAACGGCGGAAAGATCATTACTGATAAAAAACGCTCCGCATTTGCGAAAGAGCCCACCGACGAGGGCTGGCTTGTTACGGCTGTTGCGGAGGACCCGGCCGGTAATCTGCTTTATCTGTGGAAATGCCCTCCGTCAAGAACCTGGGAGGAACCTGAGACGGATTACGACAGAGAGTAACTTATAAAACACATGAAGGAGGCTGAGCAATGACAACAAAGACCACTTATCCCAACACCGGCAGAGCGCCGAAAAAGTTTACGGCGAAAAGTCTGCACGGAAGAACGAGACTTATGTTTGTAACCTATAAGGAACTGAGACGTTTCCAGAATTTCTGCATCCATGTATTCGGATGGGACATGATCGAGACGCCTGAGGCAGCCAGCGGAAAACCGGCGGGAGATCCCCATCCGGGCATGCTGATCGCCACAGGACCTGCGCAGTACGACTATGAAGGCGTTACGCCGGGGCATATGAATCTGTTCACACACTGGGCGCCCGGAATACTCAATAAAATCGGGCCGTTTATGGAGATAGACATGGAGCGCCCGCTGGAGGAAACCATTGAGAAAATTCTCGGCCACGGCGGGAAACTGATACTGGATAAGTCCAAAGCGGTGGTTGCAAAGCCGTTGGACGACAGCAAGCAGAGCTGGGAGCCTCACGCGGTGATCGAAGATCCGGCAGGAAATTACCTCTATCTGTGGAAATGCCCGTCATCCCGAACCTGGGACGAGCTTGAAACGGAATACGACGAGGAAGAAGGCTGAAGCAGTTATCTGTACATAGAAATGAATACGGCAAGGAGAAAGAATATGAAAAAAATATATACATGTTTTGCGTGTGGATTTCCCATCGCGTTTGAAGAAACAGAGGTTCCGAAGGCATGCCCCGGATGCGGCGCTCCCCGTTCACAGTTCTTGGAGGAGCCGTGGTGCGGAAGTATCGACAAGAGAAGAATCCATGTGGATCCGCCCGTGGTAGATCCCGACAGAGACCCCTTTGACCTTTCCTTCCATCCGGCCAAAGATTTTATTCCTCAGAAGGGAGACGGCCGGGTGAGGAGATGGATTATGCGGTATCACAAAGGCCAGGCGGAAGAGATGCGTTCCTTTTATGAGGATCTTTTTGGCTGGGATATCATCGATGTAGAAGGTACCGATCCTGAAAATCCGGTCATGTACTGTGCAACCGGTCCCGGAACTGCCGACTGGGAGCCGAGAGTCTGTTCCTTCGGATACGGCTTTCTCGTGCCGGTCAGCGAGGAGTGGGGCGATCAGCCGTGCTTTATCGTGGAAGTCAAAGATATTGATGAAACAGTCAGAAAAGCTGTGAAATGCGGCGGAAAGCAGGTGAAAGGAAAGTTTGAACTGCTTGGCGATACATATTCGGTGATTGAGGATTCCGAGGGCAACCTTTACTGTCTCTGGGAGCTTCCGGACAGTGTTCCGGATTACTGTATTCAAGGCGTGATCAACACAGGAGCTCAATAATTACTCCGTAAATATAGGGAGGAGAAGAGATTGAAGGAAGTAGTATTAAAAGCTGAACATATGTATAAAGATTTTGGCCCCACAAAGGCAGTGACTGATATGACTCTGGAACTGAAACGGGGAGTTGTGACGGGCCTGGTGGGCGAGAACGGTTCAGGCAAATCAACGATTTCAAGTATGATTTCCGGGGTTTATCCGCCGACGAAGGGAACGATGACCTACAAGGGTCAGCCGTACAGCCCTAAATCCGTGCTTGATGCCCGGAAGCAGGGAATCCAGTACCTGACGCAGGAGCAGGGAACAATCGACGGAATGACGGTTGCGGAAAACATGTTTTTGGGTGAAGAGGAATCTCTCGGTAAAAAGGGCATTGTGAATATCAAAAAGATCAATGCAAGAAGTGCTGAGATCCTGAAGGAAAATGGGCTGGAAAATGTAATTCCGACAAAGATGGTGGATGATTATTCTTTTGAGGAGCGAAAGATGATCGAGACGGCACGGGCGCTCAGCCATCAGCCGGAGATCCTGATCATAGATGAGACGACAACCGCCCTCTCTCAGAAGGGCAGGGACAGGATTTATGAAATTATCGCCGAACAAAAGGCAAAAGGAACGGCGGTGCTGATCATTTCTCATGATCTTGACGAGGTGAAACACCTTTGTGACGAAGTGGTCGTGATGCGTGACGGCATTTATATCAACACTCTTACCGGCGGGGATATAGAACCTCACAATATCCGGCAGAATATGATCGGCAGAGAAATCGACGGCTCCTATTACAGAGCCGACTATGAGTGTAGCTACGACGAGGAAGTAGTCTTAGAAGTAAGAAACCTGAGTGTCAGCGGCATCTTCGAGGATATCAGTTTTGAACTTCATAAGGGTGAGATTCTCGGCATCGGAGGCCTCAGCGAATGCGGAATGCACGAGCTGCTGAAGACGGTTTACGGCGCTTTAAAACCCAGCTCCGGAAGCGTGATTCTCAAGAAAAACGGAGTGCAGCTTAAGAATACGACAGTTTCTGTTAAAAATAAGATCGCCTATATCCCCAAGGACAGAGATAAAGAATCCCTTTTCCAGGCGACGAGCATCAAGGATAATATTGTCACCGCGGCGCTGGATAAGTTAAAAAAGGGATTTATCATCACCCCATCGTCTGAAAGGAAAATGGCAGATAAAGAAGCCGCAAACATAGAGGTTAAGATGCGGGATATTGAACAGCAGGTGCGTGATCTCAGCGGAGGAAATAAGCAGAAAGTCGTAATCGCCAAATGGATGGCAAATGATTCCCGGCTGTTTATTATGGATTGTCCCACAAGAGGAATTGATGTGGGCGTCAAGGAAAAAATCTATAAGCTCATGAACAGGCTGAAAAATGAAGGCATCGCTATTCTGATGGTTTCTGAGGAAATGATGGAACTGATCGGAATGGCAGACAGGATTATCACGATGAAAGATGGAAAGCTCAGCAAAGAATTTGAACGTTCCGCAGGGCTTACAGAATCCACGATCATCAGTGCAATCGTCTGAGGAAGGAGAATCATCGACATGATAGATATAATTAGAAAGATTGTCCCGATTGCCGGACTTATTATTCTGTTTGTACTGTTTTCGGTCACTACCAGCGGGATGTTTTTGAAATGGAATAATCTTCAGAGCCTGATCTTGCAGTCTGCAATTACCATGGTGGCGGCAGTCGGTACGGCGTTTGTAATGGCCCATAACAACCTGGATTTCTCATTGGGCGGCGCATGTGCCATGAGCTGTGTGTTCGCTTATTTGATCGTCGGAAATAACCTGTGGCTGTTTTTCCTCATGTGCATCGTGATCGGCGTTTTATGCGGCTTGTTTTCTGCAGTGCTGCATATAAAGGGAAAGGTGCCTGCCTTTATAGCCGGGCTCTGCCTGATGTTCGCGGGCCGCGGAATCGCAGAGAGTGTCTGCTCTACGCAGTCGATGCTGTTGGTTCAGGCGGCAGCGCTGAACCATATTGGGTTTTTTATCATTGTTCTGGTCATAGTGGTGGCTGTGGGGGTCCTTTTGTTCAATTTTACAAAGATAGGAAAATACCAGAAGCTGATCGGAACCAATCCCAAAGCGGCGGAGCTCAGTGGTATCAGTGTATCCAAATATAAAACCATCGCCTTTGTGCTCAGCGGACTGACCCTGGGGATTGCCGCGTGCCTGACGGTTGTGCGAAGCCCCAATATCGTCTCGAGCATTGGTACGAATCTTGAGACAAATGTATTGCTGGCTCTCAGCCTCGGCGGAATGTCGATGACCGGGGGATCTTCATCGAAGATGCGCTCAGCGGTGATAGGTACCTTAATCTTCTACATACTTAATAACGGCCTTACGCTGTGGGGGCTGGACGCCAACTATGTGGATATTGTCAAGGCGGCGTTCTTCCTGTTTACAGTAACGATATCCATAGACCGGTCACAGTATGAAGTGATCGTCTGAGATATAAAAAACAAAAAGGAGAGAAAAGAAAATGAAAAAAAGAATTCTTGCCATAGTGATGGCAGCAGCAATGTGTTTGGGACTCACTGCCTGCGGCGGTTCCGATTCAACGAGTGTATCCGCCGGCACAAGTTCAGCGGATCAGAGCGCGCCGGCGCAGCTCTCAGATGATGGGAACGCTTCATCAGCCGCCGGCGCGGATGCATCAAAGGAAGAGAAAATTAAAATCGGAATGATTTGGTATGGAAATACCGACGCGATGGGCGGGACCTTTTATTCATGGGCCAATCACGCGGCAGAAATACTCAACGTAGAGCTGATCTGGAAGCTGGGAAGCTACACAACGGCCGATGAGCTTACAGACTGTGAAAATCTGATCAGCGCTGGATGCCAGGGTATCTATTTTATTCCCATGGATACATCGGCAAATCTTCAGCTGGGAACTGCCTGCCAGAACGCGGGCGTTTACTGGTCCATCAGCAACCGCCAGATTTCTGATGAAGAAATCCTGGCTGCGTGCGAAGCGAACCCGTATTTTGTCAACAGAATTTATGACAACAGCTATGATGTATGTAAGGAGATGGTGAAGGTCCTGGCGGATCAGGGCATCAAAAAGGTATGTGTGCTTACCGGAGATCCCAACGACGGCATGATGGTTGAGAGAAATCAGGGATTTGCGGATGGCTGTGAGGAATACGGCGTGGAGGTTCTGGCGGAATCAAGGCTGGTATCCGGCGACGCCTCGGCGAATGTAAACAGCGTCAACAACTTTCTCACTCTTTACTCTGACATGGAAGGGATACTCGCCGCGTCAGGCACCGCAGGTGTCGGCGAGGGAATTATCACTGCTCTGAACGCATCGGGACGGGAGCCCGGATCTGTTAAGGTAGCCGCATTTGATACCTTTGATGGAAATCAGGAAGCCTTTGAGCAGGGCTGGATCGCGGCGAGCTGCGGCGGTTATACCTCCGAATGCCTGGTTTCCTTCCTTTCACTGGTAAACAGAGTGCGTGGAAATGAGATTTCTGATCAGGTAGCCGTGTGGTCGCTTTCCCCGCTTCTGATCACGAGCACAGAGGAAATGGAAATCTTCTCAAAGTACGTGGATAACCCGGATGTACAGCTTTACAGCGATGAACTGATCAAAAGCCTCGTAGGACCGGATGTGACCGCAGAGGATTATCAGGCAGTCCTTGACGACTGGAACATCGAATTTGTAAAAGAGGCTGTTGGAATCTGATCAGATTGAGGTGAAACGAATGAATGTTGTTTCGGCTATAAAAAAGAATGCGCTGGCGGCAGCCGCTCCCATAATGATTGTCGTGCTGCTGTTGGCGATATCGCCAGCCACAAGGTCTGTGGAAGCGATCGCGTCTCTGCTCAGGCAGGGGTTTGCGCCGGCAGTCCTGGGCTGGGGTGTGTTATTCAACATGAAGGTTGGAAACTGGGATTTTTCGATAGGTGCGAGGTTTGTCCTGGCGTCTATCGTAGCGGGAAACATGGCCATGGGAATGCGGCTGGGTGTATTGGGCGTTGTCGTTCTTTGTATCGTACTTTCGCTGATCATGGGAGTTGCAGTGGGACTGGCCTACAGGTTCCTGAAAATTCCGACGCTGATCGTATCCATAGGCATTTGCCTTATTTTCGAGAGTGTGACAAGAATCATATACGGTGGTGCGGGAACGCATCTCACACCGGAATACATGATTCTCGGCACCCTGCCTTATGAGGTGATCGTATTTATTATCTGTTTTGCAGTTGCGGCGTATTTTTATTACAAGAACAAACTGGGCTATAATGTACGCGCAGTGGGAAGCAATCCGACGGTTGCCCAGACCAACGGCATCAGCGCGCTCAATACAAAGACAAAGGCGATTATCATATCAGGCTTGTTCGCGGGTCTGTACTGCATTATGACCCTCAGCAGATCCAGCGTATGCTCAGCAGTTTCAGGGACTCTCGGAAGCGCGGCGACGGTATTTGACGCCATGATGTGCGTTCTGATCGGAATGGCAATCTGTGGGAAAGGCAATATTATATTTGCCATCTACAGTGGCGCGCTGATCACTCAGGTCCTGAAAATGGGAATGATGGCAATCGGCCTGCCCACCTCGTATAATAAGGTGATTATCGCTGCGTTCGTAGTGCTCTTTATGGTCATCTCCTCTTATTCGGATGATCTGAAGAAAGTCTTCAGCAAGAGAAGAGCAGGGGCGGCAGCATAACAGACAATGTATAAAATAAAGGAAGTGGGGGGAAGGAATTGAGTACTTTCTCCCATTTCTGTAATAAGGGAGGAAATAAACAGACATGAAAATCCTGGCGCTTGACTTTGGCGGCAGCTCTGTAAAATACGGAGTAATTGATGAAAACGCGACACTTTTAACATCAGGCAAACGCCCTGCTCCGCTGAATTCGGCGAATGAGTTTTTGGATACGGCAGAAAAGCTCTGCCATGAATTTAAAGGTGCGATTGAAGGAATCGGAATCAGCCTGCCTGGGAATATTGATCCTGACAGCGGTGTTCTTCTGGGAAGCGGAGTGTATGACGAGATACTGCATGGATGCAGCATAACGGAGATGGTGCATGATCGCTGCGGGCTTCCCGCTGCCGTTGAAAACGACGGAAAATGCGGCGCTCTTTCTGAAGCGTGGAAGGGCTCGCTGGCGGATGTGGATGATGGGATAGTCATGATACTCGGAAGCGGCATCGCCGGCGGACTGATCAAGGATCATAGGGTACACAGCGGAAAAGGCTTTAATGCGGGCGAATTTTCCTATACGGTGTGCAGGCCGGGCGATTACAGCATGATGTCCTGCGCGACGATGGCTGTCGGAGCCCTCGGCATCACCTATAAGCTCTGCAAAATGAAAAATTTAGACCTGTCCGTGCAGGACGCGGCTCCCACCCTTCTGTTTCTGGATACGGTACTCGGAAAGTATTTTCCGGCGATGGACGGTGAACCCGGGAAAACAGTGGCGGATGGAAAGCAGTTCTTTGCCTGGGTGAAAGAAGGGGACAGGGACGCGCTCAGGGTATATCAGGATTTTATTACCGCTCTGGGAGCGATGGTGTTCAACGCCCAAATCTGCTATGCGCCGGACCGCATTGTGATAGGCGGCGGGCTGAGTATGGGGGAAACCGTTCTCACGGATCTGAAGGCCGAGCTCGCAAAATATGATGCCGGTTTTGGAATGAACGGCCTGATGAGCGCGGAGGTGGTCAGAAGCACTTATCTTGGCGAGGCAAATCTGTATGGCGCCGCCTATCATTATATTGGACGTTGTGTAAATCAATGATTACCAGGACAGAAGGAGGATATGTATATGTTTAAAGAAGGATTCCTGTGGGGCGGAGCAACGGCCGCCAACCAGTTTGAGGGAGGATGGAACGCAGATGGAAAAGGAGTCTCTATATCGGATATGTGTACCAATGGCAGCCGGGATGAGGCTAAGTGGTTTACACAGGCAATTCACGCGGACCGGCTGTATCCCAGCCATGAAGCCAGTGATTTTTACCATCATTACAAGGAAGACATTGCGCTTCTCGGAGAGATGGGCTATAAATGCTTCCGTCTTTCCATCGCGTGGTCTAGAATCTTTCCTACGGGTATGGAGGAAACGCCAAACGAGGCAGGGCTTCAGTTCTATGACCGTGTGTTTGATGAATGCATCAGATACGGCATAGAGCCGCTGGTTACTATTTCTCACTATGAAATGCCTTTTGAACTCGCCAGAAAAAACAACGGCTGGCTGTCAAGGGAGACGATAGGATGCTATGTGCGCTACGCGGAGGCAATCCTCGACAGATATCACGATAAGGTTAAATACTGGATTACCTTTAATGAGATCAACTGCGCTCAGATGCTGATGGGAGATATCGTGGCTACCAGCATGATCCGTGATTTTGAAGGCCCGATTGACACGATCAGGCGCACGGAGCAGGACAGATATCAGGCGCTCCATCATCAGTTCGTTGCTTCTGCAAGGACGGTAAAGTATGCCCATGAAAACTATCCGGAGTGCAAAATGGGAAATATGACCGCTTTTCTGGCGGCGTATCCCGGAACCTGCAATCCCACGGATATCCTCACCGCGCAGAGATTTATGCAGGATGATAACTGGTATTGCAATGACGTGCAGATAAAAGGGGAATATCCATATTTTGCGGAAAGACTGTGGAAGGAGCATCAGGTGTCCCTGTCCATTGAGGACGGCGATTTGAATATTTTGAAGGAAGGAACGGTGGATTTCACCAGCTTTTCGTACTATATGTCGGTATGCGTGGGAGAGAGCGGCGAGGAGAACAGCATAGGCGGCAATCTCACAAACGGAAAGAAGAACCCGTATCTGAAGGCCAGCGACTGGGGCTGGCAGATCGATCCGGAGGGCTTGCGGTATGCCCTGAATGAGACGTATGACCGCTACAGGATACCTGTAATGGTGGTAGAGAACGGCCTGGGCGCCTTTGACGAGATTGTTGACGGCAGGGTCCATGATATCTACAGAATCGATTATATGAGAGAGCATATCCGTCAGATGGAGCTTGCTACGGAGGACGGGGTTGATCTCATGGGATACACCTGCTGGGGATGTATCGATCTTGTGAGCGCCACCACCGGCGAGATGAGAAAGAGATATGGCCAGATTTTTGTCGATAAGTACGATGACGGAACAGGGAGCCTGGAGAGAATCAGGAAAGATTCGTTCTACTGGTATCAGAAGGTTATATGTTCTAATGGGAAAGAGCTTGACTGAAATCATTGATTTCTTTGCTTGAAGGCCGTCATGTTAAGCTGCTCGTAATTGCTGATTGCCCGCTCAAGCTCTTTGCCGGACAGAATATCGCCGACAGGAAGGTTCGAGCACAGCGTATGATATACCTCAGGTATGGGAGTTTTATAGCCTGCTGTGATCCATTCACGGATAGTGCAGAGCCATATATGGCTGGTGTAGGAGGAGGCGCTTGTGCCGGTCAGTTCCCTGGAAATTCTGTAAACGGCCTTCAGGAATATTTCCGTGCCCTCCAGATCTGTAACAAGGTTTTTAAAATATTCTTTGTTGTTTAAAATGATGGCAAGCAAAGAATAAGATGTATCCTTCCAGGTGGCGTTGGGGCCGTAGATTGCCTGAAAACTCCAAAGCAGCTCAAATACGGCGGTTTCTGCGAGATTATATTTATCCAGAAACAGGCGGTAGAAGGTCTGATGGGAAACACCGCTTACGCGGATGATATCTACGGTTTTTATTTTTGAAAAAGGCTGTTTTCCTAACAACGAAGTAAAAGCATTCTTGATTTTATCAATAGCGAATTCTGTTCCTGCTGCCATAGGTTTACCCCTCCCTGGATGAAAAACTGTGAGTTAATTGAAATTATATAAAACCATTAAAAGTTTAACATGTTGCAGTTTTGAAATCAAGGGGGAGGGGGTAGTATATAGGGGGCGGCGGAAGTGTCATCAGGTTGTCCGTATTTGGCTTTGAAAGGCGGTTGACAGATTTGCAGGCGGTATGATAGTATAACACTTGTGAATACAGTTTCGCGTGGTAGAGTGGCTCATTGATAAAAGAGTGAATTCCCGCGCGGGCGTGTTTCAAGTCAAAGGAGGAAAAGGGATTATGAAAAAGAAAATAGTTGTATGCATACTGGCTGCTTCAATGGCGGCAGCGCTGGCAGGGTGCGGAAGCGGGAACGCGGCTGCGGGGAGTTCTAAATCTGAATCAAAGAGTACGTCATCCGGCGTTTCATCTGCTTCCAGCGAGAGCAAATCTGACAGCAGCGCGGCTTCCAAGAGCACTTCTTCTGAAGGCGCCGGGACCGGTGTGGAAGACGGCGTCTTTACGGTAGGGTTTGATGCGGAGTATCCGCCCTATGGATATATGGGCGAAGACGGTGAATATACCGGATTCGACCTGGAGCTGGCTCAGGCTGTCTGTGATCTGGAGGGCTGGGAGCTGGAGAAAAAGCCGATTAACTGGGATTCCAAGGATATGGAGCTGGAGTCCGGATCTATCGACTGTATCTGGAACGGATTCACCATGAATGGCCGTGAGGATGACTATACGTTCTCTATTCCTTATGTGGACAACAGCCAGGTGATCGTGGTAGCCGAGAATTCCGGAATCGATAAGCTGACGGATCTGGCCGGAAAGGTAGTGGGCGTACAGGCTGCGTCTGCGGCGCTGGACGTGCTTCAGAGCGATGAAGAGGGAGGCAAGAAGGAACTGTCCGATACCTTCTCGTCATTGAATGAGTTTGCTGATTACAATACGGCGTTCACGGAGCTTCAGGCAGGCGCTCTGGATGCTCTGGCAATCGATATCGGCGTGGCCAAATATCAGCTGAATTCCAGAGGAGAGGGCTTTAAGATGCTGGATGAGACGCTGAACACTGAAGAATATGCGATCGGCTTCAAGAAAGGCAACCAGGCACTGTGCGACATTGTAAACGCAGATCTTCAGAAGCTGGCGAATGACGGAAAAGTGGCAGAGCTGGCAGAGAAATACGAAATTGCGGATATGGTGAGCCTGAAGGCCGAATAAAGCAAAAAAAGCAGCAGACCCCGCGGGATTTACCCGTGGGGCGCGCTTGTTTCTGGGAGGATCGTGTATGAGCTTTCAAGTGATGTTGGAGAAGCTGGCAGGAGGGTTTGGGCAGACCTGCCTTATTTTTGCGCTGACTCTGGTTATTTCGCTGCCCGTGGGAATGATCGTGTATTTTGGCCGGGTGTGCCGGTTTAAGCCGGTTAGCTGGCTGGTCAAGATCTTTATCTCCATCATGCGGGGAACCCCGCTGATGCTGCAGCTCTTAATCTGGTATTTCGCTCCATACTATCTGTGGGGAATGAATATCGGAGGCTATAAGTTTACCGCGATCATTCTGGGCTGTTCGCTGAATTACGCGGCGTATTTTGCGGAGATTTACCGTTCCGGAATTGAATCAATTCCGAGAGGCCAGTATGAAGCAGCCCAGCTGCTGGGATATGGAAGGCGCCAGACCTTTCTCAAGATTATTCTTCCCCAGGTGGTTAAAATCGTAATGCCTTCTGTGACGAATGAGGTAATTACGCTGGTAAAGGATACCTCTCTTGTGTATTCACTGTCCTATGTGGAGATGTTCGCGGCGGCAAAGCAGATTGCGGCTGCTGAAACTACGGTGCTCCCGCTCTTTATTGCCGGAATTTTCTATTATGTCTTTAACTTCGTTGTGGCATGGGTGATGGAACGGATTGAGAAGAAACTGGATTACTATCATTAGGAGGAAACCGGTATGAGCCTTTTGGAAATGAATCATATACAAAAAGAATTTGACGGGCTGGAAGTGTTGAAGGATATTTCGGTTTCCGTAGAGGAAGGAGAAATCCTTTCAATCATCGGACCCTCCGGTTCGGGAAAATCAACGCTGCTCCGGTGTGCCACCATGCTGGAGGCCATTGACGGGGGAGAGATATTCTACCTGGGCGAGCAGGCCGCCACGGCCCGTGAGGGCAGGGCAGTCTATGTAAAAGGGGAAGCGATGAAGCGAGTCCGCAGCTATTTCGGGATGGTCTTTCAAAATTTTAACCTGTTTCCTCACTATTCTGTAATGAAAAATATCACGGATGCTCCGATCCACGTACAGAAGCGGAACCGGGAGGAGGTCTGGGACGAAGCCAGAGAGCTGCTGAGAAAAATGGGGCTGGAGGATAAGGAAAACGCATATCCCTGCCAGCTGTCGGGCGGCCAGTGCCAGCGTGTGGCCATTGCCAGGGCACTGGCTCTGAATCCCAAAATACTTTTCTTTGATGAACCCACATCGGCCCTGGATCCGGAGCTGACCGGAGAAGTGCTGAAGGTCATCCGTTCACTGGCTGATCTGGATATAACGATGGTCATTGTCACGCATGAGATGCAGTTCGCCAGAGATATATCTGACCGTATTGTGTTCATGGATCAGGGGGTGATTGCGGAGGAGGGTACGCCGGAACAGGTATTTTCTTCGGGAAATGCCAGGATGAAGGGATTTTTAGGGCGTTTTCACCAGATGTAAGGCATCGTGCATTTTAAATTTGCATTGCTTTTGGTATTGCAATGCATTATAATTTATACGGAATACCCCAAGCCGGGTATCGCTGTGAAATGGCGGATAACCGCCCCGTTGATAATAAAAATACGTCAGGAAAAGAAAGGTGTCAAAGCTCATGGAGAAAAAAGAACAGCTATATGAGGGAAAAGCAAAGAAGGTATACGCAACCGAGGATCCGGCAGTTGTAATCGTAGACTACAAGGATGACGCTACCGCATTTAACGGTGTGAAGAAGGGTACAATTGTAGGCAAGGGCGTGATTAACAACAGAATGTCTAACTATGTCATGAAACAGCTGGAGAAAGAAGGCGTTCCCACCCATCTGGTAGAAGAGCTGAGCGACCGTGAGACTGCTGTCAAGAAAGTCAGCATCGTGCCGCTGGAAGTGATCGTGAGAAACGTGGCTGCCGGAAGCTTTTCCAAGAGAATGGGAGTGGAAGAGGGAAGAGAGCTGCTCTGCCCGATTCTTGAATTCAGCTACAAATGTGACGAGCTGGACGACCCGTTTATTAACGACGATTATGCGTTGGCACTGGGCCTGGCCACACAGGAAGAGATTGATATGATTAAGAAATATACAAGAAAGGTGAATGAATTCCTGAAAAAATATTTTCTGGAAGTGGGCATTAAGCTCATTGACTTCAAGATTGAATTCGGACGCCTGGCAGATGGTACGATTATCCTGGCAGATGAGATTTCTCCGGATACCTGCCGCCTGTGGGATGTGCATACTAATGAGAAGCTGGACAAGGACCGTTTCAGAAGAGACATGGGAAATGTTGAAGAAGCGTATCAGGAAGTATTCCGCCGTCTGGGCCTCGCCTGAAGCTGACAGGGAGGACATGGGAATATGAGTACAACGGACAGATATGTAAGCCCTCTTTCTGAGCGGTATGCCAGCAAGGAGATGCAGTACATTTTCTCACCCGATATGAAGTTCAGCACCTGGAGAAGGCTATGGATCGCTCTGGCGGAGACGGAGATGGAGCTGGGGCTTCCGATCACCCAGGAGCAGATCGATGAGATGAAAGAGCATGTATCCGACATTAATTACGATGTGGCAAAAGCGCGTGAAAAAGAAGTCCGCCATGACGTCATGTCTCACGTATATGCATACGGGGTACAGTGTCCAAAGGCCAAGGGTATCATCCATCTGGGGGCCACCTCCTGTTATGTTGGCGACAATACAGATATCATTGTCATGAACGAAGCTCTGAAGCTGGTGAAGAAGAAGCTGGTGAATGTGATCGCGGAGCTGGCCAAGTTCGCCGGCGAGCAGAAGGGGCAGCCGACGCTGGCGTTCACCCACTTCCAGCCGGCGCAGCCGACGACAGTGGGCAAGCGTGCGACCCTGTGGATGCAGGAGTTTGCCATGGATCTGGAGGATCTGGAATATGTGCAGAGCACGCTGAAGCTGCTGGGCTCTAAGGGGACTACAGGCACACAGGCCAGCTTCCTGGAGCTGTTTGAGGGAGATCAGGAGACCATCGACAGGATTGATCCGATGATCGCTGAAAAGATGGGATTTTCGGCCTGTTATCCTGTATCCGGGCAGACCTATTCCAGGAAGGTGGATACGAGAGTGGCCAATGTTCTGGCAGGAATCGCTGCCAGCGCCCATAAATTTTCCAATGATATCCGTCTGCTGCAGCATCTGAAGGAGGTAGAAGAGCCATTTGAGAAGAGCCAGATTGGTTCCTCAGCCATGGCCTACAAGCGGAATCCAATGAGAAGTGAGAGAATCGCATCTCTGTCCAGATATGTGATGATCGACGCGCTGAATCCCGCGGTTACTTCGGCTACCCAGTGGTTTGAGAGGACTCTGGATGATTCGGCCAACAAGCGCCTGTCCATACCGGAAGGCTTTCTGGCGATTGACGGCATTCTGGATCTGGTGCTGAATGTGGTGGATGGCCTGGTAGTATATCCGAAGGTAATCGAAAAGCGCCTGATGTCCGAGCTGCCGTTTATGGCAACAGAGAATATCATGATGGACGCGGTGAAGGCGGGCGGAGACCGTCAGGAGCTGCATGAGAGAATCCGTGAGCTTTCCATGGAGGCGGGCAGGTCCGTCAAGGTGGAGGGGAAGGATAACGATCTTCTGGAGCGGATTGCGGCTGATCCGACCTTTAACCTGAGCCTGGAAGATCTGAAGAAGACCATGGACCCGTCCAGATATACCGGACGCGCGGAAGTGCAGGTTGAAGCTTATCTGGAGCAGGTGATCCGTCCGCTTCTGGAAGAGAACCGTGAACTTCTGGGGATGAAGGCTGAAATCAACGTGTAAAACAGCTTTAGTTATAAATTTTGGTTATAAAATAAGAGCACTTTATTAGTAATAATAAGTTTAACTTATGAGATGTTTATGGTATACTTTTTCCTGCGGGGGCCGTTCTGAGCATCCCGCGGGAAAATTATCTTAGGAGGAATTTAAAGATGATCAAGGCAGTAGTCGGAGCAAACTGGGGAGACGAAGGGAAAGGAAAGATTACGGATATGCTGGCTGAAAAGGCCGATATCATCGTACGCTTTCAGGGAGGAGCCAACGCGGGACATACCATCGTAAATAATTATGGGAAATTCGCGCTGCACACTCTGCCTTCTGGTGTGTTCTACAATCACACGACCAGTGTGATCGGCAATGGTGTGGCATTGAATATTCCCGTGCTGAAGAAGGAATACGACGATATTGTCAGCAAGGGAGTGCCGGCGCCGAAGCTTCTGGTATCTGACAGGGCGCAGATGGTCATGCCTTATCATATTTTATTTGACGGGTATGAAGAGGAGAGGCTGGCCGGCCGTTCATTCGGCTCCACAAAATCCGGCATCGCTCCCTTCTATTCTGATAAATACGCGAAGATCGGTTTTCAGGTGAATGAGCTTTTTGATGAAAAAGTGCTGCTGGAGAAGCTTAAGAATGTCTGTGAGACTAAGAACGTGCTGCTGGAGCATTTATATCACAAGCCGCTTCTGGTTCCGGAGGAGATTTTCGGAGAGCTGATGAAATGGAAAGAGATGATCGCGCCGTTCGTGTGCGATACCTCCTCATTCCTGTATGAGGCGCTTCAGGAAGGCAAGGAGATCCTGCTGGAGGGGCAGCTGGGTTCGCTGAAGGATCCGGATCATGGGATTTATCCCATGGTTACCTCTTCTTCCACGCTGGCCGGGTACGGCGCTGTGGGAGCCGGTGTTCCGCCCTGTGAGATCAAGAAGGTTATCACGGTCACAAAAGCATATTCAAGCGCTGTGGGAGCAGGGGCGTTCGTTTCTGAGATCTTCGGAGATGAGGCGGATGAGCTGAGGCGCCGCGGCGGTGACGGCGGCGAGTATGGCGCGACCACAGGAAGGCCAAGGAGAATGGGCTGGTACGACTGTGTGGCTTCTAAATATGGTTGCAGAATACAGGGTACCACGGATGTGGCGTTCACCGTGCTGGATGTGCTGGGATATCTGGATGAGATTCCGGTCTGCGTGGCCTACGACATTGACGGCAGGATCACGACAGAATTTCCGACCACGGGGCTCCTGGAGAAGGCAAAGCCAGTCATTGAGACTTTGCCCGGTTGGAACTGCGATATCCGGGGCATTAAGAAATATGAGGATTTGCCGGAAAACTGCCGGAAATATGTAGAATTTATTGAAGAAAAGATCGGATTCCCGATTACGATGGTTTCCAACGGACCGGGAAGAGATGATATCATCTATCGTGAAGGGAAATAATATGAAGAGATGCAGATGGACTCTGCTGGGAACACTGCTGTCGGTTCTTCTGCTCCTGTCTCTGGGCGGATGCCAGAAGGCGCAGGATGTGGAGACGACGACGGTCTCCGCTGATAAGAAAGGGAAGATTGAACAGATGATTGTAGAGCCGCTGGGCAGCGACGATTACACTGCCGAAGAGCTGGAAGCCTACATCAGCGACAGTCTTGCCGCTTATACAGAAGAAGCCGGATCAGAGAACATTAAGCTGGAATCCTGTGAGATGAAAGAGGGAACTGTGAAGATTCGTATCAGTTATGAATCCTGGAGCGACTATATGGGCTTTAATCAGGTTGCCTGTTTCTTTGGCACGCTGGAGGAGGCGCAGGAGGCTGGATATTCATTTGACAGGAATTTCCTGGACAACAGCGGTAAAGCAGCGGCGGGGGCGACGATCCTGGCTCACGGGCAGGAGTGGAAGATCCTGATTTTGGAAGAACCTGTGCAGGTAATGGTGCCTGGGACAGTCCTTTATACCACCGATAATGTGTCGGTGACCGGGACCAGGACAGCATCGATCGGCGGCGGCACTCCGGAAAGCATTGCGGGACAGTTTGTGGCCACCACTGATGAGGCAGCATACATCATATTTAAACCGTAAAAATCAGCTGCTCTGCCGTACCGGCCGTTGCTAATTGCGTGTTTCTGACATGACGCAATCGGGAAAAGGCTTTTATAGCAGTGTAAGAGCATCTGTGCAGGTGGATGAATTAAGTAAGGAGATGATAGACATGGAAAAGACAATGGACAAAATAGTAGCTCTGGCAAAATCCAGAGGCTTTGTATATCCCGGCTCCGAGATTTACGGCGGCCTGGCGAATACCTGGGATTACGGCCCGCTGGGTGTGGAATTGAAAAATAACGTGAAAAAAGCCTGGTGGCAGAAATTTGTGATGGAAAGTCCCTATAACGTGGGGGTGGACTGTGCGATCCTGATGAATCCCCAGACCTGGGTGGCTTCCGGTCATCTCGGAGGTTTTTCAGATCCGCTGATGGACTGTAAGGAATGTCATGAGAGATTCCGCGCGGATAAGCTGATTGAAGATTTCTGTGAGGAAAAGGGCATGCCTATTGAAGGCGGCAGTGTGGACGGCTGGACCCAGGAGCAGATGATGGAATTTATTGAGAGCAATCAGATTCCCTGCCCGACCTGCGGAAAGCACAATTTTACAGATATCCGTCAGTTTAACCTGATGTTCAAGACTTTTCAGGGGGTCACCGAGGATGCGAAGAATACAGTTTACCTGCGTCCGGAGACCGCACAGGGCATCTTTGTCAATTTTAAAAATGTCGCCAGAACTACCAGGAAGAAGATTCCTTTCGGCATTGGTCAGATTGGAAAATCTTTCCGGAATGAAATCACACCTGGAAACTTCACCTTCCGAACCAGGGAATTTGAACAGATGGAGCTGGAATTCTTCTGTGAACCAGGTACGGATATGGAATGGTTCCTGTACTGGAGACAGTTCTGCATCGACTGGCTGAAGAGCCTTGGTATGAAAGAAGAAGAGATGCGCGCCAGAGACCATTCCCCGGAGGAGCTTTGCTTCTACAGCAAGGGCACGACAGACATTGAGTTCCTCTTCCCCTTCGGATGGGGCGAGCTGTGGGGAATTGCCGACCGGACGGATTATGACCTGACACAGCATCAGAACACCTCTGGCCAGGACATGACTTATTTTGATGATACGAAGAATGAAAAGTATATTCCCTATGTCGTAGAACCTTCGCTGGGAGCCGACCGTGTAGTGCTGGCCTTCCTCTGCAGTGCTTATGATGAAGAGGTGCTGGACGCGGAAAGAAACGACGTGCGAACCGTCATGCGTTTTCATCCGGCGCTGGCTCCGGTTAAGATTGCGGTGCTGCCGCTGTCCAAGAAGCTGAATGAAGGCGCAGAGAAGATTTTCACAGGCCTTTCAAAGAAATATAACTGTGAGTATGATGACCGCGGCAATATCGGGAAGAGGTACCGCAGGCAGGACGAGATCGGAACGCCTTACTGCATCACGTATGATTTTGACTCAGAGACAGACGGCGCCGTAACTGTCCGTGACCGTGATTCCATGGAGCAGGAACGTGTGAAAATCGAAGAGTTAGAGGCATATTTTGCAGATAAATTTGTATTTTAATGACATATGATTCAGGAGACTCCCGGATAGGGCGGCATATTGATTCCGCTGCTGTCCGGGAGTTTTCTGCTTTTCTTCCTGTCCTGAGCCAAAAGGAAAAAGAATAACCGGGATATTCGGACATTATGCTGGGAAAAATAATGTTCAGGAGGTAAAAATATCATGAAAGGAAAAGTAGAAGAATATCTGGAATATCTCGAGAAGGAAGAAAAGAGTATTGCTACCCGGAAGCAATACGGGCGGGATGTCATGAGCTTTCTGCGTTTTGCCGGAGGAGCGAGGGTCACGAAAGAGCTGGTGATCCGTTACAAGGAAAACTTGCAGAAAGCTTATCAGCCTGCCAGTGTCAATACAAAGATTGCAGCAATTAACGGTTTTTTTACATTTTTGGGCCGGGAGGATCTGAGAGTGAAACAGCTTAAGATCCAGCGCAGAGCATATTGTTCCAAAGAAAAGGAATTGACCAGGGCGGAGTATCTGCGGCTCATTCAGGCGGCAGAGTCCAGAAATGATGGGAAACTGGCCCTGATGATCCAAACTATCTGCGGCACCGGCATCCGGGTATCTGAGCTTTCAAGCATCACTGCTGAAGCAGTTCAGAGTGGGGAAGCAGTCATATATCTCAAAGGCAAGACCAGGAGCATTCTGATTCCGGGTAAACTGAGAAAGGTTCTGAGTGCCTACATGAAGCGTCTCAATATCGTCTCAGGCCCCGTATTCATCACCAGGACGGGCAGGCCGGTGGACCGGTCCAATATCTGGAAGATGATGAAGTCACTGTGCGCCTGCGCCGGTGTAAAACCCAGCAAAGTATTCCCACACAGCTTCAGACACCTTTTTGCACGCTGCTTTTATGCGATAAACCGGGACATCGCCAAACTGGCCGACATCCTGGGGCACAGCAATATCAATACCACGCGCATCTATATTATCTCGTCCGGCCGGGAGCACCGCCGGCATATGGATGCCCTGGGTTTGGTACTCTGAAGGCAGCAGGCATAAAAAACCACATAATTTACATTATGTGGTTCGTATGAAGCGGATGGCGCCACAGGAAAGAAGCCTCAGCCTGTAAAATCTATTTATGAGCCTTTATTCTGAAAATTTTGTACACGAAACAAAGCCCTCGCATAAGAGCCGCGCCAGAGGGCCTATTTGTCATACCTGTAAGCCGGACTGCCGTTGAATGGCCCCCGTTTATCTTGACGAAAATCTGAAAATTTGCTATGCTAATTAGCAAAGATGGACTGAATATGTAAACTCACCACCACATAATGTAAATTATGTGGTTCGTATGAAGCGGAAAAGGAGGAGGGCATGGATCTTAACAAACTTCAGCAGACAGAGGCCATATTTCAAAAACTGCCTTCTTTTTTTCAGGAACACTGCCGGAGAACAGGGAAGCTTGCGGGAGGCTTCCTTGAATATCTCATGAAGGAGCAAGCCGTTTCCGGGATGTCTGATCCCGGCGGCTTTCTTCCGTCGGATATGGAGCTGATGGGAAAGTATCATGATATAGGAAAAACAGCTATTTCCCATTCAGTCTGGCTGAGCAGAAGGCCTTTAACGGCGGCGGAACAGAGCCTTGTGCGCACTCATCCGCTCTTTGGCGCCTATCTGATCCGGGGTATGGCAGTCCCGCCGGAAGCGGAGTCCCTGGAGAACGGATTTTGGGAAGAGGCTGCACGATGCTGCCAGTACCACCATGAGCGTTGGGACGGGGCAGGTTATCCCTTCGGCATTTCCGGTGAGAGTATTCCTTTGCTTGCCAGGATCATCTGCATTGCAGACGCATATGACGCCATGACGTCAGTTCGGCCTTACCGTGCCGGTATGCCGGAGGAGGAGGCGCTGGAGGAAATCTTCCGGAATAAAGGCAAACAGTTTGATCCGGTGCTGGCCCCGCTGTTTTGTGAGCTTATGCAGGCAACACAGGTCGCGGCCGTACAGTAGCGGCAACTGTTTCATTCCGGAGCTTGCTTTTTCTGTATAGACTAATTATAATAGAGCTATAGTTTTAAACAATTAGTCCAAGAGAGGAATTATTTCATGCAGAAAA
Organism: Wansuia hejianensis; assembly: GCF_014337215.1. NCBI lineage: Bacteria > Bacillati > Bacillota > Clostridia > Lachnospirales > Lachnospiraceae > Wansuia > Wansuia hejianensis. The sequence continues at coordinate 2,341,812 of NZ_CP060635.1, read as the reverse complement.
AAAAGGTTGTTGTAGCCCTGGGCCATCGGGCGCTTGGAACGACGCTGCCGGAACAGAAAGCTGCTACAGAGAATTCAGCAAAGGCAGTGGCTGATCTGATAGAAGCCGGTGCGAATGTGGTGATCACACACAGCAACGCGCCGCAGGTGGGTATGATTCATACCGCCATGAATGAATTTAAGAAATTACATCCGGACTATACTGTAGCGCCCATGTCCGTCTGTTCGGCCATGAGCCAGGGATATATTGGCTATGATCTTCAGAATTCCCTGCGCGCTGAGCTGCTGAGGCGGGGGATTTATAAGCCTGTGGCGACTGTTTTGACACAGGTGACTGTCGATCCCTATGATGAGGCATTCTATAATCCTTCTAAAGTGATCGGCCGGATCATGACGAAGGAGGAAGCGGACGCTGAAGAAGCCAAGGGGAATTACGTAACCTCTGTAGAAGGTGGTTATCGCAGGATTGTGGCTGCGCCGAAACCGCAGGATATCATTGAAATCGATACCATTCAGCTGATGCTGGATGCCGGACAAGTTGTTATCGCGGCTGGGGGCGGTGGAATTCCAGTCTTGGAACAGGGAGAAGAGCTGCGGGGTGCCAGCGCGGTCATTGAGAAGGATCTGGTCAGCGGGAAGCTGGCGGAGCTGCTTCACGCCGATGAGCTGATGATCCTGACCAGCGTGGAGCATGTTGCAGTCGGTTATCATACAGAGCATCCGTCTCCATTGTCGAAGATCACGGCAGCGGAAGCGGAACAATATATTGCGGAAGGGCAGTTTGAACCGGGAACCATGCTTCCGAAGATAGAAGCCGCCGTAGAATTCCTGAAAAAAGGAGGAAAGAGGGCGGTGATCACCTCCATTGACGAGGCGAAAGCGGGATACCTGGGCAGGACCGGAACGGTGATTGAATGAATAAAGTCAAAATAACGGTGCTTAAGACAACTCTTGACCGGGAGCTGGCGGAAGAATACGGCGTTCAGGGCCTGACAGCCTGCCCGATGATGCAGGCCGGACAGATTTTTTATGCGGATTATGCGAAGCCAGAGGGGTTTTGCGATGAGGCGTGGAAGGCCATCTATCAGTATGTATTTGCTCTGTCGCATGGCATGGGGGATGAGCTGTTTTATTATGGGGACTGGATCAGGAAGCCGGGAGTTGCGATCTGCAGCTGCAATGACGGGCTGCGCCCGGTGATTTTCAAACTGGAAGCGACAGACGAGGAATCAGTGATAGATTATGAACCCATCACGAGATAGAACAGGCCGGGTGTTCCCCGGCCTGAACATTTTCAAACAACAGGAATACTCCCCGGCCCGTGAGGGCATAAAAAAAGAAGCGCAGCAAAATGGTTCGCATCACAGCCGTCCATTTTATCAGCACTCCTTTTCATGAGGGGGGAGATAGTGAGTGGTTAATCAACTATCTGACTCTTATTATAAGAGGAAGATGTGTTCAAAATATGTCCACATTCTGAAAGAATCCTAAAAATCCTTAAGAATTATTAAAGAAAGAGATCGGAAAGACCCGGTTACCGTTCTGGCAGCCGGGCCTTTTCAGACAATGGAGGAAGGCATGAAAATTCAATTATCAGATCATTTTACTTACAGAAGGCTGCTGCGTTTTACCCTGCCTTCAATTGTAATGATGATTTTCACATCCATTTACAGTATCGTTGACGGTCTTTTCGTATCTAATCTTGTGGGCGATCTGGCGCTTTCGGCGGTGAATATTGTAATGCCGGTCATTATGATTGTCGGGGCCTTCGGTTTTATGCTGGGGACCGGGGGGAGCGCGGTGACTGCCAAGACCATGGGCGAAGGAAAGCAGGAACAGGCAAACCGGTATTTCTCCATGTTCGTATGGGTGATTGCTATTTTGGGAATTGTCCTGTCTGTGATTGGCATCATTTTTATGGAGCCGCTGGCGAGACTGGCTGGAGCCAGTGACCTGCTGATCGGGGACAGTGTCTTATACGGGCGGATACTTTTGGCTGGTTCAGCTGCTTTTATGCTTCAGACCACATTCCAGAGCTTTCTGATTGTCGCTGAGAAGCCGCACATGGGCCTGGGGCTCTCATTGGCGGCAGGAGTGACGAATATGGTGCTGGACTATGTGTTTATCAAAATCGTTGGGCTGGGGATAGCCGGGGCCGGGTTTGCAACCGTTATCGGCTATGCGGTGGGAGGAATCATCCCGCTCGTTTACTTTCTGAACAAGAAAAGCGGGGGCCTTCGGCTGGTCAGGACGAAGTTTTACGGGAGAATCCTTCTGAATGCCTGCGCCAATGGTTCTTCTGAGATGATGAATAATATAGCGGCGTCCCTTGTGGGTATCATTTATAATATTCAGCTCATGAGGATGTTGGGAGAGGCAGGCGTGGCCGCCTATGCGGTTATGATGTATGTGGATTTCATTTTCCTGGGAACATTTCTGGGATTTTCTTTCGGCGGCGCCCCTGTAATCAGTTATCACTACGGGGCAGGAAATCATGGGGAATTGAAAAATCTGTTCAGAAAAAGCTTGGTGGTAACCGGAGTGTTTTCAATTATAATGGTAGCGGCATCTGAGGTATTAAGTTATCCGCTTTCTGCAATATTTGTGGGTTATAACCGTGATTTGCTGGATATGACCGTGCATGGCTTCCGGTTGTTTGCGCTGAATTATGTCATTTGCGGGATTAATGTTTTCTCTTCTTCATTTTTCACTGCACTCTGTAATGGAAAGATATCTGCGTTCCTGTCATTTATGCGTGCTCTGGTGCTGAGAGGAGGGATGGTACTTTTTCTTCCGGTACTTCTGGGTGTGGATGGAATCTGGCTGGCGGTAGTGGCGGCGGAAGCGCTGGGCGCGGTGTTCTCTATTTTGTTTTTTATCACGCAGAGGAAGAGATATGGATATGCGTAAGCTGAGTAACATAAAAAGAAGAAACCGAATCACTCCGGTTTCTTCTTTAATGAGGGGGGAGATAGTGAGTGGTTAATCAACTATCTGAGATTTATTATAAAAGCAAGATGTGATCAAAATATGTCTATATTCTGAAATAATCCTAAAAATTATTAAGAAATATTAAAAGCAGGAAATAGCAGTCCGTGTATAAAACAAGACGGCCTGCGATGGCAGGCCGTTTGTTTTAAAAATGAGGGGGGAGATAGTGAGTGGTTAATCAACTATCTGAAACCTATTATAAATGGAAGTTGTGTTCAAAGTATGTCCATACCCTTAAAGAAAGATAAAAATCTTAAAGAAATACTAAAAATAAAAGAAATGTATTCAAAACCGGGAATTGACGCGCCGGGTTACTTCAGAGATAATAGTGAGAGAGAAAAATGTAGAGGAGAAAAGCGATGATTCAAATAGAGAAAGAGATCCAGGCCAGGCTGTTTGAACTGCAGGATTTGAAATATAGGGATTTCCAGTGCAAATTGATGCCGACGGTTGATCCTGATTCTGTAATCGGAGTGCGGACGCCGGAGCTGCGGAAGCTGGCGAAGGAATATGCGAGAATGCCGGCGGCGCGGGAGTTTTTGGACGTTCTGCCGCACAGGTATTATGAAGAAAACAATCTCCACGGATTTTTGCTGGAAACAGTTAAGGATTATGAGGATGCCGTAAAGGAGGTGGAACGGTTTCTGCCATATGTGAATAATTGGGCCACCTGTGATATGATGTCTCCCAAGGTATTCGGCAAGCATTTGCCAGAGCTGTTCGATAAGATCAAGGAGTGGGTGAAGAAGGATGATACGTATACGGTGCGATTCGCTGTCGGCATGCTGATGCGGTTTTACCTGGATGATGCATTTAAGCCGGAGTATCCGGAGCTTGTGATTGGTATCCGTTCGGATGAGTATTATGTCAATATGATGCTTGCCTGGTATTTTGCAACGGCCCTGGCCAAGCAGTACGGGCAGATACTTCCGTTCCTGGAGCAGAGACGGCTGGATAAATGGACGCACAATAAAGCGATCCAGAAAGCAGTGGAGAGCTGCCGGATCACTGAGGAGCAGAAGGCCTATCTGAGGACATTGAAGATAAAATAGAAGCGCTTTTCTGGTGATCAGCCTTTAATGAGGATCAGGAGCATTTTGAATGGCGTGAGTGCTTCGACCGCGTGGGGAATTTCTGCCGGCATGACAATCACTTCGCCGGCGGTTAAGTGATGGCTTGTCTGGTCAACGGTGATTCTGGCTTCGCCTTCGAGGATATAGGCCATAGCGTCTCCGGGGGCGGTGTGGGGGTTTAGTGCTTCTGTAGCGTCGAAAGCAAACAGCGTGATCCCGGCGTTTGGCTGTGCGGCCAAAGTCAGGCTGACAATTTTTCCGGGCTCATAATTTACCCGGTCTTTCAGGGACAATGGCTGCGCTCTCCCAATGTTTTTAATCAGATCATTCATAATTATATACCTCCATATTTTTTGAGTGGTTTTCAGTAAATTTAATTTTCCCGCGGCATGAGTTGCAGTAATTTCAGCGGTTGTTCTGCTAGTATTGCATGTGGTAATCCGGCCGGGACAGCGATGTAGCTGCCGTAACAGAAGGTTTTTCAGATATTCTATGTGTTTATATCTTACTTATTTCAGTATACCCCAAAATCTAAAAAAACTGTTTCCGCAATAACCTTTAAAAAACATACAGGATATATAACAGTAAGTATTTTTTAGATCAGAATCAGGAATGCCGCAGAAATCTATGGTGCATTTCCAGTTTTGGCCTGCCCCCGCCTGTCTTTCTTGTGACCTAAAACGCTTCAATGAGGTTCTCCAAAAGTGTCGCCGGTATAGCTTCAGACAGTAATCATTGGCCAATTATGGCTGACTGGTGCCAGTATTTCTTCGTTTGTTTCAAAGCCTATTGTCTGAGACCATAGGGTATCCATTATCTTGCTACAAAACCCAGATTGGGTTGTGTAGGTAGATTGTACACAAAATCTTCATCAACTTAAGCGGTTCGCATAATTGAAATCTCATCCTGAGTATGTTATTCTATTAAGGAATATAAACAGTAATCCATGCTGTGTGGAGGATAAGCCTATGCGATTATCAGTATTGCTGAAAGAGATACAATATACGTGTCTGAGGGGGAGCGAGGACATTGATGTTGCAGGAGTAGCCTATGATTCCAGGAGGGTGGAAACAGGCTCTCTTTTTATTTGTATACGTGGCGCTCTGGCCGACGGGCACGAATATGCCGGGGATGCAGTAGCCAAGGGGGCGGCTGCCCTTGTGGTACAGGAGCCGGTGGAGGTTCCGGAGGGTGTTACTGTGATTCTTGTGGAAGATACGCGCTATGCGCTGTCGCTGATCTCAGCCGCCTGGTTTGACTATCCGGCCAGGAAGCTTAAGACCATAGGCGTCACAGGGACCAAGGGTAAGACGACTACCACTTATATGATTCAGTCCATTCTGGAGGCGGCCGGCCATAAGGTGGGACTGATCGGAACGATTCACTGCATCACGGGCAAGAGGGTATTTTCTTCTGAAAACACCACGCCGGAGTCCTATCTGGTGCAGGAATATTTTGCTGAGATGGTGGATGCCGGTTATGACTGTGCGGTCATGGAGGTATCTTCCCAGGCGCTGATGCTGCACCGGGTGGCGGGGGTGATGTTCGATTATGGCATTTTTACTAATATTGAGCCGGATCATATCGGGCCGAATGAACATTCCAGCTTTGAAGAATACCTGGAGTGCAAACGCCAGCTGCTCCGTCAGTGCAGGGTAGGGATTGTCAACAGAGATGACAGGCATTTTGACCAGATGATCCGGGGACACACCTGTGAACTGGAAACCTATGGCTTTTCAGAGCAGGCGGACTTGAGGGCGGAAGAAGCCCGGCTGGTGGCAGAGCCGGGATACCTGGGCATCCGGTACCATGTGAAGGGGCTGCTGGATCTTCCAGTGGAAATTGACATTCCGGGGAAATTCTCTATATATAATTCTCTGGCTGCCATAGCTATCTGCCGCCGCTTTGGCGTGACGGAAGAAAATATACGGTCCGCGCTGAAGAAGGCGAAGGTCAAGGGACGTGTGGAGATGGTGAAGGTTTCTGATGAGTTCACTCTTCTGATCGACTACGCCCACAACGCTATGAGCCTTAAGAGCCTGCTGACTACCTTGCGCGAATATAAGCCCCACCGGCTGGTGTGCTTATTCGGCTGCGGAGGCAACCGGTCACGCTCTAGGCGCTTCGAGATGGGAGAGATTTCCGGGCGGCTGGCCGACTTAACCATCATCACTTCGGATAATCCGAGGAATGAAGCCCCCCAGGCAATTATTGACGATATCAAGACAGGGATCGGAAAAACAGAAGGGAAATATGTGGAAATCATTGACCGGAAAGAGGCCATCGCCTATGCGATCCATCACGGTGAACCGGGCGATATAGTCATATTGGCCGGAAAAGGGCATGAAGATTACCAGATCATCAAGGGCAGGAAGTATTCAATGGATGAACGTGTTCTGATTCAGGAAATCCTGGAGGAGGACAGGAAAGCACAGTGAGGGGAGAACGAGGCAGGTAAAGAGGCAGCTGGTCACGAAGTGAACAGTAACGTTAAGGAACTGCCGCGGGCGGCTGATAAGAAATAAGAGGGCAGCATGAACGAACGATACGCGGATATTATTGTTGACATCACTCACGAGAAGCTGGACCGGACCTTCCAGTACCAGATACCTCCGGAGCTGGAAGGACGGGTACAGGCGGGAACGCGGGTGAAGATCCCTTTCGGCGGAGGCAACCGCATCATAGACGGCTATGTGATCGGCCTGGGGAGCAGGCCGAAATACGAACCCGCTAAAATTAAAAAGATTGCTGCGGTGGCGGAAGACGGGATCACCGTGGAGACCAGGCTGATCACGCTGGCCGCCTGGATTCGGGAAACCTACGGTTCCACGATGATTCAGGCGCTGAAGACAGTGGTGCCGGTGAAGGATAAGAAAAAAGCTAAATCCGGCAGGAGAATCCTGCTGAATGTTGACCAACTGCAGGCAGCCTCCTGGCTGGAGCAGTTTCGGAGAAGGAAATACAAGGCTAAGATCCGGCTGCTGGAGGCGCTGGTGGAGCGGCCGGAGCTTACCGATGAGTATGTTTCCAAGGAGTTGAAGATACCGGGAGAGACGCTGAAAAGCCTGGCAGAGCAGGGAATTATCCGGCTGGAACAGTTTACGGTATACAGGAACCCTATTGGGGAATCGGATGTTTTGGTTCAGGAGAAAGAAGCTCCCGGTTTGACGGCGGAGCAGAAGGAGGTTCTGGACGGAATCCTCAGAGAATGGGAAGCCGGGGGACGCCCCTGTCTGATTCAGGGAATAACGGGCAGCGGCAAGACTCTGGTCTATATGGAGCTGATAGAGAAGGTGCTTCTGGAAGGCCGCCAGGTGATTATACTGATTCCGGAAATTGCCCTGACCTGGCAGACGGTCCAGCGGTTTTACCGGAAATTTGGCAGTCTGGTGACTGTTCTGAATTCTAAAATGTCCCCGGCAGAGAGGTATGACCAGTTTGAACGGGTGAAACAGGGAGAGGTCCAGATTGTGATAGGGCCAAGATCAGCTCTGTTTACCCCGTTTCCGAGGCTGGGGCTGATTGTGATCGATGAGGAGCATGAGAACTCGTACCGGAGCGAGGGAACGCCCAGATATCATGCGCGGGAGACTGCGATTGCCAGAGGAAAGCTGGAGGGAGCGCATGTGGTTCTGGGATCGGCGACGCCGTCGGTTGATGCTTATTATCGCTGCAGACAGGGGAGCTATGCGCTGTTTCAGATGAAGAGCCGGTATGGAGGCGCAGTTTTGCCGAAAGTATATCCTGTGGATATGCGGGAAGAATTAAAGAAGGGAAACCGTACAGTTTTGAGCGGTCCCCTTCAGGAGGCCATCGGGCTTCGGCTGAGGGCCGGAGAACAGGTTATGCTGTTTCTCAACAGGAGAGGCTACGCAGGCTTCATTTCCTGCAGGGCCTGCGGCCATGTGGTTAAATGTCCCCACTGTGACGTTTCCCTCACGTATCACAATAACGGCAGGCTGATCTGCCATTACTGCGGTTTTGAGAGGGAACAGCTAACGAGCTGTCCGGAGTGCGGATCACCGTATATCGGAGGCTTTCGCGCCGGAACCCAGCAGGTGGAGCAGGTGGTGAGGAAGTTTTTTCCTGAGGCCAGGACTCTGCGTATGGATGCGGATACCACCAGAGGAAAGGACGGCTATGAGAGGATTCTGAAAGCGTTCTCCGGAGGAGAGGCGGATATTTTGATCGGCACTCAGATGATTGTGAAGGGGCACGATTTCCCGAAAGTGACGCTGGTGGGCGTGATTGCTGCCGATGTATCTCTGTTCGCCAGTGACTACCGGGCGGCAGAACGGACGTATCAGCTGCTGGTGCAGGCGGTTGGCCGTGCAGGCCGGGGAGAATTGCCGGGAGAAGCCGTGATACAGACTTACCATCCGGAGCATTACAGCATACAGGCGGCCCTTTCCCAGGATTATGAAGCTTTCTATGAGGAGGAGATCGGCAGCCGCGAGCTGATGGGCTATCCGCCCGTGTCAAATCTGCTGGCCGTTCATGCCTCCTGTGACAGGGAGGATACCCTGCAGAATGCTATGGAGTATATCAGAAGATATTTGATCAGGATCAGGAGGAGGAACGATCTGCAGCTGGTAGGCCCGGCGCCGGAAAGCGTTGCCAAGGTCCAGGATTATTACAGGGAAGTGCTGTATCTAAAGAGCGGAGAGGAACAGGAGCTGATCCGGATGCGGGAGCTGCTGGAACGTTACATAGAGATCAACAGGGGCTTTGCTTCTGTTCATATACAATTTGATTTTAATGCTTAAAGGAGAGATGAAAATGGCGTTGCGGAATATCAGAATCATGGGTGACAAGGTGCTGGAAAAGGTTTGCAGGCCGGTGGATGCGGTGACCCCGCGAATCCGCGAGCTGGCGGGAGACATGCTGGAAACTATGTATGATGCCTATGGAGTGGGCCTGGCGGCCCCTCAGGTAGGGATACTGAAAAGGATCGTGGTGATTGATGTGGATGGGGAGCATCCCCATATCCTGATCAATCCGGAGATTCTTGAGACCTCCGGCGAACAGACGGGGGATGAAGGCTGCCTGAGCCTTCCCGGCAAGTCGGGTACGGTCACACGGCCAAATTACGTGAAGGTCCGGGCCTTTGATCTGGATATGAACCAGTTTGAACTGGAGGGAGAGGGCCTTCTGGCCAGGGCGATCTGCCACGAGTGTGATCATTTGGACGGGATTCTGTATACCTCCCATGTCGAGGGAGAACTGCGGGACAATGCCGCGCTGGAGGATGAGGACGAGGAATGAGAATAGTATTTATGGGAACCCCGGATTTTTCTGTGGGTACACTGGAAGCGATTTTGGCGGCCGGCCACCAGGTGGCGGCGGTGGTGACGCAGCCTGATAAGCCGAAGGGGCGGGGCAAAGCCCTGCAGGCCACACCTGTGAAGGAAGCTGCCCTAGCCCACGGTCTGACTGTCTATCAGCCCAGGAAGGTCCGTGAGGACAGTTTTTTGGAAGAATTGAAGAAAATTAATCCGGATGTAATAGTTGTCGTGGCATTTGGGCAGATTATTCCCAGGACGATTCTGGAACTGCCTAAATTTGGCTGTATTAACGTGCATGCCTCGCTGCTGCCTAAATACCGTGGGGCGGCGCCGATCCAATGGGCTGTGATTGATGGTGAAGAGGTTTCCGGAGTAACGATCATGCGGATGGACGCCGGGCTGGATACGGGGGATATGTTGTCTAAGGTTGAGGTTCCCCTGGCAGAGGACGAGACGGGCGGCTCACTGTTTGACAAACTGAGCGAAGCGGGAGCCAGGCAGCTGGTTCAGACGCTTGACCGTCTGGAGGACGGCACGGTTCAGCCGGAAAAGCAGCCGGAAGAGAGTCCTACGGGTTATGCGAGGATGATAACCAAAGCGGACGGGCTGATTGACTGGACGAAGGACGCGAAATCCATCGAGCGTCTGATACGGGGGCTGAACCCCTGGCCCAGCGCTTTCACGCGCCTGGAAGGCAAGAATCTGAAAATCTGGAAAGCGGCTGTACAAGAACAGGATTCCGGCCTGGCGCCGGGAACCGTCATCAGTGCGGGCAGAGAGGGCCTGTCTGTCCAGACCGGACAGGGACGGCTGAACATATTGGAGCTGCAGTTGGAAGGGAAGAAGCGCATGGAAGCAGATGCATTTCTGCGTGGCTGCACCCTGGAGACGGGCGCGGTTCTGGGCTGAGAATAAAAGGAGGCAGTTGAATGGGACTTTATTACTGGGGGTTTGACTGGACGTATCTATTAATTTTGGCGGCTTTTTTGGTTTCCCTGGTGGTTCAGATGAACATGAACGGGACGTTTCAGAAGTACAGCCGGGTCAGAAGTATGAGCGGGATGACGGGAGCAGAGGCAGCGGAACGGATTCTGCGGAGTGCCGGAATTTTCGATGTTCAGGTGGTTCATATTCAGGGGAACCTGAACGATCACTATGATCCCCGGACGAAGGTGATTAAGCTGTCTGATCCCATATACGGCAGCTCTTCTCTGGCGGCGGTGGGAGTAGCGGCACATGAGTGCGGCCACGCGATGCAGCATGCCACGGAATATACGCCTCTTTCTGTCAGAAGCGCCCTGGTACCGGTTGCCAATCTGGGTTCCCAGCTCTCATGGCCGTTGTTCCTGATAGGCCTGATCTTTTCCGTGAGGCCTCTTTTGACGGCCGGCATTTTCCTCTTCTGCGGAGCGCTGCTGTTTCAGTTGATTACGCTTCCTGTGGAGTTTAATGCTTCCCGCAGGGCGCTCAGGACGCTGGAACAGACAGGGATTATGGGGCAGCAGGAGATATCAGGGACCCGTAAGGTGCTGGGAGCCGCAGCTATGACCTATGTGGCTGCCGTTGTGGCATCCCTGCTCCAGTTGCTGCGGCTGATCTTACTTTCAAGGAGACGCAATGACTAATTATGTGAATATGCGTGAGCTGGCTCTGGAGTCCATGCTGAAGCTTCAGAAGGAGGGACGCCAAAGCCATACGGTTTTCCGGAAGGTTTTGGAGAAATACCAGTATCTGCCCAAGCAGGACCGGGCTTTTTATACCAGGCTCTGTGAAGGAACGCTGGAGTACAGAATTTTGCTGGATTATGTGATCAATTATTTTTCCAAGGTTCATACGGAGAAGATGAAGCCCGTGCTTCGGGAAATCCTGCGGCTTTCTGTCTATCAGATAAAGTATATGGATGGAGTCCCGGATTCGGCCGTGGTAAATGAAGCGGTTAAGCTGGCGCAGAAAAAAGGTTTTTATCAGTTGAAGGGCTTTGTGAACGGCGTGCTTCGGACGATCTCCCGGGAAATTGGACAGGTCCGGTATCCGGACTGGAAGACGCCCGTGGATTATTTATCGGTCTGTTATTCAATGCCGGAATATCTGGTGAATCAGTGGCTGGATCAGTTTGGATTCGTGGATACGGAGGCGATCTGTCAGTCGTTTCTGGAAACAAAACCGATGACGGTGCGGGTCCGCCAGACCGGGAATTCAGAGGAAGAGACCCTTGAAAGTCTCCGGAAGCAGGGTGTGACGGTCAGTAAGGCGCCTTACCTGGATTATGCCTGGTATCTCTCAGGATATAATTACCTGAATGGGCTGGATGCATTTGCAGAAGGCAGGATACAGGTGCAGGATGTGAGCTCCATGCTGGCGGTGGAGGCAGCGGGCATCCGGCCGGGTGACCGGGTGCTGGATCTCTGTGCCGCGCCGGGTGGGAAGAGTCTGCTGGCTGCGGACAAGATGGGGCTGTACGGCCATGTGGAAGCCAGAGATCTCACATTACATAAGGTAGAATTGATACAGGAAAATATTGAGAGAAGCGGAGCGATTAATATCACAGCCAGGCAGGCCGATGCCACGGAATTTGACCGGAGCCTGGAGGGGAAGGCCGATGTGGTGCTGGCTGACGTACCCTGTTCCGGATATGGCGTGATCGGCAGAAAGCCGGATATCAAATACCGTGCCAGCGCCCAGAGCCAGAGGGAGCTTGTCCGTCTGCAGCGCAGGATTCTGGAAAATGCTGCGGCGTATGTGAAGCCGGGCGGAATCCTGGTTTACAGTACCTGTACGATTGGAAGGGAAGAGAACCAGGATAACATAGAATGGCTGTTGTCCGGCAAGCCGTTCCGGCTGGAAAGTCTGGAACCCTATCTGTGCCGGGAACTGCAGGGAGGTACGGCGCCGGAGGGTTATCTGCAGCTCCTGCCGGGCATTCATAAGTGTGACGGTTTTTTCATGGCCCGGTTAAAGAAGGCAAAAGGCTGATCAGCGATACAGATTGGAAGATTAAGAGTATGGATGAATTGTGTGAACAGGCAGATATTAAATCAATGCTCCAGGAAGAGTTGCAAAACCTGGCCGCCGGGCTGGGGGAGAAGCCCTTCCGGGCAAAACAGCTGTTTTCATGGCTTCATGAGAAGCGGGTGGAAAGATATGAGGAAATGACCAATCTTTCTAAAAAATTCAGGGAGCAGCTGGAAGAAAAATATCCGCTGACGGTTTTAAAGCCTGTGGATATGCAGGAATCGAAGATAGACGGCACCCGTAAATACTTGTTTGCCCTGGAGGACGGGAATGTGATTGAAAGCGTTTGGATGCGGTATCAGCACGGCAATTCAGTCTGCATTTCTTCTCAGGTAGGCTGCAGGATGGGCTGCCGTTTCTGCGCGTCGACCATCGGAGGAAAAGTACGTTCCCTGAAAGCTTCAGAGATGCTGGAACAGGTCTATCAGATTCAGCGTCTGACCGGGGAACGGGTGTCCCATGTGGTAGTCATGGGGACGGGAGAGCCTCTGGACAATTACGATCATCTGGTGCGTTTTGTGAAACTGGTGAGTTCTCCGGAAGGTCTCTGCATCAGCCAGAGGAACCTGACGGTATCCACCTGCGGCCTGGTGCCGGAAATGTACAAGCTGGCGGAGGAAGGCTTTGCGATTACTCTTGCGCTGTCTCTTCATGCACCCAATGATGAGAAGCGCAGAGAGCTGATGCCGGTTGCGAATAAATATTCGATGGAAGAGGTAATCGGCGCCTGCAGGAATTATTTTGAGAAGACAGGGCGGCGGATTACCTTTGAATATGCTCTCGCAGGGGGCAATAATGACAGCGACGAGGACGCGGGGGAGCTTGCCAGGCTGTTGTCGGGGTTGAACTGTCACGTAAATTTGATCCCGATTAATCCTGTAAAAGAAAGGAATTTTGTGCGTTCTGACAAAAAAGTGATCGTGAATTTTCAAAATAAACTTGAAAAATACGGAATTAATGTTACTATTAGAAGAGAAATGGGCAGCGATATCGATGGCGCCTGTGGACAATTAAGAAAAAGCTATTTGGATAACCAGCGCAGTTAGTGCGTCATGGGAGGAAAACATATGAAGGTATTTTCTGCGACCGACATAGGACAGAAACGACAGATGAACCAGGACTTTATATATACTTCAGAAGAGCCGGTGGGAAACCTTCCCAATCTTTTTGTGGTGGCTGACGGTATGGGCGGCCATAACGCGGGGGATTTCGCATCCCGCTACGGCGTGTCCGTGCTGGTGGAGACAGTCAGGAAAGACAAGAATTTTAATCCTGTCAAGATCATCCGGAACGGAATTGAAGCGGCGAACCGGGAGGTGCTGGATCAGTCCAGGAAGGACCCGTCCATGTCTGGAATGGGTACGACGATGGTAGCCGCGACGGTTGTAGGCGGCTATGCATATGTGGCAAATGTGGGAGACAGCCGTTTATATCTGGCAGGCGAGAAGCTGGACCAGATTACGCAGGACCATTCCCTGATTGCTGAAATGGTACGGCTGGGGGAATTAAGTCCAGAGGAAGGAAGAAATCATCCGGATAAGAATATTATCACCCGCGCAGTAGGAACAGGGGATGAGATAAAGATTGATTTTTTCGACATCAAACTGGAACCCGGAAATCAAATTGTGATGTGCTCGGACGGCCTGTCCAACATGGTGGAGGATGGGGAAATCTTCAGCATCCTGAAGGAAAGCGGCGCAGAGGACAAGGCCCAGGCGCTGGTTGACCGGGCAAATGCAAATGGCGGCAAAGATAACATAGCTGTTATTGTCGTTGAACCATTTACAAACGAGGTGAGAGAATGTTAAAAGAGGGAATCATTATTGGAGAGAGATATGAGATCATATCCAGGGTAGGGTCCGGCGGTATGGCTGATGTCTACAAGGCGAAGGATCATAAGCTGGACCGGATGGTGGCAGTAAAGGTATTGAAGGCGGAGTTCCGTGAGGACACGACCTTTATTGCGAAATTCAGGAAGGAAGCCCAGGCCGCGGCCGGGTTGTCACATCCCAATGTCGTCAACGTGTTTGACGTGGGAGAAGACAGGGGGCTCTATTACATTGTGATGGAATTAATCGAAGGCATTACGCTGAAGGATTACATCACGAAAAAAGGCAAACTGAGCGTTAAAGAGGCCACCAGTATTGCGATACAGGTTTCTCTTGGGCTGGAAGCCGCACATAACCGCGGGATCATCCACAGGGATGTAAAACCCCAGAATATCATTATTTCCACAGATGGCAAGGTAAAGCTGTCTGATTTTGGAATTGCGAAGGCGACAAATTCGAATACGATCACCGCCAACGTGATGGGATCTGTGCATTACAGCTCTCCGGAACAGGTGCGGGGCGGTTTTTCCGATGCGAAAAGCGATATTTATTCGCTGGGCATCACGATGTATGAGATGGTGACAGGCCGCGTGCCCTTTGACGGAGATACGACGGTTTCCATTGCGATCAAGCATCTTCAGGAGGAGATGATTCCTCCGTCCAGATACACGCCGGATCTGCCTTATTCGCTGGAACAGATCATATTAAAGTGTACCCAGAAGAATCCGGAGCGCCGGTATGCGAATATGGCTCTTCTGATTGAGGATCTGAAGCATTCGCTGATTGATCCTCAGGGGAATTTTGTCGCCCTGGCGCCGCTGAGCGCACATGCGCAGACAGTGAAGATGTCAGACCGGGAAATGGAGGAGATCCGTGCGGGGATGACTTCCTCTACC
This sequence comes from Wansuia hejianensis, assembly GCF_014337215.1. Lineage (NCBI taxonomy): Bacteria > Bacillati > Bacillota > Clostridia > Lachnospirales > Lachnospiraceae > Wansuia > Wansuia hejianensis. Next base: position 2,326,727 of record NZ_CP060635.1, on the reverse strand, counting down.
AAACCGGTGAGCTCAAAGACCTCGAGATATGATGATTATGACGATGACGAAGATGAAGAGGATTATGAGGATGACATTGACGACGATGAGGATGACGATGATGACGCAGTGAGCTCGAAGCTGGAAAAAGCCATTACGATTGGCGGATTTCTGATTGGGGCAGTAATCATTATCATTCTGATCGTTGTAATTGGAAATATGGCGGGACTTTTTAATAAGAAATCCCCCACAAAAGATAATTCAGCAAGTACGTCTATTTCCGCCAGCAGCCCATCCGATTCAGAAACTGAGGAGGTTGCGGTTCCTGATTTCCGGGGAAAGACGCTGCAGGAGGCCCAGGAATTGGCCGGAAAGCTGGGTATCGGGGTGAAACAAACGGCTACACAGGCGTCAGATGAATATGCGCAGGGGCAGATTATCTCTCAGGAGACGGAAGCCAAGACCAAGGTGGCCAAGAATTCCACGATTAATGTAACGGTGAGCAGCGGAAAGGCGAATGTGACTATTCCCAGCGGCCTGGCGGGAGCCACCCAGACAGATGCAGAAAGCATTCTGCAGGGACTGGGGCTTGTGACCAGTGCAGAGCTGCAGTACAGTGATACGGTGGAGACGGGAAGGGTTATATCTGTTGATCCAGCTGAAGGAACATCTGTGCTTCCGGGCTCCGCAGTTAAACTGTATGTGAGCAAAGGCGCTGAGCCGACCCAGGATCTGGTCGAGGTACCTTCTCTGAGAGGATACAGCGAGGCCGATGCCAAAAGCATTCTGGACAGCAAGGGGTTGAATTATACAACAACTACGGGATATACCAATGAGCTGAACATCGGCGATGTAATTTCACTGAGCCCGGGTCCCGGAGAGCAGGTTCCGGCAGGAACCACCATCACTCTGACGATCAATACGCAGAGCGCGTCCGGCGGGGATACTAATTGGGTTTGTTACAGCCCGCTGACAGAGCCGGAAGCCTATAACGGAGGGAGCGTGCGGCTGGAGCTGGTGCAGAACGACACTGCGATCACAATTTATGAAGGCGCCAATCCATGGGCCAACGGGGCGTACAGTGAACCTATTTACGGTGCGCCGGGAGTTTCTACAGGCGTGATTAATGTGTATGAAAATGATGAACTGATCGCGAGATATCCAAATGTGACGTTTGAGGCGCCGTAATTTATTATGATAGGTAAGATTGTAAAAGGTATTGCCGGGTTCTACTACGTTTCTGTAGTGGAATCCGGCATCTATACTCCCGAATATCCCAAAACACAGGCCCCTGACGGGCGGGGAAACGGTTTACGCTGTTCCACAATGTATACTCCCGAGTATCCCGCAACACATGCCCCTGACGGGGCGGGGGAACAGCTTTGCTATTCCACAATGTATGAATGTAAGGCGAAGGGGATTTTTAGGAAAGAGGGCAAAAAGCCTTTGGTAGGCGACAATGTCCGGATTGAGGTTCTGGATGAGGACGATAAAACCGCGAATCTTGTGGAAATTCTTCCCCGGAAGAATGAACTGATCCGGCCCGCTGTATCCAATGTGGATCAGGCTATGGTGATTTTTTCACTGGAAAGCCCGAAACCAAACGGAGCCTTGTTGGATCGTTTTCTGATTATGATGGAAAAACAGGGGGTTCCTGTTTTTGTCTGTTTCAACAAAGAAGATCTGGTTTCCCTGGATGAGGCGGAGCACTGGAAAAAGATTTACAGGAGCTGTGGCTATGACGTGCTGCTCTGCAGCGCCGGAGATGGAAAGGGCCTGGATGAGATAGAAACACGGCTGACCGGGCGCACAACAGTTGTGGCCGGGCCTTCCGGTGTGGGAAAGTCGACAATCACGAATCTGATGCAGACAGAGATCTGCATGGAAACTGGTGAGATCAGCCGCAAGCTGAAGAGGGGAAAGCATACTACCCGTCATTCCCAGCTGATCCCGCTGGGAGGTGATACGTATCTGTGCGATACTCCAGGATTCACGTCCCTGTATACAGCGGAGATGGACAAGGAAGAGCTGAGGAATTATTTTCCGGAATTCGCCCCCTTTGAAGGTGGATGCCGTTTCCAGGGCTGTGTGCATGTGAATGAACCGGACTGCAGGATTAAAGAGGCTGTGGAAGCGGGAAAGATCAGCAGTGAGCGGTATGAAAATTACAGGATGTTTTATGAGGAGTTAAAAGAAAAAGAGAAAAGGAGATATTAATATGTATCAGTTGGCACCTTCTATGCTTTCAGCAGATTTTAACCGTCTGGGAGAGCAGCTGGCCCTGCTGGAACAGTGCGGATGCCAGTGGCTGCACATCGATGTGATGGACGGGATGTTTGTGCCCAGCATTTCCTTCGGTATGCCGGTAATCTCTTCGATCAGGAAAGAAAGCGGGCTGTTTTTTGATGTCCACATGATGGTGGAGGACCCGGGCCGTTATGTGGAGGAGATGAAGAAAAGCGGCGCAGACATGCTGACCGTCCATGCGGAAGCCTGCAGACATCTGGACCGGACGCTGCAGACGATCCATGAATGTGGAATGCAGGCGGCCGTCGCCCTGAATCCCGCCACCCCCCTGAATGTGCTGGATTATGTGCTGGATAAGACGGACATGGTACTGCTGATGACTGTGAATCCGGGCTTTGGAGGCCAGTCTTATCTGTCTGCGATGACGGATAAAATCAGAAGCCTTCGGAAAAAGCTGGACGAGGCCGGATATCGGGAAACCTCCATAGAGGTAGACGGCGGAATAAACAGTGAGACAGCCGGACTGGTATTGGAAGCAGGGGCCAATATTCTGGTGGCCGGTTCAGGCGTATTTAAAGGTGATATCCCGTCGAATGTTGCCCAGTTCCAGGAAAAATTTAACCAGAGGAAATAAAAAATGAAAACGATCATTATATCCGGGGGCGCCATAGAAGATGGCTTTGCCCTCGGTTTTCTCGAAAAAATAAAGCCTGATTGTATGGTAGCCGCCGACCGCGGTCTGGATTTCTGCTACCGGAACAGAATTCAGCCTGATTGCATCGTGGGAGATTTTGACAGCATAGCTCCGGAAGTGATTGGGTATTACCGCGCAAATAAGGAAATACCGATCTACACCTTCAACCCGGTTAAGGATACCACCGATACGGATATTGCTTTAAATCAGGCTTTAAAGCTGGGAGCAACAGAAGTCTATTTCCTGGGAGCTACCGGAAGCAGGCTGGATCATGTCCTGAGCAATATTTACAATCTATACTTACTCTGGCAAAAAGGAATCACCGGCTGGATTGCCGACCCGGGTAACCTGATTACAATGCCTGTAGAGAGAGAAATAGTTCTCAGAAAAAAAGAACAATTTGGAAAATATGTGTCTTATTTTCCGTTTCGGGGTGAGGTGCGCGGATTGACGCTGGAAGGTTTTCAGTATCCGCTTCAGGAGTATACACTCGTGCAGGGCGATGGGGGGCTTTCAGTCAGCAATGAAATTCTGGAAGAAGAAGCTAGGATAAGGTGGAGAGAGGGGATATTGATCCTGATGCAGAGCAGGGATTAATTATGGTTTTGAGGCGAAGCGGGGATGGATACTTGGACGAACACACCGGGGCAGGACTTGTACCGGAATGTAAAGAAAGTGCCGGTAAAAAGATGAGCAGCCGAATACAAAAGGGAAAAAATGGCTCCTTTTTGGTAAGAATTCAGATATGATAATTCTTATTAAAAAGGAGTATTTTTACTTTATAGGAAAGTTCTCCTTTTGGAGAACTTCTGAATTAAAAAAGCTCGGGGGGAGGCGGGCATGAGAAACAGACGATCCTGGATCAGAAGAGATAAAACCCTTCTTCGTCAAAATCGTCATCATCAAAATCGTCAAATTCATGAAGAAAATAGTCCATGTCCAAGAGATCTTCATCACTCATTTCACGGACTTCATCAGAAGTTACACCTTCTGGCGGTTCTTTAATATATTGTTCTCGAAGTTTCTTTGCAAGTTCTGCTTCTGTTATGTATTCCATAGTGACAGCCTCCGCTTTCTGATAGATAGTTTGATTGTATCACGAAAACGTTGGAGTTGGAAGATTTGGAATTAGGGCGGGAGACCGGCACATGTGCTTACGCATTACCTTTTCATATAATTCATGCAAAGAAACAGGTTTATGATTGAAATATAGTTCTTGAAAAAGCATTTTGCTGCCACAGTTAGGACATTTCAAAGGATCATAGCCAAAAGAGGAAAGGATACATTCTCGCCAACGGTTAAAGGATAAGAGAATCTTATGTTTTTCCTTGGAAATAGCTCGTCGCAGATAACAATCCGATTTACAATGCCTTGCATAGATACCATAATAGCGAATCATTTTGAAATGCTTTTCCGGTATGTGTTGCGTAAGACGAGAAATAAAATCAAGGACTGGAAGATTTTCAGTCATAAGTTTGTTATCCTCATGACGGTTGTAATGGAAGGTAACAAAGTCACCATCGTAAGCATCGATACGAGAAGTAGCAATTACAGGCCGGCCAAGATATCTTCCAATATATTTGATTACATTGGAAGGATTGCATTTATTAGGCATGGCACGGACATAGAAACCATTTTTGTGGTCAGCATAGATGGTAGATTTTACTTTTTTAAAGGAGTTGCCAAGGTGTATATGCAGTTCGTTAAGCAGGGCGGTTTGAAAAGAATCCCGAAGGAGCTTAAAGTTGAAATGTTTTATATGACGCCAAAGCAGAGAATTGCCGACCCCACCTTCTGAGACAAGACAATGTATATGGGGATTCCATTTTAAGTCTCGTCCAAAAGTATGCAGGACACAGATAAAGCCAGGAGTGAAGGACTCTGATTTGTTGAGCTTATGGAACATACGGGAGACCACGCTGTTAACAGCGGAGAACAGACAGTTTAGAAGGGAACGGTCTTCGAGAAAAAAATGACGGAGTTCGCTGGCGATGGTAAAAACACAGTGTCGATGCTGGACATCAATGATTTTAAAAGACATGGAAGTAGACCTGTCAATGGAGTACATGTTGCCACAGGTAGGACAGAAACGGGAATGGCATCGAAAGGGAACATATTTGAAAGTACCACAACAAGGGCAGGCAAACATGGCGCCACCAAAGGAAGGATCGCCACAATGAATCATTTTTTCGACATTTTCGATGACAGAGTCACGAGGATGTAAGATATAAAACATTTCTTCGTAATGGTCTTTAAAAATATTTTGTAAGATATTCATAAAACTATTATGAACCAAAGTAACAAAAAAGAAAACCCCACCCCTCATGAATGAGGGGCAGGGGAGTTGAATAGGCGAAGCCTATTTTTTATATAACGGATCTTTCAATAAAATAGCCCACATAAATGCGGACATAGAAAACAAACGATGCCAGAAAAGGTCGATGTAAAACCCTTCTTCAAATTCATCATCGTCAAGACCATCAGCACGATAGGGAAGTAGCACATATCCGGCAAATCAGAGTCAGTCATGTTTTTGACGGGTTTTGCAGTCCTTCCTTCTGGTAGATTTCTGATATATTTTTGTCTGAGTTCCTCTATAACTTTATGAAAGGACAATGGTGAAAGCCAAATCCTGTATCATACTAAATTTATTAACAGGCATGAGGCAGCGCCAATGGATCCAAAACTTGTCAGAGAAGACAGCGGCCCGGAATAGGCGGCTAGTGTTGCATTGTTTTCTGGTGTTTGATATAATTGAAATGAGTAGGATTCCTCTGCTTTAATGGAGGAATAATATAGTGTTGAAAAAGAAGCTGGATGAGCTTACTCTGAAAGATAATTTCATGTTTTGTGCTGTTATGGCGGACGTTGATAATTGCCGTGGGTTTTTAGAGATGTGTCTGGGGATCTCCGTTGGAAGGGTGGAGGTCAGCAGTGAGAAGAGTGTGGTATTCCGGCCGGAGTACAGGAGCGTGCAGCTGGATGTCTATGCGAAGGATGCTGACAATACCCATTACGACATAGAGATGCAGGTCGTACAGAAGCCCGGGCTGGCAAGGCGCAGCCGTTATTATCACAGCCAGATGGACATGGAGCTTTTGCACTGTGGGCAGGATTATCAGGAGCTGTCGGATTGTTTTGTGATATTTGTCTGCGATTTTGACCCGTTCGGGAAAGGACGGTATCTGTATACCTTTGAGAATTGCTGCCTGGAGGAAGGGGAGCTGAAGCAGGAGGAAGGGTGCCGGAGTGTTTTCCTGAACACCTGCGTGAGGAACCTGGAGGAGGTTCCGGCCGGACTGGTAAATTTTTTGGAATTTGTGAAGGCGAATTTGGCAGAGAGCCAGAGGAATTTCAGGGACGTCTATGTGACGCAGCTTCAGGATTCGATCCGCCTGATAAAATCAAGCAGGGAGATGGAGGATAAATTTATGACCTTACAGGAAGTAATTTTGGATGAGCGGGCAGAAGCGAAAGTAGAAGGAAGGGCAGAGGTGATTTTGGAATTGTTAGAAGATCTTGGAGCCTTACCTGATGAGGAGCTGGCCGAGAAAGTCATGAATGAGAAGAGACCAGAAGTGCTGAGGCGATGGCTGAAGCTGGCTGCCAGGGCCACCTCTGTCGGGCAGTTTATGGAAGAAATCCAGTAAGTCAAATCTTAAAGTATCTTATGGCGGGTGCTGCAGGTCAACAGTACCCAATGCCTGTTTCTGTTTTTATCTTATAGTCGATACCGTATCTGGTAATTTCAATAGAACAGGGAAGAGGAGTTCTACGCAAATTTAATAAAATAAAGATATCTGAATCAATGTAAAAATAAATACGCAAGCCTGAATTACTGTTTAATTCCTGTACAACTGGGGTGGAGTGCTTGCTTTTACACAATATATATCCCAGAAGTGTCCTGTAACACATGCTCCTGACGGGGCGGGAAGCAACAGGGCGGGAAACAGCTTGCGCTGGTACACAAAGTGTGCTAAAATGACGAAAGAATTTATAGAATAAAGAGGTCATGATCGATGAAATTAGGTATTGTGGGGCTTCCCAATGTGGGAAAGAGTACCCTTTTTAATTCTTTGACCAAAGCCGGGGCGGAGTCTGCTAACTATCCGTTCTGTACGATTGATCCTAATGTGGGAATAGTACCGGTTCCGGATCAGCGGATTCAGCTTTTGGGAGATTTTTATCATTCAAAGAAGGTGACGCCGGCCGTTGTGGAATTTGTGGATATTGCGGGGCTGGTCAAAGGAGCTTCCAAGGGCGAGGGACTGGGGAACCAGTTTCTGGCCAACATCCGGGAGGTAGATGCAATCGTTCATGTAGTGCGCTGCTTTGAAGATGAGAATGTGGTGCATGTGGATGGGAACATCAATCCGTTGAGAGATATTGAGACGATTGATCTGGAGCTGATTTTTGCCGATCTGGAAGTTCTGGAGAGGAGAATGTCCAAGACCGGTAAGAGCGCCCGGATGGACAAGACTGCGGCGAAGGAATTCGCCATGCAGGAGCGGCTGAAGCAGCATCTGGAGGACGGGAAGGACGCGATTCTTTTTGAACTGGAGAGTGAAGATGAGGAAAGCTGGTTTGCTGAATATAACCTGCTGACGGCCAAACCGGTCATTTATGCAGCGAATGTCAGTGAAGATGATCTGGCGGACGATGGGGTATCAAACGGGAATGTGCAGGCTGTCCGGGAGTATGCTGCAGAGCACGGCAGTGAAGTGTTCGTGATCTGCGCGGAGATTGAGGCGGAAATCTCAGAACTGGACGATGATGAGAAGCAGGAGTTCCTGGAAGATCTGGGACTGGCGGAGTCAGGCCTGGACAAGCTGATCGAAGCCAGCTACCGCACGCTGGGTCTCATGAGCTTTCTGACCAGCGGGGAGGACGAGACCCGTGCATGGACCATTAAGGTGGGTACGAAAGCGCCCCAGGCTGCAGGTAAGATTCATACGGATTTTGAGAGAGGTTTTATCAAAGCCGAGGTGGTGAATTATCAAGATCTTCTGGATGCCGGTTCTTATGCGGGAGCCAGAGAAAAGGGCCTTGTACGGATGGAAGGAAAAGATTATGTGGTTCGGGATGGAGATGTAATATTGTTCCGGTTCAACGTATAAAAATAAGAGCACTGTCTGAGAAAATATTTTTCAGGCGGTGTTTTTTTACTTTTCATGATTGAGGAGTGGAAGAAATGAGGTGGGCCCGCCCACTTGATTCATGGCAAAAAATGTAGGCCAAATCCGACATTTTTTGCAGCGGACACCACATCTTGTGGTAGACATAAAATAATTTTGCAGGTATTGTGTAGGAGGGGAAATGCGGAGTCATTTTCCCTCCTTTTGTGCCCGCAAATGCCCGTAAATGGAGGATTTTACCAATAAATATTAAATGTGAATTTTCAAAAAAAGTATTGATCTTTTAGGGCTGATGGGATAGAATAGGGACATAAGTGGTAGAAAGTGGTGAATAGTGGTGGTAAATGGAGGGAATGTGGCAGTTCTCTCCATACCACTCAGAAAGTGGAGGAGGGGAGCCCTTCACTTTTGCTAAAGAGGGAAATGCTTATGTTCATGGGAGAGTATAGTCATTCAATCGATGCGAAGGGCAGATTGATCATACCGTCCAGGTTCAGAGACGAATTGGGAGATGATTTCGTACTGACGAAGGGACTGGATGGTTGTCTTTCGATTTACCCGCAGAATGAATGGGAAGCCTTTGAACAAAAGCTCCGCGCCCTGCCACTTACAAGTAAAAATGCTAGAACTTTTACCCGGTTTTTTGTTGCGAGTGCAGCACCGTGTGAACTGGACAAGCAGGGGAGAATTCTCGTACCGGCGACGCTGCGGGAATATGCTGGTCTGGAGAAGGATGTGGTGCTGACGGGCAACATCAACCGGATTGAGATCTGGAGTAAGCGCAAATGGAGCGAAAACAGCAATTATGATGATATGGATGCCATTGCAGAAGGGCTGCAGGATATGGGCATCACCATCTGAGGCTGAGTGCTCCGGAGACAGGAGCCTTAAGTCTATGGAGTTTAAACATGCATCCGTATTGCTGGAAGAGACCATTGAAAATCTAAAGGTAAAACCTGATGGGATCTATGTGGACGGCACCCTTGGCGGCGGCGGACATGCCCTGGAGGTTTGCAGGCGATTATCTGCCACGGGGAGATTTATAGGAATAGATCAAGATGAGGATGCAATCGCTGCTGCGCGCGGACGTCTGAGGGAGTATGAAGAACAGGTGACGATCCTGCGCAGCAACTATTGCAACATGGTCGGCGAACTGAAAGCAAGGGGTATTCAGGCCGTTGACGGGATCCTGCTGGATCTGGGGGTATCCTCCTACCAGCTGGATAATGCTGACCGGGGATTTACGTACCGGGAGGACGCGCCTCTTGACATGCGTATGGACAGAAGACAGGCGCGCACTGCTTATGAGATCGTAAATACCTACGGTGAAAGTGAGCTGTATCGAGTCATACGGGATTATGGCGAAGAAAAATTTGCGAAAAATATTGCGAAGCATATTTGTTTGGAAAGGGAGAAGAAGCCGGTTTCAACGACTGGGGAGCTGATTGAAATCATTAAGGCTTCTATTCCGGCAAAAATGCGGGCAACGGGCGGTCATCCGGCCAAGAGAACGTTTCAGGCCCTGAGGATTGAGGTAAATCAGGAACTGGAGGTTCTCGAAACTTCACTGGACGGCATGATTGATTTTTTGGGAGATGGCGGCAGGCTTTGTGTGATCACCTTCCATTCACTGGAGGATCGCATCGTAAAAAACATTTTCAGAAGGAACGAGCATCCGTGTACCTGTCCGCCGGAATTTCCGGTGTGTGTATGCGGAAAGAAGTCCAAAGGATTTGTAGTAACCAGAAAACCCATAGTACCAACAGAAGAAGAAATCAAGGCCAACAAGCGCTCAAAAAGTTCAAAGCTGAGGGTCTTTGAGCGAAAGAGGGAGTAACGGCGGACGGGAGATTTTTTTATGGCTAGAGCAGCAAGAAGGGTAAATTCACGTTCGGAAAAATCAAGGATACAGAATTATGAAGACGGCAATGCAGTAAGGCAGATATATGAGCTACCGGAAGAGGAATATGAGAGCCGGCGCTCTGCGAAGCCAAGGGTCAGCACCCAGGTCAGGAAAAACCGTGTGCGTGCCAGAAATATAAGCGTAGGATACGTCATGTTTCTGGCGGTCATTTGTGTGGCAACGCTGTTTTTATGTGTGAACTATCTGCAGATGAAGGCAACACTCACGACTCAGAATGAGACGATCGCGTCCATGGAGAGCCAGCTGAGCAAATTGAAGGCAGACAACGATGCTTATTATAACCAGGCAATGGCTTCCGTCACACTGGAAGATGTGAAGGATGCCGCCCTGAACAGGCTGGGCATGCATTATGCTACGGAGTCCCAGATACAATATTATGACACCACTGAGAACAGCTATGTAAGGCAGTATCAGAATGTGCCCAATGAATAATAGCTGTAACCGGATACAAAGCGGGTGAACGTGTGAAAAGTAACAGGGAAAAAAGACGTCAGGCGA